>CAYGJH010000007.1:0-47077 GCA_964350385.1 uncultured Aquiluna sp. | reverse complement strand
AGCATGTAGGCGATTACCTGCGGCCAGTAGCCGGCATCCAGCAAAACGCCGAAGCCCATGACTAGAAGTGCGAAGTAGATAGGGTGCCTGACCCTCGAGTACATCCCGGTTGTAACTAGCTGCCCTTTTTCCTTTGGAGCGGGATGTGCGGTGAGCGAATTACCCAGGCCCAGAAACGAAAACAGCAGCAGTCCCGAGCCCAGGGCTATGAAACCAAGTCCAATGGTGCCGACTAACTCGCTGGCATCTCCGTAGGGGCTATCCATTCGCGGGGAGAGCACCAAAAGGAAGATCAGCACAAACTGCAGTGCCACATAAAACCAGCCGCGAGATTTGTCAGTCATGGACCCAAGCCTATTCCAAAGCAAAGACGGCGCCCCAGTGGGACGCCGTCTTGGTGATTTAGGTAGTTACTTAACAGCAGCCTTTAGCTTGCTTCCAGCTGAAACCTTTACGGTGTTAGCTGCAGCAATCTGGATGGTCGCTCCGGTCTGTGGGTTACGGCCGGTACGAGCCTTACGGTGGCCTTTGTCTACGCTTAGGTAACCAGGAATGGTGACCTTGTCACCCTTCTTGATTGAGCCTGCAATGGTGTCAAACATTGCGTCGATAACGCGGCCAACGGCGGCCTGCGACTCGCCAGTGTGCTTGGCAACTGCTGCTACGAGTTCGCTCTTGTTCATAATGGTCCTCCTGGACTTGTTAGGGACATTAATGTCCCAATCAACCTATAGCCACCCCCGCAACTGCAAGCACCTCTGTTCTCGGCGTGTTGCAGTGGATTTTCCCCCGAGTTTTCGGGGAAGTAGGGCGTTTTTGGTCTCTCGAGAGTGCTCGTTTTGACGCTATTGTAAAGAGGTGAGTTCCGAGTCTGAATCACCCCAGGCCTCTCAAAAGACAACTCCCTTTCTCAAAATCCAGCTGTTATCAATCGCTGCTGGCCTCAGTTACATGGGGAGCTCGCTTACAACGTTCGCGGTAATCCTGCGAGATAAGGACGCCGTCGGGCCAACTGGAGTCTCAATAATTCTGCTCGCAATGCTGGTGCCGAACGTCCTGATGGCCCCGTTTTCCGGGCAAATAGCTGACCGCTTCGAGTCAAGAGTCGTGGTTCCGGCTGCCCTGGTTGCTATGTCGGCCAGCACCTTGAGCATTGCCCTTGTGCCCATTGTCTGGTGGGCTCCCGTTGCGCTATTCATCACGGCAACCTTTGGGACGATGGTGGGTGCGGCCTCCTCTGCGACGGTGGGCTATCTCTCGAAACCAGAGGACATGACCAGAGTCACCGGCATCCAGCAGACATATGTGTCTATGGGGTCTCTGGCCGGCCCAGCTGCCGGTGGCATCTTGGTGGGCACAACTGGCTACTTCTGGCCATTTGTGATCGATTCAATTTCATTCCTAATACTTGCCGCAACTTTTATTGGCCTTGGGCTCAACCGAAAGCCTCAGCCTCATGAGGAGGGCCAAAAACCGAGGGCGCTCGACGGCTTCCGCTTCCTGCTGGGTGAACCGGTTCTCCGTGCAATCATGATCATCCTGCTGATGGTCATTCTCTCGCTGGGGGTTATAAATGTTGGCGAGGTGTTTTTGGTTGTTGATGAGCTCGGCGCCACCCCAATCATTTATGGCTTCATAGGTGCACTCTTTGCAGGTGGAAGCCTCTCGGGGGCTGTACTGCTGCAAATCCTAAAGATTCCGGAGAGTAAGCAAGCTGCCGGCCTACTCTTGGCAATCCTGCTCATGGTCTTGGCCCTCACGGGACTATCCCAGGCGCCATCTTGGCAGTTTGCGGCCGTGGTCTACTTCCTGGCGGGATTTGGAAATGCTGGGGTAAACATATTTGCTGTCGGTCAGATTCAGCGCCGTGCCAAAGAGTCCGTGAGGGGTCGAATTATGGCTGCTGTCCAAGGAAGCGTGAATGCGGGCAGCATGGCAAGCCTTGGCTTTGGCGGGATCTTGATTGGCATTTTTGGCGTGAGAGAAATCTTCCTAGCTGGGGGCCTCATGGCACTCCTAGCCCTCTTTACCTTCGGACCTCAACTACTGAAAGCCTCGAAAGAGGTTAAAGAAAAATCCGCCCCTCAGGGCGGATAGTTCTAAAAGCTGGTTACCAGGATGACTTGGTGATGCCTGGAAGCTCGCCCTTGTGTGCCATCTGACGGAAACGAACACGGCTGACACCGAACTTCGAGAGCACGCCACGGGGACGGCCGTCGATCAGGTCACGGCTGCGAACGCGAACCGGGCTTGCGTTACGAGGAAGCTTCTGAAGTCCGAGGCGTGCCTCTTCCTTCTGCTCTGCGGTTGAGGTTGGGTCCACGAGCTGCTTCTTCAGCTGGGCACGCTTCTCTGCGTAGCGCTCGACGATAACCTTGCGCTGCTCGTTACGAGCGATTTTGCTCTTCTTTGCCATTTAGCGCTCCTCGCGGAATTCAACGTGCTTGCGCACTACTGGGTCGTACTTCTTCAAGCTGATGCGGTCTGGGTCGTTGCGACGGTTCTTCTTGGTCACGTAGGTGAAGCCGGTGCCCGCAGTGGACTTCAGCTTGATGATTGGACGAACGTCCTTATCCTTGGCCATCTGTCTTCCTAGATCTTCTCGCCGCGAGCTACTAGCTCTGCGATAACGGAGTCAATCCCGCGAACATCAATTACCTTGATGCCGCGAGCTGAAAGGTTGAGAGTCACCTTGCGTCCAAGCGATGGAACAAAGTAGGTCTTCTTCTGAATGTTCGGGTCAAAACGACGCTTCGTCTTGTTCTGAGCGTGCGAAACCTTGTGACCGAACTGCGGTCCAGTCTGCGTCACCTGGCAGTAGGCTGCCATTTCTCCTCCTAAGGGCGCGTTTACCCGAAGCAAATTGTTTGGGATTGTTCGGACCAAGGCCCGTGCAACCCCCCAAGTTTAGGAGGAATCTCCTCCCAAAAGCAAGTCCTAATTAGCTGCAGTCTTTGCAAACGCCAAATAGTTCGATTTCGTGAGAAACCTCAGAAAAGCCATTGGCTTTAGCCACCTCAAGAGCTAGCTCCTCAAAGCCCGGCATATCGAACTCCACCGTCTTGCCACACACCCTGCAGATCAGGTGGTGATGGTGCTCGGGTGTGCAGATGCGATAGCGCATCTCACCGTCTGAAATGCTCAGGGAATCCGCCATGCCCTGCTCGACCATCTCGGTGAGCGCCCGATAGACGGTCGTAAGTCCCAGCTTTTTGCCCGATTGCGAAATCTTTTGGTGGAGCTCTTGAGCCGAGACGAACTCGTCAGTGTTTGAAAGCTCTTCGAGCACAGCAGTTTTTTGCCAGGTGTTTCTGCGCTCGCTCACCTAATCACCTCCGCCTTGGTTCTAGCCCAAGCTACAAGCCTGGCTATCAGATAGATCGTGAAGGAAATGGTAGTCACGTAGGGCGAGATGGGTAGCGTCCCTCCCAATGCCAAAAGTGTTCCGCCAACCATCGCAATGAGTGCGAACCCGACGCTCAGCACCGGCACCCAGAACTGGCTTGCGCTCAGTCTGAGCGCTGCAGCTGCCGGTGTGACGAGCAGAGCCAAAACCAAAAGCGCCCCGACAATCTGCACGGCAGCCGCGACCGCGAGCCCAAGCAGCATTACAAATACGATCCCCAAGAGGGTCGTCTTTACTCCCCTCGCTGCCGCTACCTCGCCATCCAAAGAGGCGAAGGTGAGCGGCCGCCACATCACAGCAAGGGAAATTAGAACTATGGCTGAGATGACAACCATCGCACCAAGCTTTGGATCATCAACAGCAACAATCTGGCCAGTTAGTAGTCCGAACTTATTTGCAGCCCTGCCTGGATATAGAGCTAGCGCGAGAATCCCGATGCCAAGGCCAAAAGGCATCAGCACAGCCACGATTGAGTTTCTATCTCTGGCCCTATCGCCTAAAAAGGCGATAATCGCAGCAGCCGTCAGCGAACCAATCACTGACCCTAGAACGACATCAAGACCAACGAGCAAGAAGACAGCGGCGCCAGCAAACGACAGTTCTGAGATGCCGTGAACCGCAAAAGACAGCTCTCGGTTCATTACGAACACGCCAACGAGCCCACCGATCAAAGCTAGGAGTGCTCCGGCTACAAGAGAGTTGGTGACAAGGGGCAAAAGCTTGTCGTAGTCGGAGAAGTTGATGATGTCCGAGAAGTCCACTAGTGCCACCTCTCGTCCTCATGGTGCTCATGATCGTGAGCTCCCAGCACAACCACTCGACCCTGGTTTCTAACCACGTCGATGTCAGCCCCGTAAAGCTCGGAGAGCACTTCGGAGCGCATCACCTCATCGGGAGTTCCGATGGTGTGGCGGCCCTGGGCGATATAGACAACCCGGTCAACAAAATCGATGATGGGGTTCAGATCGTGCGTCACAAACACCACCGCACTGCCAAGCTGCTTACGTTGTTCGTTGATCAGCTCACTGACGCGCATCTGGTGATTGAGATCCAGCGCGCTCAGGGGCTCGTCTGCTAGCAGCAGCTTTGGTTTGGAGATAATCGCCTGTGCAACCCTGACCCGCTGCATCTCGCCCCCTGAGAGCGAACCCAGGGTTTCCTGGGCTAGCGAGGTTGCGTCAACCAGCTCCAGGGCCTGAGCGATCTTCTGCTTACGTGCGGGAGAAGAAATTGGCAAGCCCGGTAGGTGGCCATCTAGGCCAAAACCCACGCAGTCACTTACCCTCAGGGGCAGCCCTGCTTCAGTTGATCTGTGTTGGGGAATATATCCCAGTTGGGCGTTGTGCTTTCCTGGCTCATCGCCAAGAAAAGCGATGCTGCCACTAGAAAGCTTTTGTATCCCAAGGATGCTCTTTAGAAGCATTGACTTGCCTGAGCCATTGGGGCCAATCAAGGCGATGAACTCGCCTTCTTCCACCTCAAGGGAGAGCTCGTGCCAGAGTCGCTTGGAGTCAAACTCCAAGCTGGCTGACCGAATTGAGAGCAGGCTCACCTAGTAAACAGCCTCTTGAAGCTGATCAAGGATGCTAGCCATCCAGTCCAAGTAGTCAATGCCTGGTTCCGAGATAAGTTCGCTGAGCTCAACAACAGGAACACCCGCTGCCTCAGCAGCATCAACAAGCAAATCGCTGACCTGATCTAGCTGCTGCTCATTCACAACCACCAAGGAAACAACTTTTCCGGCAATTAGATCCTGTGCCTGCTTGAGCGCAGCCGCTGGAACCTCTCGCTCCTCCTCTATGGCATCGGCAAGTGCCTCAGGAGTTTGATTGAGGAATCCGGCCTCCTCTAGGAGCAGATTGCCGACTCCCTCGGTTGCGATGAAGCCAAGCCCCAAAGCCTTCTCTCGAAGTGCCTCCAGGCGTATTTCTAGGTTTTCAAGCTCCGCCATAAAGAAGTCAAAGTTTCGGTTGACACTGTCAAAACTCTCTGGCCTGAGCTCAGTGATGGCCTCAACGATCATCTCTGACGCCTCTTCCACTGCGTGGATGTCATACCAAATGTGCTCATTGCCATGATCGTGCTCGTCAGCGTGGTCTTCGGAGTGTTCTTCTTCGCCCTCATCAGCATGTTCTTCCTCGCCAAGGTGGGAGTGCTCTCCCTCAACCAGCTCGAGGAAAACTCGCTCGCCATCGAGTGCCGAGAGCAGCTGGCCCACAAACTCGTCGTAACCACCGCCGTTGGCAATGACAAGCTCAGCCTCGCTGAGGGTGAGCTGGTCTCTGGCAGATGCCTCGTAAGAGTGTGGGTCTTGCAATGGGTCATCAATGATCGCGGTGACCTCGACCCAATCGCCGCCAAGAATCTCAACTACCGATGCCCAGACATTGGTAGATGTCGCGACCTTTATAGCTCCGGTGTCACCCTCGCGAGTGAGGGTTGGAGAAGGCTGGGCGGAGGGGTTTCCCTCCGGGTCTCCAGTAGTCGTAAAGTTCACGAAGATTGTGTAAAGACCTGCTGCCACAAAGGCAACGGTGAGGGCAGAGCCAATAATTTTTATCCAGGAACGCATGCCTAGATACTAACTACTATTGAAAATGATTGTCAATTGCAATTAGTCGAGTAGCAGTGCGGGCTCCTCAATAACGCTCGCAACGTCCTGCACAAACCTTGACGCGACATCGCCATCGACAACCCTGTGATCGAAAGTCGCTCCGATTGTCGTGATTTGCCTGACAACAATCTCGTCGTCAACAACCCACGGCTTCTTTCGTATTGACCCAAGGGCGACGATGGAAACCTCGCCTGGATTCAAGATTGGCGTGCCAGTGTCGACTCCGAATACACCGATGTTGGTAATCGTGATCGTTCCCTCAGCCATCTCCTCGGGAGTCGTCTTTCCGTCCCTGGCCGTGGCGGCGAGCTGCTCGATGGCCTGGGCCAGCTCGAGCATGTTCATCGAGTCAGCGTCCTTGATGTTAGGAACAATCAGGCCTCTGGGTGTGGCAGCTGCGATGCCGAGGTTCACAAAGTTGTGAACGATGATCTCTTTGTCTGTCCAGGTTGAGTTGACCATGGGGTTTCTGCGAACCGCCCAGATCATCGCCTTGGCCATAATCAAAAGCGGCGTGACCTTGATACCTGCAAAGTCAACCGATGACTTTAACCGCTTTACATACTCCATGGTTCTGGTGGCATCGACGTCGACAAAGATGCTGACGTGAGGGGCTGTAAATGCGCTCTTGACCATTGCAGTGGCAATTGCCTTGCGCACGCCCTTGACCGGCACGCGCTCCTCGCGCTCGCTCGGCTGCTGGGGAGTTGTCAGGTTCTTGAAGACTGACGCCTGAGATGCAGACCCAACCACATCTTCGCGAGTTATCTCGCCGTGCATGCCAGTTCCGGCCACATTTGCCAGATCAACGCCCAAATCCTTAGCAAGCTTGCGAATCGGTGGCTTTGCCATAACCGCGTCGGATGCCGCTGCTGCCTTGACCATTGATACGGGTATTGCGGTTGAGATGGGGGCGGTGTTTACCGCACGCTTTCTTCGGGACTTTACGTCACCGGAGTCTCCGTAGCCCACCAGGTTAGGAAGCTTGTATTCGGCTCCGGTGTCTCCCTCGGGCTCGTTGGCTGGAGCATCCGGCTCCGATAGCAGTGGCGCATTACCTTGAACCACAACCGAGATTATTGGAGTTCCAACCTCGACCGTTTCGCCCTCTGCAACCAGCAGCTGGGAGACCTCCCCCTCGAAAGGACATGGCAACTCAACAACTGACTTCGCCGTCTCAATTTCACAAATTGTCTGGTTAACGCTGACCTTATCGCCGGGAGAAACGCGCCAGGAGACGATCTCGGCCTCTGTGAGGCCCTCCCCGACATCGGGAAGTGGGAACTTAGCAATGCTCATGATCTCTCCCTAGTAAGCCAAAACCCTATCAACGGCCTCGAGGATGCGGTCTGCATCCGGGAGGTACTCTTCCTCAAGCTTTGCAGGTGGATAGGGGGTGTCAAAACCACCAACCCGAATCACCGGTGCCTCAAGAAAGTAGTAGGCCTGCTCAGCTATCCGGGCGGCAATCTCTGACCCAAGGCTCACATTGTTTGGGGCCTCCTGGGCGATAACCACCCTCGATGTCTTCTGCACCGAGGCGAGCAGGGTTGGGTAGTCAACCGGAGACAGTGAGCGCAGGTCGATCACCTCGATGCTGATTCCCTCCTCGGCTCCTAGCTCAGCTGCTTGGAGGGCGGTTGCGACCATAGGACCATGGGCAATAAGCGTGAGGTCGGTTCCCTCTCGCAGCATCCTGGCGGAGTGCAGAGGTAGCGGTGCGGTGTCAAGGTTCACCGGGCCCTTTTGCCAATAGCGGCGTTTGGGCTCTAGGAAAATGACCGGGTCTGGGGATTCAATTGCCTGCTGAATCATCCAGAAGGCGTCGTTTGGGTTCGACGGTGAGACCACCCGAAGTCCGGGGGTGTGGGCAAAATAGGCTTCCGGGCTCTCCGAGTGGTGCTCAACAGCGCCAATACCGCCACCAACCGGGATTCGAATAACCACCGGCATCTGCTGGAAACCCTCTGAGCGATAAGTCAGTCTCGCCAGCTGGGTAGTGATTTGGTTGAAGGCTGGAAAAACAAAGCCGTCGAATTGAATCTCGGCGACTGAGCGATAGCCGCGCATCGCAAGACCAATAGCCGTTCCCACAATGCCCGACTCGGCAATAGGGGAATTGAAGATTCGGCTATCGCCAAATTCATCGAGTAGACCCTCGGTAACCCTGAAAACACCGCCCAGCCTCGCGACGTCCTCCCCAAAGACCAGGACTTTGTCATCTCGCTGCATGGCCTTTCGGAGACCGGCATTGAGCGCCTTGGCAATGGCCATCTCTTGATAGTTACTCATGGCCACCCATTTGGTCCTCATAGGCGCGGAGCCAGGCTCTTTGGGCGTTTATCTCTGGGTGGTCGTCCGAATAGACATTGTCAAAGATGCTCTCAAGCGGTGGTTTTTGGAGTGCGAAGGTTTGCTCTCTGATGTCTTTGGCGAGCTCGTCTCCGGCAACCGCAACCTCTTCGAAGAAGTCCTCGTCAACCCCTTGTCGCCTAAGAAAAACCTCAAACCGTGCAATCGGGTCGCGCTGGCGCCAGTATTCGACTTCTTCCTCGTCTCGATACTTAGATGGGTCGTCGCTGGTGGTGTGGGCGCCGATGCGATACGTCAGCGCCTCAAGAAGGTAGGGGCCCTTGCCTTCCCTTGCCTCATCCATGTGGATCTTGGTTGCTGCGTAGCAGGCAAGGACATCGTTACCGTCGACGCGTAAGCCGGGGACGCCAAAACCCTCACCCCTTCGGTAGAGGGGGACCTTGGTCTGGGAGGCGATATTGGACGAAATCGCCCACTGATTGTTTTGGATAAAAAAGACAATTGGAGCTTCGTTTACCGCGGCAAACAGCAGGGATTCTGAGACATCGCCTTCGGCGGTTGCACCATCTCCAAAGTAGGAAATTACGGCCAGGTCGTTTTCAAGATCTCCGGTGCCCACCTTGCCATCCAGCTTTACCCCCATCGCATAGCCAACGGCATGCAGGACCTGAGAGCCGAGTACGATCGCGTAAAGGTGGAAGCGAGTTTCCTCTGGGTTCCAACCTCCGTGGTTCACCCCACGCATCATCTTGAGGATGGACATCAGCTCAACGCCGTGGGTAATGGCAACTCCGTGCTCTCGATAGCTTGGGAATATGTGGTCGTTCTTGCCAACCGCATAGCCTGAGCCAATCTGGGCGGCCTCTTGGCCTATTGCCGGCACCCAGAGCCCGAGTTGCCCCTGACGCTGGAGGGCAATGGCCTCCTGGTCAAACCTGCGAATACGGGCCATGTCTCTATAGAAGGTCTTGAGCTGGTCCTCGCCAAGCGAATCAATTACCTCGCCGTAGCGGGCGTACTCCTTCTCAACCCCGTAGCTGCCGTCAGGCGCCAATAGCTGCAGCATTGGTTCGGTTGCGGGGGTCACGTGACCTAATTTAGCGACCCCGCTGAGAGAATAGGTCTATGTTGCGTTTTCTCGTCTCCACCATTGTCAATGCAGTCGGGCTCTTTGTTGCCACCTCGCTGGTGCCACAGGTCAACATCACTCCCTACGGGGGAGATGGTGTCTGGGAGACCATCGCGTCGTTTTTGCTAATTGGTGCGATGTTCGGAATTGTGAACGCAGTCATTGCGCCAGTGATTAAGGTCCTGGCCTTCCCCCTTTACATAATTACCTTTGGCCTGATTGCCTTTGTGATTAATGGTGCGATGCTGCTACTGGTGGCATGGCTCAGCGGCCTAATTGGCTCTGAGATCCTCACTATCGAAGGCTTCACCTCCGAAGGATTGACGATTGACAGCCTTGGCTGGGCAATTTTGGCGGCGATTGTGATGAGCATCGCGAGCTTCCTCACCCGCTCAGTTCTTCGAATTCTCAAAATCAAGTAGCGGCGAGAAAAAGCCAACTCGTTACCCAGCAGCAAGGCATCCAGGCTCAGATGGGGCAAAATGGGCACGTGAGTAAACTCTCGAGCCAACCGTTGAGCCCCCTAGATGGTCGTTACCGCTCTCAAGTTGGCGACCTCGGCCTCTACCTCAGTGAGGCTGGCCTCAATCGAGCAAGAATTCAGGTTGAAATTGAATGGCTAATTTGGCTCGTGGAAAAAGACTTGCTAGGTGGGGGTGCGTCGCTTAGCGAAAAAGAGGTTTCAGGGCTACGCGGCGTCTACGAAGACTTCTCTGACTCAGACGTCAAGGCACTGGGAGAGATAGAGGCCACCACCCGCCACGACGTCAAGGCGGTCGAGTACTTCATTCGCAACAAGCTCGATGCGATGGGTAGGGATGACCTAAACGAGCTGGTCCACTTTGCATGCACCTCCGAAGACATCAACAACCTCGCCTACGCGCTCACCATTCGAGACGCTCTGGAACAGGTCTGGCTTCCTTCGGTAAGGACGCTGCTCGACAAATTACGTGAACTCTCCCAAGAGACGGCAGCTACGCCAATGCTCTCCCGCACCCACGGACAGCCAGCCACCCCAACTACCTTGGGCAAAGAGCTCGCCGTCTTTGTCTTCAGACTTCAGCGCCAGCTCTCGCGGATCGATAGCCAGTCCTTCCTTGGAAAGTTCTCCGGTGCCACCGGAACCTACGCTGCCCACCTAGTTGCCGCTCCAGATATTGATTGGCCAGAGCAGTCAAAGGGTTTCGTCGAGTCACTTGGGCTGACTCATAACCCTCTAACTACCCAGATAGAGTCCCACGACTGGCAGGCAGAGCTCTACCAAAAGATGGGCCACGTCAATCGCATTCTCCACAACTTCGCAACCGACATCTGGGCCTACATCTCAATCAACTACTTCAAGCAGATACCTGTAAAGGGCGCCACTGGGTCCTCAACCATGCCCCACAAAATCAACCCCATCAGGTTTGAAAACGCGGAGGCAAACCTGGAGATGTCTCTTGCAATCCTGGACTCGCTGGCCTCAACGCTTGTGACTTCAAGACTTCAGCGCGACCTTACCGACTCGAGCGCTCAGCGAAATATTGGAGTCGGCTTCGGGCACTCATTGCTTGCAATCGACAACCTGACCAAGGGCCTGGATGAGCTAGCTGTGAACGAGGCCGCTTTGCTAACCGACCTGCTCGAGAACTGGGAAGTCCTAGGTGAAGCGATTCAGAGCGCCATTCGGGCAGATGTCGCAAGGGGTGAGAGCGAAATCAAAGACCCCTACGCACTTCTCAAGGAGCTAACTCGGGGTAAACGGATTACCGACGAGGACCTGAAGGCCTTTGTTGACGGGCTAGATATTTCCGAAGCCACAAAGGAGCGCTTGTTGGTTCTCAAGCCACAGACCTACCTTGGCCTTGCGGCAGAGCTGGCAAAGCTAGTAGCTAACTAGCGCAGCCTCGGGGTATTCGGGTCCTGCTCGTCTTCTTTGAAGCTCAAATCGAGTGTGGCAATAATGACAATCGAAACGATAAATGTTGCCAAAACAGCAATGATCGTTGGGTCGGTCTGACGTGTCCCAAAGGCGACAATGATGCCGACAAAGATGGAGGCAACGATCGATAGACCCAAATAGGTCCTCAGGTTTGCAAATCGCCTCACGCCAAAAGCCTACTTGCTCCCAGGGGTCGCACTTGCAATGCCCCAATGGACTCCAAACAGAATTAGGTATGCCCCAAAGAAACCGACCGCACTCACCGCATCGAGGGTGGCAATAAGGAACATCAGACCAAGTGCGAGGGCGATCAGGGCGCTGATAAGCAAGTCCCTGCCGTCCCTGGTCGATAGCCCCACCGACTTAGCCCGATAGCCCTCAAAGGCTGCGGTCAGCACACCCAGCAGCGCAACCCCGGTTATAAACAGTGCGAGAAAAAGCTCTTCTGGCTGGAAAAGTGCGAAGAGGCTAAGTAGCAAAACTGGCAGATACGCCAAAGTGCTGGTTGCCTCTGCCATCGTCTGCTGTTTCGCGAGCAAGAAGGCAAGGTTACCCAGCGCCATAGCGCCACTGAATGCCGCGAGCATTATCAAGCCGACATCAGGCCCATGGGCCTGGAAAAAGGTAATAAAGAGCCCAAGGGGCACAGAGGCAATCGCCCGAAGGCCTAGGTGAAGACGCACTTGGTTAGCTTGGCATATTTGCAAAGCGCGAGTACTGGCCCTGGAAGGCAACCGTCACGGTTCCCGTAGGTCCATTTCGCTGCTTGGCAAGAATTAGGTCTGCCTCGCCTGCCTTGGGGTGGTCGCGCTCGAAGATTCCCTCGCGGTGAAGCAGGACGACGACGTCGGCATCCTGCTCCAGCGATCCGGACTCACGAAGGTGAGAGAGCTCGGGACGCTTGTCCTTTGACTGCTCTGCCTGACGGTTGAGCTGAGAAAGGGCAACCACGGGAATATTGAGCTCTTTGGCCAATAGCTTCAGCGCCCTGGAGAACTCGGACACCTCTTGCTGCCTCGACTCAACCTTCTTTCCGCTGGACATCAGCTGGATGTAGTCAATGACCACCATCTTCAGATCAACCTGCTGCGCCAAACGGCGGCACTTTGCACGAATCTCAACGAGGGACATATTTGGACTGTCGTCGATGAACAGCGGGGCATCGTTGATTTGCCCCCTGACACCAGCCAGCTTCGCCCAATCGCCTTCGCTGAGGGTTCCCTTGCGCATGCTCTGCAGGTAGATGCCGCTCTGAGCGCTGAGCATTCTCATCGCTATCTCGGAGCGGCCCATTTCCAGTGAGAAGAAGATTGTGGGTTTGTTCTGCTTGATAGCAGCGTTCCTGGCCATGTCCAGGGCAAACGTTGACTTTCCAACCGAAGGTCTAGCGGCAACGATGACAAGCTGACCGGGGTGGAGCCCGTGGGTATAGGCGTCAAGATTGCTAAATCCAGTGGAGATACCAGTTAGCTCGCCCCCGCGGTTTTGAGCCATCTCGATGTCGCGAATTGCGACATCTATTGACTCGCTCAGACCGACATAGTCTTCCTTCGTGGATTGAGTTGCCACCTGAAATATCTCGGACTGCGCCTGATTTACAAGGTCTTCAACCTCGCCCTGGCTCTCATAGCCGGACTGAGCGATTCTTGTCCCAGCATCGATAAGTCTTCTCAGAATTGCCTTATCGGCAACGATTTTGCCGTAGTAGCTGGCGTTTGCGGCCGTGGGAACGAAGCTCGTCAGCGAGTGCAGGTAGTCCGCACCACCTGCCTTGAGCAGGTTGCCCTCCTTGTTTAGGTGGTCTGTGACCGCAATCACGTCGGTCGGCTCACCGCGCCCAAAGAGGGTAACCACGGCATTGAAGATCAGCTCGTGTTTAGGGGCGTAGAAATCGACGCCCGAGACCACCTCTAGAACGTCTGCGACAGCTTCTTGGCTTAGAAGCATTCCACCCAGAGTGGACTGCTCAGCCTCCATGTTGTTGGGAGCGACCCTTGGATCACCGGAGGAAACCGGAGCCAACATCGACATACTTACCCCTTTGGATTGACTGCGACTTGTATAGCTTCAGGGTATGACAGTTAACTATCAAATCGGCCTGTGGATAACTGTGGATAACCCTGTGGAAACACGCCGTATTTGCCTGTGGAAAGTCTGTGGATAACTTTGTCCAAATTGGCAACAGCCCAGTTATTTACAAGGCTGTCGCTGTGTATAACTAAAAACTTGAAAACTCTAAAGTTTCACCTGAGAGTTGTGGATAACCCCCTGAAAACAGAAACGACCCGCGGCGTGGCGGGTCGTCTCTATTTAGCCTTTGTTTACTTGGCGGCAACCACCTGCAGGGCAAGTCTTGCGACAAGCTCCGCGCTGAGGCGAACGGTCGCCTCGTACTTACCGGTGGAGCGGATCGAGCCAGTTAGCTCAACCTTGCGCTTATCGATCTCGCCGATGCCCTGAGCCTTAACGGCTTCTGCAACATCCGCGGTCTTGACCGCGCCGAATAGGCGTCCGTTAGGACCAGCCTTCATGCTCACCTTAATCGGTGCAGCCTCAAGCTTGTCCTTTAGGCTTCTTGCCTCCTCCTCGGTGGCAATTGCCCTGGCCTGCCTAGCAGCCTGAATAGAGGTGACCTGCTTCTCGCCACCCTTGGTCCATGCAACGGCGAGGCCCTGAGGAATCAGATAGTTACGTGCGTAACCGTCCTTCACCTCAACGACATCGCCAGCGCTTCCAAGGCCCGAGACCTCGTTTGTCAGAATTAGCTTTGACATCTGGCCTCTCCCTAGCGTCCAGCACCGGAGTATGGCAACAGAGCCATCTCGCGTGCATTCTTGATAGCCGTGGCAATCTTGCGCTGGTCTTGCACCGTAGCTCCGGTGATGCGACGAGCGCGGATCTTGCCGCGGTCAGAAACGAACTTACGCAGCGTTGCTACGTCTTTGTAATCGATGACCTCAATCTTGATGGTCTTGACCGGTGCAAGCTTTAGGTTTTTCGCCATTGTGCGCTTGCGGCGGTCTGCTGACTTTCCTGCCATTTTCTTTTCTTTCTCCTAAGACTTTCTAAAACGGTGCTTCGTCGACTGGTGGCTCGGCCGCTGGGTTTGCCCAGGCGTCTGCCCCGCTGGTCATGCTCTGCTGCTGCTTCTCGCCGCCCCATGGGGACTCGACCGCGCCATCGCGTGGTCTGCGAGTAACGGCTGCGGTTGCGTAGCGCAGGCTTGGGCCGATCTCGTCGATCTCAAGCTCGAGTGAGGCTCGTGCCTCGCCCTGTGCGGTCTGGTAAGCCGATGGTGCCTTCAGACGACCGGAGACAACCACGCGGGTTCCCTTGGTCAGACTCTGTGCGACATTTTCGGCTGCCTCGCGCCATGCGGTGCAACGAACCCATACCGTCTCGCCGTCAACCCACTCGTTAGTGGAGCGATTGAAAGTGCGCGGTGTGGAGCCGACGCGAACAGAAACAACCGCAACACCGCTCTGGGTGTAGCGCAGCTCTGGATCGTCAGCCAGGTTGCCGATGATGGTTACGTTGACTTCGCCGGCCATTAGTCAGCCTTGGCGCGAGCCGGACGCTTTCCCCCACGAGGGCTTCTAGGCCCGCGCTCGGAGCGCTGCTCGGGTACGAACTCAATTGGGTTGATGCTGAAAACAGCGTCTTCCAGGCGCATCACCTTGGTGCGCAGGATGGTCTCGGAGAGCTTCAGCTGACGGTCAAGCTCGTTGACTGCCTCTGAGGTGCTCGTTACGTTGATCACTGCGTAGATGCCCTCTTGGTGCTTCTTGATTTCGTAGGTCATCCGGCGGCGTCCCCAAATGTCGATCTTGTCCACGGTGCCACCGGCTTCGGTGATTACCTTTAGGTACTTGTCGATTGTTGGGGCGACATCGCGATCTTCTACTGAGGGGTCCATAATGACCATCAGCTCGTAGCTATGCATAGTTCACCCACCTCCTTCGGTCTAGAACGGTCATGGTCTTTCCATGACAGGAGGGTATTTAGCATTTGTTGCCCTAGGGCAACCGCACTAGCCTAGCGAGCCTGCCACCAGTCAAGCAAGCGCTTCTTTGCCTCTTCCTCGCCAAGCTCGCCCTCATCAAGGCGGATCTCGAGCAGGAAGTTGTAGGCCTCGCCCACCTCACGCCCCGGGGGAATGCCGAGAGTCTGCATGATTTGCTCGCCGTTTAGGTCCGGCCGCATCGCATCCAGCTCCTCTTGTTCCCGCAGGATCGCAATTCGCTTTTCCAGGTCGTCGTAGGCGTGGGCAAGGCGATCGGCCTTGCGCTGATTCCGGGTGGTGACGTCAGCCCTCGTGAGAATGTGCAACCTATCTAGATGCTCTCCGGCGTCCCGAACATACCTGCGCACTGCGGAATCACTCCACTGCTGGTCGGAATAGCCAAAGAATCGTAGATGCAGCTCCACTAGGCGCGAAACTGCAGCGACGGTGTCATTGTCGAACCTGAGCGCGGTCAGCCGCTTCTTGGTTAGTTTCGCTCCAACAACGTCGTGGTGGTAAAAGGTGACTGTTCCTCCGGACTCGAGCTTCCTGGTCGCGGGCTTACCGACATCGTGCATGAGAGCTGCCAGCCTCACCACAAGATCTCCTTGCAGCCCATACTCGCTCTCGTAGCCGATTGCCTGCGCGACGACGGTCAAGGTGTGTTGATAAACGTCCTTGTGGTGGTGGTGCTCGTCGCTCTCAAGCTTCAGAGCCGGGAGCTCCGGCAGCACAATGCTCGCAATTTTTGAGTCAACGAGAATCTCGAGCCCAGGTCTTGGGTCATCCGAGCAGATAAGTTTGCTCAGCTCGTCTCGGATTCGCTCCTGCGAGATGATTTCGATGCGCTCATGCATATCAAGCATCGCGTCAAAAGCATCTGGATCCAGCTCAAAGCCGAGCTGGCTGGCAAATCTCGCTGCTCGCATCATGCGAAGTGGATCATCGGAGAACGATATCTCTGGCTTCGACGGCGTTCTTAGAGTCTTGAGCCGAAGATCCTTTAGGCCCTCGTGGGGGTCAACGAATATCCGCTCGGGAAGCCTGAGCGCCATGGCATTTACGGTGAAGTCTCGCCTGAGAAGATCGTCTTCAAGATTGTCGCCAAACTCGACAGTTGGTTTCCGGGAGTCTTTGTCGTAGGAGTCAGCGCGATAGCTAGTTATTTCAACGCGCTGCCCCGAAATCTCAGCGGCAATCGTGCCGAACTCCCTGCCGACATCCCAGGTCGCGGTTGAGAGGGGCTTTATGACCTTCAACGTCTCGTCGGCGCTGGCGCTGGTCGTGAAGTCGAGGTCTAGGGTCTGCCTGCCCAGGATTGCATCCCTCACCGGACCGCCAACCAGGGCAAGCTCATGTCCCGCCTTCGCAAAAGCTTCACCGAGGGTGTCAAGCAGGGGGTTTTGGGTGTTCTCGGCGAGGTTGGCTAGAGCTGTGGCGACCTCGTGCATGGGACATAGCTTGCCACAGCCCAAGGGCTGTGCCCAAGTAGAGTTGGCTTATGACACAGACGCGCCCCAGAACCGAAATTGAGGTCTCCGCGGGCGGTCTAGTTATCAGCTCCTCAGACCCGGGCAAAGTTGCGCTAATCAGTCATAGAAATCGCGGCGGCGGGGAGGATTGGGTCATCCCCAAGGGCCACCAGGAAGCTGGTGAAGACCTTAAGACCACTGCGGTTAGGGAGGTGGCGGAGGAGACTGGCATCGATGCCGAGGTAATCCGGAAGATTGGCGAAATCACCTACAGCTTTCGCTTAGGTCCCAAGCGGATTCGCAAGACCGTCCACCACTATCTGCTCAGGCAAGTTGGGGGTTCACTCGTTTCTGACAACGACCCGGCCGGTGAGGTTTTAGCAGTCGGCTGGTTCCAACTCGATCAACTCGAGAACGTTCTGGCTCACGAAAACGAGCGAAAGGTTGCCCTGCAGGCGCTGGAGATGCTTCGATGAGGCGAGTCCTTGGGCTCATGCTGGCGCTTTTACTGCTGCCGCTTCCAGCGAGCGCCGATGTCGAGATTGTTCCGGGGTCAGCTATCAACCTGGTGGCGCGCGACGCCAACATCCCAATCACCGTTCGAAACATCACCGAGGCGGACATTGAGGTTCAGGTGGTTGGGGAAAGCACCTCCTTTCGCCTGGAGATTCTCGAATCGACAAAGGTTGTAATACCCGCACTCAGTAGCCAAATAGCTGAACTTCCGGTCAGAGCCATCGCCAACGGGCCTGTGGAAATCAGGGTCTGGCTTGAGGTCGATGGCGTCAAGGTCTCCCAGGACACACTCATTGCCGTCAACGTGAACTACGACGTTGAGCTGTTTCTCCTGGTGAGTTTCGCAGTCGCAATGTTCGCACTGATGATTGTCGGCATTATCCGCACCACCCTGCGACTCAGGAGACGGCAGAGTGAGTGAGCTGAACCCCTCTGTTACTCGCAGCTCGCTCATAATGGCCAGCGGGACCATCATCTCGCGCATTCTTGGCTTTGCAAGGGCTGTCCTACTTGCCGCAGCGATCGGCGTTACCACTGACGCAGCGGACGCTTTTGGAGTCGCGAATCAGCTGCCAAATAACGTCTATGCGATCATCGTCGGCGGTGTCCTGAACGCAGTCTTGGTACCTCAGCTAGTAAAGGCAAGGGGTGGCCTTGACGGTGGTAAGGGCTATGTTGACCGCTTTGTAACCCTTGCAATCACCGTATTTTTCTCGGTAACGCTGCTCTTCACCATCGCGGCCCCGCTGCTTGTTCGCCTCTACACAAGCGGTTGGAGCGAAGACCAGCTCGCTCTGGCGACTGCCTTTGCCTACTGGTGTCTCCCGCAGCTGTTTTTCTATGGTCTCTACTCGGTTTTTGGTGAGGTTCTAAATTCTCGCAAGGCCTTTGGGCCTTTTATGTGGGCTCCGGTGCTGAACAACGTGGTCTCGCTCGCGGGTCTTGTGGCATTCATCGCCATATTTGCCGCGGATCCGACAGGCGTCAGGAATGTTAGCGAGTGGGGAGCGGACCGAATTGCCCTGCTCGCGGGTAGCGCAACACTAGGGGTCGCCGCTCAGGCCCTGATTCTGCTTGTCAGCTGGCGCAGAATCGGCCTCAAGCTAAATCTGAACTTTCACTGGCGCGGCTTTGGGCTGGGGCCCGCTCTTCGGGCCGCATCATGGTCGCTGGGTATGGTGCTGGTTACCCAAATTGGAGGCTTGGTGCAGACCGCGGTTGCCTCTACCGCTGCTGCCCAGCGAGACTCTTCGCCTGCCATTGCCTCGGTTGCGGCCGCAGCGATCGCATGGCTGATCTTCATGCTGCCGCACTCGGTTGTCACGGTCTCAATAGCAACCGCCTACTTCACCCGCATGGCGGAGCACAACCAGGCTGGTCGCGAGAAAGAGTTCAAAGTGGACCTCACCACAGGTCTCAGGGTCATCGCTCTGGTGAGTGTGATCTCGAGTGCAGTGCTGATAGTGCTCAGCTACCCCGTTGCCAGGGTTTTTGTTGGGGAGTATCCCGCCACAGCCGCGCTGGGAAACGTGATTGCAGCCTTCATGATTGGGCTTTTGCCGTTCAGCTTCGTCTATATGATGCAGCGCGCATTCTTCGCGCTCGAGGACACCAGAACACCATTCATCTTTACCTCAATCCAAATTGCCATTCACATCACAGGCTCTATTACCGCAGGCTTCTTAGCGCCTAAGGAGATTCTGGTGGTGACGATTGCGCTCATTACGGCCTTCTCAATCAGCGTGCAGGGGCTAATTGCCTACGCGATGCTCAAAAAGCGCATTGGGACGCTCTCTGGGTTTGGGGTGAGTCGCTCGCTAGCCAAGTTCCTGCTTTCTGCGGTCCCCGCGACTGCGGCTGGAGTCGGCACGCTGTGGCTAATTGGAGGAATTGGCGCCGATTCCTTTGCCGTTGACACCGTGCTGAGCGCAGTTCTCAGCTGCATTTTGGTTGCAAGTGCCATGTCTGGCGTCTACCTCTTGACACTCGCACTGTTGAAATCTCCCGAGCTGAGAGAAATCTTTGTGGGACTAAAGGGTAGGTTTGGTCAGTCTAAGAAGTAGGCTTGGAATAAATAGATAGTCGTCTATGTTTGGACGCTCGAGGTAATAAATGCGCGAAGTAATCATCATCGGATCCGGTCCAGCCGGCTACACAGCCGCCATCTACGCTGCCAGGGCCCAGCTCAACCCCCTTCTTATTGCGAGCAGCGTCGAGCCTGGCGGTGAGCTGATGAAAACCACCGAGGTCGAAAACTACCCAGGCTTCCCAGAGGGCCTAATGGGCCCGGATCTGATGGCCAACTTCCAGGCCCAGGCAGAGCGCTTTGGCACCGAGATTCTCTTTGATGACGTGGTGGAGGTTGACCTGAAGGGCGAGACAAAAGTTGTAAAGACGGGGGCCGGAGAGACATTTGAGGCAAAATCCGTCATCATCTCAACTGGCGCCGCCTATCGCGAGCTCGGGCTCCCCAAGGAGAAGGAGCTCAGCGGGCACGGGGTTAGCTGGTGCGCGACCTGCGATGGTTTCTTCTTCCGAGACAAGGTCATTGCCGTGGTTGGCGGAGGTGACTCTGCCATGGAGGAGGCCAACTTCCTAACCAAATTTGCCTCGAAGGTTTACATAATCCACAGACGGGACAGCCTTAAAGCTTCGAAGATAATGCAGCAGCGCTCCTTCGATAACCCAAAGATCGAGTTCATCTGGAACTCCGCAGTAGCCGAGCTAAAAGGTGACGCGAAACTCGAGGGCGTTGTGCTCGAGGACACCCAGACTGGTGAAAAAACAGACCTGGCGCTCGAAGGATTGTTCATCGCTATTGGAAATGACCCGAGGGTTGATCTGGTTGAGAATCAGGTAGAGCTAACTCCAGATCGTTTTATCAAGGTTGATGGTCGAACCTCAAAAACCTCCCTGCCAGGCGTCTTTGCCTCCGGAGATGTGATTGATCCGACCTACCGACAGGCGATTACGGCGGCTGGCTCTGGTTGTGTAGCGGCACTAGATGCCGAGCACTACCTAAGTTCCCTACAAGGAGAATAAATGCCAATCGACACAACGACACAAAAGTTCGAGGCCGATGTCCTAAAGGCTGACAAGCCTGTGGTGGTTGACTTCTGGGCGGAGTGGTGTGGCCCATGCCGCATGATTTCGCCAATACTGGCCGAGCTTGCCGAGGAATACCGCGACAAAATCACCGTCGCAAAGGTAAACGTCGACCACGAGCCTGACCTAGCCATGCAGTTTGGCGTCACTGGAATACCACTTTTGGGTGTTTTTCAGGGCGGCAAGATGGTGAAGCAGCTGGTTGGAGCCAGGCCTAAGGCCGCGCTCATCGAAGAGCTAGCTGAGTTCCTCAAGTAATTCGCCCTAGAGCGATAATGCCATTCTGGCTAGACTTTGCGCTAAACCCGACGGAGCGCAATGACTGAAACACGCCTTGGACAGGCAACTAACTTCGACTCTTGGAAGCATGCCTATGCCAAAAGAGCCGAGAACCTGGCCGTTTCCGAGGTGCGCGCGCTCTTTTCCGTGGTTTCACGGCCCGAGGTGGTCTCGCTGGCGGGCGGAATGCCGGATGTCAGCGCCATGGACAATGACGCCATTCGATTTGCCTTTGACTCTTTGATGTCATCGAGGCCTCAATACGCCCTGCAATACGGCGGCGGCCAGGGGGACCTAAGGCTCAGGGAGCAAATCTGCCAAATCATGGAGCTTGACGGAGTCCACGGCAGCGTCGAGGACCTAATGATCACGACCGGCTCCCAGCACGCACTCGAGCTAATTTCCGACCTATTTCTAGACCAGGGCGACGTTGTTCTGGTCGAATCGCCCAGCTATGTGGGGGCGGTTGGTATCTTCCGCCACAAAGAAGCCCACATCGAACACGTCTTCACCGATCAAGACGGCCTAAGCCCAGATGCGCTCGAGGAGGCAGTTGAGCGCCTCAAGGCAGCAGGCAAGAGAATCAAGCTTTTGTATGTGGTTCCGAACTTCGCGAACCCAAGTGGCGTAACACTTTCCGAGGAGCGCCGGCAAAGGGTTCTGCAGATCTGCAGGGACCACGGAATCCTTATTGTCGAGGACAACCCCTACGGCCTTCTCTACTTCGAGGACCAGCCGCCCAAAGCCCTGAGGGCATTTGACGGAGAGGGTGTTGTCTACCTTGGCAGCTTCTCCAAGATCCTCTCTCCGGGTCTCAGAGTGGGCTACGTGCTCGCCCCACCCGCAATTAGGGAAAAGCTCGTCCTAGCCAACGAATCGGCCATTTTGTCTCCTGCGACCTTTGCACAGATGCTGGTGAGCGAGTATCTGGCAACCTGCGACTGGCAAAAACAGGTCGCTGACTACAGAAACCTCTACCGAACCAAAAGAGACGCTGCCCTCGAGGCCGTCCGGCAGTATCTGCCAAGTCTCCACACCACTGAACCAACTGGTGGGTTCTTCCTCTGGCTGACTCTGCCGGAGGGCCTAAACAGCAAGGAGATGCTCCCACTGGCTGTAACGGAGCTGGTTGCCTACACCCCAGGTACTGCCTTCTTTGGCGACGGCAGGGGCCACGAGAACATCAGAATCTGCTTCTCTCATCCGACCGCGGAGAACGTCAGGGTTGGTATTCACAGGCTTGCCAACGTGATTGATAGGCAGATCGAACTTCTTGAGACCTTTGGTTCCTCGAAATGAGCCATCGGGTATTAATACTCGCCGGAGGCATCTCTCACGAGCGTGACGTTTCCCTCAAATCAGGTCGCCGGGTGGCTGATGCGCTGACCGATGCAGGCTGTGAGGTCGAAATTCGCGAGCCAGATGGCGAACTAATTGGTCACCTGATGGCCACAAGACCCGATGTCGTTTGGTCCACCCTGCACGGCGCCGTCGGCGAGGACGGCTCCATTCAGGACCTGTTATCCCTGGCACAGATTCGCTTCGTCGGCTCCCGTGCTGACGGAGCGCGGCTCGCCTGGGACAAGCCAACGGCGAAAATTATCATGGCCCGTCATGGGGTCCAGACTCCGACATCGATAACTCTGCCAAGCTCATCTTTCAGAGAGCTAAACGCCGAATCAGTGCTTGCAATGGTGGCGACCGAGCTTTCCTACCCGCTAATCGTCAAGCCCGCCCAGAGTGGCTCAGCTCAAGGTGTTAACCAGGTTAACAACGCCAAGGAGTTCTCAAAGGCGATGATTGAGGCCTTTGCCTACGGTGATGAGGTGATGGTCGAGAGGTTTGTTCATGGAACAGAGCTTGCAATTAGCGTTATTGACTTAGGTGGTGGCCCGGTGGCACTTCCAGCGGTTGAAATAGTGCCTGAGAGCGGCAGTTTTGGCTACAGCGAGCGCTACACACCCGGCCAGACCGACTACTTCGTCCCGGCCAGACTTCCCGCAGCGGTCCTTGAGGCGGCCGCGGAGGTTGCGATTGCTGCCCATTCCGCGCTTCGACTTCGCCATTTGAGCAGGATCGATCTAATCGTTGACGAAGATGGGACACCTTGGTTCATAGAGGCTAATGTCACTCCGGGTATGACGGAGACCTCGCTCCTGCCTCAGGCCGTCACAGCTGCTGGACAGTCTCTACCCGAGACCTATCTCTCGCTAGTCGAGGTCGCGCTGCGCTAGTGGCGCTTAATTTCGTCAATAATCCTTCGAAGGTCCGCAACCGAGCCAAAGTCGATGTGAATTTGGCCCTTTTTGCGACTTAGATTTATCTTCACGCCCGTGTTTAGGTAGTCAGCAAGTTCATCTGCCAGCTCGGAAAGCATGTCCGTGCGTCCACCAGGGACAATTACTGGTCGCCTTGGCTTTACCTTGACCCCAGAAACGATTTCCTCGAGACTGCGAACCGAAATCCCCTCGCGGACGACTCGATTTGCAAGCTCGCTCATGATCTCATCACTCGGAGCTCCGAGGAGGGCTCTTGCGTGCCCGGCACTTAGAACACCTGAAGCGACCTTGCTCTGCACATCCATCGGCAGCCTGAGAAGGCGGAGCGTGTTCGTAATTTGCGGCCTCGAGCGACCCAGCCTGTCTGCAAGTTGTTCCTGGGTGGTTCCGAAGTCCTCAAGGAGCTGTTTGTAGGCACTTGCCTCTTCCAGGGGATTTAGGTTTGCCCTGTGTAGGTTTTCAAGCAGTGCGTCCCGAAGCATGTTTTCATCGGCGGTTTCGCGGATTACTGCCGGAATTGCATCGAGCCCTGCCTCCTTGGAGGCCCTCAGGCGCCGCTCACCCATAATTAGCTCGAAGTCTGGGCCCTTGGGTCTTACAACGATGGGTTGCAGTACTCCAAACTCTCGTACCGAGTGGACTAGCTCTGCGAAGGCCTCAGGCTCAAAGTTTGCCCTTGGCTGCTGTGGGTTAGGAGTAATTCGATTTGGGTCAAGGTAAGCAAGCTTGGCTCCAGGAACCGCCGTCAGCCCCTCGTTTTCAGAGCTAAAGAAGACGTCCACTGCTTCGCGTTCCCCAGAGGGGATGAGTGAGCCTATGCCTCTGCCTAGGCCGCTACGTCGTTTTTCGTCTGCCATTAGTGGGCTCCTTGTTGTGCCAGTTCGATCGCAGCCTCCTGGTAGGCAAGAGAGCCGGAATTCTTTGGGTCGTAGCTGATCGCCGTTTGGCCGAAGCTTGGGGCCTCAGAGAGCCTCACAGAGCGTGGAATGACGGTGCTCAGAGTCTGGCTTGGGAAATACTTCCTAACCTCTGCAGAGACATCAGCGCTGAGATTTGTGCGGTTATCAAACATCGTGAGCAGAATGCTGCTGACAACAAGTGTTGGGTTTAGAGCGCGCTTTATGCGCTCAATGTTTGAAACCAACTGGGTTACCCCCTCGAGGGCGTAATACTCACACTGAATTGGGACCAAAACCTCTGTGGCGGCCGTGAGGGCGTTGACCGTCAACAGCCCGAGGCTTGGTGGGGAGTCAATAAGGACGTAGTCGAGTCTCGCGCTTCTAGTAGCTGCGTAGTCTCGCAGCGCATCAGCCAAAATACGCTCACGGCCCTCTCTGGCGACAAGATCGATTTCTGCTCCAGCGAGGTCAATTGTCGCCGGAAGGCAGACAAGATTCTGATGTTCAGTGCTGACCTTTACAGCCTCTAGCATCGTTGCCTCGCCCATCATGACCTCGTAGCTGCTCACAACGCCGCTGTGGTGCTCCACTCCAAGAGCAGTGGAGGCGTTGCCCTGGGGATCTAGGTCGATCACCAGTACCTGCATGCCCTTGCGGGCCAAGGAGGCAGCCAGGTTTACGGCCGTGGTGGTCTTCCCAACTCCGCCCTTTTGGTTTGAAATGGTGATAACCCTGGTATGCGCGGGTGGCTCTAGCTCAATCTCTGCAACTCGCTTGGCGCGCTCTAGGTTCTGGGTCATCTCCCGGAGGATGGGAGTGTTCTGATGATCAGTCAGCACTGCGTTCCTCCGATGTTTCACGTGAAACCTCTGTCAGACCCTCAAGATTTAGTCCCTGCCAGCCAATCGGCTCTGGAGAAGTCTCGACCCTGTGATTTGGGTACCCCATACCGGGCGCAACAGATGGCTGCGTCTCGGCTGTTGAATCGGCTGGGTTTTCCATGGCTCTATCAATCATTTCAGGGTTGTTCTGACAACCGTGGCAGTTTCGGGTGCTTTGTCTAAACCAAGTGTCAGCACCTCCGGCTGTGAATAACCGAGCAATTCGAGCTTCTTGCTTGCCGCCACAATCTCATCGGGGGCCTTGGAGCCCTTGAGGGCAATTATTGTCTTGTGTTTCGAGAACCTGATCAGTGGGGTTAGCAGTCTCAAAAGCTTGTCTAGGGCTGCCACAGCCCGAGCCGTAGCAAAATCAAAGTCGGTTTCCGTAACCTCTTCGGCTCTCGCTCTGAGGATCCTCACATTGCTGATTCCGAGGTCTTCAATTACGGACTGCATCCAGTTAGATCTGCGCTCCATTGGCTCAACGAGTGTGAACTGTGCATCCGGCTGCGCAATAGCCATTGGAATCCCGGGTAGGCCTGCTCCGCTTCCCACATCGACCACCTTCGACCCCTTAGGAACCAGTTCAGCCAATAAGGCGCTGTTAATTACATGACGGGACCATATCCTTGGCAGCTCTCTTGGTCCAAGGAGCCCAAAGGTTTCGGAGTCTGCCGCCAAGCGCTGCGTATAGCCGCGAGCCAAATCGATCCTTGAACCAAATAGCTCGGCAGCGAAATCGGGTTCTTGTTCGATTTGTTCGGTCAAGTTAGCCCCCTAGTTTCACGTGAAACATTACGGCTTCCGGATGACAATGTGGCGGTCTCGCCCCTGTCCTTCCGATTCCGAAACCATTCCTGCTTCAGCAACCATGTCGTGAACCAGCTTGCGGTCATAGGAGCTCATTGGCTTCAGGTGCTGCTCTTTGTCCGTCGCCTCAAGCTTTGCGAGCGTCTTTTCAACAAGGTCCTTCAGCTGCTGTGCCTTGGCATCCCTCGAACCGGCAATATCCAGTATCAGCCTGCTCATTTCACCGGTCTTTGACTGAACCGCTAGCCGAGTGATTTCTTGGATGGCATTTACTGTCTCAGGGTCAGAGACCTTGCTGAGATTTGACTCACCCTCGCTGTCCACGGTGAGGTAGACGCGTTCCTGTTTGAACTCAATCTCCAGGTCCCCGTCCAGGTCGGCTAGGTCCAGGAATTCCTCGATAAAGTCTGCGGCGATTTCGCCTTCTTTTTCAAGCTCGTTTTCAGTGGTCATTTCTTCTTCTTTTTCTTTGCGCGATTCTTACTTACCGGCTGCTGGCGCTGGCGGGACTCCGGTGTTTGGTCTTCAGGGGTGTCCTCAGAGTCCTCACTTGAGGAAATTGAAGGCAATACGTCTATTGGCTTGCCCTTTTTAGCCAAACGCTCCTGGCGCTCTTTGTAGGCCTGGGAACCTGGGGTCGGCATGTTGCGAATGACTACAAACTGTTGCCCCATGGTCCAGAAATTTGAGACTAGCCAGTAGGTCATAACACCCAGAGGGAAGGTTAGGCCAGATACCAGGAAGACCAGAGGCAGCACATACAGCAGGATCTTCTGGGTCTGCATGAACTGGCTGTTCTGAACATCGGGGTTCTGGTTCTTTGTCATGATCTGCTTCTGAGTAATGAACTGCGATGCAGACATCAGAACGATCATGATTCCGGCAATGATCTTGACGTTGATGGCGTCACTGCCGAAGAAGGTGTCCGAGAGCATGGCGCCGAAAATCTCAGCCTGCGAAAAGGAGAGCGCTAAGTTCGCGTCCAACAGTCCCACTCCCGCATTGTTTCGTTGAGCGTCGTTCAACACAAAGAAAAGACCCATGAAAATTGGCATCTGCAGCAAAAGCGGAAGACAGGAGCTAAATGGGCTGGAACCGGTGCGCTTGTAGAGGTCCATTTGCTCACGAGCAAACTTCTCGCGTGACTCGCGATCATTTTTGCCCTTGTACTTCTTCTGCAGCTTCATCAGCTCAGGCTGGACAAGCATCATGTTGCGCTGGCTCTTGATTTGTCGAACAAAAACCGGAATCAGGGCTGCCCTGACAACAAGGACTAGTCCAACGATTGACAGCACCCAGGAAAGGCCAGAATCGAAGCCGAGTCCGATAGCGCTGAAGCCAGTGTGGAAAGACACCAGAATTAGCTCGATGAGCCACTTGATTGGCCACAGAAGATCCACTAGCTACCTCGATTGCTTGAGAGTTTGGGTCCTACAAATCCTAGCCTGCCAACGCTGATCCATTTTGGGCCCTCGGCTACATCGTCAACGCCCCCTGAAGACCAGGGGTTACACCGCAGAATCCTCCATGCCGTCATTGGCACACCCCTGATGAGTCCGAAGCGCTGTATTGCTGTAAGCCCATAGCTAGAGCACGAGGGGTAGTAGCGGCAAACATTTCCATAAAGAGGGGAGATTAGTTTGCGCCAGAGCAAAATAGGGGCGATCAGAAGGTTTCTTGGAACAAGCACCAACATTTGCAAATAGCTCATGAGGTTCGCTCTATGAGTTCCGTTATGTCCGCGGCGAGGTTCTGGTAGCTAGCCGCTGCAGCTGCGGGTTTCACCCTCACCGCAGCCTTGATCCCGGATGGTTGAGCTTCCATGCTGGAGAGGATGGACCTAATTCTTCGCTTGACCAGATTTCTTTCAACAGCCGAGCCGACCGCCTTGGAGACGATGATTGCGAACTGATTGGTATCGCTAGGTAGGAAGTGAAGTGTCGCCGATGAATTGCCGACTCTCTTACCCGCAGAGACGACCTCTCGGATTTCTCGGCTTGAGCGCAAGCGATTCTCGCGCGGCAACAAGGGCTGCTTAGGCGCTGAGCTCTGTGCGTCCCTTACGACGGCGAGCGGCCATGATGGCACGTCCGGCGCGGGTGCGCATGCGGGCGCGGAAACCGTGGTTCTTCGCGCGACGACGGTTGTTAGGCTGAAATGTGCGCTTGCTCACTTAGATAACTCCTGAAACTTATGGGCATAAGGCCCTAGATAACCTCAATAATTTACGCTGAAATCCTGGCCGAGTCAAGAAACGATTCAGATTATCGAGGCTTATTTTTTCCTTATTGCTAAAGATGAAAATATGCGTGAGCGACACGCCGTTTCGATTTGCTTAAATCAAAACTCTTCTGTTGAATGTTGCAATCAACTTTGTGGGGTCAGTTTCCACAAGTTTTCCACAGAGATTTAAAGTTTTTCCACAACGCCGTGGGCCTGTGTAAAACTCTGTGGATAACTTGCATTTGAGGGAGAAGAGATGGCGGATATTGCTTTGGCAAGTTCCTGGCAAAATCTCATCGCGAAAGTAGCCTCCCACCCCGATGTAACCCCTCATCTAAAGGGTCACTTAGATCTAGCAGTGCCTAAAGGTGTTCTAGATGACACTCTCTACATTGAGGTCCCAAACGAAACTACCCGCTCGATGCTTCAGGTGAGGTTGCGCGAGCAAATTCTGGGTGCACTTTCCGAGCTCAGCGATTTAGGTGGGCCGACTAGCTTTGTTGCAATAACAAACGAGGAGCTCCAGGGACCAATCTCAATAGAGGTAGCGCTCGAGCCCGAGCCTCTCCTCTTTGAGGATCGCGATCCTGCGACCGGCCCGGTTCTCACCAGCGGAGACTCGAGACTGAACCCCAAATACAGCTTTGACAGCTTCGTTACAGGTGGTTCTAATCGTTTCGCGCACGCCGCTGCTTTTGCAGTTGCTGAGGCGCCAGCCGAGGCCTACAACCCGCTCTTTATCTACGGGTCAAGTGGGCTGGGAAAAACACACCTCCTTCATGCAATCGGACATTACGCAATCCACCTAAAGCCGCGGATAAAGGTTCGTTATGTTTCCTCCGAAGAGTTCACTAATGACTTCATCAACGCAATCCAAAACAACAAGACTGCTGAATTTCAGGCTCAATACCGTGATGTTGACATTTTGCTGGTGGATGACATTCAGTTCTTGCAGGGCAAAGACCAAACCCAAGAGGCTTTTTTCCACACATTCAACACTCTTCACGACCACAACAAGCAGGTTGTAATCACCTCAGACCTCAGACCTAAGCAGTTGGAGGGCTTCGAGGAAAGAATGCTCTCTCGCTTTGAGTGGGGCTTGATCACTGACATTCAGGCCCCGGAGTTTGAAACTCGTGTTGCGATCCTCCGCAAGAAGGCGGCTATCGAGCGCATTGAGATTCCCGACGAGGTAATTGAATACATGGCTACGCGAATTTCCTCCAACATCAGGGAGTTAGAAGGAACTCTTATTCGCGTTACAGCCTTTGCAAACCTCAACCGCTCTCCAATTGACATGGACTTGGTTCAGGTTGTCCTTAAGGACACCATTGCGATCGCCGAGGGAGCAAACATATCGCCACTATCGATCATCTCTGCCACCGCCGAGTATTACAAAATCAGCACTGAGGAAATAACAGGGTCCGGAAGACAGCAGGCTGTAGCACTGGCGCGCCAAATAGCAATGCATATTTGTCGAGAGCTTACGGATTTGTCGCTGCCAAAGATAGGTGCTCACTTTGGAAACCGGGACCACACCACAGTTATGTATGCGACAAAGAAAATAAGCGCCCAAATGCGCGAGAGGCGCTACATCTACAACCAGGTATCAGAAATCATCCAAAAGATTAAAGATTCTCATAAATAATCTGTGGATAACTTTGTTGTTTTTTGTGAAAAACTCTCCAAAAATCGTCTAAAACCCAGTCCAAAGGCTTCAAAAGCCCGAAACTATCAACAGGTAGCCTGGTTATCCACAACCTTATCCACAGCTGTGTAAACAACTTACACGGATGTAGTTCTCAGGATCTAACTGGTATTCAGTGAGTTATCCCATATTCCACAGCTGGTTATTGTTTTAAATAATTAGTTATAGAAAATTGGGAAAACCAGGGATCCAAACAAAATGTGAAGTTGTTGGCTCGCTGTGCCAAGATAAAACCCCTCAAACTTATTCGAAAGCTAAAGATGAAATTTCAAGCAGATCGCGAAGTTCTTAGTGATGCAGTTTCTTTTCTTGTAAGAATGCTTTCGCCCAGGCCCCAACTTCCTCAGCTTTCAGGGGTGGTGGTCGATGCAACCGATGGCGCCATAACACTTTCTATTTTTGATTACGAAGTAGTCGCAAGGGTTTCGATAGCAGGATCGGTCGAGAAACCCGGAAAAACACTTGTTCAGGGGAGATTGCTGGGCGAGATAGTTTCTAAACTACCCAGCGAGTCCGTATCGGTTGAACTTATCGAATCTCGGGTTGCGATTACTTCTGGCAGCAGCAAATTTTCCCTGTCGGCCATGAGTATGACCGAATACCCCCAAACCCCAGAGATTCCAAGTGGATCAGGCACCGTTAAAGCAGAAGAATTTTCAGACGCTGTATCTGAAGTTTCAGTTGCAGCTAGTCGCGAAGAGGTTACCCCCGTTCTTACCGCAGTAATGGTCTCTAGCAAAGCCAAGGAGCTGTCGTTTGTCGCAACGGACAGGTTTAGGGTCGCCGTCAAGACTGTTCCATGGAACAACAAGTCTTCCGAGACCGAAGTACTTATCCCGGCCAGGGTTCTATCCGAAATCGCAAAGACTTTTTCAAATAGTGGGGACATTGAAATAGGAATTGGCGAAAGCGAAAAAGAGATGGTCGGTTTCACATCTGGCAACAAAATGGTCGCAACCTCAACAATCAAAGGAAAGTACCCGGCCGTATTACAGCTCTTTCCATCTGACACTCCCCACTTCGCTGTCTTGAACACCAGCGACTTGTCGGACGCAACTAAAAGAGTGAGTCTGGTTGTTGATAGAGACAAGCCGATCAGGTTCACCTTTGGAAGTACTGAGCTAAACCTCGAATCCATTGGCTCGGATGTGGCTGATGCATCGGAGCAAGTAAGTTGCTCGCTCACCGGTGAAGACACCACGGTGTCTCTAAAACCACAGTTCCTTATTGACGCCCTCAGTTCCGTTGAGACTGAAATGGTCCAAATTGGATTTACGACGAACCCAAACAACCCAAACAAGCCAGGGCCCGTCCTAATAACCCCAGTCGGATCCAACAACAGCTATAAGTACCTGCTTCAGCCAAACCTGCTTGTCTCTTAGTCGGTAGCTAACTTTGTGGGTATCGGAACTACAGCTAGCGAGCTTTAGGAATTACCAAAGCCTACAAACCAGGTTTTCCGAGGGTCGCAACCTTATTTTTGGCCCAAACGGTGAGGGCAAAACCAACCTCGTTGAGGCGATCGGATACCTTTCGAGTCTCTCCTCTCACCGGCTTGGAAGCCAGAGGTCTCTTGTCAGAGACGGAGACCAATCAGCTCAGCTTTCGGCCACGGTTAAAAGCGGTGACAGGGAGCTTGCCGTAGGAGTTGAAATTAACACCAGTTCGGCCAACAAGTTTTTTATTAATGGCTCTCCCCGCCAACGAGCATCGGAAATCCTCGGAAACCTCGCCGCAGTCGTCTTTGCTCCCGAGGATCTCGATGTTGTGAGGCGCGACCCCTCGGACCGCAGGGGCTTTCTGGACCAAACTGCAGCGCTTCTTAAGCCCCGAATAGGCCAGTTGAGGCTTGATTATGACCGGGTTCTAAAACAGCGAAACGCTCTGCTCAAAAGCTCGAGGGGCGTGAAAAACCCGGAGCTAAGTACGCTCGATATTTGGGACGAGCAGCTTGTCGAGCTAGGTAGCCAGATAACCCAGGCCCGCTTCGAACTTTTGGGGCTTCTCGGACCAACACTGCAGTCTTTTTATTCAGAACTATCTGGTTCGAAGGAAACAATCGAGTTGCGACTAGTTTCTCTCTCGCTACAAGACGACCTGGCTGAAATCGATAGGGACCACATCGCAACACAACTTCGTGAGAACTTGAGCCGAAACAGGTCGCAAGAGCTAGAGCGGGGCCTTACCCTCTTTGGTCCTCACCGCGATGAGCTACTCATCACAAAGGCAGGCTTGTTGGCAAGGTCACATGCCTCTCAGGGCGAGGCCTGGTCGTTGGCGCTGGGATTGAAGTTGGCGGTCGCTGCCGAACTAAAGGACCGTCCGGGCGGAGACCCCGTGGTAATCCTTGATGATGTTTTTGCTGTGCTGGACCCGGGCAGGCGAGCGAGACTGGTTGAATTCGTGAAGGGGTTTCAGCAGGTACTTGTGACAGCTGCCGACCCTGCGGCAACCCCGGAACTTAGCTGGGACGCCAGGTTCTCGGTAAGTGGTGGCGAGGTGAAGCGTGATTAACTTCGAATCGGCGGACCGCTTTTATAAGGAATTTGTTGCGGGATTAGGTAGAAAGACCCGAGATCAAAAAAGACGCGAGGGCAAATCTCGCGGCTCGCAACCATTTGAAAGGGGCAGGGAACCGGTTAGGGCCTCCTCCTCTATCGAAGATTTGATGACTGAACACGACTGGCTAGGCAGGGTTGAAAAGGAGGCGCTCTTCTTGGACTGGGAGCGCCTTGTGGGTGGCGACAACGCGGCAGCCTCCCAACCGGTGTCCCTCGAGGGGTCATTGATGACCATTCAGTGTCGCTCGACGGCCTGGGCCACCCAGCTGAGGCTTTTGCAGGATCAGATATTGGCCAGAGTCCAGGAACAATATCCAGATCTTGGGGTCACGGATTTAAGGTTTGTTGGTCCAGCAGCCCCAAGTTGGAAAAAGGGGCCGCGTTCTGTTCCTGGGCGGGGCCCAAGAGACACGTACGGCTAATCACTATATCCCGCGTCTTTTAGCCCCTCTGGGGTAGAATTTAGGGGTTAGCAAACCCGAATCTCAGTCGGTCTTAGGGCCGCATTTCAGTGGAGCTAACCCGAATGGGAAGAAACTTAATATGTCTGAAGAAAAAAGAAAATATGATGCCGGCGATATCCAGGTCCTAGAAGGGCTCGAAGCGGTTCGAAAAAGACCCGGTATGTATATCGGTTCGACAGGCCCCAGGGGTCTGCACCACCTGGTCTATGAAATAGTCGACAACTCGGTCGACGAGGCCCTTGCTGGCCACTGCGACAACATAGATGTCACGATCACCAAAGAGGGATCGATAAGGGTGAGCGACAACGGTCGAGGGATTCCCGTTGATATGCACCCGATTGAAAAGAAACCAGCCGTTGAGGTCGTTTTGACCGTTCTGCACGCCGGTGGAAAATTCGGCGGTGGCGGCTACGCCGTCTCCGGAGGACTTCACGGTGTCGGTGCTTCCGTTGTGAACGCACTCTCCTCAACCCTCTCGGTTGAGGTACACAGAGACGGTGATGTCTGGACCCAGAGCTACACAGTAGGTGTCCCAGACCACCCGCTAAAGAAGGCCGGAAAAACCGACAAGACCGGGACCACAATCTTCTTCACCCCAAGCTCAGAGATATTCGAAACCGTCGACTTTGACTACGAAACCCTGCGCCAGCGCTTCCAGCAAATGTGTTTTTTGAACAAGGGTCTAAGGATCAACCTCAACGATGAGCGCAACGCAAGAAATGACAGCTACCTCTACGAGCGAGGACTCATCGACTACGTCGAGTACCTCAACTCAGCGAAGAAGGTCGAGGTAGTTCACGAGGACATTATTTCCATTGAGAACGAGACCAAAGAAAAGAACATGTCGGTCGAAATCGCGATGCAGTGGACAAATGGCTACAACGAGGGTGTCCACACCTACGCGAACACCATCAACACCCATGAGGGCGGCACCCACGAAGAGGGCTTCAGAACAGCAATCACTTCCCTTCTCAACAAATATGCCCGGGACAAGGGCCAGCTCAAAGAAAAGGACGAGAACCTCACCGGTGATGATGTTCGCGAAGGTCTGACGGCCGTTATTTCTATAAAGCTCACCGAGCCCCAGTTTGAGGGCCAGACCAAGACCAAGCTCGGAAACACCGAGGCGAAGGCCTTCGTTCAAAAAGTAGTCAACGATCAGCTTGGCGACTGGTTGGAGCGCAACCCTGGACAGGCCAAAGAGGTAATTCGCAAGGCCATCCAGGCTGCCGCTGCCCGGCTTGCAGCCCGCAAGGCAAGGGAGGCAACCAGGCGAAAGGGACTGCTGGAATCCGGCGGGATGCCTGGCAAATTGCGTGACTGCTCTTCAAGAGACCCGGTGGTCTCCGAGATTTACATCGTCGAGGGTGACTCTGCTGGCGGTTCGGCCGTGAGAGGTCGAGACCCGGAGACTCAGGCAATCCTTCCGCTTCGCGGAAAGATTCTTAACGTTGAGAAGGCAAGACTGGACAGGGCCCTTGCAAACACCGAGGTCCAGGCGCTGATAACTGCCTTTGGAACCGGAATCGGAGAGGATTTCGATGTTGCGAAGATCAGGTATCACAAGTGCATCTTGATGGCTGACGCGGATGTCGACGGCCAGCACATCAGGACCCTTTTGTTGACGCTGCTCTTTAGGTACATGCGTCCACTTATCGAGCACGGCTATGTCTACATGGCCCAGCCGCCGCTTTTCAGAATTAAGTGGTCAAATGCCGAACACGAATATGTCTTTTCTGACCAAGAGCGCGATGACAAGATCGCACAGGGCCAGAAGGACGGCAAGCGCCTTCCTAAGGAGAACTCGATTCAGCGTTACAAGGGTCTGGGTGAGATGGACTACGACGAGTTGTGGGAAACCACAATGAACCCTGCAACCAGGACCCTGCTTCAGGTGACCTTAGATGACGCAGCTCTAGCGGACGAGATCTTCTCCACCCTGATGGGCGAGGACGTTGAGAGCCGCAGAAGTTTTATTCAGAAAAACGCCAAAGACGTCCGATTCCTGGATATCTAGGCAGGAGAGATAAATGTCAGAAAACCAGATGGACAAAATAGAGCAAATCGACCTCCAGGTCGAGATGCAGCGCAGCTACCTCGACTACGCAATGAGCGTCATTGTCGGTAGGGCACTTCCGGACGTTAGGGATGGGCTAAAGCCTGTTCACCGCAGGGTGCTCTATGCGATGTATGACGGCGGCTACCGTCCAGATAAGCAGTTTTCCAAGTGCTCCAGGGTCGTCGGTGACGTCATGGGTCAGTTCCACCCTCATGGCGATAGCGCAATTTATGACACCCTCGTAAGGCTCGTTCAGGACTGGAACCTGCGCTACCCACTGGTTTGGGGCCAGGGCAACTTTGGCTCTCCGGGGAACGATCCAGCTGCTGCCCCTAGATACACCGAGTGCAAGATGGCACCGCTAGCCATGGAGATGGTGCGGGACATCGATGAGGAGACAGTCGACTTCCAGGACAACTATGACGGTAGGACTCAAGAGCCAACCATCCTCCCCTCGCGATTCCCGAATCTCTTGGTTAACGGTTCAATTGGAATTGCCGTCGGCATGGCTACAAACATTCCACCCCACAACCTTCGTGAGGTAGCCGAGGCGGCAAAATTCTCCCTTGAGCATCCAGAGCTTGCCGGCGAGGCACTTGTTGACGAGCTAATCAAGATCGTTAAGGGGCCCGACTTCCCAACCGGCGCACAGATTCTGGGCCGCAGGGGCATCGAAGACGCCTACCGCACCGGCCGCGGCTCAATCACAATGCGAGCAGTTGTCAACGTCGAAGAGCTTCACGGCCGCACCTGCCTAGTTGTTACCGAGCTTCCATATCAGGTAAATCCAGACAACCTGGCGCTGAAGATCGCCGAGCTGGTCAAGGAAGGCAAGCTCACCGGCATCGCAGATATCCGCGACGAAACCTCTGGCCGCACCGGACAGCGTCTGGTGGTCGTCCTAAAGAAGGATGCCGTCGCAAGGGTCGTGCTCAATAACCTTTATAAGTACACGCAGCTGCAGGAGAACTTCGGCGCTAACATGCTCGCCCTGGTTGACGGAGTGCCAAGAACACTCTCGCTCGATGGCTTTATTTCACACTGGATCACCCACCAGATCGAAATCATCGTTCGCCGCACCCAGTACAGGCTGAAAAAAGCCGAGGAGCGCGCTCACATTCTTCGTGGCTACCTCAAGGCACTTGACGCACTCGATGCGGTAATTGCTTTGATTCGCAAGAGCCAGACCGTCGAGGATGCTCGTGATGGACTTATCAAGCTACTCAAAATTGACGAGTTGCAGGCCAGAGCGATTCTGAACATGCAGCTACGCCAGCTGGCGGCGCTCGAACGACAGAAGATCATCGACGAGGCGGCCGAACTCGAAAATGAGATCAAGGGCTACCAAAAGATCATCAAGGACGAGTCCCTGCAGCGCAAGATTGTTGGCGAGGAGCTTGACGAGATCGTGGCCAAGTATGGCGACGATCGCCGCAGCGAAATCATGATGGGCTTCGACGGCGATGTCACGGTTGAGGACCTCATTCCGGTGGAAGAGATGGTGGTTACCCTCACCTCCGGCGGCTACATCAAGCGCACCCGATCCAGTAACTACCGCATTCAGCACCGCGGCGGCAAGGGCGTGAGAGGCGCGAGCCTCAGAGCGGACGATGTTGTGCAGAACTTTATTGTCTCGACAACCCACCACTGGCTCATGTTCTTCACCAACACGGGCAGGGTATTCCGCTCCAAGGTCTACGAGATTCAAGAGGCGGGGAGAGACGCCAAGGGGCAGCACGTTGCAAACCTCCTTGCCCTCCAGCCCGACGAGCGAGTGGTCGAGGTCCTAGACCTCAAGGACTACCAGCAGTCGCCGTATCTGGTTCTTGCCACCCGCAGCGGACTGGTCAAGAAAACCTCTCTTGAGCTCTATGACACCGCCCGCACCGGCGGCATCATTGCCATCAAGCTTCGCGAGGGCGATGAGCTCGTAAACGCCATGCTCGTAAACGAAGAGAACTTCCTGCTGCTAGTAAGCCGCAAGGGCATGTCGATTTGCTTCAAGGCGGACAATGCCACGCTCAGGCCGATGGGCCGCGACACCTCAGGTGTAGTAGGTATGAAGTTCCGCAAGGACGACGAATTGCTATCCGCTAGCGTCATCGGCAGCGCCGGCTTCGTGTTTGTTGTCACCGAGGGCGGCTATGCCAAGCGCACAGCATCCGAGCAGTACCGAGTTCAGAACCGCGGTGGCTTGGGCATCAAGGTCGCGAAGCTTGACGAAAAGCGCGGCGATCTAGTCGGCTCTTTGATTGTGGACGAAAACGACGAGGTGCTAGTTGTGCTGGCCTCGGGCAAGGTAATTAGAACCAACGCCAGCGAGGTCCCCGCCAAAGGCAGGGACACGATGGGTGTAGTGTTTGCTAGATTCGAAGAAGGGGACTCGGTGCTCTCGCTAGCTAAAAACAGCGAGCGAAACCTAGAGTCAAACGAAGAAGGAGCCGATGTTGGCGAGCCTGTTCAACCGGAGCAATAAGCCCAAAGAGGCGAGAAAGCAGATTCGCCTCAAGCTCAGGGTGATTGACGTCTGGTCAGCCACCAAAGTTGGTTTTTTTGTCGCGATAGCTGCCGGAATAGCGATTGTGGTCGGTGCCTGGCTAATTTGGTCGGTGCTAGCAAACTCCGGAGTCTTTTCCGCAGTCGGAGGGCTGCTTTCCTCGGTTCTGGGTGAGGCCAACGCCTTCAACCTGGAAGACGAGTTCTCTTTCGACAACGTGATGTCCACCGCATTGACCCTTGCTCTTTTGAACCTCGTAATCACAACGGCACTGGCTGCAATCTATGCGCTTATCTTCAACTTGATCTCCAAGCTGATTGGTGGCATCTCCCTCACCTTCACAAATAACTAATCTTTTTGGGGTTTGTTCGCCGAGAGATTCTCTAGTAATGTTGTGATGCTCTACGGGCCTATAGCTCAGGTGGTTAGAGCGCTTCACTGATAATGAAGAGGTCGGAGGTTCAAGTCCTCCTAGGCCCACGGTGAGCACTTTCCGCCAGGGAATGCTCGCTTTGGGGACTTAGCTCAGTTGGTAGAGCACCTGCTTTGCAAGCAGGGGGTCAGGGGTTCGACCCCCCTAGTCTCCACAAAGTAAAACCCCTCCTTTGGGAGGGGTTTTACTTTTCCGGTCCCAATTAGAATCCAGGCATGAGCGGCGCTGACTGGTATTCCTATCGAAGGCAAATTGGCGACCGAAGCCAGATGTTCCAAAGCGTGGCAGATAAATGGCCCCTCAATAAAGTTCTCTACCTGGGTAGTTATGTTGATATTTCGCCTTCGATGGTTTGGAGGACGGTTACATATCTAGACACTGACATAAGGGCAAAAAAATTCTTCGAAGACCATGAAGGAGTCCTTGGTCAACTATCTGGTCGTAATTATGAACCGGAGCCCCCAGACATAAGATTCCTGCACGAGGACTTCAATGGATACCCCGAGCTTTCGCCGCAAAGTTTCGACATGGTGATTTCGCTTTACAGCGGACCATCAGTCTCTGCAGCGCTTCCCTACCTCAGGGCAGGTGGCAAGCTTCTGGTCAACAACAGCCATGGCGATGCTAGTCTCGCGATTCTCAATCCCGAACTTCAGCCGGCCGGATGCATCAAGTTGCGAGAGGGCCAGTATCGCCTTGTAACCGAGAATCTTGATGGGTATTTTTCTTTTAAGGGAGCACCCCCCACTAAAGAAAGCGTTTATGCCTCGGGCCGTGGCGCCGCACTCTCTAAGCCAAGTTTCGCCCTCGTGTTCTCCTTCGATCCCCAATGACCTTAGAAATAGTCTGATTTATAGTCTGATTTCACAAAACATAGCCCCTAAACCATTGGTTTGGCGGGGTAAATAGACCCCCCTAGTCTCCACAGATACCCTCCCTTCGGGGAGGGTTTCGCTTTTCTCACGGCCTGCCATTTAGGCTAAGGAAATGGAGAGGATTGCGGCATTTGATTAGGCGAGAGCAACGCTATTGCTACTCGGAGTCCTATTTCATGCAGCCGTGTTCGTCTATCTCTATCAACAGCCTGCGACTTTGGGCGAATTTCTCTCAGTAGTTTTTGTTCACCAGTCACTGCATACATTCAGAATGCCAGCATTCTTTGTCATTGCAGGCTTCTTCGCCGCCTATCTATTGCAATCTCGGGGAACAACGATGTTTCTCCAGAACAGACTGGCTCGAATCACGTTGCCTCTTGGCATTTTCTGGATCCCGCTGGTTTTTGCCAATAGTTGGACCAGTCAAGGTGCTTGGCTCACCGGGAGAAACACTTTCGACATACTGCCAATTGATTTTGGACACCTCTGGTTTCTTTATTTTCTAACGCTGTTCGTTCTGGCCACATGGGCTCTGGCTAAGCCACTACAACTCCTACTAAGCAAATCAATCTCACCGACACTGTTTCTCGCCTTACTAGTCGCCGTCTTTCCACTAATTCCAGGTGTCTTTGACAAGGAAGGCACTCTTGCGACCAGCACCCGCATCGTTCCTGATCCGGGGCTTTTGCTTTTGTACTTCCTCATTTTCTTCTCTGGCGTAGTTGCCTACTTCCAACAGGATCGCTGGTTGCAATTTCTAAGGCAAAGGGCCGTTGGGTTGGCCACTCTCTTCGTCGCAACTTTTTTCGTGTTCTTTGTCATTCAAGACTGGGAGCTTCTGGTTACTGGCTGGGTCTACGCTGCAGCCGTAGTCTCAGGGACCTTTGGTGCGTTAGGCCTGTTTCTTAGATTCGCAACCAGGCAGGGCAAAACACTGAAGTTCGTTTCAGACGCAAGTTATTGGATCTACCTAATTCACTTGCCGCTGGTGTTTTTCTTCTTGATTTCCTTCAGTCAGCTGGGCATTGGCTCCCTGCCCACGATCTTGCTCACCACCCTTATGACTATCTTCATTGGCCTAATTAGTTACAAGCTCCTCGTCAGGCACACGTTGATTTCTACCCTGCTGAATGGCAGGAGACACCCTATTGGGGTCAAAAAATAGACTGATTTATAGTCTGATTTCACACAACGTAGGCTTTCCACCATTGGTTTGGCGGGCCAAATAGACCCCCCTAGTCTCCACAAAGCAAAAACCCTCCTAGAAATGGGAGGGTTTTCTTTTTAATTGGGGTTTATGTTCTTTTTCCAGCAGGACTAGAAAATCTTAGTTGAGCAACTCAGCCAGGGATGAAAACCCCTGGCTGAGTTGCTACTTTGGTGGAGAGTTATCCAAGTAGTGCGTCTAGGTCGACGTTCGTTGGGACGATGACTGCGTCGATGACGTGGATTACTCCGTTAGAAGCCACAATGTCTGTCGCAGTTACGTTTGCCGTTCCGTTGATGACAACTCCCTCTGAGGTGTCAACCATGAAGGTTGATCCCTCGACGGTGGTCACATCACCCGTGGTTACGTCAGCCGCGAAGACCTCGCCTGACACAACGTGGTAGGTAAGGATGGACTGCAGCACAGCCACGTTTTCAGGTAACAACAGTGCATCTAGCAATCCCTCTGGCAAGGCAGCAAATGCTTCGTCAGTAGGGGCGAAGACTGTGAATGGTCCCTCACCCTCAAGGGTCGAAACCAGATCAGCTGCGCCGAGCGCTGCTGCCAGGGTCGTGAAAGTTTCGGCGCTTACTGCAACCTCAACAATGTTCCCCGGGGTTACTTCGGCCTGAGTTTCCTCAACCTGAGTTTCCTCAGTGGTCTCCGACGATGGTGCAGTGTCCTCAGCCGGTGCACAACCAGCCAGCAAAATCGCAGCTACGGCAAGTCCGGCTAGGGCAGTAAATTTGTTTTTTCTCATCGTTCCTCTTTTAGTTGGCTATGTTGAAGCTTCAGTGGGAAAGTCCGCACATCCCTTGACGCTAACAACAAGTTCTGAGTGCGGACTGAAGGGGAGGTGGCAATGCCCCGAGCATCCCCTTGGAGAACCCTGAATTCGGGAATTTAAAGCCTGTCGAACTTCACTGAGAGGGCTATCGGTATTGTTTAGCCAAACTCAGGGTGCGGGACTCGTTATCGCCTAGACTCCGCACATGGGGACTCAGGATGGCAGGACCAACGGCCAAGGCTCAAACAAGGCCAGACTCCAGAACGGCGTCTTGATCGCTTTAGTCGCAGGAGTCCTAGCAAACTTTGCTCTTACTCTCCTAGGGCCATCTGTTTTTGCTGGCACTCAGGGTTCTATCGGCGCAATCAACCAAGTTGGTCCTCAGGGCGAACAGGGCGCAAGAGGCCCGATTGGTCCCCAGGGCGAACAGGGCGTACCAGGAGACACAGGCTCGACTGGTCCGGAAGGTGAGACTGGTGCAAGGGGGCCGACAGGTCCTCAAGGAGACACGGGCGCCATAGGTGCGGTGGGCCCGTTGGGCCCCCTGGGTGAGACGGGTGCTACTGGATCACCAGGTATCCAGGGAGAGATGGGTCCTGCTGGCCCAGGCGGATCCCAAGGTGTAAGGGGTTCAACTGGAGCGACCGGCGCGCAAGGGCCCACGGGCCTAGCGGGACCCCAGGGTGACCCGGGCGAAACGGCGGTAGTCACTAACCCCGTTGTCACCATGTCTTCGGCAGATGGGATGTTTGCATACACAGGTTCTCCCATATCAACATCGGTCCTGGCCATCGACTCACTTCGGGTCGTGGCAATTTCAGGGAATTTCTCAACCGTGACCAATTTTGGAAGCGGCCAGCTTCAATTCGCTCTGCCCTTTGTCTGCGCTGTCGAGAACGACGGTGCTCAAGGCCATATTCACGACTCTGCCAAAAGCAATAATTATGTCATTGTGGGTGAGTGCGAGGCGGGCTCCTCCATGATGAAGCTTTTCTTCATTGACTCAAAATCTAAAATTTTGCCGCTAACGCCCACGTCACTAATTACCTTGACAATCGGCGAGTCCTTCACGCTTCACGCCGTGCTTATCTCGCAGTCTTGAGATTCTAAAGTTGTGATTCGCGCTTCCAGGGGTGCGTCAAGCTCCATCGGCAATCTGCAAGCGATTGGATTTGTGATGCGCCACTACTTTCTCGGCTTCACCTCTAGATCTTGGATTGGCAGACGCTCTGCTTCCCAGCCGTTTATTGGGTGGTCTGAGGGGTAACCGAGGCTCATGCCACATACAAGTGCATAATCCTCCGGAACCTCAAACTCCGCCTTGATGATGTCTGGGTAATTTCCCAGGTATCCCTGAGCGCAGGTTCCCAGTCCTCGGGACTGAGCGGATAGCATCGCGGCCTCCATAAATAGACCTAAATCAAGTGTGCCGAAGTGATCTAGGCCTTTGTGGGTGAAAAAGAAAAGAGCTGCGGGTGCCCCGAAGAATTCATAGTTTCTCTCCATGAATCGAAAACGAGATTCCTTGTCGGCTCTATCAATTCCAAGGGTTTCGTAGATCCCCTTTCCCACCCGCTGGCTCCGCTCAATAAGCCCTGCCGGGTAGGGGATTTCGTGTGTGAAGTCAGGATTCATGCCCATTCCAGGCAGCTCGGCTGATTCGCGAAGCCGCTGAACAAGAGCGTTGCTAATTCGATCTCGTCTCTCACCGGTTGCGATGCCGACCAGAAAAGGCCTGGTGTTGGACCAGCTAGGGGCTGTCATTCCATCGGTTAGCACGTCCCTAATGACTGTTTCCGAAACTTCTTTTTTGAGAAAGTCGCGGGTTGATCGTCGAGCGGAGGCTAGCTGGCTGAATTCTTCACTTCTGAGCATCACTGAATGCTAATTCAATTAGCGGGGCGGAGGATTGGAAAATACCTGCTACCGCGAAACAGCCGTGAAATCTTAGAAAAGTAGACTCGTGACATGATCGAGGAATCCTTTGTATCCGTAGCGCTCATTTTGGGGCTTGCGGTCGTAGCTGGTGCGGTGGCCAAACTGCTACGTCAACCCGTTGTGGTCTCGTTCATAATCGTTGGGATATTGGCTGGTCCGGCCGCATTCAACCTCGTTGCAGATGCAGAGGAAATCAGACTGTTTGCCAAGTTTGGAATCGCAATTTTGTTGTTCTTGGTGGGGCTAAAGCTCGATTTCCACATGATTCGAAGCACGGGCAAAGTTGCCCTCGTCGCAGGTCTTACTCAGGTCGCTTTCACCGCGGCCGTTGGATTTGGGCTTGCAATCGTTTTTGGTTTCGAGCCCGTGACCGCGCTCTATGTGGCGGTGGCACTCTCCTTTTCGTCCACGATCATCATTATCAAGCTCATCGGAGATAAGCGGGAGCTCGATACGCTCTATGGCCGCATTGCGGTGGGAATCTTGATTGTTCAGGACATCCTTGTCGTGGTCGCGATGGTTGTGATCGTCACTATTGGAACCCCGGGCGAAGGCTCGGTGTTTGATGATTTGATCGTGACTCTCGCTGGCAGCGCCGTCTTCTTGGGAGTGATCGCCTTCGCCTCGAGGTTTGTGCTTGAGAGGGTGCTGGACTGGATAGCTAAGAGCCCCGAGCTGACATTGCTGTTTGGTGTTGCTTGGGCAATTGTGCTTTCGGCGGTCAGCATCCTGATTGGCCTAAGCATGGAAATCGGGGCTTTTGTGGCCGGTGTTTCGCTGGCCTCGACTGCGTATCGCGAGAGCCTCGGGGCCCGCATGGTTTCACTCCGTGATGTGATGCTGCTGTTTTTCTTCATCGAACTAGGGGCTTCGCTGACATTCGCAGACGCTCTTGGCCAGCTTTGGCCTGCGGTGGTGCTGTCGGTATTTGTCCTTGTGGGGAAGCCACTAATTGTCTTTGCGATCATGGGGTGGATGGGTTATCGATCGATAACCTCGTTCCGCACAGGCCTTGCCCTAGCTCAGATCTCAGAGTTCTCTTTGATACTGATAGCCCTTGGTTTCTCTCTCGGACAGGTTGATTCGGCGGTGCTTAGCTTGATCACGTTGGTCGCCGTGTTCACAATCACTATTTCCAGCTACCTCATCCTCTACACCGAGCGGATCTTCCCGGCATTTCAAGGAGCCATGCAGCTCTTTGAGCGGAAGCGGGAAAACGCCGTGGACGAGGAGCGCGAGTCCCATAGCTATGACGCCATCGTTGTTGGAGCCGGTCGGTTTGGAAGCGAGGTAGTGGCGGGGCTGATCTCCTCGGGCTCATCGGTACTAGCGATTGACCTTGATCCAGATGCGCTGGCACGTGCCAGGGAACTCGGTGCAGAGACCCTGTATGGAGATGTCGCAGATCCTGATTTTGCGAAGATGCTCCCCATTCACCAGACGGCCACCGTGGTTTGCACAGCACCGGATAGAAACACCAACACGATGCTGCTACAGAGCCTGAAATCCTTGGACTATCAAGGAGGGCTCTTCTTGACGGCGCTCGACAACGCAACCGCCGAAATTTTCCAAGCGGAAAAGGGCGTCAAGACCATCAGGCCACTCAAGATGGCTGCAACTCGAATCGTCAAGCAGCTCAAGGGGGAGTAGTTGGAGGAGCTAGCGACGTTTCTTGCCTACCTGTTTATTGCCCTTGGCGTTATTTCACTTTTGAACATCGGGCTTTCAATTCTTGCCCGCCGGGGAAAAATTCGGCTGTGGGTGGGGCATGTATCCAACACAATCGTTGGTCTGATTGCTATTTGGGGGATTTCGGTGGCTTGGGCGCTGGCCTTGTTTCCACTGGTCTCTTTGGCGACGGCCTCGATAGTCCTTACGTTTCCCAGGAAGCGTCAGTAGCGCTCGTCTCGAACAACCTCAACCTGGCTTACCCAACAACTGACTGCGTAAAAAGGGAAGTAGTCCTTTTCGAGCTTCTCTAAGATCAGCTCCAACACCTCGTTGCTGACAACACTCTCAACCCTTACATTTCCGCCTTCAACATCCGAGGCACGCTGGTTTCTTGGCCCAGCACCATGAGCGAGTGTCGAGGTAAAGCCCTTGGCCCCACAGGCTCGAAGATCGCCCTCTAGCCTCCTGGAGAGCGCGGCCTCGATGACGATCGTGACGAGCTTGCGCTGTTTCATGATCATCAGATAACACCCTCCATGAGTTGACTAATAGCAAGCATTGCAGGAATTCCTAGAGTCAGGTTGAACGGAAATGTTATCCCCAACGATGCTGACAGGTAGATGCCGGGAGAGGCCTCCGGCAGAGCCAATCTAACGGCAGCGGGGGCTGCAATATAAGAAGCGCTAGCGGCGATGATTCCAAGTGCTGCGCTGCCCCCAACTCCCATGCCGGCAAGGTGTCCAGTAAGAACCCCAAGCGATCCTGCGACAAGCGGGAAACTTAGCGCAAACAGCACCAGACCAATACCGCCCTGTTTGATGTCTCTAATGCGTTTACCGGCAACGATTCCAAGCTCGAGCAAAAACAACGTTAGGACTCCCGGGAAGAGGACACCGAAGAATCCCTCTATTTGCGAGTAGCCGCTCGCACCGGTGAAAACACCCATCAACACCCCACCTACCAAAAGCAGGATCGACTTGCCTGTGAGCACCTCTCTCATGGACTCCCCCCAAGAGACTTGGCGCTTCATGCCCCTTGCCGCCAGAGCAAGCCCCACAATGATTCCCGGAATCTCGAGGACTGCGAGCAGCGTGCTGACATATCCCTCCACATAAAGCTGTAGCGATTCAAGAAACAAAATTCCCGCGGTGAAGGTGACAAGCGAGGTGCTGCCGTAGTGGGCTGCCAAAGCGCCGCGATTTATGGAGTCCAACTTCGTCATGTACCCCAGAACAAAGAAGGCGATTGCAGGGATAAGTGTGCCCAGAATGAGAGCGCCAATTAGCGGAAACACCACCTCGCTAAAGCTGGATTCGCTCAGCGCCACACCTCCTTTGATTCCAATTCCAAGGAGTAGGTAAATGGAGAGCGTTTGATAGACAGCGTCGGGAAGCCTGAGGTCAGATCTGACTGCGGTAGCTATCAACCCCAAAACAAAAGCGAGGACAGGCGCAGAAGTTAGGTTGGCGAGGGCGATCTCGAAACCGGTCACGATCGTTTCGCCGTTCCCAGCGAAGAAACGAGATCCCCGACAGTTCTATTTGAGCTAGTGGCATGGCGGAGACCTCGCTGCAAGCTGATGTCATAGTGATTCCTGCGTCCAGACTTGGTCTTACTCAGGTAGCCATCCCGCTCCAGGTCCCCCAGAATGTTCACAATTGACCTCGGGGTAACTCCCGTGATTGCGGCCAACTGGTCGATGGTCAGATCTGGGTTCTCACTGAGAGCAAGCAATACGTGCCCGTGATGGGAGAGGAAGGTCCAATCGCTCATTTGCCGCCTTTTCTAGATGCCGAAAACAATTATAGAAGTATATTTCAGGAATTATTTTTCTACTAAACCCAATTATTGTCTAGGGCATCTAGACAAATTTCGGCGACACCAGCGTATTCTTGACGCTATGGAGATATCTGCGGAGTGCGAACGTAAAGCGGGGCTCTGGGAGGTCAGGGTTCCCCAGCTTGGCGACCTCATCATCTCTTCTCGTCGGCTCGATAGCGCATCCGAGCAAATAAAGGATCTGGTGCACCAGTCTCAAGGTGTTGAGCGCTGCGACATCATTGTGAAGATCGAAACAACGTTGCCCGGAGTTGTTTGCGACCTAGAGGCTGCCCAGGACAAGATGCTTGAGGCTCGAAGGTTGCAAGAGGAGGCCTCGAGAGAGATACGCGAGATTGTTTCAAGGCTCAGGGAAGAGGGTCTGAGCATGCGCGATATTGGAATGTTGCTACAAATCTCCCCTCAGCGAGTGGCGCAGCTCACCGGGAGCGTTTAGCCTCTACTTGTGTCGCAGAAGATAACCACAGAACAAAGAGACCACCTATTCCTAATCGGCTTCAATCGCGCCGAAAAGATGAATGCCGCGGACGAGGAGCTTTTGCACCAACTCTCCCTTGCCTATGGTGAGCTGGATAGAAACAAAGACCTTCGCGTCGGAGTTGTCTTTGCCCACGGAGATCACTTCACCGCGGGCCTAGATCTCTTTGATGTTGGACCAAAGATGCAAAAGGGCAAGCTACAAATGGTTCCCGAGGGCGGATTAGACCCCTGGGGCATTTCTACAAAGCAGGTAAGCAAGCCGGTGGTCATGGCAACCCGCGGTACCTGCTACACCCTCGGGGTTGAGCTGGCCCTAGCCAGTGATGTTGTTATTGCCGCAAGCGATTCAAAGTTTGGCCAGCTAGAGGTCTCTCGAGCAATACTGCCATTCGGAGGTGGAACGATAAGGCTCCCTCAGGTCGCAGGTCACGTTCGCGCCATGCGCTACCTCCTCACTGGCGACAGGTGGGGAGCGGATGAGGCGTTGGCCATGAACATGATCAATGAAATCGTTGAACCGGGACAAGAACTCGATCGGGCCATCGAACTAGCCGAGCGGATAGCTGAGCAGGCACCGCTGGCGGTCCAGGCAACTCTGGACTCGGCCCGTGCGGCCGATAAAGAGGCTGAGAAGGCAAACCTATTTCCCAGACTTGCGAAGCTCATGGGAACCAAGGACGTAAAGCGCGGAATGAAGGCTTTTGTCAC
>CAYGJH010000006.1:0-58258 GCA_964350385.1 uncultured Aquiluna sp. | reverse complement strand
GCATTGCCGGAAAAACAACCTTCCTAAACGACTGCCACTCTGTGGCGCCATCGATTGTGGCGGCCTCGCGCAGAGCGCTGTCGACAGCCTTCAGTCCGGCTAAGTAGAGCAGCATTATGTAGCCGATGTGGCGCCAAGACGCCATGATCATGATTACCCAGATGTTGTAGCGGTCATCACCGAAGAACGAGACTGCTTCTGAAATCGGTAAGCCTAGGAGTCCATTGACAAACCCGTCAGGCCTCAGCAGGAAGTTCCAAATAATTCCAGTCACAGCTAGGGAGAGCACAACCGGCAAGAAGTAAGCCGACTGATATATCTTGTGGCCTCTGATCTCGCGATCAATTTGATAGGCGAGCAAAACTCCAAGCGGCGTTGCTATGAAAAAGAACCAAAGGAGCCAAATGGTATTGACCCTGATTGCCTCCCAGAAAATGGGGGTGTTAAAAAAGATGTTTTCGTAATTTGCCGTGCCTGCCCAGACGATGTCTTCGAGGCGAATGCCGGTCCAGTAGGTGAAAGAAAGCGCGATTGTCGCGATTGCCGGTATCCAAACCAGCGAGAGGTGAAGAAACGTTGGGATTCCAATAAAGAATCCAAGTGTTATTTTGTCCTGCTTGGAAAAGAAGCGTCGGCGCCGAGCAACTTGTTTCGTGCTCGGCGCCGCCGTCTCTACTGCCATACTCTGTTTGTTTTAGTCTCTGCTTATAGCGGAGGTAGAGCGTCCCACTGCGACTGCAGGGACTCCAGAATCGAGTCGGTGCTCGATGGGTCCTTGAACCAGCTCTGGAATGCAGGGCCAACTACTGGGCCTGCAAAGTCAGGGCGGGTGTCGCGGTCTAGGAACTGAGTGATGTACTTAGCCTCATTCATGACAGCAAGCTGTGCATTCTGGAAGGCATCATAGGTTGAGCGGTCCTGACCGTTGTTGGCTGAGGTCATTGGGATACCGGTGTCAAGCATTGCCTGCACACCCTCCATGTCTCCAGCGAACTTGATTAGGTCCTTACCACCGTCATTGTTTGAACCATTCTTTGCAACGCAGAAACCATCGATTGGGGCATCGACTGTGTCGCGTCCGTGGTCTGGGTTGATCTCAGGGAATGGGACGATCATCAGGTCGTCGTAGTCTTCCTGGCTCTGCTCGAGGAAGTTACCACCGAACCATGAACCGTTCATGAAGAAGCCGGCCTGACGCTGCAACAGAAGCTGCATTGCGCCATCCCACTCGAGATCAAGAACGTTGGTGTTCTGGTAAGGAAGCAGCATCTCCCAGTGGCGGAAGACTTCCTTGACTCTGTCGTCGGTCCACTTCTCACGGCCACCTAGTAGGTCGACGTGGAACTGGTATCCGTTGATACGAGCGTTGAGAATGTCGAATGTTCCCATGGCCTCCCAGCCACCCTTGTCTGCTGCGGCAAGACCGATTAGGCCCTGACCCTTCAGCTCTGCAAGGGCTCCCATGAAGTCATCCCAGTTGTAAATGTCTTCTGGGTTCATTCCGATCTCAGCCATCATTGACTTGCGGAAGTGAAGACCCCATGGGTACCAGCTCTGTGGGACAAAGTACTGCTTGCCGTCTAGACCGGTTGAGGCAATCTTGTAGCTCTCGTTGTACTGGTCACCAATTTCATCCCAAACGTCTGAAATGTCTACCAGTAGGTCCTGAGCGGCGAAGAACTGCATACGGAATCCAGCCATCCACTGGAAGCAGTCATCAGGAGTTCCCTGGAGGTACTGCGACAAGTTGTTCTGGAAAGCGTTGGACTCGGTTGCGTTGTAAGTAACCTCGTTGCCAGTCTTGGCTGTGTAGGCGTCAACCAGACCCTTTAGCTGGATGGTTGGGGACTCGTCAACGGTGCGGGCACCAAACGAGACGGGACCGGTGCCACTTGCGCAACCTGCGAGCATTGTGGCACCAGCGATACCGAGACCACCAGCTGCCGCACCCTTGAGAACTAGGCGACGGTCAACTTCGTGGTTCGAGATTTTGTTCAGCATTGAACCTCCTAATTGGACTCTTGGGAAAAGACTAATCCCCTAAATAGGGGTAGTGATGCTGATTTCATAACAAAATAATCACAAACGAACAATAAAGAACAAGCCCGAACATTTCGGAAGAGTTCCACTCAAAAAAATTGGACCCTAAACGGCAGCCTTCTCCTGTGCAACAAGCTCCCTCACCCGAGGAATAACCTGGGTTCCGTAGAGCTCGAGAGACTTCATAAGCTTGCTGTGGGGCATAGGGCCGTTTGCATACTTGAAGTCAAACCTCGTGGCACCCAATGCGGTAACCGCATAGGCGATCTTCCTCGCCACCGTCTCAGGTGACCCGACATAGAGCGAGCCGCCATTCACCTCGGAAATGAAGTGCATCTTGGTTGTTGGCCCCCAACCACGCTCCCTGCCAATACGACCAAAGGCTGTTTCGTAGTGAGGCCACTGCTCTTCGATGGCCTGTTCGTCGGTCTCTGCGATGTGACCAGGAGAGTGAATAGAAATCGGCAATTGCTCCTTACCGAGTTTTGCAAGTGACTCCCGGTAAAGGTTTGCAAAAGGAGCAAACCTCGCGGGGTCACCGCCAATGATTGCAAGTGCCATTGGTATGCCCAAGCGTGCAGCCCTCAGGACCGACTCTGGGGATCCTCCAACCCCTACTCGCAATGGAATTCTGCCGCGCTCGGTCTTTGGATAAACCTCTTGATTTATGAGCCCGGCACGCTTTGTGCCCTGCCAGGTCACGGCCTTTTCCTTTAGCAGCTCAACCAGAAGCTCCAGCTTCTCTTCAAACAGAACGTGATACTCACTTAGGTCGTAGCCAAAGAGCGGGAACGACTCAGTAAACGATCCCCGACCTGCAGTGATTTCAGCTCTTCCGTTTGAAAGCGCGTCAATGGTGGCAAATCGTTGATAGACCCTCACTGGGTCTTCCGAGGATAGAACGGTTACTCCAGTCCCAATTTTGATGCGATCGGTGACTGTGGCAATGCCGGCTAGCACTGTGTCTGGAGCGCTGATGGCGTAATCATCTCGGTGATGCTCGCCAATGTTGAAACTATCGAAACCCAGCTGCTCGGCATGAACAGCCTCGGCAACCACATCTCTAATTACTTGACCTGCGGTTTTGAGCTTTCCGGAGTCGTCCAGGGAGATGTCGCCAAAGGTGTCCAGTCCAAACTGAATTTCTGTCATGGCACTAGTCTAGGGGGTCTAGACAAAAAAACAAGCCGGTGTCAGTCCTGAGGGTCTTGCTTCTTGCCCGTAAAGAACTTGTAGGGGTCTTTGAGCATTCTTGAAACGATTCCGATAGGAGAGTTCTCGTAACCCACTTGGGTAACCTCGCGAACCTGCTGTTTCATCTCACGCTGAGTTGCCTGCTGAGTAGCCCCGCAGGTTAGGCATTTAGTTCCGTACTCAATTTTGCCTACGAAAATGGTCTCGCGGCCCTTGTCGGAATGGCAGAAGCCGCAAATCTCTGGCTGGTCTGCCATCTAGCTCCTAAATTCCGAGGGCCTCTTGCTCTTTGCGCAGCTTGAAGATTGTCGCGCTCTCATCAAGCTCAACATCATCGTAGGTGACGAGGTGGTCAATTGGGAGATCGCGCTTTGCAACTGCATTCTGCAGAAGACCGATTGGCACCAGATTTTCTGCCCGCGCATCTTCAACACGGTCGGCGACCCCTCTTGCTGAGTAGCCGCCGATGCCGTCAAATTTATCTCCGGCCTTGTGTTCCCTCTTGGTCGAGGCAATAACCTCCGTCATCAAGTTGTCACAGGTCAGCGTCTCGTAGCCATCGACCAGCATCTTCGCAACCGTCATCGGGGCCTCGACCGAAGCAAGGTGGTAGGGGCGGTAGAGGGCGAAGTAGGGCCCAGGGCCCATTGAGAGATAGCTCATCTCCTCTGCGACATAGGGGCTGTCAGTCTTGATGACCACGAAGACTCCTGGAGCCACATCGCCCGTGCAGTAATCGACGACGCCGGTCTCATCTAGAACTCCACCCTCGCCTGCTGGCTTGAAGACATCCTGCAAGGTGGTCCTGGAAGCCTGGGGGCCAATCATTCCGCGCTTTGTGAGCTTTAGACCGGTCGCGTTAGCGAGCGCCGCCATCTCGATCATGGTCTTGGAGCCGTCAGTAAACGAAGCCAGCATCTTCGGGTTCATATGCTTCTTGGCAGCCCGCTCGGCAACGCTGTCGGGGTTCGAGTGTGGCTCAAAAGGATTGTTCTTACCCTTACCAGCCATAACTACCTCAAACGAAAGGTCTCTGGCAAAGTCCACGAGCTCCTTTGCCTCCGCAGGCTCATCGCCGTTGCAGACGCTGTAGAGCACGCCGTTGTCTTGGGCAATTTTGTGGAGCATTGGGCCAACGGTCACATCGGCCTCCACGTTCAAAGTCGCAACGTGCTTCTTTGCCTTGAGAGCGTGAAACATGACATCCGCGCCAATTGCCGCAACGCCTGTTGCCTCAACCACGACATCAACATCGAGACTCGATGCAACCGAGGCATCGGTGGTTCCCGCCGGCTTACCAGCTGCAATTGCCGCGTTCAATTCACCTGCATCGGAGGAGATAACGGGATCTCCCATACCCAGGTCTCGAAAGGCCTGGGTGATGCGTTCGGGAGCGATGTCTGCAACGACGGCAACCTGGAGACCGAGGCGGTGAGACTGCGAGGCAAAACCCCTTCCCATTTGACCGGCCCCCACCAGCGCAATTCTGAAAGGTCTGCCCTGCTTCTCAGCCAGCTCAGCTAGCTTCAGGCGGTACTGCATTAGTTGCTCCTTGTGATTTCTAACTTGGTGCCAACGGTTATCTCCGGCAGCTCGACCTGGGCAATGCACACATCGCCAGGAAGGTCCGCCTCTTTATTGCCATCAGCCTTGAGATTTAGATGACCGAGGTTGTAGAGGTTGTCATTTGCAACAGAGCCGACTGCCAAAACCTCAAAGCTATGGCCGTCAATTGACACGGTGTCCCCGGGCTTAACCTGACCCTCTTTGTGCTCAACCTTGTGGATGATACAGAACGTCTTTAGTTCTTCCGGAGCACCTTCACCGAAGAAGACGAGCATGCCTTCGGCCACAAAAGTCGGGACGAGCTCGCCTATCTCGGTGACTGTGCTGCTGTAGAGCACGGTCATCGATTCTTGTCTTTCTAGGTCTTTAGGCTGGGTTTATGTTGTCCAGCTTCACGCCGGTGACCAACAGGTCCTCGGTGATGAACATCGCGAGCGGTCCCGCTGGGCTGGTGGCGTGGATGTCCACAGTCGGGACCTTCTTCATCGGATAAACACCGATGCGTGCCGTACCACCGCAGTCAATCACTGCAACCGCAATCTGATCGAATGGCTTCGAGGAGCTAAAGCCGTCAAATGCCTCGCCGCCGGTTAGCTCTGCAATCTTTGCGGCCAGTGGATGAATACCACCACCGGTAACCGAGTAGATGTAGGGGCGATCTGAAGTTGGCTTGATGGTTAGCGGTCCACCCCAGCCGCCTGGACCCTTGTCAATTTTGACTGCCTTGTAATCTGCCATTTTTTTGCTCCTTGAACCTCTTTGTTTGGAACTCTGATTTCGGTGTAATCAGAGGATGAGCCAAGTCTCTGGCTCATCCTCTGATAACCCCCGAAAGGATTGTTTTGTTTCTAGCTGTACATTCCGAAGCTAGCCACGTAAGCAATTACTACGGCTAGCGGACCGGTGATCAGTCTCGAGAAGAGAACTGCTGGAACACCGACCTCGACGGTCTCTGGCTCAGCTTCTCCAAGGGCAAGGCCCACTGGGATGAAGTCACAACCAACCTGAGGGTTGATAGCGAAAAGAGCTGGAAGAGCCATCTGAGGAGGAATGTTGCCACGGCCGATCTCAACACCGAGCAGGGTTCCCACAACCTGTGCAATAACAGCACCTGGGCCCAACAATGGTGACAGCACCGGAATGGCACAAACTACGGAGACAATCAACAGACCAACGATGCTGCCTGCTAGTCCCTTGATGCCCTGAGCAATTACGTCTCCAATACCGGTGGCAAGAACCAGACCGATGATGAAGGCGATAAATGCCATGAAAGGCAGGATGTTACGGATGATGGTGTCGATTGTGTCGCGCCCTGCTTGGTAAAGGGTTCCAACAACTCCACCTACACCGCGGCCAATAGTGACCAGAACTTTATTTAGTCCGTCCATTAGGCTTTCGCTTCCTTCCTGGCTAGCATCCTGGCGGTGATCCATTCGGTCACGATGCCTCGGATGAAGATAACTACAAGACCAACCAACAAGAAGCGCAGTGCGAGGTCGCCAAGACCTAGACCGAGCTGGGTAATTCCGGCAGCAATGCCTAGGTAAACGAATAGCTCACCTGGGTTAGCGTGTGGGAAAAGTCCCGTGATTGGGTGAACGTACGAAACCGCTGAGTCGTAAAAAGCTGGCTTGTAGCGTTCGGGTAGGAAACGACCCATGGTGTAAGCCATTGGGTTCGTTAGGAAAAATACTGCCAAGAATGGCAGCACCATGTAGCGGACTGGGTACCAAATGAGACCTGGCTGCGCGGCTTTCTTACCGAGCGTTTCGATCTTCTCTGGTCCAATTAGTCGGATGAGAGCGTTCACAGCTGTGAGCAGAACAACCAGGGTCGGCAGGATTCCTCCCATGAGGCCAAAGAAGACCTCACCACCTTGGTTGAAGATACCGATGAAGTATTCAGCTCCACCTGCAATCGCTCCCCATACGCCTTCCGGTTCGGCAACCGTGTCAGCGCTGGCGAATAAATTCATCAACCCTCCTTTGGATCGAGACACGGACATCTTTGACCGTGCTTCTCGTTACGCTAGCGGAATCGCTGGAAGGTGATTGTGCTTAAAACTGTCACGTTTGTGCATTTTGGTCGAGCAGTGTTTTGGCCGCGTGTTTAGTGGCTTCAACCACCTTGAAACGCTGCTCTTCGACACCCTTGCCATCGACCAAGTCGGCCAATTTGTGGCCAATAATCGCGTCAAAAGGCTTTGAATTTGCAAAGACCGTGAGGCCAGAAAGTATGCGTGCGCCGGTGACCACTCCGTCTTTTTGGGCGAGAGCGACGAACGCTCGCCCACCACGGTATCGATAGCCGCCCATGCCAACCGTGGTCGTGGTTCCTGGGGTTCTTATCTCCTTGAGATCATTGGCGAACCTTTGCGACTGCTTGACGGCGAAGTAGAGCTGGAAAACCCACATCACCGCAACGAGAATCAATATCCAAATCAAGAATTCCATCTAGACCAGCTCTCCCAATCTCTTGTTCTCCGCGGCTTCCAAGAGTCTAAGTGCGCAATTCGAGCTGGTAACCAGCTCCGAGATTAGCCCGCCGCGAAGGGCGGCCAGAATGCCATCTGTCTTCTCCTCGCCCGCAGCCACTCCCACCACACGTCTTATCTTTGAAATTTCCGCCAGATCCAGCCCCACCGTTCGGTTGTCGAGGCGCGACATGATGGTCTTGCCATCGCGGTCAAAGAAGCGGCCCGCCAAATCACCACTCCAAGACTCAAAAAATTCAGGATTTTCGTTTTCGGTTATCCCTGCCGATTGCAGAATGTGCTGAGAGCTGTGAGCGCCCTTAGAGCCAATTCCCACAAACGCAACGTCAGCTGTCCTCGCGGAGTCGATGACCGCAGCCACCGATGGCTCACGCATCAGGGCCACCTTAATATCGGGCGACTGAACAATCGTTGGGGCATGAAGTATTTGATACTGCGCATTGAACTTCTCAGCCAAAGAGCGAATGAGCGCCTCGCCACTGTGAGAAGAAGGAATGGCTGTCATGCCTCCCATCAGAGGAATGAAGGTCAAATCTGGTCGATTTTCGGGCTCCAAAGCATCGACCATTGCCTGGATCGAACGTCCCCAACTAATCGCCACTTTCACTCGCGGCTTTAGGTGGCTAAGGAAGCTTTGAACAGCAAGCTGACCGACGGCTTTGTAGTCACTTGTAGACCTCGGGACCTTTGCCACCATTGCAGCGTGGAGCCCAAAGCGGCTTATCAACATGTCTTCGATGTCCGACTCGCGCTTGGTTGCCTCGTTGATTTTTATCTCAACGATCCCGCGCTTCTTGGCGACCGAAAGGATGCGCGAGACATTCGAACGACTCGTCAAAAGCGCACGGGCTATCTGATCTTGTGACATGTTTTGCTCGTAGTACATGCGAGCAACCTTCACTATCAGCGCTCTGTCTCTAGCTGTTGACATCTAGCTCCCTTTGCACCTCGCTCGCAAAGAAGGCGAGCGCCTGGGCACCATCGCCCGGGTCCGCAATTCTATGGTCTATCACAATCGTGCAGTCAAATTCATAACCTTGATCACTTGGGCGAAGAGCGCCAACATTAAAGCCCGAGCTTTGCGGTGGGAACAGCAGAGTGTTTGCCTGTCGCACACCAAACTCCCCCAGGTCGGTGATGGAGGTCGTTGCCCCCGAGAGATTCTCAGCCGCTATCTGGTTCTCTCTTGCAGACGCCAAAATCCGCTGCACTGAGACTTTCCAGTTGGGTTCATCAAAGTTTGCGGCCGAGATTGTTGGTGCCACAAAGCCCAGCGGGCTCCGCACAAGAGCCGCAACTCTAACCTGTTCAACCGAGAAGAAATCTCCCTCTCGGTATTGCTGATTGAGCTTCGGGAATGCTGCGAGGGTGCGAAGCCAGGCGCGGGCAAGGACCACGAATCTTTCGCCGCTGTCTTCGGGAAGCGCAGACGAGATTGAGATGGTGCTGCTCAGGCTGAACTGCGGTATCTGAGTCGAAGTGTCCACTACCTTCGCAATTTGTTCTCGGGCTTTGGCCTCTCGAGAGCCAGGCTCGGGCAAGTCACTCTGCTTGATAACACCGAGAGGGCTCGCGGGGGTGATGGTCGCAAGATCAATGCCCTGTTCGCGGGCAAGCTTCCTCGCCCCTGGCATGGCAAGGACAGGGGAGTCTGAACTAGGGGCTTGAGTCGGGGGCGCTGCCATGGCCTGAGTTTCAACTGGTTCAGCAGCGGCTTCGGCAGCGGCTGGTTGCGCAGGATCACCAAACATCCCGGCCAACAAATCTTCTCCCTCAGTCCGGAGAACAAAAAGTGGAGCCCCAACCTCAATTACATCGCCTGGTCCGGCGCTAATCTCGGTGACTTCTCCCTCGTGATCACTCTCGACCTCCATGTCAGTCTTGTCGGTTCCAACCACCGCCACTACCTGACCCTTTGAGACCTGGTCTCCAACTGAGACGAGAATCTCTACGACCTCGCCCTCGGTCATAGTCATGCTCATCTTTGGCATTACTACCGGAGTCTCAGCCATTAGACACCCCTCATTAGCGCCTTGGCCCCTTGGACTATGTCGTCAAGTTGTGGCACGACCGATTTCTCTAGCTGCGGAGCATAGGGAATCGGGACATCCATTCCAGAAAGCCGCTTGATTGGCTCAGTCAGCGAGTAGATGCCGGGACCCTCCGCTACACGAGCTGCAACCTCGGCTAAGAATCCGACGTGACCGGGCGCCTCTTGAACCAGCATCAGCCTGCCAGTCTTGGCTACCGAATCGTTGATTGGACTCATGTCTAGAGGTGAGAGGGAACGAACATCAATAACCGATGCGTCGATACCCTCATCAGCCAGCTGGCTGGCCGCCTCCAAAGAGCGAGAGACCATGACACCCGTTGCCACAATGGTCAGGTCGCTTCCAGTTCGAACGGTATTGGAGACCCCGATCGGCGTTCGATACATTTCCTCGGGTACATGCCCGGAAGTCTTGTAAAGGAGCTTGTGCTCCAAGACCAGAACTGGGTTTGGGTCATCAAGTGCCGAGAGTATTAGCCCCTTGGCATCCGCCGGCGAGGATGGAAGCACAACCTTCAGTCCGGGGATATGAGCAAACCAGGTCTCCAGGCTTTGTGAGTGCTGCGCGGCAGCACCGGTGCCCGAGCCCGAAGGTGCCCGCAGGACCATAGGGACCGAAAGTTCACCGCCGAGCATGAAGTGAATCTTGGCCGCCTGATTCACAATTTGATCCATGGCCTGGGCAGTGAAATCTGAGAACTGAATCTCGACAATTGGCTTCATGCCAACCAGCGCAGCTCCGACAGCTGCACCCACTATGCCCAGCTCAGATATGGGCGTATCGCGAACACGCTCCTCGCCAAATCGGTGATAGAGGTCTCCAGAAACCCCAAAAGCGCCTCCGTAGACTCCGATGTCCTCGCCCAGCATGAAGACGCTTTCGTCCGCCTCCATTGCCTGGCCGATTGCCTCACGTATCGCTTCGGCGTAGGTGATGATCCGCTCAGTCAACTAGCTCACCTGCCTATATACAGAGGACAGGAGTTCTGCTGGGTCTGAGTCTGGAGCCTGGGTTGCCTCCTGAATCGCTGCTCTGACTGAGTCCCTAACCCTCTGGGTCAGTTCAGCTGCCTCGTCTTGACTCAGCCGCCCACTCTCCACAAGCTTCGTCTCGAAGATTCCAACGGGATCCTTGGTCTTCCAAAACTCAATCTCTTCCTTTGTGCGGTAAAGGTTTTTGTCACTCTTCGAGTGGCCCTTGTGGCGGTAGGTCAGGCACTCAATCAAAGTTGGGCCACCTCCCGAGCGAGCTCGCTCAACTGCTTCGCGAGCCGCCTCAAATACGGCGTCTACGTCGTTCCCGTCAACCGTCACGCCCGGGAATCCATATGCCGCGGCTCGCTCTGAAATCTTTTCCACCTTCATGCTCTTTGCTGTCGAAAAGCTCATGCCGTACTTGTTGTTCTCACAAACGAAGACAACCGGCAAATCCCAAACAGCAGCCAGGTTCAATGCCTCGTGAAAGGCGCCCTCATTGGTTGCACCGTCCCCAAAGAAGGAGACGACCACGTTGTCTTTGCCCTGCATCTTTTGAGCTAGGGCAGCTCCTGCGGCAATTGGGATTCCACCCGCCACAATTCCATTGGCACCGAGGTTGCCAGTTTCAACGTCCGCAATGTGCATGCTGCCCCCGCGGCCTCGGCAATAACCAGTCTGCTTCGCGAGCAGCTCCGCCATCATTCGAGTCAGGTCAGCACCCTTAGCAATGCAGTGAGAATGCCCGCGGTGGGTTGAGGTGATGTAGTCCGTCTTTCGAAGCGCCGCACACACCCCAGTTGCAACGGCCTCTTGGCCGATTGAAAGGTGCATGGTCCCGTGCATCAGGCCCCTCGCGAAAAGTCCATCAACGGCCTCTTCAAAGAACCTGATCGCCAAGAGCGACTCAAGCGCAGCACTTGCTGCTTCTTTGTTTTCGCTAATGGTGCCCTCTTCAGGGGCGAGGAGGGGGGTAATGGTCGCCATCGTTTCCTTCACATATTTGCTGACAATTGTGCAATTGCGGCAATTATGGCAATTCACAGGGGTGAATTGGGGGCTACTTCACTGCACATTTGTGCAAGAAGTGGGAATTGGACTTTGGGCCTAGGCTGGTTCAGTGCTCTGGCGACTTATTCAAATATCACGGCCCGTCCTTTGGGTCAACACCATCGGAACAACCGTCATGGGCATGTGGCTCGCGGGATATCTATGGACCTGGGCAATCCTTCCGATTTTGATTTGGGTCACCTTTCCGTTCAACCTCCTGATCTATGGCATCAACGACATCTTTGACCAGGAAACCGACAACATTAATGCGCGAAAAGGGTCCTACGAGGGCGCACACATCTATCCGAGCGAGGTCAAGCCGATCTGGATCGGCGTAATCGTTACCAATGTTCCATTTCTTGTCTATTTTGCGCTTACGCTGCCCTGGCAGGCAGTTGCATGGATGGTTGCCTACAGCCTCTTCTTTACCTTCTACTCGGCTCCCCCACTTCGATTCAAGGCAAGGCCATACCTAGATAGCTTTTCCAACACCGACTACGCGTTCCCTTTAGCCTTTGTTCCGCTGGCTCTCGGCCACGAGCCGTTATGGCTAGGGGTAATTGGTTTGATGGCATGGTCAATTGCCAAGCACGCCTACGATGCGATTCAAGACATTCCGCAGGATAGCGACACCGGAATCACCACAACAGCCGTTCATCTTGGAGTCCGCGGAACTCTTCTCTGGTCGGGAGCATGGTGGATAGTTTCGACAATTTTCTTTGGTTTAGTAAATCTCCCCTTGGCGATCGCTAATGCCCTGATTGCTGGCTATCTCGTAGTTTCGGTGTGGCGCAAGCCAACCCCAGAAAAAGCCCACGATGTCTACAAGTACTCAATCGCGTTCCCCTATGTCGCAGGAGCCGTAGCCGGAGTCCAGCTTGTCGTCGGAATAACCTTTGGAATTTACCCCTAAATGCCAAAGCGGATAGTAGTAATTGGTGCGGGCCTGGGAGGTCTAACCGCTGGAGCACTTCTTGCCCAGGCAGGCCACGAGGTAACAATTGTGGAGCAGGGTGATTGGGTTGGCGGAAAGAGTCGACGGCTCGAGATTGCCGGACAAACAATCGATACCGGTCCTTCGCTCTTCACATTTCCCGGTGTCTGGCAACAATTTTTAGAACGCTACAGAGCCCTCGGCGGCACAATTGAGCAGGACCTGGAATTTGTCAAACTCCCCGAAGTTGGCCGCTACTACTTCAGAGATGATGAGATCGACATACCGATTCCCCAGGGCCACAAATGGCATGAGCCGTGGCAGCGATTTGTGGCCGAGCACAAAGAGCTGGCGCAACCAATAACCACACTTCTCACCTCCGCGCCACTAGACCCCAAGTCACTGCCCGCCCTCAAGAGCCTGCTGGGGACTTATAGGACTCGGCTTTCAACCAATGGCTATCTGCGCTCGCTCGATTGGATGCCGGAGGGACTAAAAGAGCTGATTGCAATACACACCCTCAATGCAGGTGTCTCGCCGGATCAAACACTGCCAATTTATGCGTCAATGACCGCGATTATGAGTGAGGACGGCATCTCTGTTCCAAAAGGCGGTATGAACGAAGTGCCTCAATTGATGGCCAAGTTGGCTGTGGCCGCAGGAGCAGAGCTGATTCTGAACACCGCTGTTCGGAAGATTTCTAAAGGTTTGGTGGAGACAAGCGACAGGAAATTTGAGGCTGATTTAGTGGTGTCATCGCTAGATGCTTCCCTAACCGATTCCCTGGTTTCGGGAAACCCTCCCAAACCAGCACCCAACCGTTCCTGCTCTGGAGTGGCAATTTACGCGACCTTGAAACAACCACTGCCTAAATCAACCATTACTCACTCCGTGGTTATGCCGAATCAGCCGGCTTCCCTCTACAGCGCGCTGAAGACAAACACCCCGCCGGTTGAGACGATGTCCTTTGTTAACTACTACGCACCAGGACACATCTATCAAAATAAAAAGGCAACCGTCGCAGTGTTACTGACAGCGCCTGCTGATGGGGCCAATTACGATCTCAACACCCCATGGGTCCGACTTGAGCTGAACCGAGTGTCAAAGCTGATCGGTCTCGATACTCCTATTGATGAGCTATTCGAGGATTATCGAATCCTAAATGCCGAGTATTTTTCCAGTTTCGGTGCTCTTGGTGGCGCGCTCTACGGTGCAAAGAACCCTCTTTGGCAGTCTGGGCCATTTCACAACCCGAGCTATCGAAGCTTTAGCAGGCCTTGGCTCTATCGGGTTGGTGCATCGGTTCATCCAGGCGGCGGCATACCGGCGGTTATTGGTGGGGCAATGAACTCGATTTCGAGTCTGATTTAGGCTTTTTCCTCAGGCTCAGCCTCGACAACCACTTCGTCCTCTTCGACTACCTCGGGCTCAATGGACCTTCGGCTATCTTCGATGGTCTTCCTTCGGCTGATTGCCATCTCCTGCTCGGGAGTGAGCAAGGACTTGGTTTCCGCAATGAATTCTTCGATGGCATTTTGCTGAGAGGGGAGCCTGCTCAACCTAGACTCGGCCTCTTGAATTGCAGCCTGTGTGATCTCTAGTGAGCGCATTGAGAGCTTCTCTGCGCGAGAGCGAGCATCGGCAATGATGTTCAGAGCCATTGATTCAGACTCGGCGGCAAGACGGTCAGCTTCAACTCTGGCGTTGTCCAAAGTCTGCTCGGCATTCTCGATAAGTGAGGTGGCCTCGGCGGTGGCGGACTTCAGTTCTCGCTCAGCCTCATTGCGCATGTCCTCTGCTTCTTTTTGCACCCTGCGGAAAATGTCTAGGGCCTGCTTCTCACCCTGGTCGATTTTCTCGCGAATCTCCGACTCGATCTCTGCATTTCTCTTGAGGAGTCTGGCGTTCTCGGTCTGGATCTTTTCGACCTCAACCTGAAGTTCGGCCTTGACTCTCGCTGCATAGTTATCCGCATCAGAGCGAACCACTGCGGCTTCCTTGTCTAGCTGAGCTCGCTCGGCCTGAACCCGCTGAAGCTCATCCTCAGCCTCTTCCTTAATTTGGTTTGCATCTGCTCGAGCCTGCGAGAGAAGCGCCTTTACCTCTTTCTGAGACTTAGCTTGGAGCTTGGCAACCTCGTCCTCAGCCTCAAAACGAATTCGCTCGGCCTCGGCCTTCGCAGTTTCGCGAGTCTTGAGCGCCTCTTTGCCGGCATCGTTGATGAGCTTTGCGGCCTCGCTCTCAGCGAGACGAAGAGTCTCCTCAAACTTTGCCCCGAGTTGCGCGTAGCCAGGCGATTTGGCAGCTTTCAACTGCTCCTCAACCTCAACTAGACGCTCTCGCAGATTCTGCTGCTCTCGAACTGCTAAAGAGTTGTAGTTTTCAAGGTCGCTAAGGGTCTTTTGTAGCCATGCGATGTATTGGTCGACCTCGCCGCGGTTATAACCTCCGACGGCCGTGCCGAATACCTTCTTAGTTGGCTCGCTCATGGGACAAAAGGCTAGCCCAAACCCGGGCTATTTACTACCTTTTGGCTTTGCCTTGGACTCTCTTTCGAGTCGCTTTCGCTCAAGTCGAATCCTCCGAGACTCCGAAAGAGCGCTGCTGGAGAAAAATCGGGAGGTCTCTGGATTGAATTTTTCTAGGGCATCCTCGTCCAAGGTATTACGCCAGCTCTTTACCTGTTGCTCAAATTCCCGCTCGTCCTTTGAGGCAAAATCCACCTCGGGCAGATCGAGCTGCATTCGGTTTCCCGAAAAAATCTTCTTCAACAGTCGCTTAATTTCTCTGGTTTCCTTGGGGTCCGAAGGCTACTAGCCATCCGATTGCGAGTCTAATAGCGAAAGAACGGCTGGGTCCGGCTCATACCGGAAAACCCCCGTCCAACCCGCATCGATTCCTGATCCCCCAACAATCAATCCATTCTCAATAAATACGTAAAAACTGCCGTAATCAGGATGAGAGAGGGAGTATCCCTCAGGCGTATCCTCGATTACGGTCGCTTCCTCGCTTAGCATCGCCCAGGCCGAGTAGACGGTGAAGAGCTCTTTCTGAGTCACACCCACGACATCTTCAAACTCCAGGTTGTAAAGGGCAGCCAAGAATTCTTCTCCGGGTTCGTAAGTGAGAATGTAACGATCCCCCGCGGAGGTGACCTCCTCTGTCATGCCCTGCTCAAGAAATAGCTCGTAGCTGTTTCTGATGACATCTGCGTATCCGACAACTTCCTCCGGCTCAACAGGAGCGGCAGAGGCAATGAAGTTCTTCACTGCGGGCAAGTCGGCGGCAGCCGGCAACTCGTCTGCGCTCGAGCAACCAACTAAAACAGGTGCCAAGAGCAGCAAACTAAGGAGCCTCTTCATAGCCCAAGAGCCTAGTTGACTCAGCTGTTTGCAACCTGTAAGCCACCTACTCGAGCCTAGGATTAGGCGAGGAAAGGCACCATGCAATTAGTCACTCGAGCCACACGCGCTCGCTGGTCTCTCGCGGTCATGTTTTTGGTCATGGGATTTAGTTCAATGGCATGGATCCCCAGAATCCCTGAAATAAAGAGTGAGCTTGGCCTAAACGATGCGCAGTTTGGACTCATGCTTGCCGCCTCAAGTGTGGGGGCAGTCTTGGGAGCTCAGTACTCGGGCAGATTAGTTCATCGCATTGGCTCAAAGACCACGCTAAGAATTTCGCAAATAGTCATGCCTATCGGTCCTCTAACTATGGGACTCACCATGAATGTTCCGGGGATCATGGCAGGACTCTTTGTTATGGGCCTTGGCTATGCCGCGATGGACATCGCGGCCAACTCGCAAGCCGTCATTGTGGAAAAAATCACGAAGCGCCGCTTTCTCGCCTCACTGCATGGCGCTTGGTCAATCGGAACCTTCGTAACCGCGGTCTTTGGGGGTGCGGTAGTGGGCATCCTCACTCCCGGTGAGAATCTCGTGGTGCTGGCTTTGGTGGCAGTCGTTATCTTCATTCCGCTAACGGAGCAGATGCTCCCTAGCGAACTTGATGAGCACAAAGGCATTCAGGGTTCGAGCGCAAAGCTTCCCTGGTTTGGCGGGCGCTACCTACTTTTGTGGGCCTTTGCGATTGGCTCACTCGGAAGCTTTGTGGCGGAGGGGGCCTCGATGGACTGGGGCGGCATTTTGCTAGCCGAGCACATGGGCGTAGCTCCAGGCTTCACAGCGTCTGTATTTGCGAGCTTCTCCCTTGCAATGATCATCTCTAGGTTTACATCTGACCGAATCATGGAGGTCCACGGCAGTTACAAAACAGTGCTTCTGGCAGGCATATTCGGTGGAGGGGCTTGGGCCGTCAGCATCCTGACCGCAGTACCACTGTCATCGAGCAATCCAACACTCGCGATGATTCTTATCAATGCGGGCTTCTTTGCAGCTGGACTGGGCATTGGCCCGATATTTCCCGCCTACATTCTCGCGAGCGCCGAAATCCCAGGTGTTCCCCCATCCCTTGGAATAGCCCGAATTGGAGTCATCTCAATCGCCGGCTACTTCATTGGACCTACTATCACCGGCCTAATCTCGGAGCTGACGACTCTCCCAATAGCGCTGATGTATCCGGCGGGTGCACTCATTCTCTCTGGCTATCTCGCCAAGTATTTGAAAAAGGTTTCGTAAATAAAGAAACCCATCAAGTCGTGAAATTCTTGATGGGTCTCAGCACGCCTGGAGGGACTCGAACCCCCAACCTTCTGATCCGTAGTCAGATGCTCTATCCATTGAGCTACAGGCGCTAGGTGCAACTCCCGAGTCTAATGGACCAGGGAGTTGAAGATAACCCCTAACCGGAGCTAGAGCACGGCTCGGTCTCGAGAGGGAAATCTTGGCGGAGACGGAGGGATTTGAACCCTCGAGGGGCTTTTGGGCCCCTACCCACTTAGCAGGCGGGCGCACTCGACCAGGCTATGCGACGTCTCCAGTGCCCTGAAAGCCTATAAGAAAACGCAGGCCTTTAGTAACTAGCTCGAGCAGCTCTTAACCGAGGCATTGGTGCCTTGAACCCACTCAGGCAACACTTCCTCAGACTCACTCGCAGCAATCTCATCTGACTCTGCCGCTTCGGAATTTTCAACCTGCTCTGCGGGCTCTGCCTCTTCGGCCACAACAGCTCCGGGTCCTAGGTTCGCCTCTGCAAGCACCAAAGGCTCATCGTTTGCAAGCTTGTCAAACAACAAAGTCGCTCGCTCGGTGGAGACTCCGACTCTCCCCGCAAAGTCACCCTCAAGGTCATAGACCGGAAGCTTTAGGAATGTGATCTTGTCCAGATCAACATCGTTCACCTCTCTAGCCATGCCATAGATCACACCTAGGTCGGTAAGGCTCCGAGAGAGCGTCATATTGTTTAGAGCTGCTGTGCCGAGGCGGAACATTGTGAAGGGATTGGTTAGGGCCCCTTCGTCTTTGAGTTTTCTCACGAGCGAGGTTAGAAAGACCTGCTGATTGGAAATCCGGGAGAGGTCTGAGCCATCGCCCACTCCGTGGCGGGTGCGAAGAAAAGCCAAGGCCTCCTCACCGATCAGGGTGTGCTCGCCAGCATCCAGGTAGAGCTGGGTGTAGTCGTCGTTGATCGGCTCCGCAACGCAAACATCAACACCACCAACCGCCTCGCTCATGGCAATTACGCCCTTGAAGTCAATCATCGCGAGATAGGGGATCTCGATGCCGGTAAGGGCCTGCACCGCCAGGAGCGTGCAGGCAGGCCCGCCGTAATTCATGGTGGCGTTTATTTGAGAAAACTCCTTGGCGGGATACGGAGCCCCTCCCTCGGGATTCGGACACTCCGGCACCGCAATCATCAAGTCTCTGGGGAAGCTAAGCGCAACCGCGTTGGTGCGTGCCTCGTTGATGTGGAGGAGGATGATCACATCGGCGAGCTCGGCTCCGACGGGACCATAGGCAGTTGAGCCCTGACCCTCTCTTGTGTCGGAGCCAATCAGAAGCAGATTAATTGGGCCATTGATTTCCTCTGGGGTTGGCAAATCGAAGGTTTCGCCGTCGGTAGAAAACACCTCGATTCCCGCCGCTCTGAGCTGAGACGAGACGTAGACGACCCCGCCGCCCAAGGTCACCATCGCGACAGCCACTGCGGAGGCGGTAATAAGAAGGAAATAGCGCAGCCAGCGCCTGCGCTTAGGACGCTCTGGTTCTATAAATTGGAACTCTGACTGGCTCACTCGACTGCCTATGAAAACTAGACTTTGGTTATGTTAGACACTACGGCAATTCACAACCTTTCCCAACGAATTCCCAGCGAATTCATCGTCGGCGCAGCCACAGCCTCATGGCAGATCGAAGGCGACAGCGCAGGCAGAGGCAGAAGCATTTGGGATGATTTTGCCGATGTGCCCGGAAACATTTCAGATGGCACGAAAGCAGACCCCGCGTGCGATCACGTCAACAGGCTTGAAGAGGATCTAGATCACCTCGCCTGGCTCGGCGTTGATGCCTATCGATTCTCGGTCTCCTGGCCAAGGGTGATGCCTCAGGCCAAGAGTGCAAGTGAAGAAGGGCTTGGTTTTTATGACCGGTTAGTCGACGGCCTGCTCGCAAGAAACATCAAGCCGGTGCTAACTCTTTATCACTGGGACTTACCGAGCGAGCTTGAAGCAATCGGCGGCTGGAATAGTAAGGACATCCATAAGCACTTCGCCGACTACACAGATCTCGTAGCGAGTCGACTGGGTGACCGCGTGGCGATGTGGGCGACACTAAACGAACCCTGGGTGTCAGCATTTTTGGGCTATGCCACCAAGATCCATGCGCCTGGCCACGGCGACCCAGCAAAGGGCCTCGAAGCCGCCTACCGACTAATGACCGCCCACGCCTCGGGTATGGAGGTGCTGCGCTCCCACAACCTCAAGAACCTGGGCATTGTTCTAAACCTCACGACCATCATCGCCGAGGACAAAGAGGTGGAGCCTGCCGCAGATTTTGTTGACCTGTTGCAGAACAGGTTCTGGCTGGACCTCCTAGCCGGAAGGCCGATGGATCCAAGTCTCATGGAGATGACCAGTGGCATCACCGATTGGTCGTTCCTAGACCCAGAGCTGACCGCCAAAATTGCAGCCCCAATCGACTGGCTTGGCATCAACTACTACACCCCAACAAGGCTTATTGCTGCAGCTGAGCAGGAGAAGAAGGCTGTAGGGCAAGACTTCTCACTATTTCCCGGAGCTCTTCCGGGAGCGGCAATGAATCCGCTGGAGCCTAGAACCGAGATGGGCTGGGAGATTCACGCTCCGTCTATTACAAGCACACTAAAGCAGACCGCAGAGCGGCTACCGGGAGTGCCTTTGTACATCACCGAAAATGGTGGCGCTTTTGATGACAAGCTCGTCGATGGTGAGGTCCACGACACCGACAGGGTCGACTACTACATGAATCACATCTCAGCAGCGCTCGATGCCAAAGACCAAGGGGTAGACCTGCGGGGCTACTTCGCGTGGTCACTCCTGGACAACATTGAGTGGGCCGAAGGCCTAGCTAAGCGATTCGGCATCATTTATGTTGACCACGTAAGTCAGGTTAGAACGCCAAAGGAAAGCGCGAAGCTGATCAAGGAACTAATCAGCGCTAGAAGCTAGCCCTTGACCGATCCAGCAAGCAGTCCTCGGATGAAGTAGCGCTGGAGCGTAAAGAAGACAATCAGCGGCACAATCATTGAGATAAACGCTCCTGCCGTGAGGACCTCCCAACCAGAACCTCTAGTTCCTACCATCTCAGCAAGCCTCACTGTGAGCGGAGCAATCTCTCGGACACCGCCTCCAAAGGTCAGACCGACCAGAAGGTCGTTCCAAACCCAGAGGAACTGGAAGATGGCAAACGACGCAATCGCCGGGATAGACAGCGGGAAGATAATCTTTCTGAAAAGCATGAACCAGCCGGCGCCATCGACTCTCGCCGCCTCCACGAGCTCCCTTGGTATCTGTCGCAGGAAGTTGTGCAACAGGAAGATAGCCAGAGGCAGTCCAAAGATTGTGTGGGCTATCCAAATGGGGATGTAGCTCCCAGTTATCTCCATGTCCGGTAGAACCTGGACTCCCGCGATCTGACCACGGGCAAAAAGCTGGAGTAGCGGGATCAGGGTGAGCTGCAAAGGAATGACCTGCAGCGCGAAGATCGAGAAGAAGATGAAGTCCCGACCTTTGAATTCAAACCAGGCAAGGGCATAAGCGGCAAATACCGCAATTGTCAGAGGGAAGACCGCCGCCGGAATCGTGATTGCAAAGCTGTTGAAAATATATTGGCTGAGCGGTGGCGTCACGTTGTTTCCCTGAAGGAAAACGCTCTGGTAGTTCTCGAGAGTGACATTTGGATTGCTGAAGAATGTCCACCAGCCCGTGGTGACAATGTCGACCTTGGGTCTAAATGAGGTGACCAGGAGGCCAAAGGTCGGGATCGTCCAGAGCAAAGCGATGACAATCGCGAAGAATGACGCCCATGGTGAGCTGAAGGCGTCTTTCACCTTGCGGCGGCCCTTGGTTAGCTTCAAACCGCTTGGTTTGGGTGCCAATTGAGTCATTAGCGTTCCGTCCTCTCGCGGCGAAGTTGCCTGATGTTGTAGGCGACAATGGGGATCACTCCAAGGAACAGGAGAATAGCCAAGGCGCTACCGGTTCCGTAGTTTCTTTGCTGGAAAGCCTGGTTGAACATTTCATTGGCCACCACGTTGGTCTCGAAGTTACCTCCGGTCATGGTGCGCACGATATCGAATACCTTCAGCGTTCCGATAAGCACTGTGGTGACAACAACGACAATTGTCGAACGAATCATTGGAACCGTAATTTGACTGAACCTGCGCCACTGGCTGGCACCATCCAACATCGATGCTTCCACGATTTCGTCGGGGATGTTCTTCATGGCAGCCCCAAGGACGACCATCGCAAAACCAGTCTGAATCCAGACCATTACCGCAATGAGCAGGAAGGTGTTCATTGGAGCTTCGATTAGCCAAATTGGCGGATCCGCAATACCAATTGCTTTTGCTAATGCGCTCATCAGTCCGATGTCTGGCTTATTTAGGTTGGGCTCGTATTGGTATACAAACCGCCAAATAACCGAGGCACCGACGAACGAAATAGCCATCGGCATGAAGATCAGGGACTTGACCCAGGCCCCGCGCTTCATTCGGTCAGTGAAGTAGGCGATTCCGAGGCCAATGGTTGTCGAAAAAATGGGGACCGCAAGAGTCCAAATAATTGTGTTTCTGAGTACTACCAAAATCTCGGGCTTAGTAAAGGCCCAGATGTAATTGTCAAAACCTATAAAGTTCTCGCCCCTGGCATCCATGAAGGAAAGAAACAGGGTGCGAATAGCGGGGTAAATCAGGCCGATTGTGAGCAGAAAGAGAGCTGGCACCAGAAATACCAGGTACTTGACCCACTCCTGGGCCTTGACGCTTGAGCGCTCTCCGATGACGAAGAGCAAGAAGATTACTGCTGCGAACGTGAGGAGGCCAAAAATTGTGATGGTGAGATTGGGGGCAATTACGTCCCAGCCAGTCTCTCGGGCAGTCAAAATGCCAATCGTCACGATCCCCGTCCCATTCTTTAGTTAGGAAGAACTCGAGGGGCCCGTTACCGAGCCCCTCGAGTTGCTCTGTCTACTAGTTCAGACTAGTCGGCTGGCCAGGACGCCTGAATAGCGTCTAGCACTGCCTGGCTGTCCTTGCCCTCTGCAAACCAAGCGGTCATCTCGGTCCAGAAGGTACCTGCACCAACAGCTCCTGGCATCAGGTCAGATGCGTCGAAGCGGAAGGTTGAGGCGTTCTGAAGGATCTCAACTGCGACCTTGTTTACTGGGTCAGCAACGCTCTCCTGCTTTAGGCCGAGGTGAGCGGAGAACCAGCTACCGCCATCGGCGGCCTTCTTGTTGTTCCACTCAGTGGTGGTCAGGTAGTGCTGTACTGCCTGAACCTCTGGGCGGTCAGAGAAGGCACCGACGAACTCGCCACCACCGAGGGCAGGGCGGTTGTCAGCGGAAACACCTGGGAAGTAGAAGGTGGTAATTCCACCCTCGACGTCGGTGTCCTCTGGGGTAACAATCTGAGCGCCGAAGTCAGCGGCCAAGATTCCACCGATGAATGATGCCTGACGGTGCATTGCACAGCTGCCGTCAACTAGGCCACCACCAGCGGTAGCGAAGGAAGTCGCGGCAATCGCCTGAACGTTTCCAACGTAGTCTGGGTTACGCAGAATCTTGTCTGCCTCGTTGATTACCTCAAGAACCTCAGGTGAGTTGAAGGCTAGGTCGTTTGATACCCAGCGGTCGTAGGTCTCAGCGTCCTGGAAGCGGAGCATGAGGTCTTCCATCCAGTCGGTAGCTGCCCAACCGGTTGCAACACCAGACTCAACACCTACACACCATGGCTGGCTTGCGCCAGATGCTGCAATGGTGTCAGAGAGAGCTAGCAGCTCGTCCCAGGTGGTTGGAATGGTCCAGCCGTTGTCAGCAAAAGTCTTTGGTGAGTACCAGACGAAGGACTTCACGTTTGCACCAAGTGGCGCAGCGTAGAAGACGCCATCAACGGTTCCGTAAGTCTTCCAGTCAGCGGTGTAGTTTACGTCCACTGAGTCAGCAACCTGCTGAGGAGCTGGGACCATGTAGCCAGTCCTTGCCATGTCTGCAAGAAGACCTGGCTGAGGGAAGATGGCTAGCTCAGGTGCGGTGCCACCCTCGGCACGAACCTGAATCTGAGTCTCAAAGTCCTGGGATCCGTTCCAGTTGATGGTGATGCCGGTGCACTCCTCGAACTCACCGAATGAGTCGATAAAGAGTGAGGCCTCTGGGTCAATGATTGTGGTGTAGATCTCCACCTCAGTGCCCTCGTTGCCCATGTAGTCTGCGTAGAAGTCGCAGCCTTCCATGGTCTCTTCAGTGCTGCCAGAGTCTCCTCCGGTTGAGCCACTTGTGGTCTCCTCCTCGGTTGCTGCACAACCAGCAATCACGAGAGTTGACGCGATCGCGGTTGCACCTACTGCAACCAAGCGACGACGTAGTGTTGACATTTGTGTCCTTTCGATGATTTAGGCAATAAAGCCCGCACCTCACGAAGTAAGGCGTGAACTAAGAATAAATAACATCCCAACTGTAAAGAAACTGTAAGCGGTTACATTCGAATAACAATTGGGTATAGATGCCAGCTGAAAAGAATTTACAGTTTTTACAATTTGAAAAAAATGGCGGAGGCCGTGGGATTCGAACCCACGAGACATTTCTGCCCACTGGTTTTCAAGACCAGCTCCTTCGGCCGCTCGGACAGACCTCCGCATAGGAGTTTAGTGCCTAGCTCAAAAACTCAAGTCCCTCGAGTGAAGCGAGAACCTGGGCGACACCGTCATCGGCGACCGCACCTGTGGTTGCGGTTGCGGCAAGCTTCACTTCATCAGGTGCCTGTCCCATGGCAAACGCATAACCACCCAAAGACTTTGCCCACTGAAACATCTCGATGTCATTTCGACCGTCGCCCATAACCAGCACTCGACTTGAGGCGTGGCCATACTCCTCACGGAGCTTGGCAAGACCGTGGCCCTTGTCAATCCCCCTGGGAGCGATGTCTAGCCAAGCGGTGTAGCCGATTGCGTATGAAACCGACTGCAAACCGACGTTGTCCATCAGCTGAATGAACTGATCAACATCGTGATCGGGCGAAAGCACCACCACGCGACTGACCGGATGGTGCAGGAGCTCATCAAGTGGCGTCTCAAAGTTTTGTTCCCCCAGCGCATAGGTGGGAAAGGGCTTGTGAAAGCGATAGCTGCCATCAACATCTTCAACGGCAAAGTGAGCGTTCGGCAGCTTGTCAATTAGCTGCGTCAGCACCTCAGCCGGATCGAAGGTCTCAACGCTGTGTGGCTCAAAGCCCTTTGGGTGCTGCTCATCGAGACGAATTGTCACCGCACCGTTGGAACACACGGCATGGCCAGATTCGATTCCAAGTTCACGAATTACGGGGAAGGCGTTCGCCGCGGCCCGCCCGGTCGATACAAACACTTGGTGCCCCAGGGAGCGAACGCGGTTCACCTGCTCTTTCACCCGAGGTGATAGGTACCCGTCGTCGTGAACCAAGGTGCCATCGATGTCGAGGGCAATTAGCCAGCCGTCTTCCTTCATTCCTAGGCTTTAGGGCTAATTTTCTCGAGCCCGCCCAGGTATGGCCTGAGCGCTGCCGGCACCGAGACTGAGCCATCAGACTGCTGGTGGTTTTCCAAGATGGCCACCAGCCAACGGGTTGTGGCGAGAGTTCCGTTCAACGTTGCAAGCATCTGGGTCTTGCCGTTTTCATCTCGGTAACGAGTGTTGAGTCTCCTGGCCTGAAAGGTGGTGCAGTTAGAAGTCGAAGTCAGCTCTCGATACTTCTCTTGAGAGGGAACCCACGCCTCGACGTCATACTTTTTGGCCGCAGAAGAGCCCAGATCACCAGCAGCAACGTCAATCACACGGTAGGGAAGCTCACACTTTTTGAGCATCTCCTCTTGCCAACCAAGCATTCGCTCGTGCTCTGCCTCTGCGTCCTCAGGCTTGCAGTAGGAGAACATCTCCAGCTTGTTGAACTGGTGGACCCTCAGGATGCCCTTGATGTCCTTGCCGTGGCTTCCCGCCTCTCGGCGATAACAGGTTGACCAGCCGGCATAGCGAAGTGGCTCGGAAAAATCATCAATGATTTCACCAGAGTGATAGCCGGCAAGCGCAACCTCGCTGGTGCCGGTTAGGTATAGATCATCGGCCTCGAGGTAGTAGATCTCCGAGGAGTGCTCTCCCAAGAACCCGGTGCCCTGCATCACCTCAGGCCTTACAAGCGTCGGTGTAATCAGCGGGGTAAAGCCTGCCGCGTGTGCCTGGTCCAAGGCAAGCTGCATCATCGCTAGCTCAAGCCTCGCCCCCCAGCCCTTCAAGAAATAAAACCTCGAACCAGAGATTTTTACCCCGCGCTCAATGTCAATAACATCGAGGCGCTCGCCAAGCTCCGCGTGGTCAAGGGGCTTGAAGTCAAACTTGGGTTTTGTGCCCTCCTCGCGGAGCACCACGAAGTCCTCTTCGCCACCTGCGGGAACACCCTCGAGCACGACATTGTCAATTTTGTAGAGGACCGCATTGAGTGCCTCCCCAGCCGTATTTGCCTTGGCCTCGGCCTCTTTGACCTGCTGTGCCATGGATTGAGCCTGGGCAACCAGAGAAGCTTTTTCCTCTTTTGGCGCTGCGGCAACTAGCTTGCCGTGGGCATTTTGCTCCGACCTGAGTCTCTCAAAAAGCTGCAGCGCGGCTTTATTAGCCTTGTCCAGCTCTATTGCCTGGTCCACAAGCGATTCATCAGCTCCGCGAGCGCGCTGCGAAGTGCGAATTGCATCTGGGTTTTCGCGAAGCAGGGACAGGTCAATCACCCCCTAAGCCTATCCGCTACCGCCAGTTAGGCTTGTGTGGTGAGTGAGCTTGCAGTCATCTACAACCCGGAAAAGATTGCTCTTAGCCGGCTTGAAAAGGCGTTTGCCAAGCACCCCGGTGCGACTCCCACTTTTCTTGCAACAGACTCGAGTTCTAATGGCGCAGGTCAGGCACGCCAGGCACTCTCTCTTGGACTCAGGACGATATTTGTAGCAGGTGGGGATGGCACCCTCCGCAACGTGGTGCAGGGAACAGCCGGCGAAGAGGTTTCGATTGGAATTTTGCCGCTCGGCACTGGAAATATCCTGGCGCGAAACCTGAAGATTCCTATTGGCAACCTAGATGCCGCGATCAAGAAGGCGCTTAGGGGTCACGGCTACGAGATCGACCTAGGTGTTGCCAAGGCCGTCTTCGCCGATGGCTCTTTGAGAGAGTTTGTCTTTACCGGCATTGCCGGAGTGGGCATGGACGCAAAGCTCATGGAAAACACCCAACCCAAGCTCAAGCGCAGGGTTGGTTGGATTGCATATATCGAAGGCGGTATCCGGTCATTACCGCTGAGGTTTGAGCGCTTCGATGTTCAGATTGAGAACCAGGTAAGAACCCTGAAGAGTTACTCGCTGCTGGTGGGAAACGTGGGGTGGCTGCCAGGGCTCATATCGATGATGCCCGATGCCCAGATGGACGATGGCAAACTCGACATTGCGGCAATTGGGCCGCGCAAAATTTGGAACTGGGTGGACTTCTTCTCGAGAATCACCTGGCAAAACCTCGTGGTTCGCCCGCTGGCTTTAGGTAGGCGCTGGATGGACGAAAAGGCAAATGTCAAAACCCTCGAGAATCTCTCAAGCCCAAGAATTCGAATCAAGCCTCACAACCCAGCAGCCATGCAGCTCGATGGAGACCCCGTTGGAGAGATTGTTGAGGTCGACTTCTCACTCAGAAACAAAGCACTTAGGGTGCTGATCTAGCCTCGAAGATCGTCCAGCCACTTCTTAGCCGAATGATAGGCGCCATCGGCATTGTTGCCCTGATGGTTTGATTCTGCCCTGTCAGCCCTGGGGTAAGAGCCGAGGAAGATCAGCTTTGGCGAGAACCGGTGAAGACCCATGAGCGCCTCGGCAATCGCCTCATCGTCGAGATGTCCCTCAGCGTCGATGTTGAAGCGGTAACGACCGAAGCGATCTCCTATCGGCCTGGACTCAATGCGGCTTAGATTGACCCCTCGAGCAGCGAACTGCTCCAGCATCTCCAAGAGCCCCCCAGGCCTATCGTCAGGAAGCTCAACTATCACGCTGGTTTTGTCGTGGCCGGTCTTGGGCTGTGGCTTGCCACTGCGCCCAATCTCGATAAACCTTGTCTGGGCCTCTTTGTTTTCACCGATGTCGCTGGCCAGAATCTCGAGCCCATAGATGTCGGCAGCACCGGTTGCAGCAATCACTGCATCGCAGTCTGCTCCATCAGCCATCGCCTTCGCAGCTGCTGCCGTTGAGGCTGCAGGGATGTGGGTGTGGCCAGATAGCTTCGCCTCAAGCCACTTTCTGCTTTGCGCATAGGCAACCGGATGGGTGAGGACCGCAGAAATTGTCTCCAGCTGCGTGCCCGGCTTTGCCATGAGATCAAAGCGAACCGGCACCAGGTACTCGCCATAAATCTGCACGCCACCGATCACCGCTAACGCATCGGAAGTTGCCGAGACACCGCCCTCTATCGAGTTCTCAATGGGTACGACCGCACGGTCTGCCTTGTCCTCCAGGACGGCATCGATTGCTGAGGTTACAGAGGCAACTGGCAATAGCTCCGCGCCGGCTGCAACCTGGCCGGCAGCCATCTCGGTGAATGTGCCGGCGGGGCCTAGGTAAGCGATCTTTAGCGGAGCCATGGAACAAGATTAGGGCAGGCACTAAATCAAAGATGGCAATACGATGCTTTCATGCATAAAAGAGGCAACGTCCCAAGGCTCCGCGGAGTTCTCAGGCTCGGCGCCCTGGTATTCGCACTAAGCGCGGCAGCGCTATTCGTTGTTCCCAGAATCTTCACCGATCTTCTCGGGCTTGCTGGAACCGGCGACCTGGACTGGTCAATGCAGATGATTGGCATCACGCTGGTGGCACTAACCGGAAACATGTTTGTAGTGTCAATTGCAGGCAGTGACAACGGCGTGCTGTGGGCGGCCCGGGTAATGCAGCTCAGCGCCTTTGGACTGGGGGTACTAACCCTTCTAGTCCCTACCGGGGTGAACTGGTTTGTGATTCTCTACGCACTTGTTGGCTTTGGCTTCTCTGCCGCCTACACGGTTCTTCTGCTGCAGCGTAATCCGGAGGCATAGTGGTTCACCCGAGAGCGGGCCAGCTTGCGAGCGCCGAAGACCTAGTAGACCTGGCCAAGCTGGAGCAAAGTTATTTTGAGCTGATCCCAGATCTCACAGCTGCCGAGCAGAGAGTTACCTTTGGCACCAGCGGCCACCGCGGCAGTGCTCTAAGTGCCTCCTTCAACGAGTGGCACATCCTGGCAATCACTCAGGCCATCGTCGATTACCGGGTAACTCAAGACATTCACGGCCCTGTCTATGTTGGTAAGGACTCCCATGCACTGAGCGCTCCCGCCGAGCAGTCAGTGCTCGAGGTGTTAGCCGGGAACAAAGTTCCCGCTTTTATCGCAACCGGCGACTTCACTCCAACTCCTGCCGTCTCCGTCGCAATCATCGACCACAACATGCAGCTGCCGAGAAGCAGTAACGCCCAGGCCGACGGCATCATCATTACCCCCAGCCACAACCCTCCGCAGGACGGCGGCATCAAGTACAACCCACCCCATGGCGGGCCAAGCGACTCGGACGCAACCGCCTGGATCGCAAACAGAGCCAACGAGCTAATCAGCGTAGGGCTCAAGGGGGTCAAGAGATCAAAGCCAGACGCCAGGAGCTTTGACTATCGAGCTAACTACATAGGACAACTGGACCAGGTATTGAACCTTGACCCGATTCGCGAAGCTTCAGTTCGCATAGGTGCCGACCCAATGGGCGGTGCATCAGCGGAGTACTGGGGAGAAATCGCGGACCACTTCGGACTCGATCTGGTAGTGGTAAACGACAAGGTCGACCCTCAGTTTGGCTTTATGAGCCTTGACTGGGACGGCAAGATTCGAATGGACTGCTCCTCCGAGTATGCAATGGCTTCTCTCATTGCATCAAGGCACGACTTTGATATCTCCACAGGAAACGACGCGGACGCGGACAGGCACGGCATTGTCACCGCCGACTCTGGCCTTATGAACCCCAACCATTTCCTGAGCGTCTCCATCGAGTATCTCTTCCATCGCAGAGATGGCTGGGACGAGCACTCTGGCATCGGAAAGACGATGGTGTCGTCATCGATGATCAATTTGGTGGCGGAGGATCTTGGGAGAAAGCTCATCGAGGTTCCAGTTGGCTTCAAGTGGTTTGTTCCGGGACTTGTCTCGGGAGAAGTGGCCTTCGGAGGGGAGGAGAGCGCTGGCGCATCCTTCCTCAGAAAAGACGGCCAGCCCTGGTCCACGGACAAGGACGGCTTGATCATGTGTCTTCTCGCCGCCGAGATGGAGGCCGTCACTGGACTGAGCCCGTCAGAGCGCTATGCAGAACTCACCAAGCGCCACGGCGAACCTCACTACAAACGTGTTGATGCTCCGGCCGACCTTGAGAAGAAGGCAAGGCTCTCCAAGCTCTCGGAGAAAGACGTCGCCGCCTCTGAGCTTGCTGGCGACGCCATAACAAATATCGAGACCAAGGCAAGCTCTGGTGGTGCGCTGGGTGGAGTAAAGGTTTCGACCGAGAAGTCCTGGTTTGCGGCAAGGCCATCGGGAACCGAGAATGTCTACAAAATTTACGCCGAGTCCTTCACCGGCTCCGGGCATCTAGAGCAGGTACTTGAGCAAGCTCAGTCGATGGTTGACTCGGCAATCTCCGGATAACTCTCTGCTGCAGGAAAACCCCAGAAATCTTCAAGTGTTTGTATTCCATTATTGGCATACATTTTTGCAATCTCTATTCCTACATAGCGCAGGTGCCAAGGTTCATAGGTATAACCAGTTACAGATGTCGTATCGCGTTCGTACCTAACGATGTAGCCAAACTTCCAAGAGTTCTCGGCTATCCACTTTCCGGCCACAGTGTCTCCGAAACACTGCATGATTGCGCAGCCCTGGGCCGGAACTGAGACATCTACCGCGAGCCCGGTCTGATGCTCTGAATGACCTGCTTTCGCACTCCGAATAAGAGCCTCAGCCTCTCCGTATTGTTCAACCTTGTCGACAAACAACTCACGCTGGTATTCATAGGAGCGATAGGCAGAGTTCACGAACATTTGGCCTGCCCCCTGGAACAACATCTCCTTGGCCATTGCCTCGAGTGCGGTTGCGGCAACATCGCGAAGCTCAAGACCCCTTGAGTTATCAAGCGCCTCTGAGGAGAGGATCTCTCGAACCTGTGGTTCGAAGTCCAAGGGAGAGAGCGGGCGCAGTTTGTTCACCACAACCCACTCGCTTCCGGCAAAACCGGTTGCGAGTCTCGGGTAGAGGTAGTCGGTGAACTCAAGAGTGGGGACAACCCAGCCGGCAAGCTCTCGCTGCTCGGCTCGCTCTTCTAGAAGTTCAAAGTTGGGCTGCCCAAAAGCCCCCTGGACTAACAGTGATATTCCCACTGTTGCGGCAACGACAGGTGGCAAAAAGACAAAGCTGGCCCTGCGACGCACGGGAGTAGGATTGGGCACACCTAAACCCTATTTCTTGGAGTTCTTTTGACTGCCAAATCCCGACGGGAAGCCGCGAAACTGGCAGCACAGTCCGGACAGATGAATCACCGCCAGATCGTGCTGGTGCTGATTGGACTCATGTCCGGTATGTTCCTCGCGGCGCTTGACCAGTCAGTCGTTTCTGCGGCGATGAGAACGATTGCCGATGACCTTGGCGGGCTCTCTCTGCAGGCCTGGGCAACCACCGCCTACCTAATAACCTCAACCGTCACCACCCCTATCTATGGAAAGCTCGGGGATATCTTTGGCCGCAGGCCGGTCTTCATGGTTGCCATTGCAATCTTCATCATGGGTTCCTTCACGACGGGGTTTGCCAACACAATGGTGGAGCTGGCGGCTTATCGCGCGCTCCAGGGGATCGGGGCAGGCGGACTGTTCTCGTTGGCCCTCACAATCGTTGCCGACATCGTGCCCCCCAGGGAACGCGCGCGCTATCAGGGCATGTTCCTCGCGGTCTTCGGTTCTTCCTCACTGATGGGGCCAGTCATTGGCGGGACCCTTGCAGGCATCGATGAATTTCTCTTTGTTGAGGGCTGGCGCTGGATCTTTTTGATGAACCTGCCTATTGGCGCGGTCTCTATGTTCATGGTCATCACCTTCCTTCACGTGCCGCACACCCCTAGGAAACAAAAGATTGACTGGTGGGGCGCGGCAACAATCATTCTTGCCACTGTCCCGCTGTTGCTCGTTGCCGAGCAGGGTAGAGAGTGGGGCTGGGACTCACCATTAGCAATTGCCATGTACATCTCAGGAGTGACGGGCATCATCTCCTTCATTCTCATCGAAAGGAAGATGGGAGAGTCCGCGCTTATCCCGCTGCATATCTTTAGAAACAAGACCTTTGCCAGGACCCAGGTATTGGGCTTCATCATTGGCATGGGAATGTTCGGTGGAATGATCATCATCCCGCTAATCATCCAGGTGGTCTATGGGGTGAGCCCAACGATGACGGGTCTAATGATGTTGCCAATGGTTCTGGGAATGATGACCGCCACAATCACCGCCGGAAGGGTGACGGCCAAAACGGGTAAATATCGCTTCTTCTTCAACACCGGAACCGCCACCCTCTTCTTTGGGTATCTCTATATGGTGCTCATGCTCAAGGCCGACACCCCACTCTGGGTGGTGGCAATCGGGATGATCATGGTTGGCCTCGGCCTTGGTCAGCTGATGCAAACCACAATGGTGGCTTCCCAGAACGCGGTTGAGGCAAGAAACATTGGTGTTGCAACATCAACCGCAACATTCTTTAGGCAAATGGGTGGAACGCTGGGTGTGGCCATCTTTATGTCCATGCTGTTCTCTCAGGTCACCGAGAAAATAGTCGATGCCTTCCGCCGTCCTGAGGTGGCAAGTGGAATCGCGGAGGCGTTAGGCGATGCGTCCGTTGCGGCTAACCCGGTGAACTCGGAAATCCTTGGGATCCTTCAAAGCGGAGGCTCCGCCGCGGCAGACGTCACCAACGACTCCAGCTTCCTGATTGGAGCTGACGAGCGCCTCACCCTCCCGTTCAGAATTGGATTTGTCGAGTCATCACTGAATGTCTTCCTAACCGCAGGAATCATCATTGGAATTGGTTTTGTGATTAGTTGGTTCATCAAAGAGATACCACTTAGGAACAAAAGTGCATCTGAGGAAGCGGCCGACGAGGCCGCTCTGAAGAGGCAAGCAGAATCCCTATAATCAAATAAACCACGGGAGTCCGGTAGTACCGGTCTGAGAGGAAGACTGCAAGTCTTCGACCGTCAAACCTGATCTGGGTAATGCCAGCGCAGGGAGACCTCAATCCCGTGCCTACAAACGAAAGGCACGACATGAAAAAGAAAATCGCACTGCTAGCGGCAGCAGTTATGACCCTTGCGGGCTGCGCCCAAACCCCGGACACGGTCAGGCTCGCAGCTCATGACTCGTTCGCAATCTCCGATCAGCTCATTCAAGCTTTTGAAGCACAAAGTGGCTTTGAGCTTGAGATCATCCGACTGGGCGACACTGGATCACTCACCAATCAGCTGTCGCTCACGAAAAATGCCCCGATCGCAGACGTTGTCTTCGGAATTGACAACACCTTCCAACCACTTGCCATCGATAACGGCATCGCTCAGGGGGACTGGGTCGCAATCGATTATTCAGACGTCTGCTTCAACTACGACATCTCTTATTTTGAGCAGGCACAGCTAACGCCACCTAGCAGCTGGCGCGACCTGATTGATGCAAAGTACGAGGGGCTGACGGTTGTAACAAACCCAAGACTCTCCTCGCCGGGACTTGCTTTCCTAGCGACCACCTTTGCAGGCTTCGACACCGACGCTGAGGTCTTTGAGTATTGGCGAGGCCTAAGGGACAACAAGGTCAAGATTGCCGGCAGTTGGGAAGATGCCTACTTCGTGGACTTCACCCGCTACGGCGGGGAAAGGCCAATCGTGCTGAGCTACGCAAGCTCACCGGCGGCCGAGGTGGAGGATGGTCAGGCACAAACAGCGGCATTGCGAAGCGAGTGCTTCCGTCAGACAGAATATGCCGCGGTCCTCGAAAACTCTCCAAACCCTGAGGGAGCACGGCAGTTTGTCGACTTCTTAACTTCGGAAGCCTTCCAAGAATCTGTTGCCGAGGCGATGTACGTCTACCCATCAGTTACAGGTGTTGAGGTGCCCCAGGACTGGGCAAAGCATGCCCTGCCGGCAACTAGCGTCCTGGGAGAGGACCTAGACTTTGCCGCCAACAGGGAGCGTTGGCTAAAAGATTGGTCAGACGTATTTGACAACTAGCCTCGAGCTATTTGCCACGACCGCTTTCATTGCGGTTGTGAGCGCTATTGCGTCGCTGATTCTTGGGTATCCGATCGGGAACTTCATTGCCGGTCTGGGCTCAAGATTCAGGGCCGCAGTTAGCTCGCTCTTAATCCTGCCCTTTCTGCTGCCTCCATTCCTGATTGGAATCACCCTGCTGCCACTTAGTGGTGATGATTTAGATTCCTCAAGAGGAATACTTCTGATCGTGCTTGCCCACACCCTCATGAACGCAGGATTCGTTGCTCGAGTTGTGGCATCCTCCCAGCTACCCCTCGAACAACTGGAAGCAGCACGACTAGATGGAGCAAGCGACCTGCTGATTCGAATTCGGGTGTCTCTGCCTCAGCAGAGTGCCGCCCTGGCAGCAGCGGGATTATTGATCGCGCTCTACAGCGCAACTAGCTATGGGCTGGTTATCTCACTGGGGCAAGGAGCAGTCGCCACGCTAGAAACTGAAATCGCCATTTCGGCGCTGCGAGATTTGGACCTGCAAAGAGCCGGTGTGCTGGCTGGACTGCAAACCCTTCTCACCATCACGCTGTTTATGTTCGCTCAAAAACTGGGTGCAAAACCGACACCAATCTTCGGAGAGGTCCAATCGAGCTTGCCGAGCAAACTTGGTTTCCTGCTGGCCGCCGTGTTGTCCGCTGGAGTCTTACTACTGATTACCAACATCGCGACTAGGGCTCTAACGCTAAATGGCGGGCTCTTGCAAAACCTAGCGAGTCTTCAGACCAGGGGGGCAAGAGAGATTCTCAACATCTCGGTAGTAGAGGCCGCAGGTAACTCCCTTAGAAATCTTCTTGTCGCAGCTCTGATCGTGCTGCCGCTTGCATGGATTGCATCGGGGAGAAGCAAGTCTTCGCTCTTATTTGTGCTGCCAATCGGAATATCCCCAGTTGTCCTTGGGCTGGGCTTTTTGATCTTGAGTGGCTACCTCCCAAGGGAGCTAGCGGGTTGGTGGCTTGTCCCGATCGTGCAGTCAATCTTTCTTTTCCCGCTCGCCTACCAAATCATTCGTCCCGCCAGGCTGGGGATGAGCCGAGAGATTCTCGAGGCTGCGCAAATGGACGGGGCAACGAAGCTTCGGGTCTTCGGAAGCATAGAGGGCCCAATCCTTGCTCGGCCGCTTGCAGCGGCTGCTGCATTTGTCTCACTTGCATCTCTGGGCGAGTTTGGAGCAGCGAGCTTCCTGGCAACTGGTGCCGAGGCGACCTTGCCACTGGTGATCTTCCGATTGGCAGCAAGGCCAGGTGAAGAGAACCTGGGCATGGCGATGACTGCGGCGTTGCTGTTTGTAATGCTGGCTTTGCTGGTTGTGCTAATTATTTCTCGAGAGTCTCGAAGCTCAAGCCGCGAGATGTGAGCCGCTTCTTGACTATCTGAAAGGAGTCCGGTGATTGGTCAATGAGAGTGAACTTCCTGCCCAGCTCTCCGGCCACGACCCCGGTAGTGCCGCTGCCAGCAAAGAAGTCCAGCACCCGATCTCCTGGCTTGGAGCTGGCCTGAATGATTCTTCTAAGAATGCCCTCTGGCTTTTGGGTTGGATAGCCGGTCTTTTCTTTTCCCGTAGGCGAGACGATCGTGTGCCACCAAACATCGGTTGGCAGTTTTCCGCGCTCAGCCTTCTCCTTCGTAACGAGACCAGGTGCCATGTAGGGCTCCCTATCGACAGTTGCCGAGTCAAAGTAGTAGTTTTTTGGGTCTTTTACGTAGACCAGAATCGTGTCGTGCTTTGCGGGCCACCTGGACTTTGACTTTCCGCCATAGTCGTAGGCCCAGATGATTTCATTCAAAAAGTTTGCTCTGCCGAAGATTCCATCTAACAGAACCTTCGCATAATGAGCCTCTCGATAGTCAAGGTGCAGATAGAGCGTCCCGGTTTGGTTGAGTAGCCTCTTCGCCTCGATCAGTCTGGGTTCCAGAAACTCCCAGTAGTCGGCAAAGCTGTCGTCATAGCTGAGTGCGCTTTGAACAATTTGCTCATAGCGCTTGCCAGCAAACCCAACCGAACCGGATTCAGAAACTTTGGAGGTTCTGGTAGTCCGCTCCTGCTCCCTGCCGGTATTGAATGGGGGGTCTATGTAAATAAGCTGCACCGACTGATCTGGAAGAGAGTTCAAGACAGGTAGGTTGTCTGCTAGGTAGACCTGATTGCTGCTCACGGAGAAGAGGTTAACAGCATGGAGACAAAAGTCGTTCACGACGAAGCCAATAAGCGCTACGAGATCTTTCTAGGCGATGGCCGCGTTGGGCTCATGGACTACAGCCTCGCTCCTGGTGAGATTCACCTAGTCCACACCGAGGTTGACCCGGCTCACCAGGGGAAGAACCTGGCGGCCATTCTGCTCAGGGAGTCATTGGCCGACATTAGGGCTAAAAATAAAGAAAAAGTCGTGCCGGTCTGCTCCTACACCGTTCGCTACATGGAGAAGCACCCTGAAACCCATGACCTCTTACTAAACCCAATCGAAGAGGCCATTGCCCAGTGCCGCTGGTATAAAAAGGACTAGTCCCAGGTACTGGGAGCAGGCTCTTTGCCTTTTGGAAGCTGGACTTCTTTGGCCCACTGCACGATCCATTTAGGAAGCTCTGGCTTCTCTCCCGGCCAACCGCCAGAGCCCTTCATAACCTCTTCCGGGGTTAGCGTTCCCCAGGAGCGCTTTAGAAACCTGCCGCGCATGATGGCTCTGGCATATATCTCACCATCTCGAACAAAGCGCTGCTCGATGTAATAGGCAATCTCATCCCACCCGAGAACCTTGGTTTCCAGAGTGAATTTCTGCCAAGGTAACAGCGCCTTGCGGTAACTGATGGTGGAATTTACGACAATTGGAAACCAGCCAAGCTTGTTCCATTTTTGCCAGATGCCACTTCTGAGCCCCTGGTCATAACGTCCGATATCCATCAGCGTTAGAAAGACACCGTTGTTCATATGGTTGTAGACATCAAGGTCGGTTGGCCAAACGCGAAGGTCAAGCCTCGAAACTTCGTTTATCTTCACTGGAGGTCTGCGTCTCCAGGTCAGCCAAACGTGGAATATTCGAAACCAGAGTTTCACCAGATCACCACTCGGTCTTCCTTAGCGAGCCACATCTCGTCTCCCTCAGAGACCTCAAATGCCTCGTGGAAGATGTCGAGGTTCTTGACGACCTGATTGGCCCTGAACTCTGGTGGTGAGTGGGGATCAACCGCCAGTCGCTGGATTGTGATCTCATCGCGGCCTTTGTTTCTCCAGCACTGCGCCCAGCTCATCAGGAATCTCTGGGCGGCGGTGACGCCGTCAATGACTGGCGGCTCCTGACCGCCTAGCGAAATGAGGTATGCCTTCCAGGCGATGCCAAGGCCACCAAGGTCCCCGATGTTCTCGCCAATTGTCAGCTCACCATTGACCTTGTACTTTTCATCTAGCTGAGCGGGGGTAAGGGCTGAGTACTGATCGATAAGCGATTTGGTCCTTGCCTCGAAAGCTTTGCGGTCGTCCTCTGTCCACCAAGACACAAGCCTCCCGTCGCCGTCATACTTCGAACCCTGGTCATCGAAGCCGTGGCCGATTTCGTGCCCAATGACCGCCCCGATGCCTCCAAAGTTCTCCGCAGCATCAGCATCCGGAGAGAAGAAAGGAGGCTGCAGGATCGCTGCGGGGAACACAATCTCATTGAGACCTGGGTTGTAATACGCATTCACGGTTTGAGGGGTCATGTGCCACTCATCTCGATCGATGGGCGACCCAATCTTTCCAGCGTGGTAATCGAACTCCCACCTCGAGACCGCCTTCACGTTCTCAATCAGGTTCTCGCGCGTGATCTTGATCGAGCTGTAGTCCTTCCACTTAACCGGATAGCCGATTTTTGGCGTGAACTTGGAAAGCTTCGTGAGTGCCTTTTCCTTGGTCTCATCAGTCATCCAGTCCAAGCTCTTGATGCTCTGCTCATAGGCCTGAATCAAATAGTCGACGAGAGCATCCATCTGCTGCTTAGCCTCTGGGGGGAAGTGCTTCTCTACATAAATCTGCCCAATCGCTTCCCCAAGGCTTCCCTCAACTAGAGATACGGCCCTCTTCCAGCGCGGCCTGTTCATGGGAGCACCGGTTAGCTTCTTGCCATAGAACTCAAATCGCTCGGACACAAGATCATCTGAGAGGTATGGGGCGTAACCGCGGATTAGGTCCATACGAAGCGCATCCTTCATCGCTTCTAGATTGTCCTCGTTCACAAGTTGCGCGAAGCCCTCAAAGAACGAAGGCATCATCACTACATTCCATTCGAGTAATGCTTCGCCTTTGCCAAGAGCCGTGATGTATTCATTCCATGGAATACCCGAAGCAAGTTGCTTGAGGTCCTCAAGCGAGTGAAGGTTGTAGGTCTTCTCGGCATCCCGGGAGTCAACTCGGTTCCAGTGGATTTTGGCAATCTCGGTCTCTAGCTCGAAGATTCTTGACGCTCTGGAGGCGGCATCTGAAACCCCTGCAAGGCTCAACATCTTTTCGAGGTGTGGCAGGTAGTCCTTGCGAATGTCCTCATACTTCTCGTCGAAGTAGTAGTCGCGATCGGGAAGTCCTAGTCCTCCCTGGTACAGGTGAAGCAGGTAGCGCTCTGGATTACCCGGGTCGTTATCGACATAAGAACCCCAGAATCCCCCAACACCCTCACTCTCCAGCTCTCCGATCAAGGTGAACAGCTCGGCAACACTGGAGACCGCATCTACTCTTTTGAGCTCGGGCTGCAGCGGTGCTGCTCCAAGCTCTTCGATGTGCGATTCGTTCATAAAGCACGCGTAGAGATCGCCAATTTGCTGGCTCACCCCCGGACTTGGATTCTTACTCGCCTCTTCGAGGATTTCCTTGACGGCGAGCTCTGAGTCATCGGCGAGCATGTAGAAGCTGCCGTGGATGGCCTTATCCTCGGGTATCTCGGTCTCGTCCAACCACTTTCCATTTACATGGCGAAAGAGGTCGTCCTGTGGTCTAACTGATTCTTTAAATGCGGCTTTTTCGAGCCCTGGCTTCATTGGCATACCCCTAGTCTAAGCAAACTTGGCGTCGCTAAAATGTGGGGGTGGAAGTGAACAAGATCATTCTCTACTACGCCTTTGCGCCCGTAGATGACCCTCAGGCTGTGATGCTGTGGCAGCGCACGCTTTGTGAGTCGCTCGGCTTGAAAGGTCGAATCCTAATCTCGCGGCATGGAATCAATGGAACTCTGGGCGGAGAGATGGAGAGCCTCAAGAGCTACGTCAAGAAAACAAGGCAATATCCAGGCTTTGGAAAAACTGACTTCAAGTGGTCGGGTGGCAAGGGAGACGAATTTTCAAGGCTGAGCGTGAAAGTTCGCAAGGAGCTTGTGGCTTTCACAACCCCAGATGAGATTGTTGTAGAGGAGTCTGGAATTCAAAATGGCGGCAAGCACCTCAAGCCGGCAGAGGTCAACAAGCTGGTTGAGGAGCGCGGTGACGAAGTTGTGTTTTTTGACGGCCGTAACGCATTTGAGGCGCGGATTGGCAAGTTCAAAGGCGCAGTAGTTCCTGATGTCCAGACCACACACGACTTCATTGACGAACTTGAGAGCGGCAAATACGACCACCTGAAAGATAAGCCAATCGTCACCTACTGCACAGGCGGCATCCGCTGCGAGATTCTCAGCGCGGTCATGCTCAATCGAGGTTTCAAAGAGGTATACCAGATCGAAGGTGGCATCGTTCGCTATGGCGAGCGTTACCGAGACAAGGGCCTTTGGGAGGGTTCGCTCTATGTCTTTGATTCGAGAATGAACATCAACTTTTCCGACGAAGCCAAGACCCTTGGCAAGTGCGATGCCTGTAATGGCCCCGCATCTACCTATAGAGACTGCTCAAGGCCTGGTTGCAAGGATCTGGTGCTGCTTTGTGACCCCTGCAACGAGGACCAAACAAACCTTGAGTGCAGTCCTGAACATGTCAGGGGCAAACGCCTGCAGGAGATTGGCTAGGACCGGTATTCCGGCTTTGGCGTTAGCTCTGACGAATACTCAGCTTGCTCGGGAAGGTTTCCGCTCAGGTATTCGAAGTCTTCATCGCTGAGCTTGATGTCTATCGCCGCCACACAATCGAGAACGGTTTCTGCTCTCGTCGCACCTGGAATTGGCAGCACGGCAGGTGAATACTTCATTTCCCAGGCCAGTGCCAACGCAAATGGGCTAACGCCAAGCTTGGCTGCAACCTCTTCAAACGCCGAGCTTGAGGAAATCTCACTCTTGGTCCTCACTCCCCCGAGCGGTGACCAAGGCAGGAAGGTTATCTCGTGCTCCTCGCACACCTCCAGCACATCGAGATCGTGGCGATAGCGAGGTGAGAACTCGTTTTGAATCGACACCACCCCGCCCTCAGCCGGGGTTCCAGCTATGTCCAACGCGACCCTGAGCTGCTGTGCGTCGTAGTTTGAAACGCCAATTTGATCAACCATGCCCCTGATCTTGAGCTCCAAAACATTTTCGAACTGCGTTTCGAAGTCGATAGTCGGGTCCAGCCTGTGGTGCTGCCAGAGATCGATCTTGTCAACGCCAAGAGCTTTCATTGACCTCTCGGTGGCAGCGAGCAGGTAATCGAGGCTTCCGTTCCTACCCCAGCTCTCGCCTTCGCTACGAGTGATGCCGCCCTTGGTTGCAATTACGACCTTGTCTTTTTGCTCCTTGGAGCCGCTCCAGGTCCTAAGGGCCTCAGCCACAAACTCCTCGTTATGCCCCATCGCATCCCAGGTGGGGGCATAGATATCAGCGGTGTCCAAAAGTGTGATCCCAGCATCCAGGCCAGCGTGAATCGCTGGAATTGCCTCTTCTACCCTGCGAACAGGATCCAGAGCCGCTCCGTTAGACCAAATCCAAGATACGTTCATGCAACCGATTCCGATTGCGGAGACCTCTCTAGTCCCCAGTCGCCGTGTTCTCATGTTTCTCCTGTCTTAGATTGTGGCCGCATCGATTACGAAGCGGTAGCGCACGTCAGAATTGACAACTCTTTCGTAGGCTCCGTCAACAGCCGATGCCTCCGTAGCGTCCAAAAGTTCGATGTCGCTAACAATGTTCTTTTCTCCGCATAGGTCGAGCATCTCTTGCGTATCTGCGATGTTTCCGGTGTTGATACCAGCTATCGACCTCAGGCTCGTAACTAGCCCTCCGGCATTGAAGCTTTGAGGATTGCCCGAAAGTCCCAGGTAGACGAGAGTCCCGCCAACTCTCAAAGTCCCAAGCAGGGGGTCAAGATCAAGGTCTGCACTTGTGGTGTTCAGGATTAGGTGAAAGAAGTTTTTGTGTGACTCGTAGATCTCGTTAGTCATTAGATAGTCAATTGCACCCATCCGCTTGGCGTCTTCTGCCTTTGCGGCTGAGTGGCCTAGGACATAGACCTCGGCACCCATGGCGACAGCGAGCTTCACGGCTAGGTGGCCAAGCCCGCCAAGGCCCATGACACCCACCTTCATGCCCGGGCCCGCCTTCCAGTGCTTTAGAGGGGTATAGACAGTAACCCCCGCACACAGCAGCGGCGCACTCGCTGCAAAGTCGATGTTCTCGGGAACCCTCAGGACATAGTTTTGATCGACCACAATCGCGGTTGCGTAGCCCCCATAACTTGGCTCACCGTCGTAGTGATGACCGTTGTAGGTCTGAACGTTGCCGGTGCGGCAGAAGTTCTCGTTGCCGCTCACGCATGGCTCGCAGGTCCGACAGGAGTCCACGAAAGTGCCAACCCCCACCCGATCTCCAGGCTTGAAATTCTTCACGCTCTCACCAACGGCAGTCACCAACCCGACAATTTCGTGGCCCGGGACCATCGGATAGGTTCCTTCGAACCACTCGTCTCTGGCCTGGTGAATGTCGCTATGACAAATGCCCGAGTACTTGATGTCGATTGCGACCATCTCGGGCCCTAATGGCCGAACTGGCACCTCGCCCTTCTCGAACTTTGCTCCAGGTGCTGGGGTGAGGATTGCTTTTGCCGTTGACATCGATCTCCTTTGAACCTCACCAGCCTAAGGGAACCAAAACCGGCACAGAGCGGTTGAGGAATTCGTGAAGAAACTGCGCATCTTTTTGCTTGTGGTTCTGGGGGCAATTCTTTTCGTTCCCTTTTTGATCCCAGTTGATACATCTGGAACCCTCACCAAGGAACAGGCCGCACAAAGTCTCTGGGGAGAACAATCGAAGTTTGTTGAACTCGCCGGCCACGAGGTCCACTACGTGGAGGCAGGAGACCCGGCCTCTGAGCGCTTGATTGTGCTTCTTCACGGCTTCGGAGCAAGCGCCTTTTCCTACAAGAACAACCTCGAGATTCTTGGCGAGGTTGGTCATGTGATTGCATACGACCGGGCGGCCTTTGGCTTCACCGAGAGGCCGACTGACTGGGAAACAAACCCCTATGGAACCCCGGTGCAGCTCCAAGTACTTGATGAGTTAGTAGAGCTTTTTGGACAGGACAAGGCCGTCTACATTGTTGGCCATTCAGCTGGGGGTTCGATTGCAGCAAGCTACGCGGTTGAAAACCAAGAGAAGCTGGCTGGGCTGGTGCTATTTGCTCCTGCCGTGCTGTCAGGCGGTGGCGGGCCAAGCGGAATCAACTGGATCTATGACATCCCGCAGCTAGACCATCTTGGGCCCCTGCTTGTGTCCACAATTGCAACAAGTGGCCTCGACATCCTCTACGCCAGCTACTTTGACGAAAGCGCGGTCACCCAAGAAACCCTCAATGGTTACACCGCGCCGCTGGAGGTAATTGGTTGGGAAAGAGCCTTCTGGGAGTTCAACAAAGCTCCGCGAGACCGGACTGTTGGCGAACGGCTTACAGAAATAACAATCCCCACACTCGTAATCACCGGCGACACCGACGAGGTCGTGGCCACCGAAGACTCCAGGCAGGTGGCCGAAATTATGCGCGCTGAGCTAGTGATCATCCCGCAAACCGGTCACCTCCCAAACGAGGAAAAACCCACCGAGTTCGCCAATGCCCTGTCTAAGTTCATCTTGGGTATAGGTTCTTAGGATGCTTTACAAAGGCGCATTCGGAGCGTTCCGGGTACTACTTGGACTAGCCCTATTAGGCAGCATTTTCTGGCAGGTCGCAGACCGCATCAGGGTCGATAGGTTCCGCCCCCTCGAATACTTCAGCTACTTCTCGATTGACAGCTCGATTTTTGCCGGATTTGTCGTTCTCTTTAGCGGCCTGTGGCTTCTCCAGGGAAAGACAGAAACCGAACGACAGAACGTGCTTCGCCTAGTTGCGACAGTCTCGATGATCATCGTTGGCGTGGTCTACCACGCACTCCTCGGCGACTCTGCGGTTGCCCCAGAGGACATCGGTTATGAGTGGCCCCGAATTCCCAACCTAGTAATCCACACCTGGGCACCGATAGCCATCGCTGTTGATTACCTGATCTCAATCAAAGGAGCAAAGCCGAAGCTTCGAAAGGCTCTCTGGGTCGTGGTCTACCCACTTATCTGGCTATTCCTCTCAATAATCCGCGGACTAGCCGATGGCTGGTGGCCCTACTGGTTTATCAACCCCGGCAGCGAAGGTGGTGTCGTGGGGATGATTACCTACATCCTGCTAATTGCCTCAGGCTTCATTTCTTTGGGGTTCATAGTGCTAGGAATCCGACTCACGGCAATAAAGCTGTTGGGCTCGGGATCAAACTAGCTCTGCGTTCACGAAATTCTTTTCATCGCGCCGATGTTCTAACTGTCATGCTCACAAAAGAAATAGAACTAACGATGCTCGATGGTTCGACGAGGTCCCTCACGGACTTTGCCGGCAAGGTCGTGTTGGTTGTAAACGTCGCCTCCCGCTGTGGGCTCTCGCCACAATACGAAGCCTTGGAGACTCTCCAAAAGAAGTATCAGGATCGCGGATTCACGGTTTTAGGCGTCCCATCAGGATCTTTCAAGCAGGAGCTCAAGGATGATGCTGCGATTGGCGAGTACTGCTCCAGCACCTGGGGAATCACGTTTCCCATGACCGAGAAGAGCGATGTCAATGGACGTAATCGGCACGAACTCTACAAAGACCTGGTCAAGATTAAGGACTCGAAGGGTTTAGCAGGTCCTGTGATGTGGAACTTCGAGAAGTTTCTGCTGCTACCCGATGGTAAGGCAATGCGCTTCCGCCCAACTGTCCGGCCCGACGCTCCAGAGATCATCGAAGCGATAGAAGCAAACCTCCAGGGCTAATCTGGGCTCATGCCCACGCTAGTTGTCGCCGCAATCATTCAAGACAGCCAAGGCAACTATCTCTGTTGCAAAAGAGCGCCCCACAAACAGGCCGCAGGCAAGTGGGAGTTTCCGGGAGGTAAGCCAGAACAGGGCGAGTCTCTACAAGAAGCGCTAATTAGAGAGATTAAAGAAGAGCTCGGTGTTGAGATTGCAGTTATTAGACAGTTCGACCGCAGCACGACAGGCGACATTGAGTTGGTGACTTTTGTAGCTGTGCTCGAAGGTGAAAAGCCAACAAAATCAACCGATCACAGTGAGCTGAGCTGGGTCAAAGAGAGCGAGCTCAGCAAGCTTGATTGGGCTGAGCCAGATATTCCGGCTCTGAAAAAGCTCTTGATACCTAGCTGCTAGGCGAGCTTGTAGCCCTCTTTGTCCTCTAGCTTTTTTATGGCAATTAGCACGATGTCGATAATTGACCAGATACCAAAAGCTCCAAAGGTCAGCAGCTTTAGAACACCGGTGCCGATCTTGCCAAGGTAAAACCGGTCGATACCGAAGGTTCCCACAAACACCGAAAGCAGCAGAGCCACGAGCCAGTCTCGCTTAGAAAAAACCCCTGGTATTTGCTTCGCGGTCCAGTGCTCGCCGCGGCTGTCGACAACTACGGTGTCGCCCTTTACTTTGCCGCCTGCAGCCCAGAGCTTCAGCTCTTCGGTGGTTAGCTTGTGTTCGTTACCGGGTACTTTTACAGTCCATTCGCTCATGCAACAAGCCTAGCTCTGTCCCTCTTTTTTGCGATCACCCATTACCCAGGCAGCAAGCAGGGCAGTGAGTGCAGAGAATAAACCGATGCCTATGACCATCAGGAACGTGGCAATGACCCGCCCGTCCGCTGTCACGGGAAACTTGTCCCCGTACCCAACCGTCGTCACAGACGCGATTGACCACCAAACTGCATCTCCAAAGGATTGAATATTTGAGCCATCCGCATACCGCTCTGCCTCAAAGACTGACAAGGCTGCTGTGTAAAGAATCAGCGGGAAGGTGACACCGACAATCATCCCTACTCTGGATGAGCGGGTATTTAGGTAGGGCTCTAGGCCCCTCAGTACCACGATTACCCTCAGCACCCTTAGGCTTCGGAACGCAGGTAGAAGCAAAGCCAAGAGGGCGAGCCAGTTCTCTTTGAGAAATCCGATGGCACCTTTCCAGGTTAGAAGCTCGCCGCCGGCGTGAATGATGCGCAGGACAACGTCAACCGCGAATATCCAGAAGATTACCTCTGCAGCAAACTCCAGGGAGGCATAGATGTCAGCCGGAGGCTCGGCCAAGACCTGCACCGAATAAATACCTAGGTAGGCAAAGCCAAGCACCATGTAGAGAAACTCAACCCGGTGGAATAGCCTCCCCAACGCATCCCGCAAAGAATTCATTTGACTCCTAACCAACATTTCGAGTCTATTGAGGCTGGAGTGCTCTTTAGCTGATTGTCCTCAAGGGAAACCTGAGGTACTCAGCCTGCCAGGAGAGATTCGGGCTCTTCCAGGCAAGATCATCAGCGAGCTCAGCGATTGCGGCCCAAAAGAATACGTTCACAAGGTCAATGCTGAGATAGCTGATCGTATCCCCTGGAAATGCTTTGCCTAGAAACCTTCTGAGCAGGGTTGGCAGATCCCCCAGACCGTGCTCGTGAAGCTGACTCCGGACGTCCATTTCCAACTCTCGTGCACGCCTTGGATTCCACGGCAGCATCGGGTTTGGGTGGTGGAGCATTTGGCTCAGCTGCAGCGCCTCTCGATATCGAATGTCCTCGAGGCGATCAAACAGCGGGATGAACCTGTCCATCTCATAGCCCGCCTTGCGCAAGTCCAGGATGTCCGGGTAGGCAACAAAGCGATAGAAGGGAACGTGAGGCCTGACCGGCTGATAGGGAAGAGAGGTAAAACTTGCTGCTAGCGGATCAATGCCAACGGCTGCGGCACCCCAGGTGTTGAAGGCCTCATCCGGGTATGGGATGCCCTCAAGCTCTTCTGGCCTGGCGTCAGTCATCTAGTTATTCTCCCTGGCGAGAATTAAACGAAGATGGTCTTAGAGCATCTCGTGTCGGACAAGGGTTGCGTTTCTATCCGGTCCAACACCGATTGCAGAGATTCTCGTCCCGCTCATTTTCTCGAGAGCTAGAACGTAGTCCTGAGCATTCTTTGGCAGATCCTCGAAGGTCTTAGCGCCAGTGATGTCCTCGTCCCAGCCTGGGAACATCTCATAGATGGGCTTTGCGTGGTGAAAGTCGGTTTGGGAAACAGGAACTTCTTCAACCCGCTTGCCGTCAACCTCGTAGGCAACGCAAACCGGAATCTCTTTGATGCCGCTGAGGACGTCTAGCTTCGTTAGGAATATGTCGGTTAGGCCGTTGATTCTGGTTGCGTAACGAGCGATGGGAGCATCAAACCAACCGCAGCGACGCTCGCGGCCGGTTGTGGTGCCGACCTCGCCACCTTGCTTGCGCAGGTACTCTCCCCACTCGTCAAAAAGCTCGGTCGGGAAAGGACCAGCACCAACCCTTGTGGTGTAGGCCTTGAGAATTCCGATGACACCTGAAATCTTTGTTGGGCCGATGCCACTTCCGGTCGTTGCCCCTCCTGAGATCGGGTTCGAGGAGGTGACGAACGGATATGTTCCGTGGTCAACATCCAACAGTGTTCCCTGACCACCCTCGAGCAGCACGGTCTTGCCGGCATCTAGGGCTTGGTTTAGAACCAAAGACGTATCCGCCACCATTGGTCGAAGCCGCTCCGCATAGGTGAGCAGGTGCTCAACCACATCTGAGGTCTTTACGGCTGCACGGTTATAGATCTTGACCAATAGCTCATTCTTTTGGTGAAGGGCTCCCTCAACCTTCTGAGTCAGGATGCTCTGATCAAACAGGTCCTGAACTCTGATGCCGAGCCGGCCAATCTTGTCACCATAGGTTGGGCCGATACCGCGGCCGGTAGTGCCGATGGCGCGCTTTCCTAGGAAGCGCTCTGAAACCTTGTCCACGGTCACGTGATACGGAGTGATGATGTGGGCGTTTGCTGAAATCAGAAGCTTTGAGGTGTCAACGCCCTTTTCGTTTAGTCCGTCAATCTCCCTAAACAGCACCTCAAGATCAACTACCACGCCATTGCCAATGACGGGCGTGCAGCCGGGGGTGAGGATTCCCGAAGGAAGCAGGTGAAGGGCAAACTTTTTATCGCCGATAACCACGGTGTGACCTGCGTTGTTGCCACCCTGGTAGCGAACCACGTAATCAACCCGGTCCCCGAGTAGGTCTGTCGCCTTGCCCTTTCCTTCGTCGCCCCATTGGGCTCCTACAAGGACTACTGCTGGCATGGCTAAACCCCTTTCAAAAGTGGGGGACTTGAGGCTTCAGCCCTCACAAAGTCTAACTAAAAACGTGCTGCATTACCCAGGTGTGCATGGTTATAGCCGCAGCTGCCGAGGCATTGATGCTTCTGGTTGAGCCAAACTGGGTGATTTCCAACACCACATCTGCAGCATCAAGGGCGGCCTGTGAAAGGCCTGGCCCCTCCTGACCAAAGAGCAGCAGACACTCTTTGGGAAGTTGGTACTTTTCCAGCTGCTTACAACCGGGCACATTGTCGATTGCAATAATCGGGAGCTTCTTGCCACCTTCGGCTGCCGTGCTGGACCAGTCGATGAGATTCTCAATTGTGGGGTGGTGGGTTACGTGCTGATACCTGTCGGTAACCATTGCGCCTCGCCGGTTCCAACGCTTGTTTCCAACTATGTGAACCTCTTTTGCCAAGAAGGCGTTGGCGTTTCGAACTATCGAGCCAATGTTGAGATCGTGCTGCCAGTTCTCAATGGCTACGTGAAAGGGGTGCCGCCTGCCATCAAGCTCAGCAACAATTTCTTCCATCTTCCAATAGCGGTAGCGATCAACTACGTTCCTGGTGTCTCCATTGGCTAATAGCTCTGGATCAAACTTGGCGAAGTTGGGGTCGTTAGTCGGGTCGCCCTCATAGGGACCGACACCCCAGGTAGGAACTGCAACGGGTTCTTGAATCTCATCGCTCACCCGCTCAAGCCTAGGACGCTATGCCAGAACCCTTACGTTCGGTAACTTTTCAAACTTCGCTTTTTTGTCGAGAGACTTGAGCAGTGCCCCATGAGCAATTGCCGTTGCCGCGATTAGCAAATCCGGCAAAGACCTTGGGGTTCCCTCATTTCTGCAAAACGTTAGGAGCTCGACATATTTCTCCACCGCGAGTTGATCAAGGGGTGCAAACTCCGTCATCGCCTCCACCTGGCGCAGAAAACCAAGGGTTCGCTGCATTTGAATCGGGGTCCGGGCCCTCGCCTTTAGGGCGTACTTGAGCTCGCCAGCAACGATGGCGGGCAGGATGAGGGTCGCATCTGCCCCGATAGCATCTCTAAGCTCGAGGTCCTGTTTTTCGATTGCAATCCAGACCGAGGTATCTAAGACCAAGCGCTCCATTAGTCACGCTCTTTTTGCGGGGGTTCTTCCATGAGTGCCTCGAGGCGCTCCCAGCGCTCTTGGTCACGAACTAGATCCTGATCTCGCATTTGCCTTACGTACTCAACCGCATCGAATGAGTCGTCAACCGGAACGTCTTTGTACTTCTCGAAGTGCGCCTTCAGCGACTCTGCCAACAAAACTGAGTTGGGAACCTCGTCTTTCACGCTTCCCATAACAGCAATCGGCTTCTTTCCTCTGGTGATGGTGATCTCGTCACCATTTGCGACACCATCCAAAACCTCGCTGAAGTTGCGAGCAACTTCAGTGGCAGTCATGGTCTTCTTCATAGAAATCAGATTATCTGATAGTTGTTGGTCTAACAATGTCATGGGCAGATTGTTACGGAAATAGCAACTCTTAGGGAAGCCAGAGGAGCATCTGTGGAGAGCTAGCTGTTTAGCTGCTTGATGTAGCGGTTGAAAGAGACCAATAACGCAGCCGCAAATACTCCGGCAGCGAGGAATAGGTATACCGGACCAACGCCAAGCGCATCCACCGCGGTTCCAACCGCATACATCGAAATCAGAGGGCCTGCATGCCAGATGGTCATCTCCAGCGCGAACACCCTGCCACGCTTATTTGCCGGGATCTTCTTTTGGATCACAGTGTTTAGCAGCGGCAGCAGTGGGCCCCAAGCAAGACCAAGAAAGAAAAAGAACACAACCATCAGCGGCACAGGAGGCAAGAAGCTAAGCGGGAACATCGATAGCCCAATCCCCAAGATCGCAAAGCGCAAGATGGTGGCATAGCTGAAGCGCTTGTGGAGCCTCTCAAACCCAAGAGCTCCAATCACCGATGCTCCGGCTCCAGCCGAGATAACCAGACCCAGCCCCTCTGGGTCACCAAGCGCGGTGAAGTGTGCTGGTAAAACCACCATCTCGGTTGGGAGGTAGATAACCGCCAGGACCATGATGGCGGCCATCATCACAAAGACAGCCGGATTCGAAAACAGAATCTTGAACCCTTGCAGGGCATAGACAAAGAATGGCTCTTTCTCAGACTCATCGTTTGCCTCGTGCTTCTCGATGACAAAAACCAAAGATGCGAACAAGGCGGAGAGGAACCCCATCAACGCCACAACATAGAAGGTATTCGTGGAGCCAATTTGGGCAATAAAGAAGGTTGCGAGCGCCGGCCCAATTGCAAAGCCAGCAGCGAAGATTGCCTCGTGAAACGAGTTGGCCCTATCCAGGGTCATCTGAGCAGGCTCGGCGACGTCGGGGACCAGTGACTTTCTAGCCGTTGCACCACCGGGTGCAACCACACCTCGAGCAACGCCAATCGCTATCAAGAGCGGAATTGTCAGCCCGAGTGCCCAGTCGGTGAGTGGAATCAACAAGGCCGTGAATGCAGTCAGAAATTCAATCCAAACCGCTGTGCGCTTGCGTCCGAACCGGTCAATTACCGAACCGACTAGCGGGGCAAAAATGAGCCCCGGAATTCCTGTGATTGCAACAACCAAACCCGCGGTGGCGGCCGAGCCCACGAGCTCAAGTGCGATCCAGGGTATGGCGATAAACACCATCGACCCAGAGATCACGCTAGTGATTGATGCAAACTGGGTAAGAATGAAAGGCGCGAAAGTTCGCTGCACCTAAACCCTCTTATCTAAAGACCTAAATCACTCAGCGAGAGTGCCGAGTAATACGCATAGCCAGCTGATTCTATAGCGGCCCGAGCACCCGTATCACGATCTACAACAGTGGCAATTCCCAGCACCTCAGCCCCCGCTTCCTCGGCTGCCTTGGCGGCCGTCAAAGGTGACCCACCGGTGGTTGACGTGTCTTCCAGGATGACTACCTTGCGGCCAGCGATATCTGGACCTTCGACCTGCCTGGCCATGCCATGTTTCTTCGCTTCCTTGCGAACCACGAAGGCATCGAGTGCGAGACCCCTACTGCTGGCCTGGTGAAGCATCGCGGTTGCCACGGGGTCCGCCCCCATGGTTAACCCACCAACAGCGCTCGGTGCAAGATCATTTTCCTCAAGCAGATCCAGCATCACCTTGCCAACCAAGACGGCGGCTTCGTGGTGCAGCGTTGCCCTCCTAAGGTCCACGTAATACTCAGCCTCAATCCCAGACGAAAGCGTGACCTTGCCATGAACCACGGCAAGCTTTGATACGAGCTCAGCGAGCTTGGTCTTGTCAGGGGAGGGAGAACTCATAGTTAGAGTTTAGGAGTGGAAATTGCAACCTGGAACGTCAACTCGGTTAGGGCTAGAGCTCAACGTGTAATCCAATTCCTAGAGCGCACTCGTGTTGATGTCCTGGCGATGCAGGAGATCAAGTGCAAGCCCGAGCAATTTCCCTATGCAGACTTCGAGGCAATTGGATACAAGGTCATTGCCCACGGTCTAAACCAGTGGAACGGTGTCGCCTTTGCCTATAAGCAGGACCTTGAGCCAACTGATATCGACACCTCGTTCCCCCAGCAGCCACATTTCAAAGACGTTCTGGAGGCAAGGGCACTGGGTGCGACCTTTGGCAACCTTAGGATTTGGAGTCTCTACGTCCCACATGGCAGGGGCCTCGACGACCCACACATGGAATACAAGCTCGAATTCCTAGAGCGACTTGGCTCTCATGTGGCAGAGGAGCTTGAGGAAAATCCAGAGGCTCAAATCGCCCTGGTTGGGGATTTCAACATTGCTCCGCTGGACTCCGATGTGTTCAATGTCGGGTTCTTTGAGACCCACGTCTCAGGGCCAGAGCGCGATGTCTTTGATGTATTCGAACAAATTGGCTTTACCGATTTGCACCGCAAATTTGTACCCGAGGGCTACACCTACTGGGACTACAAAGACCTCAGGTTCCCTAGAAACGAAGGTATGCGAATCGACTTCATCCTTAGCTCTCCCGAGCTAACCGAGAAAATCAAAAGCGGAACCATAGAAAGAGACGAGCGCAAGGGTGAGGGCCCAAGTGACCACGTCCCCGTTACAGCGTCGATCTCTAGCTAGACGATGAAAAGCTAAACGCTTGCATCTTCCTTCACACTCTCAACCCGAAGCGACTTAGAGTCCTCGGAGACGTCCACCCGAACAAAGCTTCCGTCCTCAATCTCCCCCGCAAGCAGCAGGTTGGCAAGTCGGTCATCGATCTCTTTTTGCATGAGCCTGCGAAGTGGCCTAGCTCCATAGACCGGATCGTAGCCATGCTCCGCGAGCCACAATCTAGCCGCAGGTGTGACACCGAGGGTCAGCCTCTTAGCCTCAAGCCTGACCATCAACCTCTCAACCTGCAGGTCGACAATGGAGCCAAGCTCCTCCTTGCTGAGGGCATCAAAGATAACCACGTCATCCAGTCGGTTCAGGAACTCAGGTTTGAACGATGACCGGACCAAGTCCATAACCGCCTCGCGCCTCTGAGCGTCACCTAGTTCCTCTGCAATCAGGAACTGGGAGCCGAGGTTTGAAGTCATGATCATGATGACATTTCTAAAGTCAACCGTTCTACCCTGGCCGTCGGTTAGACGCCCATCGTCTAGCACCTGCAACAGCACATCAAAGACCTCTGGGTGGGCCTTCTCAATCTCATCTAGCAGAACAACCGAGTAGGGCCTGCGCCTAATCGCCTCAGTAAGTTGGCCGCCCTCGTCATAACCGACGTAGCCGGGAGGTGCTCCGATGAGCCTGCTGACACTGTGCTTCTCCCCGTATTCGCTCATGTCAATGCGAACCATCGACTTCTCATCGTCAAATAGGAAATTAGCCAGTGACTTTGCAAGCTCAGTCTTTCCCACGCCTGTTGGACCAAGGAACATGAATGAGCCGGTTGGGCGATCGGGGTCAGATATGCCAGCCTTTGATCTGCGGACAGCATCGCTCACGGCACTGACTGCCTTCTTCTGACCAATCAGTCGCTTACCGAGCTCTGCTTCGAGCTGCAGCAGCTTCTGGGATTCTCCGGCAAGCAGCCTGCCGGTTGGAATGCCGGTCCAGGCTGAGACAACGGCAGCAATCTCATCTTCCGAGACCTGCTCTCCAACCATGCGCTCGCGAGGCTGGGAGTCTTGACTCTCCGCCTCTTGAAGCTGCTTCTCCAGTTGCGGGATTTCTCCGTAAAGAAGCTTTGATGCCTGCTCCAGATTCGCCTCGCGCTGAGCTTTTTCAGCTGCCACTCTCGCGGAGTCCAACTTGGTCTTGAGCTCACCAATCTTGTTTAGCTCGCTGCGCTCTGCCTCCCATTTGTGATTCAACTCATTGAGGCGCTCCTCTTTCTCCGAGAGATCCTCTTGGAGTTTCTCGAGCCGCTGCTTGGAGGCGTCGTCCTTCTCCTTCTTTAGAGCGAGCTGTTCAAGCTTGAGCCTGTCGACCTGCCTCCTGAGCTCATCAATCTCTACTGGTGCTGAGTCGATTTCCATACGCAGTCTGGACGCGGCTTCATCGACAAGGTCAATTGCCTTGTCTGGTAGCTGTCTGCCGGTGATGTAGCGGCTGGAAAGAGCTGCGGCGGCAACCAGAGCACTGTCTGCGATGGTTACCTTGTGGTGTGCTTCGTAGCGCTCTTTGAGGCCGCGGAGAATGGCAACGGTGTCCTCAACGGTCGGTTCACCCACATAGACCTGCTGGAACCTGCGCTCTAGAGCGCTGTCCTTCTCGATGCGTTCGCGATACTCGTCCAGGGTGGTCGCGCCAATCAACCTCAGCTCACCACGGGCAAGCATGGGCTTGAGCATGTTTGAAGCATCCATCGAGCCGTCTGCTGCTCCCGCGCCAACGAGAGTGTGAAGCTCATCAATGAAAGTAATTACGCCACCCTCAGCCTCTTGAATCTCCTTCAAGACTGCCTTCAATCGCTCCTCAAATTCCCCACGGAATTTCGAGCCCGCGACCATCGCGCTGAGGTCGAGACTGATGAGGGTCTTACCCTTCAAGCTTTCTGGAACATCGCCTGCGACAATGCGCTGGGCAAGACCCTCCACTACTGCCGTCTTACCCACACCCGGCTCACCAATGAGCACTGGGTTGTTCTTTGTCCTTCTTGAGAGCACCTGGCTCACTCGCCGGATCTCGCTATCCCGCCCAATAACGGGGTCGAGCTTGCCCGCCCTTGCCTGAGCCGTTAGGTCAATACCAAAAGCCTCAAGGGCCCTCACCTGTTCTTGCTGCTCCTGCTGCTGCATTAGCGCCTCCTCCATAAAACTACGGAGCCAGACTTCTCTGGCCTCTGACCTGGATTCAGGCGAATGACGCCCTGATCTCCAGCTGCAAATACCCGATTTCCGGGTTGACTCATAAGTTGATCGGCGAGCTCTCGCTCAAGATCACGAACGCGAGACTTCAAGCTCACGTTTTCGTTTACTAGCTCCAGGACCCTGCGAATGCCCTCAAGCGAAACTCCCTCTGCGCTCAGCTTCGCGACCTCACGCAGCTTTGCCACATCCTGCATTGTGTAGCGGCGAGAGCGCCCCTGGGTTCTCGTTGGAGACACCAAACCCATGCGGTCATACTGCCTGAGGGTCTGAGGGTGCATGCCGGAGAGCTCGGCCGCTACCGAAATCACAAACAGCGGTGTGTTCTCGTCAAGCTCCATGGCTCCTCCTAAAGTGTTCCCGCCCGAGAAATCAGATCTCGACGAGGGTTCTCGTCCGGTAGCTCCGCATCAAATTGCTCAAGGAGTTTCTTGGCTTTGGCCGGAAGGTGCGCGGGCACCATCACCTCAACGGTCGCAAGCAGATCACCCTGGCGCGAGCCAAACTGAACACCCTTGCCTTTGACTCTCAGCGTCCTGCCGTTTGGTGTCCCGGCAGCGACCTTGAGCTTTACCGGATCTCCCCCGAGAACGGGAACCTCAATGGTTGCCCCGAGGGTTGCCTCTGCGAAGGTAACTGGAACCGAAACCCTGATGTTGTCGCCATCTCTGGTGAAGACCGCGTGGGGCTTGACCTTGATCGTCACCACCAGGTCTCCGGCCGGTCCACCATTTGGTGATGGTTGACCCTTTCCCTTGACCTTCAGCTTTTGGCCATCCTGAATTCCTGCTGGCACCTTCACACTGACCGAGTCATTCCGAAGGTTCAGCTTGACGGTTGTGCCGTTTACGGAGTCAATGAAATTGATCGAAGCCGTGGTGCTCAGGTCCTGACCCCTTTGGGGGCCAAAGCCACCAAAACCACCAAAACCTGGGAAACCGCCGCCCTGGAAACCGCCGCCTCCAAATAGGTTGCTAAACACGTCCTCAAAGCCTGCTCCTTGGCCTCCCGCTTGAAAGCGAGCGCCGCCTCCCATGGCCTTGATTGCGTCATACTCCCTGCGCTGCTCGGCATCAGACAATACGTCATAAGCTTCCGAGATATCCTTGAACCTAGCCTCGGCAGCTGCATCACCCGGGTGTAAATCAGGATGATTGTCCTTGGCGAGCTTGCGATAGGCCTTCTTTAGATCTGCATCAGAGACGTCCTTGGAAACTCCAAGGATTTTGTAAAAGTCCTTTTCAATCCAGTCTTGTGACGCCATCTAACACACCTCCTAATTACTTCTCTACGGGAACCGAGACCGCTACCTTCGCAGGTCTCAGCAGCCTGTCCCCAACCATGTAGCCGAGCTCGATTACATCTGCAATAACCGGTTCGGTTACACCCTCATCTGGACTCTGGATAAGAGCCTCGTGCTTCTCCGGATCAAAGGCCTCGCCTTTTTCTCCAAAGGGACTCAGCCCAAACTTCTCGCCCGCAGCTCTCAGCTTCTGAGCAATGGCAGCCATTGGCGTGCCATCCTGCAGATCTCCGTGAGCCTCAGCACGGGTCAGGTCATCTAGTGCTGGGAGGAAGGCTCTGATTGCCTCAGCAACCGCGAGCTGCCTCTCCACTCCTCGATCTCTTTCAACCCTGGCCTTGTAGTTCACGAAGTCAGCCTGGAGTCGCTGCAGATCCTGAAAGATTTCCAGCTCACGATCGATGGCATCCTTATCGCCATCATCAGTGCCGGCTTCCTCCGCTACCTCCGAAGCCTGCTCTGCGTCAGCGGTGTCGTCAGGCGCGGCAGTCTCCTCAGGCTCCTGTGCAGGATCCTCTGGAAGGTTCTCTTCTGGCATTACTTCTTGTCCTCAGACTCCGAGTCATCCTTCGACTCTTCCTCATCCACTACCTCGGCATCGACGACATCCTCATCGGAACCCTCTGCCTGCTCACCCTCGGCTGGTTGTGAGGCGTAGATAGCCTCTCCCAGCTTCTGGGAGCTTGTGGTGAGCTTGTCCTGGGCAGTCTTGACTGCCTCAATGTCATCTCCGGCAAGCGCAGTCTTCAGAGCATCAACGTCGGCCTGAACCTCGGTCTTGATCTCCTCGGAAAGCTTGTCGTCGTTGTCCTTTATCAGCTTCTCAGTTGAATACGCCATCTGCTCGGCCTGGTTGCGAGTCTCAGCCTCTTCGCGACGCTTCTTGTCCTCTGCGGCGTGCTCCTCGGCATCCTTGACCATGCGCTCGATGTCCTCTTCGCTGAGCGAAGAGCCACCGGTTATGGTCATCGACTGCTCCTTGCCGGTGCCCTTGTCCTTTGCAGAAACGTGGACAATGCCGTTTGCGTCGATGTCGAAGGTGACCTCGACCTGCGGGATTCCGCGAGGAGCTGGTGCAATGCCAGTCAGCTCGAAGTTTCCAAGGCTCTTGTTGTCACGAGTGAACTCGCGCTCACCCTGAAAGACCTGAATCGAAACAGATGGCTGGTTGTCATCTGCCGTGGTGAAGGTCTCGCTTCGCTTAGTTGGAATTGCGGTGTTGCGCTCGATGAGCTTGGTCATAATGCCGCCCTTGGTCTCGATACCGAGTGACAGCGGGGTGACGTCAATTAGGAGAACGTCCTTGCGCTCACCCTTGATCACACCGGCCTGCAGTGCCGCGCCAACAGACACAACCTCGTCTGGGTTCACACCCTTGTTCGGCTCCTTGCCACCCAGCAGCTTGGTAACTAGCTCGTTTACAGCTGGCATGCGGGTTGAGCCACCGACCATGACAACGTGTGCGATGTCGCCAACCTTGACGCCGGCTTCCTTGATCACGTCCTCGAATGGCTTGCGGGTGCGCTCCAGTAGGTCTGAAGTCAGCGACTCGAACTGGGCACGAGTTATGGTCTCGTCCAGGTTTGCCGGTCCCGACTCGGTTAGCGAGAGGTATGGAAGCTGAATCTGAGTCGAGGTCGACTGGCTCAGCTCCTTCTTGGCCTGCTCGGCTGCCTCTTTGAGGCGCTGCAGGGCAATCTTGTCCTTAGAAACGTCAACTCCGGAGGTCTCCTTGAACTGCTTGACCAGGTGGTCTACGACCCGCTGGTCCCAGTCATCGCCACCGAGACGATTGTCACCGGAGGTTGAACGAACCTGAATGGTGGAGAACTCATCATCCTTACCAACCTCCAGCAGGGAAACATCGAACGTTCCACCTCCAAGGTCAAACACGAGAATCAGTTCGTCTTCCTTGCCCTTGTCTAGGCCATAGGCCAGAGCAGCAGCGGTTGGCTCATTGATGATGCGCAGCACGTTCAGGCCCGCAATCTCTCCAGCCTCCTTGGTTGCCTGACGCTCAGCGTCGTTGAAGTACGCGGGGACGGTGATAACTGCATCGGTAACGGACTCGCCCAGATAGGTCTCGGCATCGCGCTTTAGCTTCATCAAAATACGAGCGGAGATTTCCTGAGGGGTGTACTCCTTGTCGTCCACCTTGAACTTCCAGTCGGTGCCCATGTGGCGCTTTACCGAGCTGACGGTGCGATCAACGTTGGTAACAGCCTGACGCTTCGCTGTCTCGCCCACCAGAATGTTGCCATCCTTGGTGAATGCGACCACCGAAGGGGTGGTCCTGAATCCCTCTGCGTTTGCAATGACCTTTGGCTCCCCAGCCTCCAGCACCGTAACCGCACTGTTGGTGGTTCCCAGGTCGATACCTACTGCTCTACCCATTGTGGTTTCTCCTCTTTGTTTTCAAACCTTTTGACTCAACTTGAGCCAACTGCACTCAAGTTTCAGTTATGTCAACACGATTGTCAAGCATTTATTCCAAAAACTTGAGTGGGGTGCACTCAAGTTTCAGATATTCACCGACTCGTCAACATTTCAATGGCCACCAAGGGCTTGAAAAGGACTACTCTCAACCTCATGAGCAATGACGCTATTGAAACCAAGAAGCCTCGAGGCACGTTTGCCTGGGCTCTTTGGGACTGGGCTGAGCAGCCCTTCCCGACAATCTTCTCTACATTTATCTTCCCCATCTACATCACCAGCGCTGCTTTTGGTCCAGAGGAAGACACATCCAGGGCCCTAGGCCTTGCCGCCACTATTGCTGGAATCGCGGTTGCGATTGTTGCTCCGGTATTTGGCCGCAGAAGTGACGAGGCCGGCCGCAGAAAATTCTGGCTGTTTATAAATACTTTGCTCCTCTCAGGAGTAATGGCGAGCCTTTTCTTTATCGAGCCAAATCCGCAGATGCTCTGGATTGGTTTGATCATCTTCTCCTTTGGTGGTTTTGTGCAGGAGATTGCCTTCATTAATTACTACGCGATGCTCAAGCAGGTTTCAAAACCGAGCAATATCGGTAAAGTCTCAGGCTTTGCCTGGGGGCTTGGCTACATAGGTGGAATCCTGCTATTGCTTATTTCGCTTGTTGGCTTTGTGCAGACCGAGACACCTTGGTTTGGCATCCCACTGGATGACGCACTGAATGTCAGGGCCGTATTCCTCTTCAGCGCGGTTTGGTTCCTCGTTTTCTCGATTCCGCTCTTCCTCACAGTTCCCGAGGTCAAGGCAAAGCCAGACAGGGTGAAGGAGAACATTGTCGAGAGCTACTTCAAGCTCTGGGCCCAGCTCAAGTCCCTCTACCGCCAGGCCCCGGAGACCCTGAAATTCTTGATTGCAAGTGCTATCTATCGAGATGGCCTGTCTGGAGTCTTTGCATTTGGTGGGGCGCTGGGAGCACTGGCATTCGGCTTTGAGCTTGCAGAGGTGATTCTGTTTGGTATTGCTGCAAATATCACCGCCGGAATTGGAGCGATGGTGGGCGGCTTCTTCGACGACAAGATTGGCGGCAAGCGCACCATCATGATCTCGCTTATCGGGCTGACCGTTGCAGGCTTCGGAGTGTTCCTATTCGCGTCACTTGGGCCAATCACCTATTGGATTGGCGGACTAATCCTCACCTTGTTTGTTGGACCTGCACAAGCAGCATCCAGGGCATTTGTGGCCAAGTTCACTCCCGAGGGTCGAGATGGTGAGGTCATGGGCCTCTACATGACTACAGGACGCGCGGTCAGCTTCCTAAGCCCCATGCTCT
>CAYGJH010000005.1:0-66264 GCA_964350385.1 uncultured Aquiluna sp. | reverse complement strand
TTGGCGACTATGACCTGCTTTATCAAGACTCGCTTGCCCTGAAGGAGAAGCTTGATTCGGCGGGAGTTGACAACAACCTGCATTTCGAGCGGGGTGCGCTGCATGTTTATCCGCTCATCCCTTCTCCCGAGGGTCTGAGGGGCCAGACCTCGATTCTGAAAGAGATCTCCCAGATTGTGGGATAACCAGCGGGGCTAACTAGACTTTTCGGGACATGGAGAAACTAAATTTCCGCTCGATAGCCAAGATTCTGCCCAAGCGCCAGCGCAATCAGCTCTGGTTGTTGTCTTTTGCAAGGATCATGGCAAATGGCTTGGACTTAGCCGGCCTGGCAGGTATTGCTCTGCTAGCGACAGCCTTTGGGTCGATTGCCTCCGGCACAGCCCGCCAATCTCCTTTGGTTTTGCCAATTGTCGGTGAGGTCATCATCACCGAGGTTGAGGCTGTAGTAATCGCGATGGGAATTGCACTTACGTTTGTGCTCAAATCGTTTTTCTCAATCTGGTTGAACCTGAGGACTTCTCTAAAGGTTGCGGAAATTGAGGGTGATTTTGCCGAGCGTTTGACTGGCAACTTCTTTTCAAACGAACCCGCCTTCGAAGGAACTCTTAGCGAGACGGTTTCAAGATTCCAGAATTCAATTTTGGTCGCGACAGGCCAGATAGCAGCCTTCCTCAACTCCAGAGTCTCTGCTGTTGCCGAAGCTTCACTTCTACTTGCCCTTGTGGTGGTTTTCATGTTTGTGAATCCAATAGCTACGCTCGCAACACTTGTCTATTTGGTACTCGTTATCCTTGCCCTCAACAAGGTCATAAATGTCCGGCTGAGGCGCAATAGCAAGAACGTCATTGAGGGCTCTGAGACCTCGCTCTCGACAAGTCGGGACCTTTTCGGCGTAAGGCGCGAGGTGCGTACAGGTGGAAACATCTCCGATTGGCTCTCCCAGATTGTCTCCGGCAAACGAAGGGTTGCAGTTGGCAACGGCCTGAACTACACGATCAACAGCCTTCCGAGGTATGTCATCGAGACATCGCTAATTCTTGGAATCTTCGGTTTCCTTGGAGCCGTTGTTGTGTTTAGCGACCTCTCGAGCCAGGCAGTCACAATTGGCGTCTTTATGGCAGGTGGACTCCGCCTAGTCGCATCGATACTTCCTTTGCAGGCTGCTTATAACGGAATGGTTGCTTCCGCTGCCCAGGCCCAGACCGCATTTTCGACTCTCGTAGAAATCTCCAAGCAGAGACAAACGGAAGACTTCGGGGACGTCAGCGTTGAAAACCTGCCTCCAGCGATGAATCTCAAATTTGATTCAGTCAGCTTCAGCTTCCCGGGCGTCGAGGAGCCGATTGTGAAGGACTTGGTCTTCGACGTGGAGGCAAACTCAAAGACTGCAATAGTTGGCCCCTCTGGTGCAGGCAAGACGACAACTTTTGAGTTGGCTACCGGATTCAGGTTGCCTGCATCAGGCTCAATTTCATTGTCCGGCTACACGCCTAGGCACTTACTCGAGAAGACTTCAGGCGTCATCGGAATCGTCCCGCAGCGTCCGCATTTGGTCACTGGAACGCTTGCCGAAAATGTGTCGCTAGAGTCTTCGGCCTCGACCGATAACTCAAAAGTCATGGAGTGCCTAGAAAAGGCCGGACTTGAGCACTTTATCGGCGTTGAGGGTCAAGGACTTGAGCTGGAGGTGACTCCAGACAGTGGGCAGCTATCGGGTGGTGAGATACAACGGCTTGGCCTGGCAAGAGCGCTGTATCGCGACCCAAAGATCTTGTTTCTTGATGAAGCGACGAGTGCACTGGACGCTGAGACCGAGTCAAAGATCTCTAAGGTACTTGATTCACTCCGGTCACAGATGACGGTAGTCCTTATTGCGCACAGGCTCTCTACTGTCATGAACGCAGACAAGATCATCTATCTGGATAAGGGCAAGGTTGTCGCTCAAGGGACTTTTGCGGAGCTGAAACAGCAGGTTCCGGACTTTGCAAAGGCAGTGCAGCTCATGGATTTGGGGGAGTAGCGCACTTTGGAGCGAGTGACGGGAATCGAACCCGCGTAATCAGTTTGGAAGACTGAGGCTCTACCATTGAGCTACACTCGCGCATCGTTAGACGACACCCCATTCTATGGGATAGAGTGTCAGGGTTCATGACGCTAGTTATGAAATCCCCGGGATGTAGCGCAACTTGGTAGCGCACCTGTTTTGGGTACAGGGGGTTGCAGGTTCAAATCCTGTCATCCCGACCAGTCAATCAACCAACCCCTTGGAGTAGGACTTGAAAACCACAGTCGAGAAGCTAAACCCAACCCGCGTCAAGCTGACGGTGACCGTCGACGAGAAGGCCTTCAAGCCTGCTCTCGACAAGGCCTACAAGACCATCGCGGGCCAGGTGAACATCCCAGGCTTCCGCAAGGGCAAGGTCCCAGCACCGGTGCTTGACCAGCGGGTTGGCAAGGACGCAATCATTGGTCAGGCGATAAACGACGGCATCGATGATTTCTACCGCGAGGCTCTAATCAGTGAGAAGCTCCGCCCACTCGCAGCTCCTGAGGTCGACATCAAGTCGGCTCCAAATGCCCAAGAGCCGACCAAAGAGCTAGTTGTTGAGCTAGAGGTTGAGGTCGAGCCAGAATTCAAGATGCCTGATTACAAGGGCATGAAGGTCAAGGTTGATCCTGTCAAGGTTGCAAAGATGGACATCGAGACTGAACTCGACGCTCTTCGGGCTCGGTTTGGAACGCTGAAGACGGTTGAGCGCCCGGCAAAGATGGGCGATTTCACCACCATCGACCTCACTGCTTCCCTCGAAGGTGCGGAGATTGACACTGCCAGTGACATCTCCTACGAAATCGGCTCGAACCAGCTGCTCGATGGAATTGATGAGGCACTAGATACCCTCACCGCAGGTGAGTCCACAACCTTCCGTTCCAAGCTCGTCGGCGGAGAGCACGCAGGCAAGGAGGCCGAGGTTGCGGTGACGCTGAAGGCCGTCAAGGAGCGCGAGCTTCCAAAGGCCGACGATGACTTTGCACAACTAGCAAGCGAGTTTGACACTCTCGACGAGCTCAAGGCAGACATTGAGAAGAAGGTTGCCGAGCAGCTAGGCCGCAAGCAAGTGCTGCAGGCGCGAGACGTAATCGTCGAGGAGCTTATTTCGAAGGCAAAGATTCCAATGTCGGACGTTGCGATCGAGCGCGAGGTTCACAACCACCTCGAGGGAGAGGGTCGTCTCGAGGACGACGTTCACCGCAAAGAGGTCACCGAGGAATCCCAGAAGAACTTCCAGACCAGATTGATTCTGGACAAGGTCGTCGACGCCGAGGGAATCAAGGTCGAGGATCAAGAGCTCATCGAGTACCTGGCGATGAATGCGCAGAGCTACGGCATGGACCCCAACGACTTCATCAAGCAGGTTGCCTCAAACGGTCAGGTCGCTCTCTACGCAAGTGAGCTGGCAAGGCGCAAGGCAGTTGACTTCCTGGTTGCAAACGCTGAGATTACTGACACCAAGGGCAACAAGGTCGACTACCAGGTCTAACGCCCAAGGCGAACAAGCACCTAATTCCGCTGCACTCGTGGCTATCGTTTACTAGATAGCTAAGGAGTACTAGATGGCAATGCCACAAATGGAGCGCAATAACGTTTTTGAGAGGCTACTCAAAGACCGTATCGTCTGGCTGGGCAGTGAGGTTCGCGACGAGAACGCCAACGAGATCTGCGCCAAGATTCTGCTGCTCGCAGCCGAGGACAGCGAAAAAGACATCTACTTCTACATCAACTCTCCCGGCGGCTCGATAACCGCGGGTATGGCGATCTACGACACCATGCAGTATGTGCCAAACGACATTGTCACAGTCGGTATCGGAATGGCGGCCTCAATGGGCCAGTTCTTGCTCTCGAGCGGAACCAAAGGCAAGAGATACGCAACCCCAAACACCAGAGTTCTGCTTCACCAGCCCCTCGGTGGTTTCGGCGGAACCGCATCCGACATTCAGACGCAGGCAGAGCTGATCATGTCCATGAAACGCCAGCTCGCAACCCTGACCGCAGAGCAGACCGGCAAGACCGTTGAGCAAATCATTGCCGATGGTGATCGCGATCGCTGGTTCACAGCAGCCGAGGCACTCGAGTACGGCTTTATCGACCACATCCAAGAGTTTGCATCCGGTTCAACCGGCGTAGGGAAGGGCAAATAAATGAGTTTTATGGAAACCGGCTCGGGCAGAATCGCAATGCCGGAGGCTCGCTACATCCTTCCTGAGTTTGAGGAGCGCACTTCATACGGCTTCAAGCGTCACAACCCCTACACCAAGCTCTTTGAAGACCGCATTGTCTTTTTGGGAGTTCAGGTGGATGACGCCTCAGCGGATGACATCATGGCTCAGCTGCTAGTACTGGAGTCTCAGGACCCAGACCGCGATATCACGATGTACATCAACTCTCCAGGCGGTTCGTTTACAGCTCTAACTGCCATCTACGACACGATGGAATACATCAAGCCTCAGATTCAGACAGTTTGCCTGGGTCAGGCCGCATCGGCTGCAGCCGTGCTGCTGGCAGCCGGAGCAAAGGGAAAGCGCCTCGCGCTTCCAAACGCCAGAATCCTCATCCACCAGCCGGCGACCGGTGGTGGAGGACAGGGCCAGGCGTCTGACATCGAGATTCAGGCTCAGGAGATCATGCGCATGCGCGAGTGGCTCGAAGACACTCTTGCAAAGCACTCTGGCAAGCCCAAGGAGCAGGTCAACAAAGACATTGATCGCGACAAAATCCTGACCGCGGCTCAGGCTGTTGAATACGGTCTCATCGACCAAGTTCTCTCGTCTCGCAAGGGTTAAACACTCCGAGGGCGCCTAAGAGCTTCGCTCAGCGGTAGATATAGGCTTTACTCATGACTCTGAGTGAGACCAGTGACCTGCTGAAGTGCACCTTCTGCGGCAAAAGCCAGAAGCAGGTTCGCAAACTCATAGCTGGACCCTCGGTCTATATCTGTGACGAGTGCATCGAGCTTTGCAATGAAATCATCGAAGAGGAGCTCGGCCAGCAAGTCGCCGAGTCAACTGAGTCAATCGAGCTCCCGACACCCAAGGAAATTAAGTCGTTCCTTGACGAGTACGTAATTGGGCAGGATGACGCCAAGAAGCAGCTCTCTGTTGCGGTCTACAACCACTACAAGAGAATTCGTGCCACCGGCACACTCACAAACGCGGGTAAGCCTCACGATGATGTTGAGATTGCCAAGAGCAACATCTTGATGATTGGTCCAACCGGTTGTGGCAAGACCTACCTAGCGCAGATTTTGGCAAAGAGACTGAATGTCCCATTCGCGGTCGCCGATGCAACCGCACTGACCGAAGCCGGGTACGTCGGAGAAGATGTCGAGAATATTCTTCTCAAGCTTCTGCAGGCTGCCGACTATGACCCGAAGCGAGCTGAGACTGGAATTATCTACATCGACGAGATCGACAAGATCTCTCGTAAGGCGGAGAACCCCTCAATTACCCGCGATGTTTCAGGAGAGGGCGTTCAGCAGGCGCTACTAAAGATTCTCGAGGGAACAATTGCATCGGTTCCACCACAGGGTGGTCGCAAGCACCCCCAGCAAGAGTTCATTCAGATAGACACGACAAACGTGCTGTTCATAGTCGCTGGCGCTTTTGCTGGACTTGAATCAATCGTTGGCGAGCGCACCGGCAAAAAGGGAATTGGCTTCGGTTCACCACTGAAAGAAAAGACAGATGACTCGAACGTATTTCGTCAGGTCCAGCCAGAGGACCTAAGAAAGTTCGGCTTGATTCCAGAATTCATCGGAAGGCTGCCAGTCGTCGCGACCGTTGAGCAGCTCGACAAACCAGCGCTAATCTCAATCCTTACCGAGCCCAAGAATGCGCTCGTCAAGCAGTATCAGCGAATGTTTGAAATTGACGGCTTTGAGCTTGAGTTCGAGCCAGCCGCGATTGAGATGATTGCCGATCTGGCTGTGGAGCGGGAAACCGGAGCCAGGGGTCTGAGGGCAATCCTCGAGGAGCTTCTGAGCCCAATCATGTTCGAGCTTCCCGGTTCTGCCGAGCAGGGTCTTGTCGTGATCACCGCAGACAACGTCGAGAATCACTCGATTCCGAAGATTAGGCCGCTGCCACAGCGCCTCAAGGATAAGTCCGCCTAGTCCAGCAGACCTCGGCGCTTCATGAGCGGTTCAACCGAAGGCTCGTGACCCAAAAAGCTCCTCACCAGCTCCATCGAGTCGTGACTGCCACCTCTTGAGAGCAGTGCATCGGCAAAAATCTGACCGTTAGACCGCTTGAGTCCGCCATGCTGCTTGAACCAGTTCACGCTCTCGGCGTCGAGGACCTCGCTCCAGATGTAGCCGTAGTAGCCACTTGAATAGCCGCCAGCAAAGATGTGGGCGAAGTAATTGGTCCGATACCTGGTCGGCACTGGGTGAAACTCCAGTCCATAGCCTGCAATAGCCTCTCGCTCGAAGGCGACAAGGTCCTCGGGGGTGCTGTCGCTTTCGTGGAGGGCGAGATCGAGAATCGCGGCTTGAAGATAGTGGGTGGTCTCAAAGCCCTGATTGAAAGCCTCTGTGGCCTGGATCTTGTCAATCCAGATTGGGTCTAGCTTTTCGCCACTTTCGTAGTGTGCGGCGTAGTTGGCCAACACCTCTGGCCACAGCATCCACATCTCATTTACCTGAGAGGGAAACTCGACAAAGTCCCGCTCTACGTTTGTGCCACTAAATCTTGGGTATTCGACGCTCGATAGCAGGCCGTGAAGGGTGTGACCAAACTCATGGAACAGAGTGTTTACCTCGTCGAAGGTCATCAGCGCGGGGCTTCCGGCTGCTGGCTTCGGGATATTCATGTTGTTCACGACAATCGGCAGCTTGTTGAGAAGGCGCGACTGGTCAACCAGATTGTTCATCCAAGCCCCGCCAGACTTAGATGGCCTTGCATAGGGGTCAAAAATGTAGAGCCCACATTTCCGGCCATCCTCATAGAAGACCTCATAGACCCAGTTATCGGGGTGGTAGCCCTTGAGGTCGGTCCTCGGCTCAAACTTGAGTCCGTAGAGCTTGCCGGCTGCAAAAAACACACCGTCTTCGAGCACTCGTCTCAGTTCAAAAAATGGTTTGAGCAATGAGGTGTCGACCGAATAGCGTTCTGCCCGCAGCTGCTCGGTGTAGCGGTCCCAGTCCCACGCCTTTAGTTCTTCACCTGGTCGCTCCCGCTCCATAAGCTTCTGCAGCTCACCCGCTTCTGCCTCGGCATTGCGACGGGCGATCGGCGCAATTCGCCTCAGCACCTCGTGAATGCGTTCAGGGCTCTTGGCGGTCTGCTTGCTTGTTACATACTGCGAGTAGTTCTCGTAACCAAAGAGCTTGGCCTTTTCACGCCTTAGCTCAAGGGCTTCCCTTACTAGGTCTGAGGTGTCATTGGCATTGCCTCTAGAGCCGCGTGAGAGTGTTCGCTCCAGAATCTCTCGTCTTAGCTCCCTGTCATCCAGGGTTGCCAGCATCGGGTGGCCGGAGTAGTTCAGCAGAGGAATGGTGTAGCCGTCCTGACCCCTAGTCTCCGCAGCTTGCTTACAACTATCAATTTCGGTTTTGCTCAGGCCCGCGAGCCTCGAAGAGTCCGGGAGGTTTATTGCAAGGTCATTGCTGTCTGCCAAGAGGCGCTTATCAAACTCTGCCTCCAGGCCTGCAAGACGCTCATTGATTTCTGCGACTCGCGCTCGCTCTTTGTCACCAAGCTCACTTCCTGCGTGCCGGAAGTCTTCTAGGTACTTAGTTAGTAGCCAGTCGGATTCTGCATCGAGACTGAGTTCGCCTCTTGTCCGCTGAGCCTCGAGCTCTGTGAGCCGCGAGAACAGTCTTGGATCTAGCTGAATCGAGTCTTGGTGAGCGGAAAACTTGGGAAAGATTATTGCCTCGAGACGTTGAATCTCCTCGTTGGTGTCAGAGGCGGTCTTGTTGTAAAAGACATACATCATCGCAGTCAAGAGCTGACCTGAGCTCTCTAGAGCAACAAGGGTGTTCTCGAAGGTGATTTCAGCCTGGCTAACAATCTCTTCGATCTCTGCCAGATGTGCTTTGGTCGCAGCCTCAAAGGCTGGTAGGTAGTGCTCGTCAGTTAGCTTGCTGAAGTCAGGCAGTTCGTATTCGAGTGTCGATAGCTGAAGAAGCGGATTTGTCATCCTGCAATGCTATTGCTGCTCAGCAAACTCCATTGACGAGATAGCAACCTTGTCCGCTGGTTCGAGAGTCAGGTTTGCGATGCGCCCAACTGCGGCTAGGTCTCGCTTTACCTTTGAGAGGACGGCAGGCCCATTCAAAACCATTGTCGAAATCTCAGCTTTCATTGACAGCTTCTGGTCAGTCTTTGACTTACGAATGGCAATGAGCGCCTCGGAGGCAGCTCCCAAGAGCTCTGCTGAGCCCTCGGGAAGTTCAGCCGTGCTTGGCCAGGCAGCCTGATGCACGGAACCCTCTTGCCACCAAGACCAGACTTCCTCAGTCGCAAATGGGAGGAATGGAGCCAACAACCTAACAAGCACACCCAGTGCCTCGCGGAGCGCTAGGACTGCAGAACCGATTTCTTGTGGGGTGTAGCCCTCTTGGCTGTAGGCGCGCTCTTTGACAAGCTCGAGGTAATCGTCGGTGAAAGTCCAGAAGAAGGTCTCGGTGGTCTCTAGGGCTTTGGTGTGGTCGTAATTTTCGAAGGCCTTCGACGAGACTCCGACCACTTCGCGAAGCCTTGCGAGCATGGCCTTATCAATTGGCTCGGTGACCTCGGTAACGCCATCGGGCATCTCAAAGCTCAGGGCGAACCTTGCGGCGTTCAGCAGCTTTATGGCAAGCCTCCGGCCGATCTTCATTTGGCCTTCGTCAAAGGCAGCATCGGTTCCAAGGCGAGCACTTGCTGCCCAATAGCGAACAGCATCTGAACCGTGAGTCTCTAGCAGCTCATTGGGTACGACTACGTTTCCCTTTGACTTTGACATCTTCTTTCGGTCCGGGTCCAAGATCCAACCCGAAATTGCTGCATTCGTCCATGGAACCTGTTCATGCTCAAGTTCGCTGCGAACGAGAGTGGAGAACAGCCAAGTTCTGATGATGTCCTGTCCCTGGGGGCGAAGGTCGTATGGAAAAACCTTGTCAAACAGTTCGGGGTTACTGAGCCAACCACCTGCGAGCTGAGGAGTGAGCGATGAGGTTGCCCAGGTGTCCATGATGTCAAGCTCTCCGACGAAACCGCCAGGTTTGCCGCGCTGGTCTTCGGTGAAGCCATCGGGGCAGTCGCTCGAAGGGTCAACTGGTAGCTGCTGACTGAGTGGAACGATTGGGTTCTCATAGTCCGGCTCACCTGAGGCATTTAGCGGATACCAAATGGGAATTGGCACGCCAAAGAAACGCTGGCGGGAAATTAGCCAGTCGCCGTTTAGGCCATTGATCCAGTCCTCCAGTCGCACGCGCATAAATGCGGGATGGAAACTCATCTCGCTACCGCGACCGATTAGCTTCTCGGCAAGAGGTCTGTCGTTACCGCCATTTTTGATGTACCACTGGCGAGTCGAGACAATCTCAAGGGCCTTGTCACCTTTTTCAAAAAACTTCACTGGATGGGTGATCGGCTTAGGCTCACCGACCATGTCGCCAGACTCCATGAATGCCTTCACCAGTATTTCCTTGGCACTGAAGACGGTCTTTCCGGCAATCTCCGCGTAGAGCTCGGCACCCTTCCCATCGAGAATCTCCTGGGGTCCCTCGGAGAGTATGCGTCCGTCAAAGCCGATGATTGGCCGCATTGGCAATTTGAGCTCTCGCCACCAGATAACGTCTGTGACATCTCCGAAGGTACAGATCATTGCGATGCCGGAGCCCTTATCGATCTGGGCAAGGCGGTGGGAAACTATCGGCACCTCTACGCCAAAAATTGGAGTCTTCGCACTTTGGCCAAATAGGTGCTGGTAACGCTCGTCGTCAGGGTGCGCAACAAGTGCTACACAAGCGGGCACCAGCTCGGGCCTTGTGGTTTCGATGAAGATTTTGCCCTCCGGACCGTCAAAGCCGAGCCGGTGGTATGCCCCGGGCATTTCCCTATCCTCAAGCTCGGCCTGGGCCACAGCGGTGCGGAAGGTCACGTCCCAGAGGGTAGGTGCCATGGAGAGGTAGGCCTCACCCCGGCTGAGATTATTCAAAAATGCCTGCTGAGAGACCCGCTGGGACTCCTTGCTGATTGTGCGATAACTCTGCGTCCAGTCAACGGAGAGCCCTAGATTGCGCCAAAGGTTCTCGAAAGCCTGCTCGTCTTCTTCGGTTAGCTTCTCGCAGAGTTCGATGAAGTTTTGCCTGGAGATCGGCATTTGGTCCGCCGCCTTGGTGCTCTTGTTGTCTCCGCCTACCTGAGGGGGTGTGAATTCTTTTTGGTAGGGAAGTGTGGGGTCGCAACGAACCCCGTAATAGTTCTGGACCCTGCGCTCGGTCGGGAGACCATTGTCATCCCACCCCATCGGGTAGAAGACATCTCGACCGCACATCCGTTGGAACCTTGCGACAACGTCGGTGTGGGTGTAGCTGAATACGTGGCCGACGTGCAGTGAGCCTGATGCGGTAGGAGGGGGAGTGTCAATTGAGTAGATGTTCTCTTTAGGAGCATCTGTGTTGAAGCCATAGACCCCAGCCTGCTCCCAACTCGGAACCCACTTGGCCTCTAGACCATCAACGCTAGCCTTCTCTGGAATCTGAGCGGGAGCGAGCGGATTGGGTTTTGCGTTATTCACTGAGACCTCGGGTTCTTTAGCTTCACTAGATTAACATTGTTAGTCTCAGGATTGAGTTCGAAAGCCGTGATGTACCCAAAGCATAAAGATTCCAAATCTGGCCCTGTTGCCTCGCCGTCGTTTCCCGACGTCGAAAAAGAGGTGCTGGAGCACTGGGACAAGGACGGCACCTTCCAAGAGTCGATAGACCAGAGAGCAGCCTCAGGAGCCGAGGAATTCGTTTTCTATGACGGCCCTCCGTTTGCTAATGGACTACCGCACTACGGGCATCTGCTTACCGGTTACACCAAGGACCTGGTTCCTAGGTATCAGACGATGCGGGGCAAGAGGGTTGAACGCCGTTTTGGTTGGGACACTCACGGACTTCCGGCTGAGGTTGAGGCTGAGCGACTTCTAGGCATCAGCGGTCGGCCTGAGATTGAGAAGTACGGTGTTGACAAGTTCAACGCCTTCTGCAAAACCTCGGTTCTGAAATACACCGAGGACTGGCGTAGCTATGTAACTCGTCAGGCAAGGTGGGTGGACTTTGACAATGACTACAAGACCCTAGATCAGAGCTACACCGAGAGCGTGCTCTGGGCCTTCAAAGAACTTCACACCAAAGGCCTGATTTATGAGGGCTTTAAGGTCCTTGCCTACTGCTGGCGCTGTGAGACGCCACTTTCAAACCACGAACTCAGAATGGACGACGAGGTCTACAAAAACCGTCAGGACCAGTCAGTTACGGTCACATTCCCCATCACCGAGACAGGGCACGAGCTTGATGGAGTAAATCTTCTGGCTTGGACCACAACTCCCTGGACCCTGCCAACTAACTTCGCTCTTGCGGTGGGACCCGAGATTACCTATGCGCTCGTGAACGCACCAAATAGCTCTCTTGGTGCGGGCAAGTACTTGATTGCACAATCTCTGGTTGGTGGCTATGCGAAAGAACTTGGGTTCGAATCTGCGGACGAGGCAGCAGGGGCTATTGACAAAACCTTTACTGGAAACTCGCTAAAGGGTCTGCACTATGCCCGGCTATTCGACTTCTATGCCGATAGCGAGAAGTATGACGTCGCAAACTCATGGCAGATTCTCGTTGGGGAATACGTCACTGCGGACGAGGGCACCGGAATCGTTCATCAGGCTCCTGCTTATGGTGAGGACGACCAGCTTCTGTGCAACGCCGCCGGTATCCCCACCTACGTATCCATCAACGAGCGCGGAGAATTCAATTCCCTGATCGCCCCTTACGAGGGCCAACACGTTTTTGAAGCCAACAAGCCAATTACGCAGGATCTGAAGTCAATGGGCCGACTCTTTCGTCAGGCCTCCTATGACCACAGCTACCCACATTGTTACCGCTGCAAGAACCCGCTCATCTACAAAGCCGTCTCTTCGTGGTTTGTTGAGACGACAAAAATTCGTGACCGCATGCTCGAACTAAACCAGGAGATTAACTGGGTTCCTGAGCACACCAAGAACGGCAGCTTTGGTAAGTGGCTGGAAAACGTTCGGGATTGGGCTATTTCTCGCAATCGTTTTTGGGGAGCTCCAATACCGGTTTGGAAGTCGGATGACCCTAACTACCCAAGAATCGATGTCTACGGCTCCCTTGACGAACTCGAGCGCGACTTCGGCATCCGCCCTGATGACTTCCATAGACCTGTAATTGATGAGCTAACCAGGCCAAACCCGGATGACCCAACCGGCAAATCGACCATGCGGAGAGTCCCGGAGGTACTCGACTGCTGGTTCGAATCTGGTTCCATGCCTTTTGCTCAGGTCCACTACCCATTTGAGAATCAAGAGTGGTTTGACAGTCACTTTCCCGGAGACTTCATCGTTGAATATGTAGGTCAAACGAGGGGCTGGTTCTATACCCTCCATGTTCTCTCAACAGCACTGTTCGATCGTCCCGCATTCAAAAACGCCATTAGCCACGGCATCGTGCTCGGTAATGACGGACAGAAAATGTCCAAATCGCTGAGGAACTATCCGGATGTGAACGAGGTCTTCGATCGGGACGGCTCCGATGCCATGCGTTGGTTTTTGATGTCGTCACCGATTTTGCGTGGCGGCAATATCGCTGTCACCGAGCAAGGCATTCGAGAGGGCGTGCGGCAGGCACTGTTGCCACTTTGGAATAGCTACTATTTCTTTGCTCTCTATGCCAATGCGGCAAACTACGAAGCATCGCCCTCTCACGCCTCAACTCAACTGCTTGATCGCTACATCATGGCCAAGAGTGCTGAGGTAATTGAGCTGATGCAGGACGATCTTGACAACTTCGACAGTTTCCAGGCTTCTGCCAGGCTGCGAGACTTCGCTGAAGTTCTCACGAACTGGTACATCAGGCGCTCCAGAGACCGCTTCTGGGAGGGGGACAAGGACGCTTTCGACACTCTTTACACTGTCCTCGAGGCTGTGCTCAGGGCCGCGGCTCCGCTGCTTCCAATAGTGTCCGAAGAGATGTGGCGCGGGCTGACAGGGGGTAGGTCAGTTCACCTGACATCCTGGCCCGATGCCGGAGAGTTCCCCAAGGATGCCGAGCTTGTTAGAGACATGGACGCGATAAGGGAGGCAGCTTCCGTAGCGCTGTCGCTCCGCAAGGCAGCTGGGCTTAGGGTCAGGCTTCCGCTTAGCGAGCTCACAGTTGCCGTTTCACAGCCCGAGAGCCTCAGGGACTATTCGGATCTCTTGGCTGACGAGCTCAACGTCAAGCAGGTAAGCGTGGTAGCGGCGACTGAGGATGTCGCAGCCTCGTTTGGTCTGACTAAGTCTCTCGTTGTCAATGCCCGGGCACTCGGCCCGAGGCTAGGTGGCGCTGTTCAAGAGGTCATCAAGCTCGCGAAGGCCGGTCAGTGGAGACTCGAGGGTGAGCAGCTGATGGTTGGCGAGCACACGCTCGTAGCCGGCGAATACGAGATCTCGATGGTGGCAAGTGATGATTCAGAGGGAAGCAGCGTTGGGATAACCTCTCAAGGTTTTGTGCTTCTAAACACCGCTGTGACCAAAGAGCTAGAAGCTGAGGGAATTGCCCGAGATGCCGTAAGGCACATCCAGCAGGCTCGTAAAGACGCGGGCCTTGATGTTTCAGATCGCATCAGCCTCAAGCTGGTTGCGGATGAAGAATCGCAGCTTGCCCTGACTGAGCACCAGGAATTCGTCGCCAGGGAAACCCTTGCAGAGAGTCTAGAAATTCTCTCTGGGGAACCGAGCTCTGAGCTCTCGGTGGGGGAGAACGGGGCCATCGAGATAGAGCTAGCTAAGAAGTGAGCTCGGTAGCTGAGCGCATGGCCGAGGTCGTGCAAGAACTCTATGCACGTAAACCTGAAAACCAGATGCGTCCAAGACTTGAGCCCACCAGGCTGGCCGTTGAACTAATGGGTAATCCGCAGAAGGCATACCCAGTCATACATCTCACGGGGACAAACGGTAAGACTTCTACCGCAAGAATCATCGAGCGAATCTTGCGGGAGATGGGACTAAGGACCGGCCGCGTTACCTCGCCGCATCTGATCAGCTTTAACGAGCGCATTTCATTAGATGGTGATCCTGTAAGTGACGAGCTCTTTGTTGAGAACTACGAGCAGAACAAGCCACTTCTTGAACTCATTGACACTCAGCTTGCCAAGCAGTCAGAGGCGCCGCTTACGTTCTTTGAGGCTTTTACCGCGCTGTCCTTCCAGCTTTTCGCCGATGCTCCAATCGACGTTCTGGTGCTTGAGGTCGGCATAGGCGGGGAATGGGACTCGACGAATGTTGCTGATGGTGACGTTGCGGTCTTTACCTCGATAGACCTTGACCACACCAAGACTCTTGGCGACACGGTTGAAGAAATTGCGCAGACCAAAGCGGGCATCATCAAGGAGAAGTCGGTGGTTGTCTCAAGCGCCCAATGGGAGAGTGTTGAAAAGATCATTCGTTCGCGGGCGAAGCAGGATTATCACTTTGCAGGTCAATCTTTCGAGCTACTGGGTGCACAACCCGATGGCTACGGCACAAGATTCAGCGTTCGGGGCATCGTAGGAAGCTACCCCGACTTGTGGATGCCGATAATCGGCGAGCACCAAGCCGAGAATGCTGCCACAGCAATTGCGGCCGTTGAGATGTTTCTGGGAGGAAGGGCAATCGCAGATGAGGTCTTGCGGTCAGCTCTTGCAGACTCTTTGAGCCCTGGAAGATTGCAGGTTGTCTCTAAGGAGCCACTGGTTGTTCTCGATGGCGCCCATAACCCAGCAGGTCTAAGGTCTCTAAGACGCTCTATTGAGTGGCACTTCAAGCCCGAGCGCACTACTGCGCTGGTTGCGATGCTCTCTGACAAGGACATTGATTCCGCAGCAGCTGTACTGGCAGAAACCTTTGATGATCTAATCGTCACCGAGGTTGAGGGGCCGCGGGCTTTGCCGGCTGACGAGCTCGCTGAGGTGTTGCGCGCCAAGGGTGCGAATGTTGTCGATGTCGATGCCGCAATTCCCTCGGCTTACAAGAAGGCATCTAGGCTTGCTGGGGAAGATGCCATGTTCGTAACTGGTTCTTTGTATTTAGTTGGAGCAGTTCTAGAAATGCTGCAGGAGGAGCTGGATGAAGAAGACTAAAAGCTCAAAGCGAGCTCTTGCCTCGATTGTGCTGAGCTTTGAGTCCTTTGTGATCTTTTTCGCGACCCTTGCCGCATTTGGTCTAAAGGGTGCTGATCCCGCGAGCAATCTGCCCGACACCACAGCCATCTGGGCCATCGGCCTGAGCTTTGCTATCGCGGCTATCTTGACTCCAGCGCTGCTTCGCTCACCCGCCGGATACGTCGTCGGTTGGGTAATTCAGGCCGCGCTGCTGGTCAGTGGGTTTTGGCTCTGGGGCATGTTCCTGATTGGAGCAATTCTTGTGGGGTTGTGGGTTTGGGCTCTTATTGCGGGCGGCACGATTGATAAGGCGCGAGAGAATTACAACAAGATGATGGGAGAGTCCGGTGCAGACACTGGTGCTAATCAAGCCTGATGGTGTGAAGCGAAATCTAGTTGGCGAAATCATTGCAAGGTGCGAACGCAAGGGCTACAAAATCGCCGACATGAAGTTAGTCGAGCCCTCGCGGGAGCTGCTTGCTAGGCACTATGCCGAGCACGAGGGTAAAGCCTTTTATGAGCCGCTCATGGAGTTCATGCTCTCGGGTCCAGTCGTGGCAATTAAGCTCGAGGGCGAGAGGGTTGTAGAGGGTTTTAGATCCCTGGCCGGGGCTACAGACCCCACCGTTGCCGCTCCTGGCACCATCAGGGGAGATCTTTCTAGAGACTGGGGCACAAAGGTAATCCAGAACCTTGTGCACGGTTCTGATTCAGAGGAAACGGCCAAGCGCGAGCTTGAGATCTGGTTCTAAAAAAGCGTCGGCCAGTAGTCCCAGAAGTAGACCAAAATGACTCCTGCGAGGCTCAGGTAGGTAACGAGGGTTAGCACCCACGCCCACTCGTAGATGAACTCACCTGCGGGGGTAAACCGGCTGCCGAGGTGGCCATCCCTGCCAGCCCTGCCAAATATGGCCCAGAAGAGCGGGATAGTCGCCGTCCACGCCACCATGCAGTAAATGCAGAGAGATCCGATCGAGAAAACGCTCTGACTGAAGAGCCAGAGAACAAATGCCATCGCCAACACGTGACCCGCTAAGAGCCCTTGCCAGAACCAGCTAGCAAACTTTGCGCCAGCCAGCATCGCGAAACCGACCAGCACGGGTGCAAAGAAAGCCGCCAGCCCAATGAGCGGATTTGGAAATCCGAAAAGGGCGGCTTGTTCTGAAAGCATGACTGATTTGCAGCTGAGAAATGGCGAAATGTCACATGCGGTTGCTGCCCCGGGGTCACCGGCGACCTTGATGCGCTCTAGGGTGAGACCGAAACTCGCGATCCAGCCCATCGCGCCAAAGCCAATGAGGAAAAAGGGAAACAGCATGCTGGGATTATCGCATTTTTATAACGTTCATGGCATACTTCAAGGTAGATGCGAACACACTCGCATCGAAGGATTTTCACCACAAGCTGTTGGTGACACTGAGAATTAGATTCGGGCTGCGGCTCGAATCACGACAAATGACCTAGAGGGTGTGAACCTCAGGCCATGAGGCATAACTTGGCTAAGAAAAAAGAAGAGCCGAAGAAGCCGCTGGCAACCCAGCTAATCTTCCAGGCCCCAGATCTCCCTACCCCCGTGGTGAATCCACGCTCGGGTAAACCTGCCGATGAGGCAAAACCCGAACCAAAACGGCGAGAGCGCACCCGCAAGGAGGCTCCGAAAGAGCGAGCAAAGCCCGCGACGAGGGAAAAGAAGGAAGAGGCAGACTCCTCGACTCGCGTGGAGGCGAAGCGCCAACGCAGGAGGGATTCGCGCGACACTGGGCGTCGACGCTCAACGATTACCGAGAGCGAGTTTCTGGCCAGGCGCGAGTCTGTGGACCGCAAGATGATCGTGCGAGAGGTTGATGAGCGCGTACAGATTGGTGTTCTCGAGGACGGTCAGCTGGTCGAGCACTATGTCACCGAGACCCAAGGCGCCTCAATCATTGGCAATGTCTATCTTGGAAAAGTGCAGAACGTGCTGCCCTCAATGGAGGCTGCGTTTGTCGACATAGGCCGCGGTCGAAACGCGGTTCTTTATTCCGGTGAGGTTGACTGGGAGGCTGCTGAAACAGGCAATCAACCTAGGCGAATCGAGCTTGCCCTAAAGTCTGGCGATCAAGTACTCGTGCAGGTGACGAAGGATCCGGTTGGTCAAAAGGGTGCCCGGCTCACCTCTCAGATCTCACTACCTGGACGCTTCTTGGTTTATGTGCCAGGCGGCAATATGTCTGGCATTTCAAGAAAGCTTCCCGAGGGGGAGCGTCAGCGTCTAAAGCAGATTCTCAAAAACACCCTTCCTGAAGATGCCGGCGTCATCGTCCGCACGGCAGCAGAGGGAGCTTCAGAGGAACAGTTGATCCTTGATGTTCAGCGTCTTCAGACCCAGTGGGAAGAGATCAGCAGACAGGCTGAGACAGGGAAGGCGCCAGTCACCCTCCACAGCGAGCCAGACCTTCTGGTCAAAATCATCCGAGACGTCTTTAACGAGGACTTCCAGGAGTTGGTCATTAGCGGCAAGAGGGCCAACGAGACCATTCGCGAATACCTTCAGGCAGTAGCGCCCGATTTGATGGAGCGCGTTGTCGAATACAAAAAGAAGCCTGACATCTTCGACACCTATTTCATCGGAGATCAGATTGCCAAGGCTCTTGATCGCAAGGTTTACCTGCCATCAGGCGGCTCCCTGGTAATTGATCGGACTGAGGCCATGACCGTCGTCGACGTCAACACCGGAAAGTTCATTGGCTCTGGCGGAAACCTGGAAGAGACGGTCACCAAGAACAACCTCGAAGCAGCTGAGGAGTTAGTTCGGCAGCTACGCCTTCGGGACATCGGCGGCATCATCGTCATTGACTTCATTGACATGATTCAGGACGCAAACCAGGAGTCAGTTCGCAGGAGGCTGCTGGAATGTCTCAGTCGCGATAGGACCAAGAACCAGGTTGGTGAGATCACCTCACTCGGCCTAGTTCAAATGACCCGCAAGAAAATAGGCCTGGGGCTTCTGGAAACCTTTAGCGAGCCGTGTGAATGCTGCGCTGGTAGGGGAGTTGTGGTTCACGAGGAGCCAAGGTTCCGCTCCCAGGAGGCTCCTAAGCGTGGCGGCAAGAAGAAGGCTGAGAAGCCCGAGGTCGTCAAGAAGGTGGTAACGGCTGAGCAGGCGGATGCCGCAAAGGACGTTTTCAACAAAATGGCCGGTGTCACCTCAACCGAAGCCAAAGAGCCTGAGGGCAAGACCGAGATGCTCAACGCTGTCCTAGAGGCTCTTCCTGAGCCCACACCAAAGGCCAAGCCAAAGTCTCGCCGGGCCACCAGCACAGTGAAAAAGCCAAGGGCAAAAAAGGCGGAAAAAGAAACCGAATAGGCTCTTGATCTTGTTGACCGAAGCCGCAAACTTCACTAAACTTAGCCGCTGTTGCTCGTCCAGCTTTGGATGAGAGATATCCCGTAAAGATAGGTTTCAAAGTGGTTTACGCAGTAGTACGCGCAGGCGGCCGCCAGGAAAAGGTTGAGGTCGGCACCATCGTCACCATGAACCGCATTGCCGCGACCTCAGGAACGATTGAGCTTCCAGCCCTGCTTTTGGTAGATGGCGAGAAGGTGACCAGCGACGCTAAGGCACTTGCGAAGGTAAAGGTCGTCGCAGAGGTTTTGGACCAGACTCGTGGACCAAAGATTGTTATTCAGAAGTACAAGAACAAGACCGGTTACAAAAAGCGCCAGGGTCACCGTCAGGATCTGACTCGCGTTCAGGTCACCGAGATCAAGTAGGCAGGTAGAAATGGCATCCAAAAAGGGAGTTAGCTCCACCCGAAACGGTCGCGACTCGAATGCGCAGCGTCTAGGCGTCAAGCGTCACGATGGCCAGCAGGTAAACGCTGGTGAGATCCTCGTTCGCCAGCGCGGAACCCACTTTCACCCGGGTGTGAACGTCGGCCGTGGCAAGGACGACACTCTGTTTGCACTCTCCGCCGGTGCAGTTGAGTTCGGTGCCAAGGCGGGACGCCGCGTAGTAAACGTGGTTTCCCAGTAACACACAGATTTGATTGAGGCGGGCCTTCGGGTCCGCCTCTTTTAGTTAGAGGAGCATCATGGTCAGCTTCATTGATCAAGTTACGCTCCATTTGCGCGCCGGTTCCGGCGGCAACGGCTGCACCAGTATCAAGCGTGAAAAGTACAAGCCGCTCGCGGGTCCAGATGGCGGTAATGGTGGTGACGGCGGGTCTATTTCGCTAATCTCCGACAACAACGTCACCACGCTCTTGGAATACCACCACAGGCCCCACCGCTCCTCCGACTCCGGCGGAAACGGGCAAGGAGATTACAACAACGGATACCGGGGTGAGAATCTCGTGCTGCCCGTGCCGGTTGGCACCGTCGTCAAGTCACCAGCAGGAGAAATTCTTGCCGATCTTGCGCATCCAGGCATGGAGCTTCTGGTTGCCAAGGGTGGGCAGGGTGGCCTAGGCAATGCCGCTCTCGCCAGCCGAAAAAGGATTGCACCGGGGTTTCACCTTCTCGGAGTCCCCGGTTGGCAGGGGGATGTAGTCCTCGAGCTGAAGACGGTTGCAGACATTGCGCTCGTTGGTTTTCCCTCGGCAGGAAAATCCTCCCTAATCGCTGCTATGAGCGCTGCGAGACCCAAGATTGCCGATTATCCCTTCACGACCCTGCATCCGAACCTTGGGGTGGTGCAGGCTGGCGACAAGCGCTACACCATTGCCGACGTCCCAGGTCTCATCGAGGGTGCAAGCGAGGGTAAGGGGCTCGGGCTTGAGTTTCTTCGGCACGTCGAGCGCTGCAGCGCCCTTTGCCACGTAATCGACTGCGCCACATTGGAAAACGGTCGCGACCCGGTCAGCGATCTCAAGGTGATTCTTGAGGAGCTTGAGAAATACGAGGTCCCGGAGGGGCAGACGCCACTAACTGAGAGGCCACAGGTTGTGGTTCTCAACAAGATCGATATTCCAGATGCCAAGGAGCTGGCTGACTTTGTGCAAAAGGATTTTGAGGAGCTCGGCTATCCGGTCTATCAGGTTTCGACCGCTACCCATTCAGGCCTTAGAGAGCTCGGATTCGCTCTTGGCATGCTCGCGGAAGAAGGTCGTTCACAAGTTACAGAGGAGACCTCTAGGCGCTTCTCGCTGCTGCAAGCGCAGTCTGAGACCTCTACCTTTAGCGTTACTCGGGAACTGATTGGTGATGAGGAAATATTCAGGGTGGTTGGCCAGAAGCCAGAGCGCTGGGTTGCTCAAACAGAGTTTGGTAACGCTGAGGCAGTTGGCTATCTTGCCGAGAGACTTCACAAGCTGGGCGTCGAAGATCAGCTCACTAAGCTGGGCGCTCGCTCCGGTTCGACAGTGATTGTGGGCTCCGGAGACGGTGTTGTCTTCGATTGGGACCCGATGATCTCATCTCTAGCTGAAATGGCCGATGCTCGTGAGGTCGCTGAAAGAATTGACCCCAACGATCGTCGCACCAACAAACAGCGAAGAGCCGAGTATTACGAAATGATGGATGAGCGCGCAAAGGGTCGTGCAGAGCGAGAGGCTGTGCGCGAGTCGAGCATTTTCACGGAGGAAGAGTGAGAACCGCAGAACGACTAGCTGGAGCGAAAAGGATAGTCATCAAGGTCGGCTCCTCCTCGATAACAGGCGCCAACGAGGCAAATCTAGATTTGATTGTGGACTTTGTTGCGCAGCAGGCAAAAGCCGGCAAAGAGGTGATTGTCGTCAGCTCTGGAGCTATTGCAACAGCCGCTCCTCTTATTGGCCTCACCGTGAAGTCCGAGGACTTGGCCACCAGTCAGGCTCTCGCCAGCATCGGTCAGGCCAGACTCATGGGCCGCTACGAACGTTCTCTTGCCCGCCATGAGCTGATTCCTGGCCAAATTCTTCTCACGGTAGACAACCTCGACGAGGAGCAGCCTCGGATGAACGCCTCAAGGGCACTTGAGCGTCTTTTGGAGATTGGCGTAGTGCCGATTATTAATGAGAATGACTCAGTTGCCACTCAGGAAATCCGCTTTGGTGACAACGATCGCCTAGCTTCGAGGGTTTCACTTCTTGCCAAGGCCGATCTTCTCATTCTGCTTAGCGATGTTGATTCTCTTTATTCGAAGCCTCCCGGCGAAGAGGGCGCGGAGCGCATCGCTGTTGTGAACAAGGACGATGATCTTTCCCAAATCCAAGTCTCGGGGACCTCTACCGGTTACGGAACAGGCGGAGCTCTTACGAAACTGGCCGCTGCCAGGTATGCCGCAGAGGGTGGGGTCGGAGTTATCCTCACGGCAACTGAGCTGGTTCTTTCCCTTGGCGAAGACGATCCTCACCACACCTGGTTTGAGCCCGTCAAAGAGGCAGCAAGTTAGGATTTTGAGATGAGTGTCCAGTCAATACTGATCAGGGCGAAGGAAGCTTCGGCAAGTCTTTCGGCTGCTTCAACAGATGCTAAGAATGCTGCGTTGGCCCACATTGCCCAGTTGCTGCTGGATAACTCGAGTGCGATTGTCAGCGCAAACGCTTTGGATCTTGAGCGTGGTAAGGAAAATGGCCTTACGCAAGGACTTTTGGACAGGCTCAAGCTCGATGAGGCCAGGATTAGGGGTCTTGCGGGGTCGATTGCGGAAATCATTGCTCTCCCAGACCCGGTTGGCGTCAGCGTTCAGGGAAAAACCCTGCCAAACGGCATCAGTATTCAGCAGGTCAAGGTTCCATTCGGGGTAATTGGCTGCATCTATGAGGCCCGACCAAATGTGACTGTGGACATCGCTGCCCTTGCTCTCAAGAGCGGCAACGCGGCAGTGCTCCGAGGAGGCTCCGCTGCGGAGAAAACCAATGAGGTTTTGGTTTCGCTAATCCAGCGAGGCCTGAAAGAGAGCTCGCTGCCTGAATCTGGGGTTGAGACTGTAGACGAGTTTGGCCGCGACGGCGCGACAGAGATGATGCAGGCTCGGGGCCTTATAGATGTGCTAATTCCAAGAGGCTCCGCCGCCCTTATTCAAAGCGTGGTGCAGAACTCTAAAGTCCCGGTCATTGAAACCGGCGACGGAATCGTCCACATGTTCCTGGACGAGACAGCTGATTTGGATATGGCCCTGCCGCTGGTGATCAACTCGAAAACCCAACGCCCATCGGTCTGCAATGCCCTCGAGACGCTTCTGGTTCATGCCTCAGCTGCCGAGAGACTGTTGCCAACTATTGGTAAAGCCCTTGTAGAAGCGGGTGTGAAATTGCACGGTTGCGAGCGCAGCAGAAAGCACATCGAAGCAGAACCGGCAACCGATGAGACGTGGAAGAGTGAATACCTGGCGCTCGAGCTATCGGTCAGGGTGGTGGACGATCTCGATGCTGCGCTTGAGCACATTGCTAAGTACTCCACCCACCACACCGAGTCAATTGTCACCGGTGACCTTGCAAACGCAGAGCGCTTTCTCGCTTCGGTTGACTCGGCTGCCGTTATGGTCAACACGTCAACAAGATTCACTGACGGTGGGGAGTTTGGTTTCGGCGCTGAGGTGGGCATCTCAACTCAGAAGCTGCATGCTCGTGGCCCCATGGGACTTAGCGAACTGACCAGCACTAAATGGCTGATTAGGGGCAACGGCCAGGTCCGAAGCTAAACTGAGAGTCGACTTAGGAGAGACAGTGATTTCAATACTTCTTGAAGAGGCCATCGTTCATCACAACGAGCTGCCAATTCCCGCGGTTCTCTATGGAGTGATCGCCTTGGTTGGGTTCTTGGCCCTGGGAGCAATCACATGGTCTTATCGCGATGTCTCGAATCGCAACATGCGCCGGTCGAACCAACAGGCTGGCCACTAGAAGCTCATGAGCGCCAAGGGGCCGCGCGTTGGCGTGATGGGTGGAACTTTCGACCCAATCCACCATGGCCACCTAGTTGCCGCTTCGGAGGCGGCTGACGCTTTCGAACTCGATGAGGTCATCTTTGTTCCCACGGGGGAGCCCTGGCACAAGAAGGTAGTTAGTTCGTCCGAACATCGCTACCTGATGACCGTGATTGCCACCGCTGCTAACCCGAGGTTCGAGGTGAGCAGGGTAGATATTGATAGGCCCGGAACCACTTATACCGTTGACACCCTCAAAGAGATCAAGCGGCTAAAGCCAGATGCAGAACTCTTCTTTATCTCAGGAGCCGACGCGATTGCCCAGATTCTGGCATGGAAGCAAATCGATGAGGTGTGGGACCTGGCTCACTTCGTTGCGGTAACGAGGCCGGGCCACAGCCTCGAGCTTCCAAACGTCGAAGGGGCGACAATTACGCAGCTTGAGGTCCCCGCTTTGGCAATCTCATCTACTGACATAAGAGACAGAGCAACCGCTGGTAAACCCATTTGGTATTTGGTACCCGATGGGGTTGTCCAGTACATTGCCAAGCACCGGCTTTACAGGGGACTAGGTGACTCAACATCTAACTAGGCGAGAGCTTAGAGAGGCAGAGCGCAGGGGAGAGTCGATTTCTCTCCAGCAAGCTGCTCCTCAAGCGCCCACCGCTCCCCAATCAAGACCGCCTGAGACCCTGCCTCCAATTCAGCACCAGACTCCCTCTCCTGCTCAGCCGCAGCTAACAAGACGCCAAATGCGGGAGCAGGGCCTCTTTGGAGCATCACCGAGGCTTGAGGCTCCAGTTCAATCGGCAACTGTTACACCGGCTCACTCCGATTCCAGACGAGCGCGCCGGGCAGCTTATGCCGAGCCCATGACCATAGATGCGCCTGAGGTCGATTTTCCAGAGCCGACCTTTGCAGGTCAGAACCTATTTTCGGAGCCCTCTACGGAGTCGATAGTTCTAGAAACAATGCCGGAAGCAATTTCCATGCCTATAGAGACTGGCGAGATTGCCATAACCGGTTCGATTGAAGTTATTTCGGGTCCCATGACTGGACCAAGCACGGCAGCACTTGAGGGCATGGATGGGCTTGACAGCGAGGAAGGTGAAAGCGTCACGGGTGTTATTTCCACGGTTGCGCCGATCAGCGCTCTCCAGCTAATAGATGAGCGATCGAGTTTTGTTGCTGTGCCAACAAAGGTCCTAAGAAGAGGCTGGTGGAAGCCATATGCGGTTGGAGTGGGTGCAATCGGGCTTGTGATAGCTGCAATACTTTCGGTAATGACAATTCTCAGCGCAGTTGGAGGCTAGGGCTTGGCCGCTAGCAAGGAGACAATCTCCCACCTCAAAATTGCCGCAGCAGCAGCAAAAGAGAAACTTGGCGAGGAGCTAGTTGCGCTCGATGTGACCGACCCATTTGCTCTGGCGGAGGTTTTTCTGATCGTCTCGGCTAAGAACGAGCGTCAGGCGATAGCTATCGCCGAAGCCGTAGAGGACGAACTTGCAAAGCACAAGCTCAGGCCAAGGTTCAGAGAGGGCAAACAGACCGGTCGCTGGGTGCTCTTGGATTTTGGTGATCTTGTCGTCCACGTGATGCACGAACAGGAGCGCGAGTATTACTCGCTGGAACGCCTTTGGCGAGATTGTCCGGTTGTGCCCACAGATTGATTCTTGTGTAGACTGACAAAGCTTTCGGGCCTGTGGCGCAGCTGGTAGCGCACCTGCATGGCATGCAGGGGGTCAGGGGTTCAAGTCCCCTCAGGTCCACCACGAGCAGCAATTTCGCAGGAATTTTCCAGTTTTCTAACTTAGAATCAGGGCTGACCCAGTCATAAATAAGGAGCCAAGTTGTCACACAATCCAGCTTTCAATCAGTCGATGAAGACCGGACTCATGGCAGAGCGAATTAGCCCAACCGTCGTAGACGAAGAGTTTGGTCGAATCACTCAGACCCGCATGACCATGGAGGGTACGACTTCCAAGGTGATGGGCATGTTCCTCGCCGTGTTGGTTGGTGCCGGGGTCACCTGGTTCTTTGGCCTGTACAGCCTTGCTTTCCCAGCCATGTTCGTCGGACTGGGACTCGGGCTGTGGGCAGCGTTTTCCAAGACCGTCCGTCCGGGTGTAATGATGGCCTACGCGCTCGTGCAGGGAGTCTTTATTGGAGGCATCAGCGGCATTTTTGAGGCGATGTACCCAGGCATCGTTCAGACCGCTGTCATTGGAACATTTGCGACCGCGGGTTCGATGTTTGCTGCCTATCGTTTTGGCTGGATCAAGGTTGACGCCAGGTTCACTCGCATCATGACCTTTGCGATCATGGGCTACTTCGTTTTCGCGATGGTAAATCTTGGCTTCGCTCTATTCGCCGGTATGAGCGTTTACACCAGCCCATTTGGCTGGCTGATCGCTCTCGTTGGCGTTGGTCTAGCTGCCTTCACGCTCAATCTTGACTTCGAAACTATTCGTCAGGGAGTTGCTCAGGGCTGGCCAGAGCAGATGGAGTGGCGCGCTGCCTTCGGACTCACGGCATCTCTAATTTGGCTCTACATTGAGATCTTGAGACTGCTAGCAATCTTCAACAACGACTAAGAAGCCTTCTTCTCCCACTCAAGCCAAAGCTGCCTGAGATCCCAGGCATTTTCGGCCAGGACCGAGACCCCTCGCACACCAGTGCGTCGGGTCTTTCCTGATATTAAGAGAAGCCGATTTTGAAACAGCAGGCTTGAACATCTTCGCTGCGCCTCATCAAAGAAGGTCGCATCCGCGCAGCCTGTGCCATCGTCGAGGCTGATAAACACTACGCGCTTGCCACTTCGCATCGGAGGCGTTTGAGTCGCAACCCTCACACCTGCCACCAACACCTCAGTATTGCTTCTGAGTCCAACTAGCTCTGACGCTCTAACTACCCCCAGGTCATCGAGCATTTCCTGGAACCTCTCGATCTGGTGAGCAGATATGTCCATGCCTGTGTATTTGAGCTCTTGATCGAGCCTTTCTTGCCTTGAGGGAGAGGGGTTTCCCTGGGGCAAAGTATCAAGCGAACCCAGCTCAAAACTGAGTTGATTTGCGTCATTCACTGCGGGGCGCTTCGCAGTTAGCTGGCGGATGTGGACAAGAAGGTCTCCCCGGCTGTGCTGAGCCTCTTCGCCCGATATGCCTGCTAAAGAGTCCAATGCACCGATGAGGGCAAGCCGCTCTAGGGTTCTTCTCGCTGGCCTTGCTCTGATGTAGAAATCGGCAATGTCCCGAAAGGGTTGCTCGCAAATAATGCGCTCTATCTCCCTGTTTGAGATTCCAACTATTTCTGTGAGCGCCATCCTGACCCCATAACCACTTCTTGTCTTCTCTACCAGGTACTCATTTGTCGAATGGTTTACGTCTATCGGGAGAATGCGAACCCCAAGCCTTCTGGCCTCTGCGATCAGCAGTCTCCGCGGATACATGCCCGGATCATGGGTGAGCAGTCCTGCAATGAACTCGGTGGGGTAGTGGGTTTTGAGCCAGGCGGAGTGGTAGGTGGGCAGGGCAAAGGCAGCTCCGTGAGCCTTACAGAATCCAAAGCTTCCAAATCCCTCGATAATCGACCAGACCTTGTCGATTAGCTGCTTTTGGTAGCCGCGGGCTGCAGCTGCTTTGTGGAAATAAGTTGAGACGCTGGCAGCCTTTGACTCTTTGCCGAGCTTTCGGCGCATCTCGTCGGCCTGAGCCAGGCTGCAACCGGTCATTTTTTGCATAATGCGCATTAGTTGCTCGTGAAATACCACGACGCCATAGCTCTCCTCGAGAATTGGCCTCAAATCAGGGTGGAGATAGTCGGGGGTTATTAGTCCGTGTCTGCCATCCAGGTAGGGCTTGATCATGTTGCCCTTCATCGGGCCCGGTCTAAACAGCGATATCTGAAGCGTGAGGTCGTTGAACCTGGTTGGTTGATGCTTTCCCGTTAGCTCGCGCTGTCCAGGGCTCTCGATCTGGAAAATCCCCAGGGTGTTGGTTGTCCTGATTTGCTCAAAGACACTTTTGTCCTCCCTATCTACAGCATCGAGATCCACCTTCTTCTTTTTCACCCGGGCTATCTCTCGGATTGTGTAGGCCATGGCGCTCTGCATTCTCACCCCAAGGACATCGAGCTTTAGAAAACCCATGGGATCCATGTCGTCCTTATCGAACTGACTCATGGGTAGTCCAATACCGCTTGGTTCGGTCGGGGTCAGCGAAAGCAGGCTCGAGTTTCCCAGTATCACCCCGCAGGGGTGCACGGAGATATGCCTTGGGAGCCGATCTAGCCGCTCGGTGATGTCCACCAGCAGGTTCAGCCTGTCGTTGGTCTTTGTATCACTACTAAACCTTGCAAGCTCCGGCTTTTTCTCCATCGCCCCTCGAAAGTTTCTGGCGGAGAATCTCCAGATATTCTTTGCAATCTGGTCTATCTCATCATCATCAATGCCTAGAGCCATGCCGCTGTCGCGTACTGCCCCCCGACTTCGGTAGGTGGACTGCATTGACAGCAGGGTTACCCGCTTGCCGCCGTAGCGACGAAAGATGTTTTTATAGATCTCGTGCCTTCTGGCTGACTCAACGTCGATGTCGATATCTGGAAGGGTGCTTCTTTCGGTTGAGAGAAAACGCTCAAATAAAAGCCCCTCGCTTACAGGATCAACACCGCTAATGCCAAGCAGGTAGTTGACCAAGGAGCCAGCCCCAGAACCCCTTGCGGCACTACGAATCCTCATGTCCCGGATCATTTGTGCGACGTCTGCAACCGTTAGGAAATAGGTGGCAAATCCCAGCTCATTGATTGCGATTAGTTCCTTTGATAGTCGATGTTGAATCTCAGCAAGCTGGGGGGCCTTAGCATCGGGGTAGCGTTCATTTACTGCGGAGTGTGCCTTTTGCCACAGCACCTCAAAGGGGTTTCCCTCAATTCCTAAGGCCTGCTGCTCGGGAGTCTTTGGTCTGCCAAATCCGCAGTCGCTCTCGGGATCCAATACGCAGCGGCTTGCCAGCTGTTCGGTCTTTTGGATTAGCTTTTGGGCTCGCTTTGTGTCTTCGCAGACATCGAGTGCGAGCCGAAACATCATCGCAGCCGGTTTCATCCAGGCCTGGGCGTTTGGTTGCATTGCAAACAGGCCGAGCTGCTCTAGGTGCCTAGCGGAATCCAAGACGTCGGCGGTTAGCGCATCGTCTGGCTCTAGGTATCTGGCGGCATTTGTTATTACCGCAGGTACCCCTGCGGAATCTGCCAGCCTGAGCATGGCTCTGGCGTGTTCCTCAGAGGCGATGCTGCCCGGTTCGCTTAGTTGATTTACCACCTCGATTGCTAAAACACCCGGCTGCGGTATTGCGCTGAGCCAGCTATCAAGCTCTTTTCTGGCGCTAGCGGGGCTCACCAGCACCTTGCTAGCGATACCGCTCTGAGGGCCTATTAAGACGCTGCAGCTCGGATTCTCTCTGATCATTGCAGCTAGCTCATCGAGGCCCAGCCTGGGTCTTCGTTCCTTACCCCTTGAGTTGTGAGCCAGTGAGATTGCTCTGCAGATAACACTCCAGCCACTTCCGGAGGTGTGGCCGTGAGCAAGGATTACCACCCTTCCCATGTCGGTAATCTCTAGGTTCACCCCAACTATCGGGTGGATGCCTTCTCTGATGCAAGCGGCAATATGCTTCACCGCTCCGTAGAGGCCGTCCCTGTCGGTTACCGCCAGAGCCTCGAAGCCGAGGGCACTTGCTGCCGCAGCCAACTGCTCGGGACGATTGACCCCGTAGTGTGCGGAGTAGGCGCTTGCCAGGTTTAGATGAGTAAAGCCCATCAGCTCTCCAGTGGGTAGATCTCCCAGCTGTCTGCTGGCTGCAGGTGCCTAAGTTCAAAAAGGTTCCTGGAGTTCTCTGAGGTAGCCCAGAGCCGCCACATCTCCACCTCCATTAGGGGACCCGCCCCCTTAGGGGCAGCGGAGCTTTCCTCCCACCAGATCCGCCTGGAGTACCAGCGCACCGGCCTTGAGGCGACCAGGTATTCCCTACCCCTCCAGATGAAGCAGACAGGTGCACCATCTAGGTCCACTACAACACCCGAAAGGGTCTCTATCTGCACTGTCTAAGCCCCTACCCATTTATCGAACATTTGTTCGAATAAATAGTGTATGGCTAACGCCAGACATTTTCAAAATTGACTAGCTAAACCCGCTCAATCAGGCTCGGATTGTTATTTGAAACGCTTCCAACAGCCCCTGACACCTCGTAAAAATCGAGGCTAGCTGCCAGCTCATCGGACTCTTGACCAAGAGCTGTGACCAACTCGTTGCTTGTCTCGTAATCAGGTGCGAGCCAGGCACCAAGGTTTTCAGGAGAGAGCAGGATCGGACTCCTATCGTGAATCCCACTCAGCGACGGTGAGGCAGACTTCGTCAAAATTGAACACGTGAGCAGCCACCTCGTGGGATCGCTTTGATCTTTGGACGGATCCCGCCACCACGAATAGATTCCCGCAAAGGCGAGCATGCCCTCCGCGGGGTGGATGTAGAAAGGTTTTTTGCTTCCAGTCTCGCCCTGCCACTCGAAATAGCCTGAGGCTGGAATTGCGCAACGCTTTGTCAAAGCCGCATCTTTGAAGCTTGGCTTTTCTAAAGCGCTCTCACTCCTTGCGTTGAATAGGGGAGCAGTTGGCAACTCTTTAGACCAGTGCGGAATAAGACCCCACCTAGCTCGGTGCAGCTCCCTCGACGGGACTCCCTCTAGCTCGCGCTCGACAATCATGCCAATCTGCTGGGTCGGGGCGATGTTGTAGCTAATTGAGTTGTAATCCTTTGGCACTTCATCAAGCTCAAAGAGCTCCGTGATTCCGCCAACCTCCTTGGCAACAACAAATCTTCCGCACATCAGCTTGTTCCAAACGCCTCGAATACCTCATCCGATGTGGGGAGATTCTGGTTGAGCAAGGCCAGTCGCTTGCTGAAAGGGCGCTGCATTTTTAGTTCCCCAAGGAGGGTGTCACCCCAGCTGGTGACTCCGCGAATACCTTGGAGGGCGCTGAGCGACCAGACCTCGCAACCTGCTAACTCCTCGGGTGCTGCGCTTGTCTCCTTAGTCTCATAGCCAGCCTGCCCGGCAATCTCAAAGACCAGTTCGCGAGTTATCGAGGGAAGCCAGTCGGTAGTCGCGTCTGGAGCGTAGAGCACTTCGTCCTGCCACCACACAATAGAGCTCAGTGCACCATCGGCAATCTTTCCTGCGTTGCTGAGGATCACGGCCTCATCAGCGCCATGAAGATTTGCGGCCCTGCGCAACGCCTGACAACTGGAGAGGTCGGGACCTTTGGTGTGAAAATCAGTCCTTGGATCGGGCTTGTCTAGTGTCCAAAGCGTGCAAGTTTCAGTTCTTTCCGGAGCCGGCCGCATTCTCAAAAACAGCCGCTCACCCTCGGGCTGGGACCTGCGATATTCGATGCGCGGGAACCAGTCGCCCTCTCGTGGAGTTGTAGCGATAAGCGAGGCAAAAAATGCAGGTAATTGTTTCTGAGTTTTTTCGTCAGCTATGGATTTCGAAAACCGCTGCAGATGGCGATCCAGAGCCCGCACTTGGCCGTTTGAGACAAGCCAACTGTCGGCGACAGTAAGTAAGTCGGTTAGTGCAATGTCGACCTTTGTCAGTTCACCCGAGCGGAACTGAAAGAAATCACCTGAAACGCTCACGATTACTAGACTACGAGGCTAGAGGGGTGCCTTATGCCACTGTACTGCGAACGGTTGAACGCCTGGACATCGCTCACTGACACCTTCGTTTCGTTTTTTGGTCATCTCCCTGGTGCATTTTGGCTTGATAGACAGCACCATCCGTCCGCTCGCTACTCGGTTATCGGGGCAGGCGTTGTGGCAAGTGAATTCAACCTCGCTGCCACCAGCGAGCACTTAGATGTGCCATTCACCTTCCGCCCCGGTTATGTGGGAGTGATCCACTACTCCAACTCGGCTCAAGACATCGGCCAGTTTGAGCTATTGAGCGTGGACCGAGCCTTCGTCTATGACCACGACGCCAAGGCGATGTATTTCATTGGAGATTTCCCGGATCGGGCTGAGTTTGACTCTTGGCACCACGCAGCCCTGCTAAGACTGGCGCTTGTGGGCGGGGAGGCCTCCAGCTATGAACTAACAAACCCTGCCGCTACCTCCGCCGAGCTTTCTGCCATCGACAACAGGGAGGTTTATCAGGGGAAAATAGAGAAAGTAAAAGAGCACATCGCAGCCGGCGATGTCTATCAGCTCTGCCTAACCACCAAGCTCCGCGGGGATTTTTCTGGCGATCCTCTCAGCTACTTCCTAAGGCTTCGTAAAGAACACCCAGCACCGTATTCAAGTTTCATAAGACTCAAAGATCGCAGCTATGTCTCGATCACTCCAGAGCTTTTCGTCTCCAGTCATAAAACCAGGGTGCTCTCCTCGCCAATTAAGGGAACCCGCAGCCGCTCTGATGATGCTGAGCGTGATGCAGAGCTTATGAATCAGCTCGGCAGCGATCCAAAGGAGCGGGCCGAGAATCTAATGATTGTTGATCTCATTCGAAACGACATGTCAATGGCCTGTGACCCGGAGAGCATTCAAGTTGAGAATCTTCTTGCAATCAGGAGCTACTCAACGGTTCATCAGCTGGTTAGCGATGTTTCGGGGCAACTCTCAGAGGGGAAGAGTTCTCTGGATGCCCTGCGGGCGCTATTTCCTGGTGGGTCAATGACTGGTGCTCCAAAAATCAAGGCGATGGAGCTAATTCGCGAGCTAGAGAGCGAAGACAGGCAGGGTTACTCGGGAGCAATCGGTTGGATATCTCAGGGTGGCGACATGGAGCTTGCGATGGTCATCCGCACAGCAATTTTTGAGAAGGGCTCAGTCTCGATAGGTATTGGTGGTGGAATCACCTCCGATTCTGAACCCATTGCCGAACATGAGGAAATCCAATTGAAGGCCACTGCACTTGTGGGCGCACTGGGTGCGAGCGTGCGTTGGTAACCTTTTATCTTCCACTCAGCTAAGGAAACCAGTTTGCAAGAGGAATACAACGTCTTGACACTTCAGGAGAAGTGGTTGCCGGTTTGGGATCAAATCAAACCGTTCGACTCGTCCAACCCAGATGATGCAAGACCCAAGAAGTATGTCCTTGACATGTTTCCGTACCCCTCTGGGGACCTGCACATGGGCCACGCCGAGGCCTACGCACTTGGAGACGTAATTGCCCGCTACTGGATCCAGCGCGGCTACAACGTCATGCACCCAATCGGCTGGGATGCCTTTGGACTTCCCGCTGAGAACGCAGCAATTAAGCGAGGTTTAGATCCTCGCAATTGGACTTACGAAAACATTGATCAGCAGAAGAGTTCAATGCGCCGCTATGCCTGCAGTTTTGATTGGGACAGAGTGCTGCAGACTTGCGATCCGATCTACTACCGCTGGAATCAGTGGCTGTTTTTGCAGTTCTACCGTCGAGGTCTGGCCTACCGCAAAAATAGCAACGTCAACTGGTGTCCAAGCTGCCAGACCGTGCTTGCTAACGAGCAAGTGGTAAATGGGCTCTGTGAGCGCTGCGATACCCAGGTCACCAAGAAGGCACTTACCCAGTGGTACTTCAAGGTCACCGACTATGCAGACAGGCTGCTTGATGACCTAAAGACTCTCGAGGGTAATTGGCCCTCAAAGGTACTAACCATGCAGCGCAACTGGATCGGCAGATCTTATGGAGCAAATCTGACCTTTGAGATCGAGGGGAGAGCCGAGCCCATCGAGGTCTACTCAACCCGGCCGGACACTCTATTTGGTGCGACATTTATGGTCGTGGCAGCAGACTCTGACCTGGCAAGTGAGCTTGCCGCAGGTTCGTCGGCTGAGGTGCGCATGCAGTTCCACAGCTATCTAGAAAAAACCAAAAAGGCAAACGACATTGAGCGACTGGCAACTGATCGTGAGAAGACCGGCGTATTCCTTGAGCGGTATGCAATCAATCCCCTAAACGGGGAGCGCCTGCCTATTTGGGTGTCCGACTATGTCCTCGCTGACTACGGAACCGGAGCCATCATGGGCGTTCCCGCACATGATGAGCGTGACATTGAGTTTGCCAAGGCTATGGGGATCGAGATCCGCATGGTGGTGGACACTGGCGAGGAGGACCCAGCCAAGAGTTTTGTTGCGACCGTCGGCGATGGCGTCATGGTCAACTCCGGACCGCTGGATGGCCTTTCCAAGGCCGATGCAATCGAAAAGGCGATCGAGCTCCTTCAGCAAAAGGGATCGGGTAAAAAGGCAAAGAATTACAGGCTCCGTGACTGGCTGATTTCCAGGCAGCGCTACTGGGGCACTCCGATTCCTATCATCCACTGCGATGAGTGTGGTGAGGTTGAGGTGCCCGAGGATCAATTGCCAGTGGAGTTGCCGCCAACCGAGGGTCTGGACCTGCAGCCCAAGGGCACCTCACCGCTGGGAGCTGCCAGCGATTGGATCAATGTTGACTGCCCGAAGTGTGGCTCAGCAGCTAAGCGTGACAGCGACACCATGGACACCTTTGTAGATAGTTCTTGGTACTTTCTTCGCTACCTAAACCCGGGAAGCGAAGAGTTTGCCTTTGACCCCGAGATGGCAAAAGAGTGGGCTCCAGTTGATCAATATGTCGGTGGGGTGACTCACGCAATCCTTCATCTTCTGTACTCGAGGTTCTTTACCAAGGTTCTATTTGACATGAAGCTTGTTGATTTCGAGGAGCCCTTCACGCGGCTCTTGAACCAGGGCATGGTGCTAATGAACGGCCAGGCCATGAGCAAGTCGCGTGGCAATCTTGTCAGGCTTAGCGAGCAGCTCGATGAACACGGTGTGGATGCCGTTAGGCTCACGATGGCTTTTGCAGGCCCCCCTGAGGATGACATTGACTGGGCGGATGTTTCGCCTGCAGCATCCTCCAAGTTCCTGGCTCGTGCTTGGAGGGTGGCCCAGGATGTCGCCAGCGAGGTTGGCAGTGATGATGAGACTGGCGACAAGACCGTTCGAAGCGCAACCCACGCTTTTCTCAAGTCCTTTGAGGAGTCAATTGAGGGCTTCAAATTCAATGTAGGCGTCGCGAAGTGCATGGAACTCACCAACGCCTTGCGAAAGGCCATCGACTCAGGTTGTGGGCCGCAAGACCCAGCCGTTCGTGAAGGTGCAGAAGAGCTTGCTAAGGCACTCAGTCTTTTTGCTCCCTACACTGCCGAGGACATGTGGCAGCTTCTCGGCCACGAGCCTTCAGTTGCAAATGCAAAGTTGCGCTCAGTGGATGAATCATTATTGGTGCGTGAAACTCTGACAGCCGTTGCTCAGGTGGATGGCAAGCTCCGAGACAAATTTGAGGTCTCCACGACCATTACCGAGGACGAGCTTCGTGAACTTGTTATGAATTCCGATGCTGTGAAGCGCGCCCTCGAGGGCAAAGAAGCCAAAAACATCATCGTCCGTGCTCCAAAGCTTGTGAACATCTCGACCAAGTAGCCACTTCTTCACAACCTCGAGCAGTCTGCCCAGGGCGGATGGTTTTGGTTGCAAGATGCTCCCATGCGAGCTCTGGTCGACAAATACAACTCCCTGGGTGAGGCCCAGAAAAAGCGCGGTCTGATTGCAGCGCTTCTGGTCCTTGGCCTCATAGGCATTTGGCTAAGCAGTCAGGAAAGCGAAGAGTCTGCGGGACCATTGATTCCGCCAGAAATTATCTCCCCAATGTCTTCCACAATCTTTGTTCATGTCGTTGGTGAAGTCTCTTCGCCCGGTCTCTACCAACTGCCAGTTGGCTCAAGGGCCTCGGACGCCATTGCCAAGGCCGGAGGGCTGACCACCCTGGCTGCGCAGGAGAGTATCAACCTGGCCCGAATACTCAGCGATGGAGAGCAGTTATCCGTGCTCTCGATTGAAGCGTTGGCCTCGGGAACCGTAGCGGGAAAAGTCTCACTCAACAGAGGCAATAGGGCGGACTTCGAATCTCTCAGCGGCATCGGTCCCGCGACCAGCGAGAAGATCATTAAGTACCGCGAGGAAAATGGGGGCTTCTCCGCAATTGAGGAACTTACTCAGGTTCCCGGAATTGGAGGCAAGCTGCTTGCCTCAATCCGCGATCAGCTGACCCTGTGATCTACCTAATCGCGGGTTGCTACTGGTTCATTTTGTGGCTGTTTGCCCCTGAGGGCGCAGAGTCAAAACTCAAACTCAACTACCCAGAGATCTCATTTATCGAATTTGTGCGAGGGCGATTTATAGAACTGCTTTCAGGAGTTTCTGAGGACGCATCTGGGCTGGTTGCCGGATTGACCATAGGGGAGCGTGGCGCGATCTCTGAAGAGCTTGCTCAGCAGATGAAGGCGCTCAGTCTTACTCACTTAGTGGCGGTTTCAGGAGCAAACCTGGCGATTGTCATGGGTGTTGTCTATTTGATTGCGGCGAAGCTGGGGTTATCCAGAAATCTCCGGTTTGGCTCCGCCCTTTTGGTCATGGCGGGATATGTCCTGCTGGTGGGGCCCGAGTCCTCAGTCATAAGAGCTGCGACGATGGCTGTTTTTGTGATGCTGGGACTCTGGGTTGGTAGAGGCACCAATCCGCTTGCTGCACTGAGTCTTGCGATCATTTTCTTGCTTAGTGTTGACCCAGGCCTTGCGGTTGACATTGGTTTTGGTCTCTCTGCGCTTGCGACAGCGGGTCTTCTGGTGCTTGCCCCCAAGCTGTATGGACTTCTCGAGGACAAGATGCCAAAGCTGCTAGCGATTGGCATTGCCGCTACGGTCTCAGCTCAGCTATACACGTTGCCAATAATTCTTTATCTGCAACCCTCCCTTCCGGTCTACTCAGTTCTAGCCAATCTGCTTGTAGAGCCGCTTGTTGCACCCATAACAATCTTGGGCCTGATTGCCGTGCTCACAATCTGGATACCTCCCGTATCTTCGTTGATTAGCTTTATCGCATCGCTGGGCAGTAACTGGATTGTTGTCGTGGCGAGCAACCTTGCCCCCATGCCCTTTGTCCGGCTTCACTTCATTGATGGACCCATCGGTGTCTTGCTGGCCACAAGCTTTGTTGTCGCTCTCAGCGTCCACTTTTCAACGAGCAGAGCGTTTCTGAGAACCGCTGCTAAGACTTCCATGGCGGGCTTGGTTATCGTCGCGGGGGCTTGGACTGCAACGGATGTTGTGAGGAGCGAAACCTTTGCCGGAAGCTGGCAGGTATTTTTCTGCGATGTCGGTCAAGGTGATGCTGCACTCATTAGAAGCCAGGGGAAAACGATTCTGGTCGACTTGGGACCTGCGCCGGAGGACCTGAGCAATTGTCTCGATAAGGCCGGGGTTAGCTCACTGGATGCAGTTTTTCTCAGTCACTTCGATGCCGACCACGTTGGGGGAGTCCTTGGGCTCAGAAACATGCCCGTTGGGCAATTTGTGATCTCTGGCTACAGAGACGACAGGCCGCTTGTGGCACTTGTCGGCAAGTTAGCAGAGGCCAAAGACATCGAGATCATCCACGGTTTCGAAGGCATGTCAGGAACCCTGGGAAGTTTCCAATGGAAAATCATCGCACCAACTGCGAGCGCGGGTGAGGCGTCTGATAGCAACGATGCATCCCTCGTCCTTGTGGTGGAAGGCAGTGAGTTCTCGGTCCTGTTTCTCGGTGATCTGGGAGAAACTGGCCAAGAGCGGATACTTGCGCGAAATCCTCGGCTAATTGCGGAGCTTGCATCCAAGACCCTTATAACCAAGGTTGCCCACCACGGTTCGGCGGACCAGTCACGGGCCTTTTACAGGGCTCTCGAGTCCGAATACCTGGTCTTCTCAGTCGGCAGAAATGATTATGGACACCCCGCCAGCTCAGCTCTATCGCTTGCCTGGCTAAGTGGTGGTGAGGTTCTGAGGACGGACAAGCTTGGACACATTGCTCTGGGGCACGATCATAAGCTTCGCTACCGCTACAGCGGTAAACTGACCGCGTGAGCGGCACGGTGCACTGGTTTGATGCGAGGCCCGCTCCACTCGTGCTGGTGACTGGACCAGAAAACTTCCTTGCCTCAAAGGCAATTCGGCTAATTAGGGAAACTCTTCGGGGTGAGTTCGCTGAACTTGAAGTTTCTGATATTCCGGAGGGTAGTTATTCTGCTGGGAGCCTTTTTGACTATGCCTCGCCGTCTCTGTTTGAAGAGCCAAGACTTGTGATAATCCAGGGTGCCGGAGAGGGACTGCTGGAAGATCTCAAGCAGTTGCTTGAAAACCCGGTAGATAGCTGCACTGTAATTGTCAGGCTCCCAAACATGGTCGGCCACAGCGGCAAGATCCGCAAGGAGCTTGCGAAGCAGGCTCTGAACGTGAGCTGTGATGAGCTAAAAAGAGATGCTGAACGAATCGATTTTGTGAAGCGCGAGTTCTCTGCCTTAGGAGTGCCAATCGAGCAGCCTGCAATTAGGGCGCTCGTTGGAGCCTTTGCCTCTGACCTTGGAGAACTTGGGGCTGCCTGCTCACAGTTGAGCTCTACTCACTCCAAAGTCAGTTTGCAGGATGTCGAGTTAGCTTTTGGAGGGCGGGTTGAGACGAATGCCTTCAAAATCGCCGATGCGGCTCTCTCGGGGAATGCTGCCGAGGCTATTCGTCTGTTCAGACACGGATTTGCAACCGGCATTGACTCAGTGGCATTGGTTGCAGCTCTGAGTATGAGAATTCGTCAACTTGCAAGGCTGTTTAACGACAGAAATGCGGCTCCTGCAACTCTTGGCATGCAGCCCTGGCAGATTGACAAGGCCCGAAAAGAGCTCAGCGGATGGCAAGAAGAGGACCTCGCCGGTCTTGTTCGCTTGGCGGCCCAGACGGATGCCGAGGTCAAGGGTGCTTCCCGCGACCCCGAGTACTCAGTCGAGAAACTTCTTCTTGCAATGGCCAGGGCAAACTAAAAGGGCCAAGACTCTCGTCTTAGCCCTCCTAGTAAGGAAACTTGGGTTTAGAGGCTTGCTACCTTCTTGGCGATTGCGCTCTTGCGGTTGGCGGCCTGGTTCTTGTGGACAACACCCTTGCTCACAGCTTTGTCCAACTTGCGTGTGGCATTCTGCAAAGCTGCCTCAGCTGCCTTCTTGTCGCCTGAGTTTGCAGCCTCGCGGGCGGCACGAACTGCGCTCTTTACCTCGGTGCGTACTGCCTTGTTGCGCTCTTCAGCCTTACGGTTTGTGCCGATCCGCTTGATCTTGGACTTAATGTTGGCCATGTTTCACTTTCTAAAAAGAAAAATCTGTTTTCTTGGGAGATACCCCAGAACAAGCTAAAACTCTACCAGTGTGATTATTTATGGGCAAGCATCTGAGAGAATTGGGGCTCATTCGCTTTTTCCACAATTGAGGTCAGTTTGTCGCCACGTGCAGCCAAGGCTCTAGAGCCCAGTCAGACGCCCGCTGACCTGATTCGAAATTTCTGCATCATTGCTCACATCGATCATGGCAAGTCAACCCTGGCTGACCGGATGCTGCAGCTAACTGGCATCGTCTCCGACCGCGAAATGCGCGCCCAATACCTCGACCGGATGGACATTGAACGTGAGCGGGGTATCACCATTAAGAGTCAGGCCGTGAGGCTGCCATGGGAGCTCAACGGTCAGGCTTACGCGCTAAACATGATCGACACCCCCGGCCATGTGGACTTTACCTATGAGGTCTCACGCTCACTTGCGGCGTGCGAGGGCGCAGTTCTACTTGTAGACGCGGCTCAAGGCATTGAGGCTCAAACGTTGGCCAATCTCTACCTGGCCTTAGAAAACGACCTTGAGATTATCCCGGTGCTAAACAAGATCGACCTTCCGGCCGCGCAGCCCGAGAAGTTCGCCGAGGAGCTTGCGAACCTAATCGGCGGGGACCCCGATGACTGCCTGAGGGTCTCGGGGAAGACAGGCGAAGGCGTGGCCGAGCTTATGGACCTCATCGTGAAGCGAGTGCCGGCACCGACCGGTGACTCCGATGCACCTGCAAGAGCCATGATTTTTGATTCGGTTTACGACTCCTATCGAGGCGTTGTTACCTACGTCAGGATGATTGACGGGTCACTAAAGCCTCGCGAGAACATTCAGATGATGTCCACCAGAGCTGTTCACGAGCTTCTGGAAATCGGTGTTATCTCTCCAGAGCCAGTCGCAACAAAGGGTCTCGGAGTTGGTGAGGTTGGCTACCTGATAACCGGCGTGAAGGATGTTAGGCAGTCAAAGGTTGGTGACACAGTCACTACTAAAACCAAGCCCGCCAGTGCTCCGCTGAAGGGCTACGCAGAGCCCAAGCCAATGGTCTTTTCCGGAATCTATCCAATCGACGGCAGTGACTACCCTGACCTGCGAGAGGCACTAGACAAGCTGAGACTCAGCGATGCATCTTTGGTTTATGAACCCGAGACCTCAGCGGCATTGGGCTTTGGGTTCAGATGTGGCTTCCTTGGACTTCTGCACCTCGAGATCATCACTGAGAGGCTGGAACGGGAGTTTGGGCTCGCGCTGATCGCCACCAGCCCATCTGTGGTCTATCACGTTCGCAAGGATGATGGCACCGAGTTAGTCGTCACAAACCCCTCTGAGTACCCTGACGGGAAGATTGCTGAGGTCGAGGAACCCATGGTGAAGGCAACCATCTTGGCGCCCAAGGACTACGTCGGAACCATCATGGAGCTGTGCCAAACCAAGCGTGGAACCATGATGGACATGCAATATCTGGGTGAGGACAGGGTTCAAATTCGCTACCGTCTGCCGCTAGCGGAAATTGTTTTTGACTTCTTCGATCAGCTCAAAAGCAAGACTCAGGGCTATGCGTCGCTGGATTATGAAGACGACGGCTTCAATGTTGGAGACCTGGTTCGAGTGGACCTACTTTTGCAGGGCGAGCGCGTCGACGCCTTCTCGGCCATAGTCCACAAGGACAAGGCCTACGCCCATGGGGTAAGGATCGCTGGCAAGCTCAGGGAGCTAATTCCAAGGCAGCAGTTTGAGGTCCCAATTCAAGCCGCTGTCGGAGCCCGAGTGATTGCTAGGGAGACCATTCGAGCTATGCGTAAGGATGTTCTTGCCAAGTGCTATGGCGGCGATATCACAAGAAAGCGAAAGCTACTCGAGAAGCAAAAAGAGGGAAAGAAGCGCATGAAGATGGTTGGTCGCGTCGAGGTGCCGCAGGAGGCCTTTATCGCTGCTCTGAGCTCGGATGACAGCAAGGCGGCGAAGAAATAGGTGCCCGGCTCGCTTCCTGTTGGAGCCCCTTGGCCAAAGGACAACCAGCTCAATAGAGACCCGGGCAACAGAAGTTTTCATGCCTATGTTCACGTTCCGTTTTGTGAGGTGCGCTGCGGCTACTGCGACTTCAACACATACACCGCGAAGGAATTAGGCGGCGTTAGCCAGTCGACCTTTCATCAGCACCTGATTCGTGAGGTTGCATTTTCCAAAGAGGTGCTCGGAGAGATGCCCGCGCTCTCTTCCGTCTTTATCGGCGGTGGTACGCCATCGCTGTTTAGTGCTGAGCAAATAGGGGCCGTGTTGAAAAGCCTTGGTGAGAGCTTTGGGTTCGCATCGGATTGCGAGGTGACCCTTGAGGCAAATCCCGAGTCAACAACGCCGGAATACCTGGCCGAGATTGTCGAGATGGGGATAACGAGACTCTCAATGGGCGTGCAGAGTTTTGACAGACAGGTGCTCAAGACTCTGGACCGCCAGCACGATCCAGAACGAGTTGCTCCATTGATTCTTGCCGCCAAGGAGCTTGGGATGGTGACGAGCGTTGATCTAATTTATGGCGCTCCGGGTGAGACATTGGATTCCTGGTCCAAGACGTTGAATACGGCCTTGGAGCTAGGTACCGATCATGTTTCGGCATACTCCCTGATTGTGGAGCCTGGCACGAAGCTGGCTAGGCAGATCGCTTCCGGGGAGATCGGATCGACTAGTGAGGATCTCAACGCCGAGATGTATGAACTTGCCACCAGGAGTTTTGAGAGCGCAGGTCTTGAGTGGTACGAGGTCTCTAATTGGGGTAGAGCATCGAGACACAACAGTGCCTACTGGAAATCTCAGAACTGGTGGGGGTTTGGCCCCGGTGCTCACTCACACATCGATGGCAATCGATTCTGGAATCACAAGCACCCAACAAGCTATCAAAAGGCACTTTCGAATGGCGCACCTGCGGCAGGGATCGAACGACTGACAGACCGGCAGATGCTAGAGGAACATCTACTACTCATGCTGCGCACCAAGTGGGGCGTGGAGAGAGAGCTATTTGCAAAGCTCGAGGTTCCTTCCGAGCTGGTTGCGCAGGAAATTGCTTCTGGAAATCTTGAGCTCGCGGGCAGCGATCGCATCAGAGTCTCCAGAAAAGGCAGGCTGATTGTTGACGGTCTTGTGGTGAAATTCCTGAGCCATTGAGTGTTCAATGTTTAGAATTGGCACTCAGGTTAGGTGAGTGCCAATGATTCCAGACAGATCACTTGATGTCCTGAGAGCGATAGTCCAGGACTTCATTTCGTCTAACCAGCCAGTTGGGTCCAAGTCACTGCTCGACCGACACCCACTTGGCGTTTCGGCGGCAACCGTTAGAAATGACATGGCACTTCTGGAAGAGGAAGAGCTGATTACAGGCCTCCACACTTCGTCAGGGCGCATTCCCACCGAAAAGGGATACCGACTATTCGTCGACCATCTGGGAGAGATTAAGCCGCTTTCGTCACCGGAGAGAAATGCAATTGAGAGTTTTCTCGACGAGGCAAGTGACCTCGACGATGTGGTTGAGCGCACAGCTAGATCTCTGGCGCAGCTGACAAACGCTCTTGCTCTGGTCCAGTACCCATCTCTTGGAAGATCATCTGTCCGCCACATCGAGCTAATTCCTCTAAGCGAAAAGCGTGTTTTGCTAATGCTGATTGCCGACTCGGGTCGCATCCAGCAGCTGCAGATAGAGAGCTCAGATGCGATTGATGAAGAGCTAATTCACCAACTTCGGGGCAGGCTCAACGGAATGCTTGCCGGAGGCCAGCTTGCTGGCGTGGAGGAGAAGCTCAAAGGGCTAACCGAGGAGTTCTCTCCTGAGCGACGCGGCACTGTGAACAAGATTCTTGACTCTCTCAAGTCTCTGGTTGAGGCAAACAGACAGGAGAAGCTGGTGGTCTCTGGAGCTGCGAACCTCGTGAAGCAGGACCAAGATTTCTCAGGTGAGCTATCGAAGGTCTTGGAGGCTATCGAGGAGCAGGTTGTGCTCCTCAAGCTCTTAGACGAGCTGCACTCCGACCAGTTTGGCGTAGGGCTTCGGATTGGCTCCGAGCTTGGACTAGCCAATCTGACCCACACATCACTTGTTGTCAGTGGCTACGAGAAAAGTGGCACCGAGGTAGCCAAGCTTGGGGTACTAGGTCCGACCCGTATGGACTACTCGGGGAACATTGCATCAGTGAGGGCGGTTGCTAGGTATCTAACTAAGCTCCTGGAGGGTAATTCTTGAGCGACCACTATCAGGTCCTGGGGGTCTCTCCGGACGCAAGCGCGGATGAGATCAAGAAGGCCTATCGCAAACTCGCGCGGGAACTGCACCCAGATATCAACCCCGCCGAGGATGCCCAGGAGCGCTTCAAGCTCGTGACTCACGCCTATGAGGTTCTCTCGGACCCCAGCACCCGGGCGCAATATGATCGTGGGGGCGAGCAGGGGTTTGGGCTTGGCGACATCTTTGACAGTTTCTTTGGTACTCCACAAAGATCAAGGCGGTCGCGCTCCGAGCGTGGCCAGGACGCTCTTCTCAGGATGGATCTCGATCTGGACGAAGCGATCTTTGGTGCGAACAAGACTTTAACCATCGATACCGCTATCGGTTGCGAAACCTGTTCGCAGACTGGGGCGAAACCTGGAACATCCGTGAAAACCTGTGAAATCTGTGGCGGCAGCGGCCAGATTCAGCGGCAGGTCCAGTCCTTCATGGGAATGATGGTCACAACCGCACCCTGCAACGTCTGTCGCGGAGCAGGGGAGGTAGTGCCCTCGCCATGCCCCGACTGTCGCGGTCAGGGACGAATTCGTGCTAAACGAGACCTTGACGTTGAAATACCCGCCGGCGTCAGCGATGGACTCCGCCTTCACCTCCCTGGACAGGGTGAGGTTGGCTTTGCTGGCGGGTCAACAGGAGACATTTATCTAGAGGTCTCCGTAAGGCCGCATCCAGTATTTGCGAGGGACGGAGATGACCTCGTCGCGATTCTCGAGGTTCCGGTCGCCGATGCAGCCCTTGGCTTTACGACCGAAATTGAGACATTCGATGGCTCGAGCAAGGTGGAGGTTAAGCCCGGTGCTCAGCACGGGGACATCGTTACCCTCAAGGGCCTGGGGGCAAACAGGCTTAGGGGAAGAGGCAGGGGAGACCTTCACCTGCAGGTGAGTGTGCTCACGCCGTCAAGACTCGATTCAAAGTCAAAGGACATCTTCAAGAAACTCCGCGACCTGCATAAGGAAGATGGCCCGAGATTGGGTAGCCGACGAGCCAAGGGTCGTTTTTAGTGCACTGGTTCTACGACCCAACCTTCACGGGGGATTCCTCGAGCATTCGGGTTGATGAGATCCAGCACTTTAGGTCTCTGAGAATCAGAGATGGTGAACAGGTTGTTGTCACCGACGGTTTAGGAAACTCTCACAAGTGCGAGGCTATCGAACCTGCAAAAGGTTTGGTTCGGGTCGAGAGCAGCACCCGGCACAATCGGCCAGAGGTCAGGATTCAACTCATACAGGCGATCGCCAAGGGGGACCGGGACGAAATGGCCCTTCAGGCCTCTGTCGAGCTCGGTTGCAGTTCCGTTGTCGCCTGGCAGTCTGAGCACTCAATTTCGAGGTGGGACGGCAAGGAGCAAAAGAGCCTGGAGCGTTGGCGGCAAATTGCCGTAGCGGCAATGAAACAAAGTCAGCAGGCCTTCCTGCCCGAAATTCAAGGCCCGCTTAGCACTTCCGACCTAAAGCCGGCTGGCCACGGCATCCTCTTGCTTCCAGAGGCAGACCTATCCCTCAGCGAGGTTGACCTCGGCGCGACAGAGTATTCATTGGTTGTTGGTCCCGAGGGTGGAATATCTGAAGCTGAGATCGAGCAGCTGAGAGCATCCGGGTTTGTTGCCTATCGGTTAGGTGAGTCGGTCATGAGAACCAGCACTGCCGGCCCCGCGGCAATTGCCGCCCTTAAGACGCTGCGCGGGCTGTGGTGAAGTTGCGTAGTATGAAATTGGAGGACTAATTGGACTGCATTTTTTGCAAGATTGTAGATGGGCAGCTCGGCACCGAACTCATTGCTGAAAATGAGCACGCTGTCGCATTTTGGGACATAAAACCCCTTGCTAAGACCCACATTTTGGTTGTGCCAAAAGCTCACACCAAAAACATCGCGGAGATTACGGGCGCGGAGGAACTAGCTGGCCTTCACGCGCTAATCCGAGAGGTCGCGGCAAAGTTCACGGACGGCCAGTTTCGCTTGCAGTTCAATAGCGGCGAGCTAGAGGGGCAAACCGTCTTTCACACCCATGCTCACGTCCTCTCCGGACGGACGGTTTAGTGCCAAAGCTAAGTTTTGAAGCTCCTCCAGTGGCACTGCTTGACCTGCTTGGCAGCGAGGACAGCCTGATTAGGCAACTGGAGAAGGAGATTCCAGGTCTGAAGGTGCAAAACCGCGGCCATGACTTCTCGCTTGAGGGTGAGCAAGGCGCAATTGAAATTGGTCAAAGGGTAGTTCTCGAACTGGCAGAGCTAATCAGTCAGGGGATAAGCCCGGATCGCAAGATGGTTACCGAGAGCATAAAGATGCTGGCAGCAAATGAGGTTCCATCGAAGGTGTTGGGAGCTGGGGCCATTCAGACACCTGCAAAGACTGTCAGAGCAAAAACCATGGGCCAGAAGCAATATCTGCAGGCAATCGATGATCACACCATCACCTTTGGAATCGGACCTGCAGGAACCGGAAAGACTTACCTGGCAGTTGCAAAGGCGGTTTCGGCGCTGTATCGCAAACAGGTCAGCAGAATCATCCTCACGCGCCCTGCGGTGGAGGCGGGGGAACGCCTTGGTTACCTTCCAGGAACCCTAAGCGAGAAGATTGACCCCTACCTAAGGCCCTTATTTGACGCCCTTCAGGAGATGCTTGAGCCCGATGCGACGGCAAAGCTGATGGAGTCAGGGGTAATTGAGGTGGCGCCACTGGCCTACATGCGCGGCAGGACGCTAAATGACAGCTTCATAATTCTTGACGAGGCTCAAAACACCACCGCAGAGCAGATGAAGATGTTCCTTACTCGTCTGGGCTTTGGCTCCAAAATGGTCGTGACCGGAGACATAACTCAGGTAGATCTGCCAACTGGAAAGTCGGGCCTAGATGTTGCGACCGCAATCCTTTCCGATGTAGACGACCTCCACATTGCGCGGCTTTCGAGTAAAGATGTGGTGCGGCACGAGCTGGTGACCCGGATAGTGGATGCCTATGAACGGGCCGGCAAAAAGTGACGATAGAGATTACAAACGAGTCAGAACTCGAGGTTGATCTAACCCGAGTGCAGAGTCTTGCTGAGCACGTTCGAGAGGCACTCAGGCTCCACCCACTGGTTGATGTCGGTGTGATCTTTGTCGATGAAGCACCGATGACTGACCTTCATGTTCGCTGGATGGACGAACCCGGTCCCACGGACGTGTTGAGTTTTCCGATGGACGAACTTAGACCTGGTTCTGAGGAAATGTTGTCCGCAGAGGGCGTGCTGGGAGATGTTGTGATTTGTCCCCAGGTTGCAAGAAGGCAGGCCGAGGTTGCAGGGCACGAAGAGATCAACGAGATTCTCATGCTGCTAACCCATGGCATGCTGCACCTGGTGGGCTTTGACCACGCCGAGCCGGAGGAAGAAAAGGAAATGTTTGCCTTGCAAAAGGAGCTTTTGGATTCGTTCTATGAGGTCGAATCAAATGCTTGAGATTGCTATTGGTCTGGGCTTCCTCTTGATTCTCATTCCATTGGCTGCCGTTCAGACCCATCTCGAGATAGAGGAGGACCCGAGGGCAGGCTCTCTATCGATTGCAAGAGCGTTCTTGATTTCGCTTCTCGCCGCTATATGGATTGCTCTTTCAGACTCGCTCACGGTTCTCAGCATCACGCTGGCGGGTGTGCTGTTGCTGATTTGGTTTGCGCAGCAGTTTTTGGGTAGAAGACTTGGGCAGCTATCCATCGCAGCCAAGTGGTCCCAAAGGGTCGACTCATTAGTGAGCAGTTGGGCCAACATGGTGAAGCCGCTAAGGCTAAAGACCCCCGAACAGCTTCAAAGCTATGAGCAGGAATTGATTGAGTCCGTGGAGGACTTCTCTGAGACTCTCGTGCGCGAGGTCATGGTGCCGCGAGTAGACATTGAGGTTCTGGACAGCGACACAACACTGGAGAAGGCGCTTTCGGCCTTCATCAGCACGGGCTATTCCAGACTGCCCGTTATTGGTGATGATGTGGACGACGTTGTAGGAATTTTGTATCTCAAAGATGTCACCAAGGTCATCCACCAAAACCCCCAGCACCTCTCAACAAAGACCGCTTTGGAGCTCAGCCGGAAGCCTATTTTTGTCCCAGAAACCAAGGTGGTATCTGAACTGCTGCGAGAAATGCAGTCCTCCAGGACTCAGATCGCAATGGTCGCAGACGAATACGGCGGCGTAGCAGGCCTGGTCTCAATCGAGGATCTGATCGAAGAGTTGGTCGGTGAGATCAGCGACGAATACGACCGAGAGGACAGCGGAATCGAGGATCTGGGGGAGCTCAGATACCGGGTAAGCCCAAGAGTCACTCTGGACGAAATATCCGAGCACTGTGACATGGAGATTGAAGACGAAGACGTTGACACCGTAGGTGGTCTACTCACCAAAGCCGTGGGGCATCTGCCAAGTGGCGGCGAGGTAGTGGAGATTGCCGGATTGGAACTTACAGCGGAAAGAGTGGATGCTCGCAGGGGTCGCATTCTTTCGGTGCTGGTTCGAAAGCTGCCTGTTTCGTGAGTGACTTCCGTTCGGGCTTCGCAACCTTCGTGGGTAGGCCAAATGTGGGAAAGTCCACGCTCACAAACGCAATTGTCGGTAGCAAGGTGGCCATCACCAGTTCCAAGCCTCAAACAACACGCAAGGCAATCAGGGGCATCCACACCACTAATACCGGTCAGCTGATATTGGTTGACACACCTGGGATTCATAAGCCAAGAACCCTTTTGGGTCAGCGTCTAAATGCGGTGGTAGACGAGACCCTGGGGTCAGTTGACGTCATAGCGTTTTGCTCTCCAGCCAATGAGGCAATAGGACCAGGCGACCGCCGGATAGTCGAGGAGATCCAGAAGTTTCCAAAGGCGAAGAAGATTGCCATTGCAACCAAGATTGATGCTGCCGGCAGAGACCAAACTGCCAAGCACCTAATGGAGCTATCCGAGCTCGGCGAGTGGTCGGAGATTGTTCCAGTGTCTGCGACTACGGGAAAGCAGATTGACCTGCTAGTAGAGCTGTTGATCGCGCTTATGCCAATAGGGCCAATGCTCTACCCAAGTGAGCAGTCCACTGAAGAGGAGCACGAGGACATCATCTGTGAGCTGGTCAGGGAGGCCGCACTGGAGCGGCTGGAAGACGAGCTTCCACACTCACTAGCTGTGACCCTCGACGAGATAGTCATGGAGGACAAAAAGAAGATTTACCTCAGTGTCTGGGTCGAGCGAGACAGCCAAAAGGGAATCATTATCGGTAAGGGCGGCAGCAACCTCAAGGACATTGGAACCAAGGCCAGAAAGAACGTTGAGGCCCTACTTGGAGAACCTGTTCACCTCGCCATTCAGGTAAAGGTTGCTAGCAATTGGCAACAAGACCCAAAACAGCTGGGCAAATTGGGTTTCTAGCCAAGCCCTTCAACTGGTGCTAGCCTAAAGCTCATGCGTTTCGCTCTCCTGCTTAGCGGCCGCGACGGGGCTTAGTCCAAGGCCACCACTCGTCGCGGAGCTAACCAACGGCCATTTCTGCGACCCCCAGGAGAGAAATGAAAGACTCACAGCAACCTTCAAAAATGCCCTTTGGGCGATATTTACCTTTTCACGAGCAGATCAAAGTAGAGCTACCGGACAGGACCTGGCCAACAAAGCGAATTGATCGGGCACCCAGGTGGTGCGCGGTCGACTTGCGCGACGGAAACCAGGCACTAATTGACCCTATGAGCCCAGAGCGGAAGCTCGAGATGTTCAAGCTTCTTGTTCGCATGGGTTATAAGGAGATCGAGGTTGGTTTCCCATCTGCCTCGCAGACGGACTTCGATTTCGTAAGGCTATTGATTGAGCAAGATCTGATTCCTGAGGATGTCACCATCCAGGTGCTGACTCAGTCGAGAGATCACCTTATTGAGCGGACTTATGAGTCAATCGCCGGCGCCAAGCAAGCAATCGTCCACTTCTATAACTCAACCAGCGTTTTGCAACGACGCGTGGTGTTTGGGCAGGACAAGGACGGCATCAAGAAAATTGCGACAGATGCGGCTCTGAAGTGTTTGGAGCTGGAGAAGAGCATCCCCGGGACGCAGGTCTTCTATGAGTACTCTCCGGAGTCCTATACAGGAACTGAGTTGGAGTTTGCGGTTGAGGTTTGCAACGCGGTGGCGGCGATTATCAAGCCCACCCCAGAGCGCAAGATGATTGTCAACCTTCCGGCGACGGTCGAAATGATTACACCAAATGTCTATGCAGACTCGATTGAATGGATGTCGCGTCATCTAAGCCCAAGAGACTCGATAATTCTTTCGCTGCACCCTCACAATGACCGAGGCACCGCCGTTGCCGCGGCCGAACTTGGTTACATGGCAGGGGCTGACCGCATCGAGGGTTGCCTATTTGGAAACGGGGAGCGAACCGGAAATGTTGACCTGGTCACCCTTGGGCTCAACCTGTTTTCCCAGGGCATTGATCCGATGATCAACTTCAGTGACATTGACGAAATCAAGCGCACCGTCGAATACTGCAATCAGTTGCCTGTGCCTGAGCGCTCGCCATACGGCGGTGATCTGGTCTACACAGCGTTCTCCGGTAGCCACCAGGACGCTATCAAGAAGGGCTTTGAGCACCTCGAGCGAGATGCCAAAGCTGCTGGCAATTCCGTTGACGATCACACCTGGGCCGTTCCCTATCTTCCAATTGACCCCAAGGACGTTGGTAGAAGCTATGAGGCTGTGATCAGGGTTAATTCGCAGTCTGGCAAGGGTGGGGTTGCGTACCTGATGAAGACTGACCACGCCTTAGATCTTCCACGAATGCTGCAGATTGAGTTTTCAAGGGTCGTACAGGGACATACCGACTCTCTCGGCGGTGAGGTCTCTAGCGCGAGACTCTGGGAAATTTTCCAGGATGAGTATCTGCCAGCGTCCGTGGATGAGCTCAAGTGGGGACGCTTTGAGCTTCGCAGAATGCGCTCCGAGAGCGAGATGGACGGAATTGTCAACCTAGATGTCGTCTTGCGCGATGGCGAGGGAGAGCTGGCTGCCCAGGGCACAGGAAATGGCCCAATTTCTGCCTTCTCTGACATTCTCAGCCAGCAAGGGGTTTCGGTGAGGGTGCTGGACTACGTAGAGCACACGATGAGCACCGGTGGCGACGCTAACGCCGCCGCCTACATCGAGATGGACGTTGAGGGAAAAAACCTTTGGGGGGTTGGCATCGATGGAGACATTGCGGTGGCTTCGCTCAAGGCGCTCATCAGCGGAGTGAACCGAGCACTAAGGCTCGCCGTTACAAGCTAATTAGCCAATCGGCTGAAATACTTGGCTGGTGCCGCACTACCGTGACGAAGCAATAGTCCTCAGAACCCACAAGTTGGGTGAGGTCGATCGCATCTTGACCCTGCTGACCAGAAACCACGGCCAGGTTCGTGCTGTGGCAAAGGGTGTTAGGAAGACAAGCAGTCGCTTTGGCGCAAGGCTAGAGCCCTTCATGGCGTGTGATTTGCAGCTTTATGAGGGCAAGACTCTCGATACCGTCTCTCAGGCAGAGCAGATCGCGAACTATGGAGCTGGGATAGTAAATGACTACTCCCGCTACACCGTCGCATCAACGATCGTTGAGGCCGCTGAGAAGCTCACTCGAGAACTCTCAAATGAACGACACTACCTATTGGTGATCGGTGCTTTGAGAACTCTCTCCCAGGCAGAGGTGGAACCCTCGCAGGTTCTAGATTCCTACCTACTTCGGGCTCTATCTCTCTCTGGCTGGGTGCCGCTTCTTGAAAGCTGCAGCCAGTGCGGCAGCGAGCCGAGCAGTTTCTCCATGCACACAGGTTCGGTTACCTGCTCGCAATGCGTTGCCGCGGGCTCGGTAAAGATTGGCCGAGACGGACTCCTTCACATGCAGTCGCTCATGGCTGGAGAGTGGGACAAGGTCGCGCAGCAGGCTCCGAAGATTCGGCAGGCCGTGAGTTCGGTAGTTGCCGGGTACATGCAGTGGCAGCTTGAGCGCGGTCTCAGGTCTCTGAGCTTTGTGGAGCGCGCATGATTCTTTTTGATCCTGAGCGAAAGGCGCCGAGGTTCGAGAGCGTCCCAAAGCACATTGCAGTTGTAATGGACGGAAACGGCAGGTGGGCAAATAAGCGAGGACTAACGCGCACCGAGGGGCACAGAGCCGGAGAGGCAGCACTGCTTGAGGTCATTGCCGGAGCAATTGAAGCTGGAGTTACAAACCTCACTGCCTACGCGTTCTCAACCGAGAACTGGAAGCGCTCGCCCGAAGAGGTGCGTTTTCTTATGGGTTACAACAAAGAGGTCCTTCGCAGAAGGCGTGATCTTCTAAATCAATGGGACGTTCGCATTCGATGGTCTGGTAGAAAGTCGAAGCTTTGGCCTTCTGTCGTGAAAGAGCTTCAAGAGGCGGAGAAGCTAACGGCCAAGAACAAGGGACTAACCCTGACCATGGCGGTCAATTATGGTGGCCGGCAGGAAATTCTCGATGCTGCCCAGGCTTTGGTTGATAAGGCGGCTAACAACAAGGGTTCGCAGCGGGTCACCCAAGCGAGGTTCGAAAAAGAGCTCTATCTTCCCGACATGCCGGATGTCGACCTGTTTATTCGCTCCAGCGGGGAGATTAGGACCAGTAACTTCCTGCTCTGGCAGGCAAGTTATGCGGAGTACTTATTCATGGAAGAGTTGTGGCCGGATTTCACGAGGGAAACACTCTGGAAGGCGATAGCCGATTACTCTGGCCGGCAAAGACGCTTCGGGGCTGCGGTGGACAGCCCGCTAAACTAGGCACTTACCCAATCTGGCCTGTGGAGACTAATGGCATCCCAAAAACTTGACTCAGTAATCTCACTAGCGAAGCGTCGAGGCTTTGTGTTTCAAGCGGGAGAAATATATGGAGGCTCGCGTTCGGCCTGGGACTATGGCCCGCTTGGTGTCGAGCTCAAAGAAAACATCAAGCGCCAGTGGTGGCACTCGATGGTCTCCTCTCGTGAGGACGTGGTTGGACTAGATAGCTCGATCATTCTTCCTAAGAAGGTCTGGGAGGCGTCCGGTCACGTTGAGGCCTTTGTTGATCCGCTGATTGAGTGCACCAGCTGCCATAAAAGATTCCGTGCCGACCACCTTGAGGAGGCCTTCGAGGAGAAAAAGGGCAGGGCTCCAGGTTCTCTTGCCGAGATTGCATGTCCAAACTGTGGCGGAAAAGAAACCTGGACTGAACCCAAGAACTTCAATGGGCTCCTTAAGACAACACTGGGTCCCGTTGAGGACGAGTCAGGGCTTCACTACCTACGTCCCGAGACTGCCCAGGGCATATTTGTAAATTTCAACAACGTGCTGAACTCCGCTCGCATGAAGCCGCCATTCGGTATTGGCCAGATGGGAAAAAGCTTTAGAAACGAGATAACACCGGGAAACTTCATTTTCCGCACACGTGAGTTCGAGCAGATGGAAATGGAGTTTTTCGTCAAGCCCGGCGAGGACGAGAGTTGGCACGAGTACTGGATTCAAGAGCGTTACAACTGGTACGTGAACCTTGGCATCAACCCCGAAAACCTGAGGCTTTTCGAGCACCCTAAAGAGAAGCTGTCGCACTACTCAAAGCGCACCGTTGACATCGAATACCGATTCGGTTTCCAGGGAGGCGAGTTTGGTGAGCTCGAGGGTGTTGCAAATCGCACTGACTACGACCTAAGAACTCACTCCGAGCACTCGGGAGTCGACCTCAGTTTCTTTGATCCCGTGGAAGAGAAGCGTTGGACCCCGTTTGTTATTGAGCCTGCTGCCGGGCTCACCAGATCGCTGATGGCATTTTTGGTAGATGCTTATGCCGAGGACGAGGCGCCAAACTCGAAAGGTGGCGTCGACAAGCGCACGGTATTGAGATTGGACTACCGCCTTGCACCGGTGAAGGCTGCCGTTTTGCCTCTAAGTCGAAATGATGAGCTAAACCCAATTGCCAAGGAGCTTGCTGCAACGCTTCGCAAGACTTGGAATGTCGACTATGACGATTCTGGGGCGATTGGAAGGCGCTACCGCCGCCAGGATGAGATTGGTACTCCGTTCTGCATAACGGTGGATTTCGACACACTCGAGGACAAGGCCGTCACCATTCGAGAGCGCGACAGCATGGCCCAGGAGAGAATCCCTCTGGCAAACGTCGCAAATTACCTATTCGAAAGGCTGCAGGGCTAGCTTGGCCCTTCGCTACGGAAAGCACACCATTGAGGTGCCGGTCGTACTGGCCCCAATGGCAGGAATAACCAATACCGCTTTTCGACGGCTCTGTCGTGAACACGGTGGAGGTCTCTTCGTTTCTGAGATGATCACCTCGCGGGCTCTGGTTGAGAGAACTCCGGAGTCGATGCGGTTAATTCGGCATCACCCCTCTGAGGAGATTCGATCCATACAGCTCTATGGAGTGGACCCAAAAACTATTTCAGATGCCGTCACGATGCTTGTAGATGAGGACAGAGCGGATCACATAGACCTCAACTTCGGCTGTCCAGTCCCAAAGGTGACACGTAAGGGCGGGGGAGCGGCTCTTCCCTGGAAGAAAGACCTGTTCTCGGCGATAGTCAACGCCGCAGTGCGCGCGGCGGGTGAGATTCCGGTCACCGTCAAGATGCGCAAGGGCATTGATGATGATCACCTAACCTTTATCGATGCCGGAAAAGCGGCGAGAGACGCAGGTGTTGTTGCAGTAGCACTTCACGGAAGAACTGCCGAGCAGTATTACTCAGGTCAGGCTGATTGGCAGGCGATAGCTCAGTTGAGAGAAGCATTACCAGACTGTCAAGTTCTGGGAAACGGTGACATCTGGAGCGGCGAGGATGCAGTTGAGATGATGCGCCAGACGGGTGTCGATGGAGTTGTGGTTGGCAGAGGATGCCTCGGAAGGCCTTGGTTATTCGGTGATCTTGAGCGCTCTATAAGTGCCTACCTAAACGGCGAAAGCGCGCCGACCGAGAGTTCCATGCCATCGCTTGGCGAAGTTGCGGATGCCTTTTATCGTCATGCTCAGTTGCTGACAGAGTTCTTTGAAGAGGAGAACAGGGCCTGCCGCGACATTCGCAAGCACGTGGCCTGGTATTTCAAGGGTTACCCGGTTGGCGGGGAACTTCGAGCTCAACTTGCCATGGCCAACTCTCTCGACGAAATTGCAGAACTACTGGGCCAACTCGACCGGACATCGCCCTATCCGGGCGAAGAGGCTGAGGGACCCAGAGGTAGGCTCGGCGGAGTGAAGAGTTGTGCGCTGCCGGAGAACTGGTTGGATTCGCAAGACCTTAGCGAGAGCCATCGGTCCCAGCTCGAACTGGCCGAGCTTTCAGTCTCGGGGGGATGATGAATCAGCCAATAGAGACTGGCTATAGCGACTTCGACCGGGAGAGGTTTGTTCCCCAGCCCAGGTCGTCAATGGTCAGGCGTGGAGAGTTTGCACGGGATCGTGCAAGGGTTTTGCATGCTGCCGCTTTTAGGCGCCTGAGTTCGAAAACCCAAGTGCTTTCGCCATCCTCGGGAGACTTTGCCAGAACGCGCCTGACACACTCGCTAGAGGTTGCGCAGGTTGGCAGAGAGCTGGCTAACGCGCTTGGAGTCGACCCCGATCTGGTTGATATGGCCTGTCTAGCCCACGATCTTGGGCATCCGCCATTTGGCCACAATGGTGAATCCGCACTGAATCTCTGGGCCGCTGACATCGGAGGTTTCGAGGGAAATGCCCAGACCTTCAGAATTCTCACGCGACTTGAAACAAAGATCTACGATGCTTCAGGAGTTTCTCGAGGTCTGAACCTGACCCGGGCGTCATTGGACGCTGCTACGAAGTACCCCTGGCAACTGCATCAGGCGCGAGAATACGGAAACCAAGTCAAGTTCGGTGTCTATGGCGACGATCTTGAGGTCTTTGACTGGATGCGCCAAGAGGCGCCCGATGGAGCAAAGTGTGTTGAGGCCCAGATTATGGACTTCGCCGACGACGTTGCCTACTCCGTGCATGATTTCGAAGACGCCATTGTTGAAGGTTTTATCGATCCTGCAGTCATCTCTGATCCGGCCTCTGCCGAGGCTCTGATTGAAGAGGTTGGTAAGTGGTCTGGTGGCATGCTCGCTAAGGTCCAACTAGAGGAGGCCTTCGATCTGCTTCAGCAGTCCAGCTATTGGCTAAGAGCATTCGATGGATCTCCTCGCTCACTCGCGCAACTGAAGAACCTAACCAGTGATTTGATTGGGTCGTTCGTGTCACGAACTTGTGAGTCAATCCTCCAAAATGCCTCTCGATCATCGCTAACCCGTTATCGGGCTGGGGTAATCATTCCTTCCAAGGTGCGCAGTGAGATCGCTGTTTTGAAGGGAATTGTGGCATCTCAGGTGATGACTAGCGATGATCGTCAGGGCTACTACGAAGACCAGCGAAACTTGCTCATGGAGCTAGCGGATGTCCTTTATAACTCAGGTGGTGAGCACCTCGACCCTGTCTCGCGAGAAGCTTGGAACAAGGCTGAGTCCGATGAGTGGCGAAAGCGAGTAATTGTCGATCAGGTCGCATCTCTCACCGATCCGATCGCCGTTTCCATGCACCAGCGTTTGCGCTCGTAAGATTCAACTATGGCTTCCCGGGTAAAGTCTTCCGACATTGAAGAGCTGAAGGAGCGCGCAGACATAGTCGAGGTTATAGGTGGCTATGTATCGCTCAAGCCCGCCAGCTCCGGAAGTTTCAAGGGGCTTTGCCCTTTCCATGGCGAGAAAACTCCGAGCTTCAATGTCAGAGCTAACCCCGCTTTTTACCACTGTTTTGGCTGCGGAGTTGGTGGCGATGTTTACAAGTTCTTGCAGGAGATTGAAAGCATCAGCTTCACAGACGCCGTAGAGCGTCTCGCACAGAAAGTTGGTTACGAGCTCACCTATGAAGAGGGTGCGCCGGAGAGCTCCAATCGTTCAAAGCTCCTTGAGCTAAACAAGTTGGCAGCCTCGTTCTATCAGGAGCAACTGGCTTCGGAAGAGGCACTAAAGGCGAGGGAGTTTTTGGTTTCGCGTGGCTTTGATGCGAATTCCGCCGCAACCTTTGGAATTGGCTACGCCCCCAAGGGGTGGAGAAATCTGATTGACCATCTGACCTCAAAGGGCCACAAGCTTGAGGACCTGATCACAGCCGGTCTTGCTATGCAGAGTGACAAAGGTGGTTACGACAGATTCCGCGGCCGAGTCCTCTGGCCCATTAAGGATGCGAACGAGCAGGTGCTGGGTTTTGGTGCTCGAAAACTTTATGACGATGACGAGGGCCCAAAGTACCTCAATACGCCGGAGACCCCCGTCTACCACAAGTCGGGAGTGCTCTATGGCCTAGACCTCGCACGCAAGGAAATAGTAAAGAAGCGCGAGGTCATAGTTGTCGAGGGCTATACCGATGTCATGGCTTGCCACCTTGCCGGTCATCAAACCGCGGTCGCTACCTGTGGCACGGCATTTGGTGAAGACCACATCAGACTCATAAATCGCCTTCTTGGGCAGTCGAGCGACCCAGCCAGCGTCATCTTCACTTTTGACCCAGATGCTGCAGGGCAGAAAGCAGCCCTCCGGGTTTATGGCGACAGCAGTAAGTTCAACGCACTGACCTTCGTTGCAGCGGGTCCCGAAGGTTTAGATCCTGCTGACCTTCGTAAAGAGCGTGGAGACGAGGCAATAAGCGAGATGCTTGGCGGCAAAAAGCCTTTGTTTGAGTTTGTAATTCGCCACCGCATTAGCCAGTTCCCAATGACAGACCTTGACTCGCGTGTTGCGGCTGCGAGAGCCGCCGCTCCAGTTGTGGCAGAAATTGTTGACCCGGCTTTGCGCGGCGGCTATACCAGGCAGCTTGCGGATTGGGTTTCTCTTGACGTTGCCGATGTTTCTGCCCTTGTAAACAGCAATAAGCAGGCAGGGGTAAGGGAGCGCGTTGAGCCAATGCGAACCAGTGAGCCCGCCAAACAGCCAGCTACTCCGCAGCAAAAGCATGAGGAGCAGATCCTTCAGGTTTTGGTTCAGCACCCTGCCGCATTCTCGATTGAGCAGCTGAGGCGAATGCAGGCTGCCGGGTTCAGCGAAAAGCAGCACAGAGAGCTGGTTGACGTCATACTCCAAAATCCGCAGTCGCTCAGTGAATCGAATTTCGCAAACGCCTTGGCAATTACCGTTGGTGAGGAGCTCTTGCCTCTGGTGAGGAGTTTGGCTCTTGCGCCACTTCCTGTAGCAAACGAATCTGAGCTTCAACGGTATTCCGCGGGCATAGTCAGTGGAGCTATGTTGCAGACCCTGAATCGAGAGAAAACCGATCTGCTAGCAGCTCTAAAAAGGCTCGAGGGTTCGTCCAGCACTGGGCAAATTGAGCAGATTCAGCGGCAGTTGATGAGCCTTGAGGCTGAGCGCAGAGCACTTATGCGCTAGAGAAGTTTTCTGCTAATGTTTCTAAGGCCCCTAGGGGCTTATTCCTCGGTAGCTCAATTGGCAGAGCATTCGGCTGTTAACCGAAGGGTTCCTGGTTCGAGTCCAGGCCGGGGAGCAAACTCTCAGAGGTGACCATGAATCGAGCGGTTCTCTCCACCTCCATCTCGGTTGGTCTAGCAACCGGTCTCTATGGAATCTCCTTCGGCGCTATTGGAGTCGCTGCGGGACTGGACGTCTTGTCCGTGATGCTCCTCAGCCTTCTTATGTTTTCCGGGGCCTCGCAGTTCGCCTTTGTCGGAGTTGTTGCAGCCGGTGGAGCACCCATAACCGCCATTACGAGCGCTTGGCTCATGGGCATTAGGAATTCCTTTTACGCTCTTCGGCTCACGAGTGTCCTAGGTCCGAGAGGGTTGTTTAAGGTCCTCACCGCGCAGCTCACCATCGACGAGTCAAACGCGGTCTCTGCTGCACAAATTGAGCCCAAGGACCAGAAGTTTGGCTATTGGGCAACGGGTGTTGCCGTGTTTGTTTTCTGGAACTCGGCGACTCTCATCGGTGCTTTGGCAGGAAACCTAATTGGTTCCGTTGAAGAGTTCGGGCTAGACGCCGCGGCAGCAGCCGCTTTCTTGGGGCTACTTTGGCCAAGACTGCGAGACCAGTGGCAGCTGGCTGCCCTGGGCGCATTCGTTGCCATTGTTACGACTCCGCTACTGCCATCAGGCGTTCCAATTCTGCTCGCAGCTGCCGTTGCGCTCATCCCGCTTGGAGGTAAGCGATGATTTTGACAGTCATCTTGGCCTCTCTCGCCGTCTATAGCTGGAAGCTGCTTGGATACCTAGTTCCTGAGAGATTCATAACCGAGCGTTTTAGGGGCTTTGCCGACCGAGTGACAGTCGCGCTGCTGGCCGCTTTGGTGGCCATCCAGGGATTCAGCACCGAGGGCCAAATTGTGATCGATGCCAGACTTGGCGCTCTAGCAGTTGCCGCTGTCCTTTTAGCCATTCGCGCGCCCTATATCTTGGTCGTGCTGGCCGGGGCATTGGTCGCAGCGGGATTGCGTGCTCTAGGGCTCTAAGTAGTCAACGCCGGGCATCCAGCTTTTGCCCGAAGCTCCCCAGCCATTTTCCTCGATTACCTCCAGGGCTTCTGAATGGTAGGGGTCGATTAGCCTGTCAGCGTAGAGGGTGCCATTTAGGTGGTCAAACTCGTGTTGGAAGATCCTTGCCAACCAGCCCTCAGCCTCGATCTCGTAGGGCTCTCCAGATTCATCCATGGCTCTGAGGAGGACCCTTGCGGAACGCTTCAATGGAAATCTCTCACCTGGAATGGATAGACACCCCTCAACCTCCAGATCCTCGTCTGGGTCCGCCTCGTCATAGGGCTCGATCTCGAGCTCAGGGTTTATCGCCACGTCGCGAAACCGAGTGTCCTCAACCTCATAGTCGAAGACGAAGATTCGCAGCCCAACACCAACCTGGGGAGCAGCCAGCCCCACGCCCGGAGCTTTGTCCATGGTTTCAAACATGTCCGCGATTAGCTCCCTAACCTCAGCAGAGATTTCTTTTACCTCCGAAGCTCTTTCATGAAGAACGGGCTCTCCAGTTATCCGGATTGGCAGGACGGTCATGTCTCAAATCTACAATCAAAAACTGGGGTGGTTTAGGCTGGTAGGGCTGCTCTGCAGACGGGAGTGTCAGTTTGTCTTCACCTGAGTTGCTAAGAGCACTCGCCATTCTTCTCGCTATCTGTGGGGCTGCATTTTTGTCTCTTGGGGCACAGTTTCAAAACGATGCGGTTACCAAGCACCACGCCCCGGATCAACCCAAAATTGGCTCGCTCCACATTCGGCAGATTGTTGACCTACTCAAAAGGCCCAGATGGCTAACGGGAACCACCTTCTTGGTCCTTGCTGTCCTATTTCAACTGGGTGCACTAGCCCTCGCCCCGCTTATTGTCGTGCAGCCAATTGGTGCGATTGCGCTGATCATCACCTCCGTCCTGAATGCTCGTATTTATGGCATCAAGCTTGACGTGAAGACCGTGGCTGCAATTGCGCTGACGATGTTGGGTGTTGGCGCCTTTGTTACCTTTGCTGCTTCTTCGGCAATCAACGTTGAGATGAGCAATGAGAAGCTGCTTCAGGTAGTCGGCATCCTCTTTTTACTACTGCTACTTTTCGGGTTCGGCTTTGCCTTCACAAAGGGTCAGGTCGGTGCCCTTACTTACATCTCCGGGGCAGGGGTGCTTTACGGGTTCGTTGCGTCCTTAGCCAAAGTTGTCATTCAAAGGCTCTACCAGGCCGATTTTGACTTGCTAACGCTGTTAGCCGCGGCTTCTCTGGTGGGTGCAACCTTCCTGGGTGGTTGGTTTGTTCAAAATGCCTACGCATCGGGACCTCCCGACCTAGTTATTGCAGGGCTAACGGTGATTGATCCGGCAATTGCGGTTGGGATCGCCATCATCATCCTCGGGGAGGCCTCTCAAGCTCAATTTGTTGACATCATCGGGTTTATCATTGCGGGGTTCGTTGCGTTAGCAGGGGTTCTCCTGCTTTCAAGAGTTCACCCGCAACTGTCAGGAGATAGGTAATCGATGGCCAGTTCACTTCGGATCGTCATTCCGTGTGACACTTTCGCACCTGACATCAACGGGGCTGCGAGGTTCGCCGAACGTCTCGCGGGGGGCTTAGTTCGCAAAGGACACGAAGTGCACATCATTGCGCCTGCCTTTGACACTTCCGAGGGCCCAAGGATTGAAAACCATGACGGTGTGGACATGATCGTCCACAGGCTCCGCTCTCACAAAGTCCCGCAGCACAAAACTTTGCGCTGGCCTGAGCCATGGGGCATGACCAAAAAAATTGCCAAAGTCCTCACAGAGGTGAAGCCCCATGCGGTCCACATTCAGTCTCATTTGATGGTTGGCAGATTTGCGCTCCAGGCGGCGAGGAGGCAGCGGTTGAGAGTGATTGCAACAAACCACGTCATGCCTGAAAACCTGATGCGCTACTCTCTCCTGCCCAAGTTCCTCCACCCACTGGCAATGAGAATTATCTGGGCTGACGCAGGGCGCATCCTCAGAAAGATGGATGCGCTAACAACGCCCACCAAGCGCGCGGCTGAACTTTTGGAGGATGCCGCGAAGGTGAGCGGGGTTTTAGCCATCAGCTGCGGCATCGACGCCTCGAGATTTGCCAACAACACTCCGACTGACAACTCAAATCCTGTGGCCCTGTTCTTGGGGCGTCTGGATGACGAGAAGAAGATTGATGTGCTTCTAAAGGCCGTTGCGAAGCTAACTGAACATCCAAAGCTCAGGGTTGAGCTCGTTGGAGACGGGGGAGAGCGTCAGCGCCTTGGGGCGCTTGCAGAACAGCTGGGTATAGAAGATCGGGTTCACTTCCTAGGTCACGTTAGCGATCAGGAGCTGCCGGGCATCTACGAGCGCTGCACGGTCTTTGTGATGCCGTCCATTGCTGAGCTTCAGTCAATAGCGACCATGGAGGCGATGGCTAGCGGCCGTCCGGTCATTGGGGCTGATGCCATGGCGTTGCCCCACCTGGTTCACGACGGAGATAACGGTTACCTATTTCCGCCGGGAGATGTGGACCGCCTAGCAGACAGGCTTAGACGAGTTCTCACGGCAGATCAGGCGGAGCTTGCGAGACTCAGTGAGAATTCACTTCACCTAATTCGCTCGCACGACATCGAGCGCACGCTCAAGATCTTCGAAGACCTCTATCAGGGGGTTGGAGAGCCTGTGCCGACGACAGACGACAACCGGCCTTCCTACATGTTGCCAATCGGACGGCTCAACGACTCCGTGCGTGCTCGACTACAGGACTGGCGAGATGATGCGGTTAACCTGCGCCGTCGCGCTGAGGACTTCGGACAGGAGGCGCGAGAGCGGCTATCTGACGTCCGTGAAGGCGTTATGGGCCAGATCGGCGAGCTAAGGGCCGAAGTAAAGAGGCAGGCCAAGAAATTTAGAAAGCGGAGGGACCGCGAGTAACCGCTGGCTTATTGGTTAGGAAAAACAAACTTTCTCAAATGCGCCGGTCGATTTCTGCCTATTATCTTCATAGAAGACTCCAACGCCGGCGCTTCGTCGGATGTAGCGAGTCGACGAAGGAGAGTCCATGACCGACGCAATCTGGCTTGATCACTACCCGCAAGAAGTAGCAAAAGAACTACCCGAGATTCCTCACCACCACCTTCCCTCACTTTTGAGCGAAGCTACGCAAAAGTACTCGGGTCAAAAGGCATTCACTCAGGTAATGCCCAATGGAATGAATGGAACATTGACCTACCAAAAGGTTGATGAACTCTCCGACCACTTCGCTGCCTACCTTCGCGAAGAGCTTGGGCTGGTGCAGGGCGACAGAGTGGCCGTCCAAATGCCCAACTGTTTGAGTTATCCGGTCGTTGCATTCGGAATCCTGAAGGCTGGCTGCGTGATTGTGAACACCAACCCCCTTTACACGGCTCCTGAGATGGTCCACCAGTTCCGTGACTCCGGGGCCAAGGCACTTGTTGTCATCGACATGTTCGCCGACAGACTTCCTGAGGTAATTGGCAAGACAAACATCGAGACCGTGGTTACGGTGAAGATCTCCGAGTTTTTCCCAGTGGTAGTGGACAAGGTCATCAGGGGAGTTCAGCGTTACTGGAGTAGGTCGCTGCCGCCGGTTGAGGTCTCTCACACGCTGTTTAGGGACGCCCTAGCAAAGGGCAAGGCCAAGGCCTCTGGCAAGGACTATTTGGACGGTGTTGGCCGCGACTCTCTTGCAGCCTTGCAGTACACGGGAGGAACCACCGGAGTTTCAAAGGGTGCAATGTTGACCCACGGCAACTTGGTTTCCAACACGATTCAGATGCTTCAGATGAATGGTAAGTACATCCGGGAGGGTAAGGAGATAGTCCTCACGGCGCTCCCGCTGTATCACATCTTCGCCTTCACCGTAAACCTGCTGGGTTTCTACTACGTTGGCGCGAGAAACATTCTTGTCCCATCTCCAAGGCCACCATCGAACCTCAAGCGAGCATTCGAAAACTACAAGGTGACCTGGCTCACCGGAGTGAACACCTTGTTCAATGCGTTGCTAAACGAGCGCTGGTTCACGGATCGGCCACCGAAGCATCTTGTGGCCTCGGCGGCTGGAGGCATGGCGCTGCACGAGTCGGTTGCGTCAAGGTGGCAAGAGGTAACCAAGACTCCAATTGTTGAAGGCTACGGTCTCACAGAGTCTTCGCCAGTGATCTCGTTTAACCCACTCGGTGGAAAGGTCAAGGTTGGGTCCATTGGCATTCCGGTTCCATCGACACTCATGCGATGCGTTGATGAGAACGGAAAGCCAGTGAAGCAGGGCGAGGCTGGAGAGTTGGTGGCCAAGGGGCCTCAGATCATGAAGGGCTATTGGCAAAGGGAAGACGAAACCAAAGCCACGGTTGTAGACGGCTGGCTCCACACCGGAGACATCGGAGAGATGGATGAGGACGGCTACTTCACCATCGTCGACCGCAAGAAAGACATGATTCTGGTTAGTGGTTTCAATGTTTATCCGAACCAAATTGAAGAGACCATCGCTGCCATGGATGGTGTCACCGAGGTCGGCGTAATTGGAATTCCCGACGAGAAGAGTGGCGAAAAGGTCGCGGCCTTCGTCGTCTCCTCGCTTCAAGAGCCCTCTAGAGAAGAGATCATCGCCTACTGTCGGGAGCACATGGCTGCCTACAAGGTGCCTTCAATGGTTACCTTTGTCGACGAGCTACCAAAGAGCCCAATCGGCAAGATTCTCCGAAGAGAACTAAGGGACGGGGCACTCGCCACCGCATCCTCATCTAGCGACACAAGCAAGGGAGCATAGCCATGAGAGAACTGATGATCCTGGCAGCCGAAGAGGCAAATGCGGCGACCGTTGTCAACGAATTTGAGGAGCTCCTACTTCGCATCTTCGTCGTAACAATCATGTTTGGTTTGGGCGCCGGGCTCACTCCAAAGGACTTTGGGCTGGCGCTGAGGCGTCCATGGGGCTTGATTATCGGATGGGTGACTCAGTTCGGCATCATGCCGCTGGTCACCTACTTGCTAATTATCTCGGTGCTACTGCCGTTCTCCTCTGTCGAGGGAATCATGTTCGTCGCGCTAGGAGCCTTGATTATGGGCAGCGTGCCGGCGGGTACCACCTCAAATCTCTTTACCTATTTCTCAAAGGGAAATCTGGCGCTGAGCGTCACCATGACGGTGAATTCCACCTTGTGGGCTTTCATTATGACTCCAGCCGCACTGTTCATTTATTCAAACTTCTTAGGGCTCGACGAGTCTCTAAGTATTGAGTTCAGCGAACTTGCATTGGTTATCTTTGGTCTTATCGTTCCGGTTGCCTTGGGCATGTTCCTTCGCAGACTCAGCGCAAACGTGGGAGCGGTACTCGAGCTAATTGGTGGCGCACTTGGACTTTTGTTCATCCCGTTCCTTATCATCATCTGGGTTCCACGCAACTGGCCTCTGCTAATGAGCACTGAGTGGCCAACTTACGCGGTTGCCATCGGGATGGGTCTGGTTGGCATCACTGCTGCCTACTACCTGACAAAGCTCTTCAAAATGCACCCAATGAACGCTAGAACTGTTGCCCTTGAAACGGGCATCAACAACGGTCCTCTGGCGATTGCTGTAATCATTGCCGTTTACATCGATAATCCAGGAATCGACCAGATCCTTCTGGTGCCTGCGCTCTACTCGTTGTTCATCGTTCTGATTTCGACTGCTGTGACGCTCGTTTTCCGAAGGGCCAACCTCGCAGCCGAGCAGAAGATACCGAACCTGCTCTAGGTCTTCCCAGAAACGGGTCTGCGGACGGGTAAACTCGTGGGCAGGCTGGGGGCGTTAGCTCAGCTGGTTAGAGCAGCGGACTCATAATCCGTCGGTCGCGGGTTCAAGTCCCGCACGCCCCACCGAGCCTCACCGGCCGCTCTAGCGTTAACGTGGGGTTAATGTGCCCGTGTACTCTGGAGTGTGGAGCTGACGCCGAAGAGGGCATTGCTCGCTGAGGAGGGCGAATGTCGCTGGCACAAGCGGAAGAGCTTCCCCAAGCCTTTGAGCCCAAGATTTACGTTCCCCCACGGTTGAAGGGAATCGTCGATTTCATTGGCGAGGCAACGCTGGACCGCCCTGGCCGAGCGCTGATTATGCCCTCGGGTAAAGTCGAGATCGCCTTTTTTCTCGAGGGCAGTGATGTTGCGGAATTTTATATGGGCCAGGACTCGTCTGCTGATCGTGGCGTCCGCAAGGAAACTTCCCTCATATTTTCCGTCGCTAACCGACCACAAATCGTCGCAGGGCGGCAAATTCACGTTTTGCTCGCTCTGATGAGCCCGGCTGCGGCCATGTTGTTCTTCGGAATTCCGGCTTCTGTTTTTGCTAATCGGTCCGTTGATCCCCGGGAGGTGGGGGTAGACGTTCGGCCCCTCGAGGACGTCTTGAGGGCACTTCCATCCTTTGAGATGCGATCGCGAGCTCTCGAGGCCTGGCTCGTGAACAGACTGGGGGCCATCGCGGACTTGCCGGATTTTATGTCCTTCCGCGGTGTGCTCGTTGATTTGTTCCTAGATGGTCGGGCTGTTCCCCTTGTTGACCAGGTGATGGATCTCACCGGCTATTCTCGGGCACATGCGAATCGACTCTCCCGCCAATGGACGGGTTTATCGCTGGAGAAGACTCTCGCCCTCCGGCGATATCGGGAGGCACTCAGGCTCGTCAATTCCCCGATGCCACTGGCTGATGTAGCTGCCGCGGCGGGTTATTTTGACCAGGCGCATTTCACCCACAGGTTTACCGAGTACTCCGGAATCTCGCCCAGCAAGTATCGAGAGACCCCGCGGACTGGGGCGGACACCCTCCATCTCGCCTAGTGGCGCTCGGGGGCTCGCGAAACATGCTCATCTCGTACAAGACTCTTTTTCCCTAATGGTCAACAATCGTGACAAACACATCTCTTGCCCACTTCAAGGAAAGGTTTGTCAATGAGAAAGTTTTTTAGCCCCGTGGGTTGGTTACTCTTCAGCACATTGTTTTGGGGGATGGGCGTCACGACGACGTTGTTTTTCACAGAAGAAGCGAATGCGACGGCAGGCTTGTCGACCGCTGCGGGAGATGTTGCCATCGCAACGTGGTACTCCCTTGTTTTCACGGGTGGCTATCTCCTCGCGGCTGCAGGGATTGGCTACTATGCGCGGGGGGCGACCCGCGCTCGCCTCACCTTTGGCATGGGCGTGAGCATCCTTTTCTGGGTGGTTCTCGGGTTGTTCGTTCTCGTCGGGCCGGTCATCGGTTACAGCAATTTTGCACCGGACTTCGGAATTATCCCGATGGTGGCAGCCCTGGGCATGATGATTTCAGGCCTGCTCCACTGGAACGACGAGGAGTAGGCGATGAAACTCACCAGTGAACAACTTGTTCCGTGGTTCAACCATCGGGTCTATCCCATGGTGGCGTGGGTTCTCGTCCACTTTGTGTTGGGAGCCCTCTTTGTCATGGCGTTTGGGATTGCCGGCCCTGGGTCGGGAATGCCTCTGTTCATTATTTCCGTCGCTGAGACTCTCGGTGTGCTGTTGTTTGTTATGTCGACGATTGATGACATGAAACGGCTCAGCGAGGATATGGCTGAGGACTTTAGGTCAACCCGATTCGGTTCGTCCTTTGGCGGTTTTGGCGTCTTCGCCTTGATCTTCTCCATCCTCATCATTGCCGTGCCGGTAGCGCACGGTCTGCTGTTCCTATAGCGAGAGGTTAAGTCGCCTGGGTTCCTAAGTCTTTGGAGCCTGGGCGCACCTCTGCAGCTCTGGGAGAGTTCAGTGTGCACGCATCTTAGAGAATCAAGAACCGATCAGAGATAAAGGTATCCTGAGACTCATGACATCCGTAAGAACCGCACATGCGGCACCTGTCGCGGAGTGATAAATGCTTCAGTGCACATCTTCTCCTCACACACCCCAACACCAGCCACGCCAAACCTCGCCTATTTACTGGCCTCCGCAACATCAGTCAACACCCGCTAACACCAGCAAATACCTAGGCATCGAACTCATAATCCGTCGGTCGCGGGTTCAAGTCCCGCACGCCCCACGTTCACTGGGA
>CAYGJH010000004.1:0-71365 GCA_964350385.1 uncultured Aquiluna sp. | reverse complement strand
TAGAGCAGCTCCCTCGTAAAGAGCAGGTCGCCAGTTCGATTCTGGCAGGTGGCTCTAACCAATCATCTTCAGTATTCGGTTTATCTTTGTGATCATCAGATCAGCGAGCTCGGGATCGTAATTGCCTTCGTAGAAATCCCAGCGACCCTCGGCCCCAGTGGTCTTTCTGAGTTTCTTGATGACGCTGCTAAATTCGTTTCGAGTTTCTGGAACATTGGCTCGGTAGAGCTCCAGACGTTCAATGAATTCGGTTGCTGGTGGAAGGTCTGAGACCGCCTTGAGCGTGGCAGGCTCGGCTGGCACTCCCCAAAATTCAAAAATGGGGGCGAGGTTTACGTTTACGGCTTTTGAGCCGAGGGCGATTGTGTCCTGATCGTCCATGTCGGCAGTACCAAGGTCATAGAAAACCTTGTGGATCTTGCCTACGGCCTCCCAGCCGTATAGGCCTGCAATTTCGACGAGTCTCGCCCAGCTTCGGGTTTGGTAACGCATTTCGTTGTCCCATTCATCGAAACACATGCGTTCGTCGCTTTGCCAACTAGGGGAAAACATTGTGTCCAAGGCTGCATCGACCATGTCGTAATCCTGAAAGCCCGAGTAACGCAGCGATTTGTCAATGTCTAATCCCAGAGTTCTGTTGTAGACAACGGCTGCAAGCAGGTGAACGTTCGACTCAACCTCTTGGCAAATTCCAGCGTCATACCCTGCGGTGGGTAAATTCTGCATATGGCCCCACTCGTGCCAGAAGACCATCACGCTGCTGTTCCTGAGGAAATCCTCGTCAACTGTTAGAAGATGATTCGGGTTCCAAAAGCCTTGAGCCTCTATCCGGTCATAGACCGAATCAGCGCGGCCTTCCTGAAAGTCAGCCAGTTCAGTGAAAAAGCCAAAACTTGGGTTATCAACAGGCCACGGAACCTCATCGGTTATTGGCATCGAGTCCATCGCAATCCACTCTTCTCGAAAGCGCTCTATTGGTCGACCCGCCATGATGCTGATGTCCGCGAGGGCAGACTCCCAAACATCGAGCAAGCCTCGAGGATCCAGGTAATTGTGCGCCATACCAATGGGATAAGTGAGCGCGAACGATTCTCCTACAATCTCGAACCAAGGCACGTTAGCTTTGGAAATTGACTCTTGAAAGTGCGAAAGATCAGCATTTATGCCTTCAAAACCTTTGCGCGAATAAGTAGGCATTTCAACTGCGCCGGAGACTTGAATCTCCAACATGCCAAGGTCGGTGCCATCTTCTACCTCTATGTAAAGAGCTCCCCCGAGGGGGTTGTCGATGTTGACTTCAGTGCTATCAAGGGGGAAGGACCGGGAGATTCTTGGAAATCGGTTGAACTCAAAATAATTGCGCTCGAGATCTGCCCAATGAATCCCCACTCGTGCATTAAGACCATGACCGGTGGCCGATTCAGGGACTCTGATGGAAACGCTCTCACCAGGGGGAACGTAGCGACCGGTTGACCTCAGAACTGTGGCCTGGCCCCCCATAACGAAATTCGGGTCTGTCTTGTAGGTTCCATTGACCTCCACTGTTACCTGCTCACGGATTGCACTTGCAGATACGTCTCCGGGGAAGCTTGTCGACTCTTGAAATCTAAGGAGACCAGTCTCGCTGGCCGATAGATCATCGAGAATCCATTGTTTGAGTATGTAGGTGAGTCTCGATACCGGGGGCATCTGATTCTGACCGGTTTTGACTGTCAGAGAAAACAAGGGGTCTCTAGTTTCCGATTGGGTCACGAAGGCCAAGACTGCGGGCCCAAGATCCTCATCCCATTGGTAGTTGAACCCCTTTAGAAATTCTGCGACCAGTCTTTCCTGCAGCGATTCAAGGTTTGTGTCTGAGATGTCTCCCAAAATATTTGCCAGTTCGGCAGAATTCTGTTCGCGCGAGCCATAGGAAATGCTGAGGTGATCAATATCGAGTTCTAGATCGGCTGGATGGTCAAGGTAGTCATCGTCTGGATGGCCCCCGAGCCACAAGCCAAAATCGGGACTTGTAAGGAAGGATCTGATCGATTCGGGATTAGCCCTTTTGCCCTCCACGAGCAGAATGTTGTAGAGGGAGTCATTGATGGTTACCTCTATTCGGGGCTTATCTAGGCCGAACCGATATTGAATTGAGACGTCATTCCATTCAAACTCGTTAAATTTGCTGTAAATGCGTTGGTAGCCCTCGACGGCGTTCCAAGGGTCTTGATTTCCGTTGGATGTCCAAAACGTCAGGAAAGTCTCTGGCCACTCGTCTGAGCCTTGACACAAGAAGATGCTTAGGCCGAGCTCATCTCTTCGACTCCCGTTCGTGTTTAGAAGTGTTCTGCAGCCATCGGTGAAGCTGCTTCCCTCCATGAACGGAGTGGCTCGAAATGAGATGTCAATTCGAATCTCTTTGTAACAGGCTCTTGACTCCAGCAATGGCTTCACAAAAAGAAGCTCACCGTTTTTCGAGATTTGGCCATAATCTCGCGTGCCTTCGGTCTTGAGGGCTAACTGTGAGGTGTCGCCGGGGGTGAACCTCTCAACTGGCGGATCTCCCCACTCGAAATCAGGGCGCTCAACGTAATAGTCGAACTCCGTTCCGGAGGCACTCGAGAAATCAAAGCTTTGCGAGAGGGGCTCAAGGAGGCAAGGAGCACTTGGAGTGCGAAGGTCGGCAACTAGGGGAGGCCCACCCAAGGCGTTTTGGATTAAGTCGGAAAAGTAGTCCAAGTAGGTTTCAAAACCGACGCCGAAATTTAGGGCCATTTCTTGAAATTGCTGACGGCATTCATTTCTGAGGGCATCCTCAGCCAGCCCTGAATCAAACTCTGCGTCAACTACCAACTCCAGAATAGGGAAGTTTTCAGAGCCGCCTTCAACTGGGTTGACATTTGCACCGGTAGCGGGCTCAAAGCAATCCAGGAATGCCTGCAATGAGGGTTGGTTTTCCTCGGCAAATAAAGTTTCGTTACTATCGGCAAGAACTTCAGGGTCCGCCCCCGAGCATCCAGAGGTCGTGATTAGCGCGCAGAGCCCAATTGCGATTGCCGACCGTGCTGATCTCCACTTCGCCTTCAATTAATCAACTCCCACCAAATATTTGTATAGCTAACTAAACAAAAATCAAATTTAGTGCTATCTTTCCATTTATGCATTTTCGTAAAGGTAACTTATCACTAACGCTGATTTTGAGCCTCGTGCTCTCGTACATCGTTCTCAGTCCGATGGCCCAGGCTGAATACGCAAGCCCAAAGACTTCCGATGTGACTGTTGGAGTTGACGGAAACGTCGTTGGGTTATCACCCTCAGCAACAAATCAGGCAGGCGACAACCTGGGGGGAGCTTTCGGTGGGGGCAACTACTCCAATGACAGCTCTGCATCGGAGTTAACGGCTATGTACACAGCAAAAAGTGGCGGCTTGTTCTATTTCCAGGCACAGGGCGGGGTTGAGAAGATTACCTGCGCTGGCGGCGGATCCTCCGAGTACTACCAGCGCGCAACAGTAACACTCAACAATTTGCCATCCGGAACGAAGGATGTGTGGGCCTTTTACGATCCAGCTGTTGGGTCCGGGGATGTGGTTAAATCTTTCCCCCACTTCAAAGATCAGGGCATTGTGGATGGAGGAAGCCCGATTGCCAACACTCGAGTCTCGAACTCTGCAAACATTGCGAAACTTTGTGACGGCAGCACGCAGTATGTGGCCGGCACGCCCGGAACTCTTGTGCTGGGAGCGGGAAGCGACGTGCGAACCACATCTGGAGTGGTCCAAGACGACATCACATCCACAACTGTAAATTTTGATGTTTACGTGCCAATGGATGGCTCAAGTAACGGTTCGACGAGCATCTTCCTGGCTCTTGGCCTCCTGGTCGACATGGGTGGAGATGGCACTCTGGATGACACTACAGACGATGTCGGTATTGAAACCTGGGTTTCGAGCAGGCCTTGGTGGGGACCGGGAGAGCGTGACGAAACTCACGTCTTGCTCGAGGCATGCAGCGGTCCAACTGCCTCTGATAGCCCTTGCGTCGAGGCCACGTCTGGCGTGTTCGCAGCTAACGGCACTACTCGTCTTGACAGCGGATACTCCGTTGTGTTGGAGATGGTTGGGGATGCGGACTCTTTCGAAGCCAATTTGGAACTTGCAGCTACGTCCACGTTTTCCTCGGGTGTCTTTGGAATCCCCTCGGGGTCAGTCACCAAGATTGCGGTGAGTTGGCCGACGACCGGGAACCTCTACGGAGCTTTACCTGTGGGCACCGGTGACAGCCAACTTAATTTTGCAATCGCAAGCGGCGATTCTCCGATTCTTGTAAATCCTGCAACAACGAACGTGTCTTCAAATACCAACCGCTGGGACATAGATTCGTCCGGAGATCGCGTTGTAACAACGATCGTTGGAACTGCTCGTGCCATGTCAAGCGCAATTTCCAGGGCAACGTGGTGGCCCCAGTGCAGCGTTTCAATCACCGGCTCCACCGTCACCTCAGATAAGTGTGGTGAGGGCATGGATAGTTCTGTGACCGATGATTACATGGTTTTTAGCAGTGTTCCCGCCAAACTCAACTTGATGGTTTCAGCAGATGCCGCTGCCCTTGCGGGTGGCTTAGTCTCGACCAATGGCCAGGGCTTTGCTTTTGGACCAAGAACCTTTGCGGGAACTGCGTTTGAATTTGCGGTCTCTGGACCTTCCTATGATTTCAACAATGCGGCAAGAAGTACCGATGGTTTCTACTACGTGTGTGTGCCATCAAACTATTTGTCCGGCAGTTTTGACACGACCCCGGCTGAGGCCGCCTCAGCCTGGCAAGGTACCCGAGATGGCTCTGTAGTGGCTGACACCAGCTTCCAAACAGGAACTTGTGGAGATGGCAACAGCGGACTCGTGGCCTCTTTGAACCCTTTCGGATACTCCTCGCCACTATTCGCCATTCAACCAACACCTCCAGCGGCTGCGCCAGCCCCTGCACCCGCTGCTCCTCAGGCTTATCGTGGTCCCGCTCCCTCGGGGATCTCAACCAAGATTGCTTTTGAAGGTGACAGCATCACAGTCATAGGCCGCCGCCTAGATCTGGTTGGGTCATTAGAAATTGATGGCGTCGCCGCTTCAATTACCTCGAAGGCAAGCAAAGCCTTGGTATTCACCATGCCTTCGAGTCTTTCCCCGGGCATCAAGCAGCTGGTGATGAAATCTAGCCACGGCATCCTTACCTACTACCCAGGTTTGCAACTAGTGGAAAAGGCCCCAGCGCCTGTCACGGACGCTTCGGCTTCTGAAGTAGTTGAAGTAGTTGAGCAATTAGGCAAGGTCAACGCCGGGTCTTTCAATGGCTACATCGCTGTTTATGCCAAAGGTCATAAGGGGAAGACGCTGTCTTGGAAGATAGCCGGAAAGTGGTTTAAGACAACTGTCACTTCTGACTACCAGGTGTTCCAACGAAAGACCGCCGCTATTGGATTGAACGTGAAGGTTGATCTCTATGTAGGTGGGAAGAGAGAACTTTCAAAGACGGTCCTAACCAGGTAGTTCAGGATGCCGACAAATCTGCGCAAAACCAAAATTCAACTCCTTCGCGCGGGCATCGCTGCAATGCTTGCAGCCCTCGTGTTATCGGGTTGCTCTGTGGCAGCAACTCCGACGGCCCTGTCGGGGGATGCCGAGACACCAGAGACTAGTGCGGTGCCAGATTCAGAAACTGACAACCTGCAAAAGGACGAGACTGAGGAGATTGCTAAGCAGCGTGAACCTACCCAGCTCGGCATAAGTTTTGATCCCCAGATCAGCTCCGATGAGGTATCTGAGTGGATTCGAATGGCCGTGGATGAAATGGTTGCGCCCCCGACTGATTTTTTCGGACTTGTTTGGCCAATTGGTCAACCAATAGACGAAGACCCTGACCCCCAAGTATTTGATGGCGCTCCCTTCACGCAGCATCACCATGTTCTTAGCGATTCAGAGGTGGAGGATGTGGTTGGACAATTTTCAAACTGGCAGGCGTCGCTTCAGGGTTGCACCGAGTCGGAGTATCGCGAATTTGATGAGGGAGTCAGAATTGTCGGGCTTTGGATTCGAGGGGCCGCTGATGTCGCTACGGCTCCCGGACCGTGCAAAGAATCTCGAGCTGTGATCTATGCAAGAACGCTGCAACAAGATAGGACAACCGCTACCGAGATCTTTTTTCACGAGGCCTATCACGGACTCTCAAATTTCTTACTAAATCGTTGTGCGCCGATCCTGGGTCGTGACGAGGACTCGCTCAACGAGCTGCGCTGGTTTGCCGAGGGAACAGCAGATTACTTTGGCGTTTTCATGGCAGCCAAGTTGGAAGGACGTGACGACTACAAGTCCAAAATGCTCGAGCGAGCATATCGCGATATCCAAGGAGATCCAGAGATTACCCTCTACGCGAATGCCTATGTACAGAGCGCGGCCATGATCCTCATGATGGAGCGCGGCCTGATTGAGGAGTCCAAATTGCTTGACGGCAGTTACTTCGGAGACTGTGATTGGGTAAATCGTTTTGACCCCGATGCCGCGGGCATCCCACATATCTTCGAAAACTTTTCAAAGATCATCTCTACAGCCAGTGGGTTCCAATACAGCCAGGAAGCAATCGCTGGCTAACCAGGATCGCCCCTTGCTTCTGGCAGGTGGGTAATAGGAGATACGCAGAGAATGGTCGAGTCCGAGATAATGGACAACATGGAGATTCGGGTCGGAATTGTGGAAGACAATGGCCTGCTTCGATATTCGCTCTCAAACTCTTTGCAAGCGGAAGGTTTTGATGTCATTTTTGCCCTGGAGAATGGCGTTCAAGCAATAAAAGAGCTGGAAACATCAAAGATCGACGTACTTGTTGTAGATCTGAACCTGGGCCAGCAACTCAACGGCGTGGATGTCTCCCTGGTTTGGCAGAAGCAAGTGCCCAAACTTGGTGTCGTGTACCTCACTAGCTACGAGGATCCGCGCGCTGTAGTTGGTGGAAAAGTGCCTCAGCTTGCGAAGAATTCCATCTACTTGCTAAAGGATCATCTGTCGGATGGGTCTGAGCTCATTTCGGCAATTAGGAAAGTGGCTCACCAAGAGGGTTTTTCAGACTACAAACTCACGAGCCCGTTGGCTAAGTTAACCGACCGCCAGTTTCAGGTTTTGCGGCTTTTATCCGAGGGGGCATCCAATAAGGAAATCGCGAAGCATCGAGGAATCACGGAAGCTTCTGTCGCTGTGGCCGTTAATCGCATTTCTAAAGTTCTTGGCATACCCTCTCAGCTCGATCGGAACCAAAGAGTTCACTTGGCGAGAGTGTTTCTAAATCAAACCGCTAGACCAGATGGCGACTAGATCTGGCAGGTTTGCTCGCATTGGTGGGCCGGCTCTTCTAGAGAGATCTCACCTAATCCTCTTTGGTCTCTTGATCATCATCATTGCCTCACTTGTCTTCGGAGAAACCCCGGGTGTCGCCCCGGTGGACCAGTTCCTACTCGAATCTTTGGCCAACATTGGCACTTGGCTTTTTGTTATCGCATTCGCTGAGGTTGCCAAAATCACCATTTTTGCCCGAAGAAGAAGCCGCCCAGTTGCTCCCGTCTTCGTAATCTTGTTCGGAGCTGCAACGGGAGTCCTGGCTTTGCTCTGCTATTCCTGGTTTGAGCAGCTAGTCGGCCTGAGGCCAGTTTCCATAAATTTGACATCCATTGCATTGAGCTGTGGGCTCGGAGCAATAGGCATAGTGCTCAGTTCCCTTTTTGAGATAAGCAGGCGAGAGCAGCGGTCTGCCCAGCGGGTGATATTGGAGACCAACTCAGCCCTGCAATCACAGCAGGTATTTGATGCAGAAATAGCTGACTTCTTCGAGTCGCTGCGCCGAAAAGTCTCCGAGGCCTTCAGGCAGCTAGATGCCGATACAGGGCCTGAGGAGGCCTTGGAAACGGTGATGACAAGGTGCATCAAGCCAATCTCCCGCGGCGCTTGGGCCAAACGAAGTTGGTTGCGAGACCTGATTGTTGTCAGGGGAGTTAGCCAGGTGGCTCTCAGCCTGCGGCCATTCTCGTCCCCGCTGCTGGTCGGCCTTGTTTATGGCATCACGATCATGGCGACCAACCAGCATCAGTCTGAGGATCGGGCAGCCAGTGCACCTATGGCGGCGATTATTGGATTTGCAGTTGCTTCGCTCGGATTCGCGATTGGGAAACTTCTTTCCGAGCGGGCAAAGTCAAAAGAGAAGACAGTCCTACCCATATTCTTTCTCACGCTAATGTTCCTTAGCTCCACGGTTACTTTTTTCAATCAGCTGATTTTTTGGGGAAACCTGGACCCAATTCGGTTTTTGTCGGGGGTGGTCGCAAACCTAATCTTTTTTGCTTTGTTGGCCCTCATTTTCTCAGCGCTAAAGCTCAGCGGCACTGATGCCAACGAAGCCCCCTTGCTACTCACAAGGCTAAGAGACAAATCCACCCTTTCTTGGGCCAATCGTGAGTACCTCAGAAGGCAATTGGCTGGGCACCTTCACAGCTCGGTGCAAAACCAAATACTCGCAATCCAGCTGAACGAAAAGACGACCGACAGCCTCGGATTGTCAGAGATTGAACAGCGGGTTATGGAGGTAATCAGGGACGCTGAGCAGACTTTCAGGCGTTTGAGCGGCGCGTCTCTCGGTGAAGCTCTTGAGGCATTGAGGAGTGACTGGGAGGGCTATGCGGTGATCAAATGGGAAAAGCTCCCCGAGAACCTTTCTTCGTCACAAGAGAGGCCAATAATTGCCTTGGTTCAGGAGGCTGTCACTAACGCAATTCGGCATGGGTTTGCCAAGATGGTTGAAATCCGAATTTCACAGAAAAATCAGCAGAATGTCTTGTATCTGGAAGTCTTGGACGATGGCACTGGTCCCTTGGGCAAGAGGGTAAGGAAGGGTCTTGGTAGTCGCCTCCTCGATGAGTTATCAAACGATAACTGGTCCCTCGAGTTTCGTAAATCTGGCGGCGGCAGACTGGTTGCTGAGGTTATCTGCTAACTCGGGAGCAACCGTGGGCATACTGACACATCAGAACACAGGGTCTATTTGTACTTGTAGCGAAAACACGGTGTTATCAGGAGTGTAAGAGTCCCTCGTAAAGAGCAGGTCGCCAGTTCGATTCTGGCAGGTGGCTCCGGCTAATCTAACCAGTCGCCAGGAATCCTCGTTTTTCGTAAATGTCACTGAAAATTGCAAGATCCTGCCAGGGCATACCCGTGGATTTGTACAGTTTCAACCCAGCCTCTGGGCCATGGCGAAGTTTTGAAGTTGGCTCATTTCTAAACAGCGAGGACATGGGAACCAGCTCAGCTTCCGTGATCGAGCCGTCTTGAATCGCCATGATGACATCGCCAGCTTCTCTTAGGCACGTCGCGACATCTTCCACAAAGACTTGTGCAGAACTGACGACGTCGCTTCCGATTTCTCTGGCACTTGCCTCATGAGAGCCGACTGCCACAATCAAAGCATTGGGATTGATCTCATCGAGTGTGAACAGGGGATCCCTTGCGGTGGTGGCAGTGATGATGATGTCTGCCTCGAGTAGGTCTTCCCGATCTCCCAGATGACAGCTGACCCCCGTTTCTCGAACCGTTTGAAGAAGAGTGTCGGAGGTTGCCGAGTTTCTGGCAAAGACTGCCACCGATTTTAGGTTTGCAATGACCTCGATGCTCAAGATGTGAGCGAGCGCCTGAGGACCTGAGCCAAAAAGCGCAACTTTTGGCTCCGTGGCTTCCGTGAGTCTCGAAATTACAGCTCCGGATACCGCCGCGGTGCGAAGCAAGGTAAGTGCTGCACCATTGCACTGTGCGAGAGGCGTCAGACTTCTTGAATCAAAGAGAGTGAAGATTCCTTGGATGCGTTCGAGGTTATTGCTCGGATTACCTGGTGCAACCGTCACAAATTTGAGGCCGACATAGTCTCCTATTTCACTTGGCATCACCAAGCCTTGACCTTGTGAAAACTCCACAAATGACCTGACTTTGTCAGAAGAGGGATCAAAGCCCGACTCCAGAGTTCGAGAGATCGCGTCAATGGCAGCCGCATACCCATAATCAGACAATGCCGAATCAGATATCCAATCAATCTGAGTCATCGCAGCGAAAACCCGGTTCCAAGCTCGTCCGAATCGTCTAACGTGAACTCGCTGCGTCCAGTCTGATGAGCGATACCGGAGATCAGCGGAATCACACCGGTTACTCCATCCCTCTCTTCGACTTTTTCAACTCGGCCAAGGAATCTGCTGCCAATGATTGAGTCGTGGACAAGCTCCATTCCGGCTGTTAGGTCTCCGGCTTGATGGAGCTCGGCAATTCTTGATGCGGTGCCAGATCCACATGGGGACCGGTCTACCCTGCCATCTGCATAAATGGTGACATTTCGATGGTGGAGATGCTCTTCAGATCTGGCCAATTCCTCGTAAAGAATGGTGCCGTAGATGCCATTTAGTCTGCTATCTCCCTGGGATTTGGCGACCGGTTGATCGTTTAGTAGCCATTTCACTTCGCGTCCGATTGAGATGAGCTCCGTCAAATTCTCGGGCACAATCTCAAGCCCCAGTTGAGTGGCGTTCAGGCTCGCGTAGTTTGCCCCGCCATATCCAATGCCAACTGAAACCCTTTGACCAGAGGATATTTCTACCTCAACGCTCTGCGCGATCTGGTGCGAAAAGACATTTCTGAATGAAATTTGGGTAGTCCGTCCAGACTGCCGTTCCACAATTGCCTCAACTCTCCCCGAGGGTACGTCAATTGTGACCGGGGTCGCACCGTTGTCTTCCGCGTTTACCAGTCCACTATCGATTGCCCAAGCGCCCAGGGCGATAGTTCCATGACCGCAGGCTGTGGAGTAGCCGTCTCCATGCCAAAAAAGAACTCCGAAGTCAGCACCGGGATCATTGGGAGGAACAATGAAACCCCCATACATGTCGGCATGCCCTCGAGGCTCGTTCACGAGCAATTTCCTAACCCGGTCGAGCTCTGAGCTACTTTCCGCCCATTCACGCCGGTCGATTACCGACTCGCCCGGGATTCGATCTTGCCAATCTGCGACGATGCGAAAAGGCTCACCCGCCGTGTGGTAGTCAACTGCTGAGACTTTGAGTGAATGTCCTGACATGTCGCGAGTCTACTTGTCGAGAGGTTCGCGTGAATCGTAGTGAGGATGAGCGATGTTTCGGGAAAATAAAGGTATGAGACGTTTTCGGCCGCGGCACCTAGCGCTTGTTGCTCTGATACTTGTCCTTCTTCCTTTCCTCCTCGCATTCGTAACCTCGTTGTTCACAGAGGGAGACATGTGGAATGAGGGGACCGGCGGAGGAGCCTGGCTATGGCTACTCTTTTTGAGTCTTCCTGCGGCTCTGATGTTAGGTCTTGCATCTGTTATTTGGTGGCTGATTAGGGACATCAAAAGACGAGGGAATTGAGCTGCTGACGGTTCTCACGTTCACCATCTAGGCGCACAAACACGTTCGCATTCCGAATCCGGACCTCGACCCAGGAAGCATTTTGCTTCGAAGTTTTGTTGTCTTAGACAGGCTCGAAAGGAATCTATGAAGTCGGCTTTATCCATGGCACTAGCTTTGGCTCTGGTGTTTGTCCCGATGAGTGCAGTGTCGAGCGAGACCGAAACGCCAGAGACTACCCAGGTGCGAACGGCTCCGGTAATCGTGAAGTCGCTAACTGACTATCCAGGAAGAGCTCGAGAAGTTACCGAGACCCAGAAAGCCGAAATCAGGGCAGTCCTCGAAAGACTTGATGGGAACACCAAGTTCATCTGCACTGGCGCCCGGGTTGCGGACAACCCTTACCGCATGAATCTGGCAGTTCGAATGCGAGCAAAGCTGGTTTGTGAATACGCGAAGTCGCTGAGGCCCGATTTGAGCTATTGGTATCAGACAAAGGTGACCAAGCACCAAAGCTTCAATGGCCGAGTAATTGTGGTTAGCAAGTAGCCTTGACTGCTGTGAAATCCAAGCTGCATAAAGTCGTTGACACCTTTGGGACCCTGTCTCTCCTGGCAACTTTTAGTCTCGGGATCTACTACCTAGCCTCTGGACAGTCCATCGATGAGGACGGGGTTCTAGTCGAAGAGTTCTGGGCTTTGGGCTTGGCCTGGCTGTTTATGTTTGCCGCAATCTTCTTTGCGATGTGGAGCGTAGTGCTGAGGATCCGCGCCAGAAAGAAGTAAAGGGGGATTTTTTCCGGGATGAAGGCTGTTCTAGCCCGCAAAGGAAAAGGAGATCCAAATGCTTCTTGAGGTATTACTAGCACTTTTATTGCTGGGTGCTACTGCTGCAACTCTTCTGACCTTCTTCATTCGCGGAGACAAAGGCCAGTCTGAGCCCCGTGTCCAAACTGTCATGGATACCGACAACCCGCAGAGAGATGTTTAGCTTGACCCGTATGCGGCTCAAAACATTCAAATAGTTGTTGAGCGTTAGCTGGTACAGAACACCCTAGGATGTAACTGTAAGAGATTCATGGGGAGCAATGGTGGACGAGCAGGTCGAGTCACAGCACTGGCAGAAGTGCGGGGAAAATATCCGAATTGCTCGCGAGGCTGCCGGTATCTCTGTTCGGGAGCTTGCTCGGAGAGTCAACGTCTCGGCGAGTCACGTCTCTCAGGTAGAGAGGGGACTTGCATCCTTTAGCGTCCCTGCTCTCTATAACGTAGTCAGCGAGCTTAAGATTTCCATGGACTCCCTGTTCGAGGATCCAAAGTCACCAAAGTCCAACCAGAGTTTCGAACTTGAGCAGCAAGCAGCCGAAGGGCAGGTCTCCCTCGAAGAGGCCGGCATTGTTTTGAGACACGCGGACCGCCCGGTTCTAGAGCTCACCAAGGGCCCTACCTGGGAAAGGTTAACCACACGGCCTGAACAAGGCAGCGAGTTCATTGAAGTTCTGTACAAGCCAGCTGAAGGCAGCTCTAACCCGCCAAGTGACCTTGTCAGACATAAAGGGCGGGAGTTCGGGCTGGTAATTGAAGGCGAACTCAGTGTTCAGGTAGGCATGGGCTTCACCATCTTGAAAGCTGGCGATTCAATCGCCTTTGATTGCTCATTGCCCCATAGGTTCTGGAATGCAACTGAAAATTCGGTCAGGGCCGTGTGGTTTATTTCCGAGCTTTCAGAGATCGGTCCCGGTGCTGAAGAAAAAGAATTCGAGTATTTCCACACCTACTAACCAATTTCAGCGGGCAATGACGATGAAATCTCTCACAAATCAAGCGTTCACTGTGAAATAACATTTGGGTTACAAATCCGAATTTTGAAGAACACTGTTCTCTTATTATTTACACTTTGTTTAAAGCACAATCTGGTGCCATAAGGCAAAGGAGCCCTGGAGCATGTCGACGCCAGTCATTGAAGCCAGAAATGTCGTAAAGGCATTTGGTGGCGCAAAGGCCGTTGATGATGTGTCGGTTGCGGTCGAAGCAGGCGACATTCATGCCGTTGTAGGAGAGAACGGCGCCGGAAAATCAACCCTCATGAGAATTCTCTCCGGAATCGAAACTCTCGATTCGGGGGCGGTGCTGGTCGACGGCGTAGAGATTGAGAACTCCGCAAAGTCCTCTCTGGAGGCTGGCATCTCGCTTGTGCACCAAGAACTCTCTCTGATTCCTGAGATGACCGTTGCAGAAAACATCCTGCTTGGGTCCTTCCCCACCTCCATGGGAGTTACCCGCAAGGCCGAGATGAAGAAGATTGCTGCAGAAACGCTGAAGGAAATTGGTGTTGACGTTGATCTCGACGAGCGAATCTCCCGACTGTCGGTTGCTCTGAGGCAGTTTGTTGAGATTGCAAGAGCGGTTGCAAGGAAGCCAAAAGTCCTCATTCTTGATGAGCCAACAGCGTCCCTAACTCCAGCGGAGACCGACTATCTTCTCCAGATGCTCCAGAGGCTCGCAAGCCAGGGCCTGGCCATTATTTATATCTCTCACCGCATCCCAGAGGTGTTCAAGATTTGCAACAAGGTGACCGTGCTTCGCGATGGTCAAAGGGTTTTTGTATCTGAGGTTGCCAAAACAAAGCCAGACCAGGTAATCAATGAAATGGTTGGACGTGAACTCCAGCTTGACTTGCAGTCAAGGCGAGAGACCAAGCCCGGAGAGTTAGTGCTGGCTGCAAAGGGCGTAAAGGCACCCGGCGTCAACAATGTTTCTCTGGAAGTCAGAGCAGGCGAGATTGTCGGGCTGGGGGGTCTTGTTGGTGCGGGTCGCACCGAGCTCGTAAGAGCAATTATTGGTGCCGACAACAGGACTGCCGGTCGAGTCACCATCACCGCTGATGGGAAGACCAGTGTGATCAGCGGCTACATGTCGGCTATCAAGGCAGGTGTTGCCTACGTGCCCGAAGAAAGACGTGTGGATGGCCTAGCAATGACCATGTCTGTTTTCGAGAATATCTATTTACCCAACCGCCGGGAGCTAGGAGCCGGTGGAATCACCAGACCTAGCAAGATGCTTTCCTTCGCTCTGGAGCTGGCAAACAAAGTTGGTCTCAGGCCGCCTGAGGTCAAGCTAGAAGCTGGTCAGTACTCCGGAGGCAACCAGCAGAAAATCGTTATCGCTAAGTGGCTGGGACGCAGGCCTAACTTTGTTGTGTTGGACGAGCCGACTCGAGGCGTCGACGTTGGTGCGAAGGCTGAAATTCACAAGCTTGTGAAGGAGCTCGCTAACCAGGGCACAGCCGTCTTGGTCGTCAGTTCGGACCTTCCTGAATTGCTCGAGCTCGCAGATGTAATCCACGTCATGCGTGACGGAAAAATCACTGGAACCCTGGCCGGAAAGCAAGCCGATGAGAAGTCGGTAATGAGTCTTGCCGCAGGCGAGAAATTAGTGGAGGCGTAAATGGGTGACCCGCTAACTCAGGTAAACGCTTTGGCAACAGAGCAACCGCCAAAGAATGAGTTGAGTACAGGTGCCAAGGTACTGAACTGGATGGCAGACAATGGGATTTTCGTCCTAACTGCGCTCCTCATCGGGGTTGCAGTGATCGGCGTTGATGGATTTGCGTCACTTCAGAACATCGCAGATGTCTTCCACCGCGCAGCCCCAATCGGCATCGTTGCCGTTGGAATGACATTCGTTGTCATAAGTGGAAACTATCTTGACCTCTCTGTTGTTGCGCAGGTTGCGACTGCTGCAGTTATTTTGATCGCGGTTAGTAACGAATACGGGTACTTCCTGGCGATCATCGCGGCCATGATCGCCGCTACTGTTTTCGGAATCGTCAATGGAGTCGCCGTTGGCTATTTCAAGGCAAACGCCGTGATCGTGACTCTCTCCACCACATACATAGGCCTTGGGCTTTTGCGTTTCTTTTCGGGTGGGTCAATTTTCTTTGGTCCCTATGAGAGTCCGCTAGCTACCTTTGGCGCAGGGAAGCTGGGACCCGTTCCCTACTCTGCCCTGGTGCTGTTGGCCATGACCTTGATTCTGTCCTTTGTTCTCAACAGAACCAACTTTGGATTCACGGTTCGCAGCTTTGGTGTCAATGAGAGGGCCACGCGCCTCGGCGGCACCAACACCGGTCTTGTCATCATTGGTGCTTTCTTAGTGACTGCGTTTTCAGCAATGATCGCTGGCTTTGTTCTCGCGGCATTCTCAAACACGGCTGTGAGTGCCATGTCCACCGGGTATGACTTCCGCGCATTGGCCGCAATCATCGTCGGTGGGACAAGCGTGTTTGGTGGCAAAGGCTCGGTTATGCGAACCCTACTGGGGGTCGTATTCGTCAGCGTTCTGACCAATGTCCTAGTTCTCCTCAACATCAGTTTCGGATACCAGCAAATGGCGCTCGGCTTTCTGATTGCCGCTGCTGTCTCCATTGATGCGCTTGCTAGAAGGGCGGGTAAGAAGTGAGTCAGACTCAAACTATTCAGCTGGGTAGCCGTTCAACCGGCTTCTGGTCCAAGCTCAAGCTAACTATTGCAAGGCGCACAGAGGGCAGGGGCGTCGCGCTTCTAGCGGCAGTTCTTATTGGTGTTTTGCTTACCGAGCAGACAGTTTTCACGGCTTATTCAGTGACCCTCGGACGTATCGCATTGGTCGGTCTCGTGGCCCTCGGCCTCACAGTCGTGATTCTTATGGGAGAGCTCGACCTCAGTGTCGCCAGCACGTTGGCGCTCGCCGGTGTGGTGACAGCCTCAATTCCCGATTTGGGTCTGGGAATTATGGCTGGACTAGCCGTCGGAGTAGTCGTTGGAATTGTGAACGCTTTCCTGGTCGCAGTGATTGGAATCAATAGCTTCATAGCGACGCTTGGAATGCTCTTCTTCCTTCGAGGGCTTGCTCTGGTTATCTCTAACGAAGCACCCATCAAGCTCAACAACGTTGAAGCTGGAATTGCCTTTGGTCAGCCACTGCTTGGCCCAATCACTCCGCGAATTCTCGTATTCATTCTTGTCTTCATAGGCCTGCAGATTTTCATCTCTAGAATCCGCGTCGGCCGTGAGTTCCTAGCTGTTGGAGGGAACCGTCAGGCGGCAAGAGACGCGGGAATCCCCGTAAAGCTCAGAATCTTCACAGGCTTCATCATCAGTGGAGTTGTTGCCGCTGCAGCGGGTGTAATGAACACCCTTGAGCGCACCGCTGCGGACCCAATCGCCGGCTCAACAGTTCTTCTAGCTAGCTTCGCTGCCGCCATCATCGGAGGAAACTACCTCAAGGGTGGTCGTGGTTCGGTGGTTGGAACACTAATTGGCGCAGCGTCTCTGGGCATCATTCAGGTTGCGCTGACCCTGGCAGCAGTTCAGGTGCCTATTCAGCAGATCTTTATCGGCTTGCTGCTTCTAATAGCGGTAACCACAGACCCCAACAATCTTCGCGCGGTCATCTCGAGTATTCGTACTCTGCGAACCGGCCGCGGGAAAGCTTCGGAACCATCCGAGGCTGGCAATAGGTCAACGTCCAGTTGATCCCAATCAAATGACAAAGCAAAGGAAAGAGGAAAAATGAGAAAGTCTCGTTTGGTGCTTGCTCCAGCAGCGATGCTGGCCGCAGCAGCACTAGTCCTAACCGGCTGTGCCACTGAAGACGCATCAACTGGTTCTTCAGACTCAGGCAGCAGCGACAGCAGCGGTGACTCCAGCGGCGGTGGCGACGACACCCTGAAGGTTTACGCACTGCTTCCACAGGGTAACGACCAGCCTTACGGCACCACGTACCTGCCTCCAATGATCGCGAAGGCTGCAGAGCTGGGCATCGAGCTAACCATCACCAACAGTGAGTACGACGGTGACAAGCAGGCCAGCGAGTGCGAGATCGCAGTTGCTGACAGTGAGACCGACGGAATCATCCTGTGGCCAGCTATCGCTGACAGCATCCGCCCATGCCTCGAGGCAGCTAGCGCAGCCGGTATTCCAGTTTGGATCACCAACGCTGACGTGAACCCAGAGGACACCGAGCTAACCTACGGTTACTCAGGAACTGACAGCTACGGTCAGGGTGCAGCTTCCGCAGAAATGATGTGTGAGTTTGCAGCTGGCGCCGAGATCGGAATCATCCAGATCAACGGTCTAACTGGTAACTCGGTTGCATCTCTACGTGGTGCTGGATTCCGTGAGACTGTTGCTTCAGAGTGCCCAAATGTGACCATCTTGGCCGAGCAGCCAGGTGACTGGAACAAGGACACCTCACAGATTGCAGCATCTGAGATGCTAACCGCCGTTGGCGTTGAGAACGTTCAGGGTATGTATGCAGCTGACGACTCAATGGTTGCCGGTGGCATCGCTGCCCTTGAGGCACGTGGCCTAGCCGTTGAGGACTTCATCATCACCTCAATCGGTAACACCTTCCTAGGTAACCCACTGGTTATCGATGGCAAGCTAGACGGAACCGTCTTCCAGTCCTCATCATGGGATGGTGAGAACGCAGTTGTAGGTATCTACCGCGCAATGACCGGTGACACCAGCCAGGGTCGTGACGACGAGGGTTCGGTTCTCTACATGCCTAACCCAAAGGTCACCATCGACAACGCAACTGACCCATCAGTTGCTCCAGAGTGGTAAACCGACGCTCCTAAACCTTTCCCTGGGCGGGCTAGTCCCGCCCAGGGAAACATTTCTAAGAAAGCAAGGAAGATGACAAAAGCAGCAAAGAGTCCAGCTCACGGCCACGATCATGGCGCTCCGAGACCATTGATCCCGGCGCTAGATTTCGCGAATCGCCAGATTCCAGCGCACGGCACCATGGCTGTTGATTTTGAGCAACGTGTCGACTTCCACCGCCTCCGCGAATACCGCCTAGCCAGGGCAATGCAGGCTCTGGAGGCAACAGAGTGCGGCGCATTCTTGCTCTTTGACTTTTACAACATTCGCTACACAACCCAGACTTGGATTGGGGGCGCTCTGGGCGACAAGATGAGTCGCTACGCCCTACTTACCCGCGATGGTTCTCCACACATCTGGGACTTTGGCTCTGCGGCCAAACACCACAAGCTTTTTGCCCCCTGGCTAAACCCAGATCACTCCCACGCGGGAATGTTGGGACTCAGGGGGGCAATTCACCCTGAGGTCGGCCTTATCAAGGAGGCCGTTACAACAATCAAGGGCCTCCTCCACGACGCTGGTTTGGAAAATGCTCCAATCGGTGTTGACCTCGTCGAGCCAGCATTCCTGTTCGAGATGCAGGCGCAAGGTATTGAGGTCGTCGATATCCAGCAGGACATGCTTGGAGCTCGGTCCATCAAGAACGTGGACGAGATCATGCTCCTGAGCCAGGCTGCCGCCATGGTTGATGGCGTTTACCAAGACATCACTGAGGCGCTGAAGCCTGGAATTCGCGAGAATGAAATTGTTGGACTTGCCGCCAAGCGACTCTATGAGCTTGGTTCCGATCAGGTTGAGGCGATCAACGCGGTCAGTGGTGAGCGTTGCAACCCACACCCTCATAACTTCACCGACAAGATCATCCGTCCAGGTGATCAGGCATTCTTTGACATTATCCACAGCTTCAATGGCTACCGAACCTGCTACTACAGGACCTTTAGCGTTGGTTCCTCAACCCCGGCACAGCACGATGCCTACGCCAAGGCTAGAGAGTGGATGGATCTCGCCATTCAAAAGGTCCGCCCAGGTGTTGGAACCGACGAGGTCGCGGCATTGTGGCCAAAGGCCGAGGAGTTCGGTTTTGCCAATGAAATGGATGCCTTTGGTCTGCAGTTTGGCCACGGCCTTGGACTTGGCCTACACGAAAGGCCTATCATCTCCAGGCTCAACAGCATGTCTAACCCAGTTGAGATTCAGGCCGGCATGGTCTTCGCACTCGAGACCTACTGCCCAGCATCCGATGGGGTCAGCGCAGCCAGAATCGAAGAGGAAGTTGTAATCACTGAGAACGGCGCGCAGGTCCTCACTCGCTTCCCGGCTCAGGAGCTTTTTGTAGCTAATCCTTACTAGGCCGCGAGGCGTTGCGGGTAACTTCTGCGAGAACAGCCCAATCTTTGGAGCTGAGCTCAGGGTCGCTCAGGGCCTCTCCGAGTAGGTCATCGAGTATTTGCGCGGTGGGGAGCGAGACCCCAGCCTCTTTTGCAGCCTGCATCGCCAGGTGGAGATCTTTCCGGCCTAGCTCAAGTGAGAACAAAGTTGGCTCGTAGCGAGAGTTGGCAATTTGATCACCGTAGCCCGAGTGAGCAACTCCACCAAACAACGTGCCCTTCAACACATCGATGAATTCGTTGGCATTGATGCCCTGCTGCTCGACGATTGCAATGCTCTCTGCCAATGACTGGATGGTGTGGAGGATGTTGTAGTTGACCGCTATTTTGACCAAATTCGCACTGGAGGGATCATCCCCGAGAATCCAGGTCTTTTTACCCATCAGGTCGAAATAGGGCTGTGCTAATTCGAGGGCAGAGCGCTCTCCAGCGGCAAGAATGTTGAGATTCCCCTCCGCAGCAACATTCGGCCTTCCAACTACAGGAGCAGAAACGAAAACGGCCCCCAGCTTTTCGAACCTAAGCGACAGCTTTTTTGCGAGCTGAGGGGAGATTGACGCCATGCAGACGTGAACGGTGCCGGGTTTTATATTCGAAATAGCGAGGACTTCATCGGTCACCTCATCGTTTGCCAACATTGAAAATGAGATCTCACTTGCTAGCGCTTCAGCAGGAGTTGCTGCAACCGCAATCCCCTTATTTGCAAGAGCTTCTAAGGGAGCTGGCGACCGGTTCCAAGGTACTAGTTCCGCAAAACCAAGCAATCTATCGGCCATAGCGGCCCCCATGGTCCCAAGACCAAGAAAGCCGACCCGCATTTTTAGCCTTTCCAGACTGTTTTCAGGTTACAGAATTCCTTAATTCCAGCATCTGAGAGTTCCCGACCAAAGCCTGAGTCCTTAATGCCGCCGAAGGCCAGCTCTGGAAAGCTGATGGTCATGCCGTTCACAAATACGGCACCGGCAGCAAGCTGCTCGACGAAATACGCCTCTTGATCAGGGTCTTGAGTCCAAACAGCGCTGCTTAGGCCAAATGTCGTTTGGTTGGCAACCTGAATTGCCTCTTCCTTAGAACCCACTTTGTAGACGCTTGCGACTGGGCCGAAGGCCTCTTCCATTGTCAGACGCATCTCAGGTGTTATCTCATCAATCACCGTTGCCGGGAAGAAATACCCCTTACCCTCTGGAGCAGTTCCACCACAGAGTATTCGCGCTCCCTTTGACCGAGCGTCTTCCACGAGTTCTTGAATGTCCCGCAAACCTCCCGCGGTTGCAAGGGGTCCCAGCTGAGTCTGCTCATCCATTGGGTCTCCCATTACAAGAGCGTCCATTTTGGCTACAAACTTCTCCACAAACTCATCGTAGATTTCTTCGAAGACCAAGAAGCGCTTACCTGCAATGCAGGACTGGCCATTGTTGTTGATTCTGGCCGTTACAGCCACCTCAACAGCTTTGTCCAAGTCGGCACTTGGAGTGACGATAAACGGGTCGCTTCCTCCCAATTCCTGCACGGAGGGCTTTAACATTTTTCCGCTACGTTCTGCAACAGCTCGTCCAGCCGGCTCGGAACCGGTCAAGGTGGTTGCGCGAACGCGCCAGTCGTCGATAACGGACGCCACATCCGATGCTGGAATCATGAGAGAGCCAAAAGCGCCCTCTGGGAAGCCCGCGCGTGTGAAAAGGTTGTGCAGGTACATTGCAGACTCCGGCACATTCGACGCATGCTTTAGCACGCCCGTGTTTCCTGCCATTAAGGCCGGTGCCGCAAATCTCATGACCTGCCAGAGTGGATAGTTCCAAGGCATAACTGCTAGAACCACACCGAGCGGCTGCCAAATGCTCCCAGCGCTGGATGCTCCAACCTTGCTGGGGTCATCAATGCTCCAGGGTGAAAGCATTTTCTCTGCATTGTCGGCGTAAAAGCGCATGCTCTTAGCGCACTTCAGGACCTCTGCGCGGCTCTGGGCAATTGGCTTACCCATCTCCCTCGTGAGCATTACGGAAGTTGAGTCGATATCTGCCTCAACTAGATCGGCCGCTGCATGCATCAGCTTGGCTCGATCAGCAAAGCTGTAAGCCCTGATCGTCTCGTGAGCTTTCTGGGCCAGTGCCAGCTTCGCCTCAACCTGCTCTTTGGTGTCTAGGGGAAACTCTGCCTCGACTACCTCGGTTGTGGGGTTGGTAACTTTCATCGACATTCGTTAGTTCTGCTTTCGGCTGGGAGATGCTGATTGGATACATTCTAGGTTGAAACAGGCCATTTTTACCCAAAAAAGAGTATCTTGAAGCAAGGATTGTATTCATTTGTCAAAGGAGACGGTGTGAGACTCGAGAACAAGGTAGCAGTTGTAACCGGTGGGTCAAGAGGAATCGGAAGAGCCTCTGTGGAGCTATTTGCAGAAGAGGGAGCAAAGGTCTTCTGCCTGGATCTCTCGCTCGATGAACCCTTCGAAAATCCGAGCATTGAGTTTGTTTCGCACGATGTAACAGACCTTGATGCTTGGAAAACCGTTGTTGAAAGAATCATTGCAGCAGAGGGAAAGATCGACATTTTATTCAACAATGCTGGCAGCGTCGGTTCTTACGAGGGTATCGACTCAATTGAGGTCGAGGATTGGCACAGGATTGTGAACCTGAACCTCAACGGAGTCTTCTATGGAACCCGGACGGTGCTTCCCCAGATGCAAAAGCAGGGTGGCGGCGTCATGCTCCACACTTCGTCGATGTGGGGGTATGTAGGAGCGTCGGGAGTTGCTGCATACACGGCAAGCAAAGGGGCCGTGCGGTCCCTTAGCAAGAATGTGGCATTGACTTACGCGGCTGATGGAATCCGGTCAAACTCACTTCACCCCGGCATCATTGCGACCCCTATGGTTTTGGCTCAGGATAAACAGCTCACTCAGTCAATCGTGGACAAGACTCCAATGGCCCGGCTCGGTGACCCACGCGAAGTAGCAACTGCAGCCCTTTTCCTCGTCTCCGACGATTCGAGTTATGTGACTGGAACCGAACTGGTAGTTGATGGCGGACACACTGCCCAGTAGCCAGAGTTGTGGCAATAAGATTTGGTTCAAACCCTAAGGAAGTAAGTTTTGTCAGGTCAGTCAATCGCCCAGCGTCTGCACGACGAGATACTTAGCGGCCAGCTCGCTCCAGGTACAAGACTTCGTCAGGAAGAGATTGCAGAGCGGTTCGGGTCTTCACGGTTGCCGGTGAGAGACGCCTTACGCCGGCTTGAAGCCGATGGGCTGGTAACTATCGTTTCCAACAGCGGTGCCTGGGTGAGCAAGCTTAATTACCAAGAGTGCAATGACGCCTACGAGATTAGAGAACGGCTCGAGCCTCTTCTGTTGGCACAGAGCCTCCCACATCTTGTCCCAGATCAGCTCGATCAGCTCGCTCAGCTCTGCACCCAAATGGAGGCTTCCGAAGACGTAGAGGTGTTTCTTCGACTTGACCGCGAATTCCACCTTCTCTCCTATCAAGGAGTCGAAGGTGGAATGGTTCAGGAAATAGTTCTGAAGCTGTGGAACACGACTCAGCACTACAGGCGAGCGTTTATTCAGCTCAACGGGTTGAGCCGCGGGGGAACTACCCACCTCCAACACCGTATGTTCGTTGACGCACTTCGAAGAGAAGCATTGGACGAGGCGCAGTCTGTACTGATTTCGCACATTCGCGCCACCCGTAAATCCCTCGAGGAGCACCCGGCTATTTTCGAGTAGTTGTATCCAAAATCTCGAAAAGGATTCGGTTTTCTTCCAATACGAGGCTTGCTCTACTAGCATCGTATACATTCATACTTAGGGAGCAACAATGGCGTCTACTCCAATATTTATCTCTGACACGGGTTCGCCTAGCCAAATCCTTGGCGTGCACGGCGGTAGGGGCGTTTTACGGTGGAAGCGATTCGTCACCGGACTCATGATGAGCGCCGACTGGGACTCATTCGAACATAATCGCCTGGAGCCCGGGGCGGCTGTCGGCGAGCATGTGCATTCGCGAACTGAGGAAATCTACTTCATTATTCGTGGCCGCGGCCTGATGCACTACGGCGATGACCGGTTTGAAGTTGGCCCCGGAGACCTAATTATGACCCCACTTCATGGGAGACATGGAATCGAGACAATCGGGGATGAGACTCTTGAGTTTTTTGTCGTCGAGGCCTTGCCGCCGGAGATTGTCGATGCTTTGCCCGCCTACTCGCCCTCGGCCGAATAAGGAGCAATAGATGGAATTCAATCCAAGAGTCAATCTTTACGAAACCGACGAGACCCATATCACCGAAATTATGGCGGGTCCATGGAAGAGCATCCGGGTCATTGACCACCGTCCCGGAGATGTTGTCCATTTCACCACCGAAGGCGAAGAGCACGGAGTTTTTTGCATCGATGGAAGCTTTACGGCTGTGATTCCAGATGGGTCCAAGTACGAATTCAGAGCTGATATGGCGATGACTCTCGCGGCAGGAGGATCTGCCATCGTCACTGCGGGACCGTATGGCTTTAAGGCCTGCGTCGTGACAATGAGGCTTTAATCCGCGGGAAACCGTGGGGTCCAGAGCCTTACAGCGGCTTCCATTTCGTACTTCTTGCCACGAGGGTGGGACAGGAGTTCGAATTGCATCCCCCAGGGGGATAAGAAGTAAACCCACCGCTGCCCGGCGGCAGGGCCCTTTGAACTAACTGGCTCCCCAAGAACTTCAACACCTTTCTGCTTCAAGTACGCGACCGCGGCATCCAGATCGTCTACGTAGAAGGCGAGGTGGTGACCTCCAATGTCGCTGTTTTTGGGCTGTGGCTTTTGACCGTCAGGCGTCTCGTAGTGGAAGATTTCGAAGTTTGCACCATGCCCCAGGCGAAAATGGCGATTCTCAACAATCACTGTGTCTTGGTGAACATTCAGCTGCCGCTGCATCCAATCGTCATCTGCTTTGAACGGCCCGAGCTTATAGATCAACTCCGCGCCTAGAACCTCAGTGAGGAATTCTGTGGCCTGCTCAATGTCTGGCACCGTGAATCCAACGTGGTCGGTTCCGCGAAGTCCTGGTATCGGCATGTCTCTGCGCTTTCTTCCTTTATTGGATACAAATCTAGGTATAAAACAAAAAAATTGCCACTAATTGGGCTTTTTATGGCAAGATTGTATCCAATCACAGATCTTTATTTGGAGCCAAAGATGACTCAGCTTGTTGACCTGCAGCCGCTTGAACCATGGCAGGAGGTGCGTTCTACCCCTCAAGATTGGGCAGAGGCCGATCCCAAACTCCTCGAAACCTTCCTCGGACAGCTGCACCTAATCAGGGCCTTTGAAGAGGAAATACTTGAGCTCAGCGGTCAGGGACTCGTCCATGGCCCAGCCCATTCCTCGGTTGGCCAGGAGGGCGGTGCCGTAGGTTCCATCGTCGGACTTCGCTCCTCAGATGGAGTTAACGGTTCTCACCGTGGCCACCACCAATTCTTGGCGAAGGCCATTTCACACATTTCCCCTCATCTGGATTTGAACAACCTTGTGTCCGAAGAGATGCAGGCGATGTTGCAAAAGACCGCGGCTGAAATCTTGGGTCTAGATCAAGGCTTCTCTCACGGCAGAGGCGGTTCCATGCACCTGCAGTGGCTAGAGGCCGGAGCACTGGGCACCAACGCGATTGTTGGTGGCGGGGTTCCGTTAGCAGCGGGCAACGCCTGGAACCAGCTTCACTCCGGGACGGACGACCTAACCATTTCTTATTTTGGTGATGGTGCGGTCAACATCGGCAGCGTGCTGGAGAGCATGAACCTGACTGCAGCTTGGAATGTGCCACTGGTTTTCTTCATCGAAAACAATCTTTACGCGGTCAGCACTACGGTGGCGGAGGCAACAAAGGAAGATCGACTCTCCGGTAGGGGAGTTGGATTTGGAATTCCTAGCTATCGCGTAGACGGTATGGACCCGTTAGCGGTTTGGAAAGCGATGCGGCTTGCAGAGAGCCACGCGCGCTCAGGAAAGGGCCCAGTCGTAATTGAGGCTGAGGTCTACAGATTCTTCCATCAAAACGGAGCCTTCCCAGGCAGTGCCTTTGGTTACAGGTCCAAGGAGGAGGAGGAATCCTGGAGGGCCCGAGACCCACTGGAGAGAGTAGCCAATGAAATGAAGGCCCTTGGTCTCGTCGACGATGATCTTGTGGCAGGCGTTAGGGACCAGGCAATAGCTGCCATGAAGAAGTTTTCAGAGCAACTGCTCGAGCCAGATCCGGAAGGCAAAGAGGGCTCTAGGAGAATCCGACCAGAGCTTTGGCCGCCAGCGGAATTTGTTGATTACGGCGTGCGTTCAGATGCTAGCGAGCTCGAGGGTGCGAGGACCGAAGAACTCGAGAGCTTCACGGGGGAGCTCAAGGACACCCGTTTTGTTGACGCCATCGCAAATGGAATTGACCGGGCAATGGAAAGAGATGACCGCATAGTCATTCTTGGCGAGGATGTTCACAAGCTAAAGGGTGGCACCAATGGAGCCACCAAGGGCATCCCAGAGAAGTATCCCGAGAGAATTCTTGGAACTCCAATTAGTGAGAATGCATTTGCTGGTCTTGCTGGTGGAATGGCGCTAGATGGCCGCTTCAGGCCGGTAGTGGAGTTCATGTACCCGGACTTTATGTGGGTCGCAGCTGACCAGGTATTCAATCAGATAGGTAAAGCTCGACACATGTTCGGAGGCGAGGGCAAGGTTCCACTTGTCCTTAGGACAAAGGTCGCGATGGGATCTGGTTACGGTTCTCAGCACCTTATGGACCCAGCAGGAATCTTTGCTACTGCACCAGGATGGCGCATAGTCGCCGCAAGTAACCCCTTTGACTACGTCGGCTTGATGAACGCAGCCCTTGCGCTGGAGGACCCGGTACTTGTCATCGAGCATGTTGATCTCTACACCTCGAGGGGCCCTGCACCGGTTGACGACTTCGACTACCAGATCGAACTTGGCAAAGCCAAGATCGTCAGACCTGGAAAAGATCTAACCATCCTGACGTACATGAACATGGTGGGTAAGAGCCTCGAGGCAGTGGAGCAAACCGGTTTGGATGCCGAGGTTGTTGATTTGCGCTGGCTTGACCGGGCCAGCCTTGATTGGGAAACCATCGGCGAAAGCATTCGAAAGACAAATGCGGTGATGATTGTCGAGCAAGGTGTGCAGGGAACAAGCTATGGCTCCTGGCTTTCTGATGAAATTCAAAGACGCTTTTTTGATTACCTTGATCAACCGGTAATGAGGGTTCATGGCCGTGAGGCTTCACCAAGCATTTCTAAGGTTTTGGAACAGCAAGCTATTGCCAAGACAGAGGATGTAGTCGCAGCGTTGTCCGCTGTCAAAGCAGGCTTCGGGAGGAACTAATGGGCAAGATACTGATGCCCGAGGTGGCCGCTGGCGCGACCCATGCGGTTGTATCGAAGTGGCTGGTTGCTGAGGGGGCTGAGGTGACAGTTGGGCAGGTAATTGTTGAACTCGAGACCGACAAAGCTGTCGTTGAGTATGCAGCTGAGGAAGCCGGACCACTGACCAAGATAATCGCTGGTGATGGAGTAGAGGTGGAGGTAGGTGCCCCAATCGCAATCATTGGCGTGGACGCGGGCGTTGAACCTAGCTCAGCTCCTGCGGCGGACGCCGAAGTTGAGGCCCCGGTCTCGGCTCCTCCAGCACCCATTGCAACACCAGTTGAGCCGCCTACCGAGGTCAAGCCCGCTGCGAGTGCCGTGACCCGTGACCCAATCAGAATGTTTAGCTCACCTGTGGCACGGAAGTTGGCAGCAGACTCAGGTTTGGATCTAGCAACTATTGAAGGTACGGGCCCAGAGGGAAGAATTGTGCGCAGGGACGTAGAAGCAGCCATAGCCAGGGGGCCGAGCGAGCAGACCGGGGAGCCGGTAGTTACCAGCACCTCTTCTGCCTTGGCGAGCCAGGACTACTCTTCGCCGTATTCTTCAAAGCCACACTCTTCAATGCGGAGGGCAATTGCGAGAAGGCTTACAGAGAGTAAGACGACCATCCCGCACTTTTACCTGACGGCCGATTGCGATGTTGCCGAGCTAATTCAGCTCCGAAAGAAGCTCAACGAGGTGTCTCAGGTAAAGATTTCAGTAAATGACATGGTCATCCGGGCAGTCGCCGCGGCATTCATGGACGTCCCGGAAGCGAATGTTGTCTGGACAGATCAGCAGATGCTGGTCTATGAGAGTGCAGACATTGCCATTGCCGTTGCAACCGATGGTGGACTACTAACCCCAGTACTCAGAGGTGTCGAGAAACGAAGCCTAAGCAACATTGCTGCCACCGTAAGGGACATGGCCGAACGTGCTCGAGCGGGCAAACTTCGCCAGGATGAGCTTGAGGGCGGAAGTTTCGCCATTACTAATCTTGGTATGTATGGCACTGAGCAATTCAATGCAATCATCAACCCTCCGCAGTCTGGAATCCTTGCCGTCGGTGCTGCCGTTGAAAAACCAGTTGTGCGAGACGGACAGTTGGCAGTTGGCAACATCATGACCGTCACGCTTAGCGCAGATCACAGAGCAGTTGACGGCGCTCTTGCGGCCCAATGGCTGAAGGCTTTCCAGTTCAGAATTGAGAACCCCCTCACCATGCTTGTTTAGCGAGTGCCTTAGAGAAAGCTAAAGAAAGCAAAAACCCCGAGAGGACCTCTCGGGGTTTTTGTGTCTCGAAAGGGTGGTTACTGGATAACCATTCCTCCATCGATCATGAGGAGCTGACCTGTCATGTAGTCGCTCTCAGCACTCGCGAGGAAGGCAGCAGTACCCATCACGTCCTCTGGGTAGCTGTAGCGCTTCATGAGGATCATGTCTTTTGCAATCGAATCCATCGATTGACCAAGCTTGTCAAACATCCCGATCTCAACGAGATCGCGGTCTAGCTGCTCCCACATCTCGGTTCTCACTACACCGGGGGCATAACCATTGACCGTGATGTTGTGTTCCATGAGGCTCTTTGCCCCCGCCTTGATAAGGCCTAGGACAGCGTGCTTGCTCATCGTGTAAACCGTGACATCGACGAAGGCCTCTCGGGAGAGAATCGACCCGACGTTGATGATCTTGTAGGGGTATTCGCGCTTACCCTGGGCTACCATTTTGCGGCTGGTCTTCTGCATCACGTTCAGCTTGCCCCACGCGTTTACACCCATGATGAACTCGTAGTTGTCTTTCGTGATGTCGTTGAAGAAAAGCGGCTTGTTGACTCCGGCGTTGTTTAGAAGGAGGTTTATTTCGCCAAATGTCTTGGCTGTGTGCTCAACTGCAGCTTCCGCTTGCGCCTCGTCTCTCACGTCGAGCGAAATGAAGGTGGCCTCGCCACCTTCAGCCTTGATTTCTTCGGCGACTTTTTCAACGCCCTCTACATTTAGGTCTGCGACACATACAGCAGCTCCCTGAGCGGCCCAGTACTTTGCAATTGCCGCACCCATTCCCTGAGCAGCTCCTGTTATGAGAGCTTTTCGCCCAGCCAATCTTTCTTTATCCACGACGTTCCTTCCTCATTGAAGTCGATTGAGTGTCAACTGTCAGCTTACACCCGCAACGCAGGGAGAACACCTGCTGCAGCGAACGTTATTGAATAGTTGCCTACGGGGTTGGTTCCTGGAGTCTCGACCTCAGGCGCTGACTTTCAGCGACAAGCGGCTCGGGGATTCTGTCTTCGAAACCCAAGAAGAACTGCTCAATCGCCGCAAGTTCGGTCAGCCAATCACCTTGGTTTACCTCGAATAGGCGCTCGACATCATGCTGTGTCATGTCAAGACCCTCAATGTTGAGATCGCCCGCGCTTGGGTGACGACCAATTGGGCTAGACACAGTGGAGGCCTTTCCCTGCAGGGAGCGAATTATCCAGTCGATCACACGGGAGTTTTCGCTGAAACCCGGCCAAATGAACTTGCCCTGCTCATCTTTCCTGAACCAATTGACCTGGAAAATCTTGGTCTCCTTGGCTTTCTTTCCAACAGCTAGCCAGTGACCCCAATAGTCCGCCATGTTGTAACCGCAGAATGGCAGCATTGCAAATGGATCTCTCCGCAGCTCTCCAACCACTCCCTCGGCAGCAGCAGTCTGTTCGCTGGCGATCGTCGCTCCTAGGAAGACCCCGTGATTCCAATCGAAGCTCTCGGTTACCAGCGGCACGTTGGTAGCTCTGCGTCCGCCAAACAGGATTGCATCAAGCTCGAAACCCTCTTTAGCGTCCCAGTCCCCTGGGGTCGTTGGGCAGTTCTCCATTGGCACGCAGAAGCGGCTATTAGGGTGCGCGGCGGGGGTTCCCATGGCCGGCGTCCAAGGATTGCCTCGCCAGTCGGTGAGCTTCTCGGGTGGAGTTTTGGTCATTCCCTCCCACCAGACGTCTCCCTCGGGAGTCTCTGCAACGTTAGTGAACAGGGCCCCTGATTGCATTGACTCCATGGCTATCGGGTTTGAGTCCCATCCAGTGCCTGGAGCTACGCCGAAGAGACCGTTTTCGGGATTCATGGCGAACAGCTTGCCTTTATCGTCTGGGAAGATCCAGGTGATGTCATCACCAAGGGTTTCAACCTTGTAACCATCGAGTGAAGGCTGCAGCATCGCGAGGTTGGTTTTTCCGCAGGAGGATGGAAAGGCACCTCCCAGATTGAACTGTTCACCATTCGGCGCCGTTACCCGGATTAGCATCATGTGCTCGGCGAGCCAACCCTCGTTGCGCGCCATGACCGATCCAATGCGAAGACTCATCGCCTTCTTGCCGAGCAGGCTGTTCCCACCGTAGCCGGAGCCGTAGCTCCAAATCTCGTAGGTTTCCGGAAACTGCACGACATGCACGTTTTCAGGGTCGCAGGGCCAGGGGACATCCTCTGCATCCTGTCCAAGCGGCATCCCAACGGAGTGCAATGCAGGCACCCAAGAGGCTCCCGACTCAATTTCTGTGAGCACTTGGGAGCTGACCCGAGTCATAATCATCATTGAAAGCACCACGTAAGGACTGTCCGTGATTTCAACCCCATAGCGGCTGTGGGGACCCCCAATTGGACCCATTGAGAACGGAATTACATACATTGTCCTGCCGGCCATACTGCCCTGGAACAAAGATGTGAGCCTCGCCCGCATCTTCTCGGGCTCTACCCAGTTGTTCGTTGGACCAGCGTCTATCTCGCTTGATGAGCAGACGAATGTCCTGCTCTCAACCCGCGCAACGTCAAGCGGGTCAGTCAGCGCCAGATAACTTCCCGGCCGCAAATCTGGATTGAGCTGTTTGATCGTCTTTTGCTGAGTGAGAATACTGATCATCTCTTGGCGCTCTTCTTCCGTACCGGAGATGATTTGAATTTGGCCTGGACTAGTGAGCTCTGCAAACTCGGCTACCCATTCGGCGACAGAGGTGGTTTTCAAGATATTTCCCTAATTAGATACGAATATTTGCTTGAAAGCCGGGTGGGCTCTAATAAGAGAGTGCCAGAGACACAGGCGGTACATGTAGCCTAGAAAAAAGTTGCAAGTTTGTAAAGTCAGACAGAACATCTTTTGATAACTGTTCTGTATCGATGACTATTTCTAGGAACTAGCTTCCTGAGGAGCCTCTAATCGAGAATAGCCAGGCAATCAGACCGCCAATAAGTATCAGCGCACCAGCTAACGCAACCAGGTAGACATTTTCGCTGTAGAGGTCATAAAAGCCAATCAGCCCAAAGAACATAGCTAGATAAGTAACGAGAATTATCCGGTTCTTCATGAATACCAAAACCCACCGCATGGCAAATGCCTTCCAGTAACTTTTGAAATCGCTAGCCTTAGCCTCGAAGGAGAGCGGTATGGCAAAGTCTGAAGACGGTTTCTCGGAAGAGGAAAGAGCCGCGATGAAGGAAAGGGCTCGCGAATACCGCGCAGCTCGCAGCAAAGCTAAGCAGGATCCCCTTGGCGACCTGATGTCAAAGATCAACGAGATGCCCGAGCCGGATAAGTCGATGGCCCTCAGGGTCCACGAGATTGTTCTTGGCGCGGTGCCCGAGCTGCAACCTAAGACTTGGTATGGAATGCCTGCTTACGCCAAGCCAGGTAAAGATGGCAAACTTATCTGCTTTTTTCAGTCCGCAAGCAAGTTCAAGGTTCGCTTTTGCACCTTTGGCTTTAGCGAGCACGCAAATGTCGATGATGGCGACTTCTTCCCGACGGCCTTTGCGCTCATGAAGCTCACGCCAACTGTTGAAAAAGAGATTGCTCGGCTTGTAAAGAGGGCCGTGGCTTAGCCCCAGAGCGAATCACTTGGGGGAGTTACCTCGCCACCTTGCAAGAATTGAAGGCCATTCTGGATGTCGTTCTCTAGAAGCAGCGGGCCATCAATGTCCACGAACTCGCAGTACTGGCCAATCACAAAGGCTGGCGCCATTGACAATGATGTCCCGGTCATATTTCCAACCATCAGACGCTTACCGTCTTCAGTTGCTTGCTTCGCAATCTCTAGCGCGGGGGTCAGCCCGCCACACTTATCAAGCTTGATGTTCACAACGTCGTAGTACTTTGCAACTTCGTGATACTCAGCAAGATTCATGCAACCCTCATCAACGCCAATCGGTATCGGAGATCTGAGTCCAGTAAGGTCCGCATCACTTCCGCGCTTGAGAGGCTGCTCCACCATCTCAACCCCCAGGTCTGCAAGCCCTGGAAGCAAACCATCGAGCATCTCTCTCGTCCACGCCTGATTGGCATCAATCACCAGATTGGCATCGGGCCTTGCGTCTCTGACAGCCTTTACCCGCTCGATGGGCCTCTCGGCATCGAGCTTGATTTTTAGGTTTTGGCAATCGGAAAAATCACTTGCCCGCTGCGCCATGAACTCGTCGGTTCCAATGCCGATTGTTGCGACCGTGTGTAGGTTCTTTGGTGTTAGCTCCAGCAGCTTCCAGATGCTCTTGTTTTGCTGCTTGCACTCCAAATCCCATCCAGCGCAATCGAGTGCGTTGGCAGCACCTTTTGATTCGAGCGTCTTTGCTACCTCAAGAGGGTCCTCACCCCCGTCGACTCTTGCTCTTGCGCTTTCAAGCTCTGAGAGCATCGCCTGTTGATTGTCACCTAGGTAGTAGACGCCGACTCCCTCGCCACGGCCTTCGAGGCCATCCTGCGAGAGGGTCACCCAAACAGCCTCAAGGTTTAAAAAGGTGTAGCCAGTGATCGAGAAGGGATGCTCTAGTGGACGAGTGACGGGCTCAAAGCTCAACTTCATCTAAAGGCTCCGGATGACATTAGTTATCTCAGACATGCCAAATCGAACTGGGTCGACGGCGGGAACACCAAATTCTTTATTGAGACTCTCGAGGTATTGCTTTGCCTCCGCCTCTGGAAGCTTTGATGTGTTAGCGCTGATGCCGATGCAATGAATATCTGGGTTAGTTCTCTGGCCTATCTCGATTGCCCTATCGATGACTTCGCCGATAGTTGGCAATACAAAATCTGGCCATCCAACGACGTGGGTCCTGCCGGCTTCCGTGCAGACGATAAAGGCATCGGGCTGGCTACCGAGCAGTAGTCCCACACTGACGGCCGCATAGCCGGGGTGGTGAAGGCTTCCTTGACCCTCGATGACATCCCAGTGGTCGTCGTTGTTTTCCGGGGAGAGCACCTCTGCAGCACCTGAAACGAAGTCGACTACCACCGCATCGATTGGCATGCCTTCTCCTGCGATCATGATTCCGGTTTGGCCTGTGGCCCTGAAGGTTGCGTCCACGCCCGCGGCTTTGAGTTCCTTGGTCAGCTGCAGCGCTGTGTATTTCTTTCCAAGCGCACAGTCGGTGCCAACGGTCAGCACTCTTTTCCCAGAGCGCTTCTTGCCATTTCCGACAGGTATTCCCTTCGGAGGCACGCGCACATCAACTAGCTTTCGACCATGCTGCCGAGCAGCCTCAACCAATCTTGGTTGATCGGAAAGTTTTGTGTGGACTCCGGCTGCTATGTCTAGCCCCGCCTCTATCGCCGCAACCAGTGCGTCCTGCCAGTCATCGGGGATGCCGCCACCTACCGTTGCGGTGCCAATAACCAGGGTCTTTGCGCCTAACTCTGCGGCATTCTGGATCGACATCTCCTCAAGACCTAGATCGACAGTGCCTCCTGGGAGGTGACACTGCCCCAAACACTTGTCCCTGACCCAGTCGGCAATGCCGAATCCGGTCTTGGCATAGGTGGGGTTTGTCTCTGAACCTAAAAAGATTAGATAGGGCGCCTCGATTTCAACTTTGTTCATTTTTACCTGAAGTCCGGGAAGAAGATCTCAATAATTTGCGGCCCCGCCACAACGACAATTGCCAATACGAATAGCAATAGGCCAATCCACCGCCAGAGCTTTTCTAGGTCGGGCTTTGGCTTTTCGGACATTTCTAAACACTATTGGATGAAATAACTTGCGACCGCCCAGGGGCTGAAAATGTCCTGTATCAATGCGTTCGATGTGGCGTTACGCATTCCAGCGAAGCCCCCACAGTTGAGGCCTATCTGCTTGAGCTAACGAACCTCTATCCCCGCTAATGCAGCTAGAGGTTGGCTAGGTCCGCTACCGAGTTGAAAATTCGTTCAGCTGAGCCTTCAACAAGCCTTAGCTCGAACTCGCTCTTCCCCTCAGCGAAGCTGAACTGAAGACTCAGTTCAGCGCTGTCGCTGGTCCAGCCCAACCTCATCGAATTGGAGCTGAGTTGTTTGAATTCGAAATTACCGCTAAACACAGCGTGTTTTCTGAGGCGAGCTAGACCAACGATTGCCTGGGTTACATCGGAGCTCAGCGATTCTTGAAGTTCCTCTGGGGTGTAGTTGTGCCGGTTCACATCCCGGCCGTTGCCAGTTTCTGCGAAGAGGGCCTTATCGTCCATGCCATTTAGTAGCCCTACGTAGTAGACCTGAGGCTCTCCCGGCAGCAAGAACTGCACAGCGCGCGCTAGAACATACGCATTGTCGTCGCCAATGATCGCTGGGAGAGTTGCATTAATTTGATGGGGAAGCTCGAACCACTGGGGAACCACCGAAGCTATTGCGGAATGGCCAGCTGTGTTCTTCGCCGCCACCTCAAAAATATGCGCCATGTCAGCCTGGCTGATAAGTCCCTCTCTGCCGCCGATGGGACCTGCGTCAATAACCCCATAGCCATCGTGGGTATCGAGCACGTTTAGGCAGTTATCTGGCCTGAGCTCAAACCACCGGGCAAGGGCGTCAACGTTAGAAGTGAAGAGCGAGTGCAGTAGCAGCGGTGCTGTCTGGAAGTCGTAAATGAGATCTACAAGCGGGGCAATCTCAAGCTGCTGGGTGAAGTGGGCGTGAACCTCAACGAGTACCCTCATGCCCCTTGCTCGGATTTTTTCTGTCAGCTCCGAGACGTACTCGAGGGTCTCGGGGGTCATAAACGAGTCAGTGCCGGGTGTCTTGATGGCGTAGCCCACCGCATCTAGCCGCACAACCTTTACACCACCGGACTGCAGTGCATCCAAGACCCTGTCTATGTATGCCTCGCCAGCTGGGTGCCGAACATCGATATCTACCTGAGATGGCATGAAGCTTGTCCAGACGAGTCTTCTTTTGCCGGCAACGTTGTAGGCCGTGAAGGGGAGCCCAGGTCTCGGACGGTAGAAGCTGGTTATTGTCTCCTCGGTTCCACCATTAGGAAAGACCTTGTCAAAAGTAAGGAACATTCCGGCGTATTCGCTCTTATCACCCTTTTCCTGCCAGTCCAAAAACTCTGGGCTGAGGTTTGAAGCGTGATTGATGATCAGATCGGCCGTGAGTTCATGTGTTGCTGAGATCCTGCGGAAGTCCTCCCAGCTGCCAAGCCGAGGGTCGACGATGGTGTGATCAATTGGGTCAAAGCCAGCATCGTCGCCATCGTAAGGATGAAAAAACGGCAGCACGTGAATCCCAGAAAAATCCGAGAGCTCATTGGCTAAGAGCTTTTCGATATGGCCCAGTGAGCCACCGAGTCTCTCGGCATAAACGAGAATGCTTGCGCCAGCCAAAGCCAATACCTCACTGTATGTAATCGTTTACAAAACTAGGCACAACTCTAGTGATTTGCCAGGGCAGTTTTAGCTTCGAACTCGAATTACATTGAGCACTCTGGAGTGCCACCGGGCAACTTGTGGCGGTTCTTGGCAATCCAGTAGTAGACGCGCTCTGCTAGGTGATTGATGCCGGGAATCCGCAGGGCATAGCCCGCAATTCTCCACACCGTTCTGGAGTCGATGAAAAGTTGAGCTATAGCTTCGGCCGCCACAAAATACTTGCCGTCGCGAACGTAGTAAACAGCTTTTGAGGTCAACTCCTCACTCAACCCCAATGCTGGCAAGTCAAGCTTTTGGTAGGGGCGGATCGGAACCCGGTCTCTGATCATCTTTCGAAAAACCCGAGCCGCAGACGAGCAGAAAGCGCAGTCGCCATCGAAGATAAAGAGCCGTGCATCCATTGTTTACAAGCCTAACTCGGGTGTAGCGTAGAGAGGTTGCCCAATTTATGGGCAGTGGAGGCGTAGTCTGAAACAGTGAGCCAACCTGGTCGCAAAAAGACCCTGCACCCGACCCAGATAGTGGTCATGGCATTCGGTGCAGCGGTGATCGTTGGCACCATCTTCCTGCTCTTCCCTTTTTCGACCGCTCCGGGCAACTCAACCGACTTCGTCACAGCTCTGTTCACCGCAGTGTCTGCGGTCTGCATCACCGGCCTGACTGTTGTCGACACTGGCACCCACTGGTCGGGTTTTGGTCAGGTTGTGATCCTGTTTTTGATTCAGCTTGGTGGCCTAGGAATTGTGTCGTTTGCGACGCTCGTGGGGCTTTTGATTTCTGGTCGCATCTCCTTGCGCGATCGCCTAAATACTCTTTCTGAGGCCAAAATCGTCGGCATCGACAATGTCCCAGCACTGCTTCGGACGATCCTGCTCGTTTATTTCGGCTTCGAAGTTGCGCTCGCGATCTACCTGATTGCAAGATTGCGAATTAGCTACGACGAGTCCATGGGAGATGCCATTTGGAACGGCTTCTTCCACGCGGTCTCGGCGTTCAATAACGGCGGTTTCTCGCTCTACTCCGACAGCATGGCCTCGTTCTCACAAGATCTTTTCGTGGTCGCGCCAGTTGGGGTGGCGGTGGTTGTCGGTGGTCTTGGTTTTCCGGTTTTGATCGAGCTTCACGAGCGGATCTGGGGACTCAATAAGCAGCAGAGTGGGAAGCCAAAGCGCTTCTCTCTGCACACCAGAGTTACCCTTGCCGCAACTGTTGTCCTTTTGACCCTGGGTTCGATGTTCATCGGGGTCATGGAGTGGAACAACCCAAAGACCTTGGGTGGCATGAACATTCTGGAGAAGCTTTGGAATGCGGCGTTCATGTCGGCTATGCCTCGATCGGGAGGACTTAGCAGCGTCGATGTTGGTGACATGGATCCTGCAACCTGGCTGGGTCTTGATTTCATGATGTTTATTGGCGGAGGAAGCGCTTCTACCGCCGGAGGCATCAAGGTGACGACAATCGCGATCTTGTTCTTCATCATCTACACCGAGGTTCGCGGAGAGACCGCGGTGAATGTCGGTAACCGCAGGCTGCCAAGGTCGATTCAGCGCCAAGCGCTAACTCTGGTCTCGCTCTACGGCCTGCTGATTATCTTCAGCACGATGTTCCTTGCCGCCACCACCGACTTCAGCCTTGATGAGTTGCTGTTTGATGTGATCTCGGCGGCTGCAACTGTTGGCTTGTCCACGGGGATAACCCCTGATCTTCCAGACTTTGCCAAAGTCTGGCTCGCAATACTGATGTTCGTCGGCCGTTTGGGTCCCGTGGTGATCGCTTCTGCGCTTGCCCTCAGGGTCACAAGAAGGCACTATGAATTACCGAAGGAAAGGCCCCTAATTGGCTAAGGAAAAGACAAAGAAGCGGATCATTCACTCCAACGTCATCGTGATTGGTCTTGGACGGTTCGGCTCATCACTTGCCCGAGAGCTGATGAAGACAGGTCACGAGGTTCTTGGCGTTGACACCGATGAGCGCATTGTTCAGAACATGTCTCAGGAGCTAACGCAAACGGTAAAGGCCGACACCACCGACGAGACCACTCTCAGGGAGCTTGGTATTACCGAGTTCGACTCCGCGGTGGTAGCAATTGGTGCTGACCTCGAGGCGAGCATCCTGACAACAGCACTGCTCTTGCAGTTGGGGGTTCCAAATGTTTGGGCCAAGGCCAACTCCACCTCCCACGGCCTGATCCTGGATCAGCTCGGTTGCCACCACGTGATTTTTCCAGAGTATGAAATGGGCAAGCGAGTTGCTCACATGGTCTCGGGTGAGACTCTTGACTACGTGCCAATCGATAACGACTTCGTAATGGTCAAGAGCGAGGTGCCCGCAAGCTTTGATGGCCAGACCCTTGCCGACCTAAAGATTCGCTCCACCTATGGTGTGACTGTTGTTGCCGTTACTACCGGCGATGGCAACTACACGCCAGCCTTCCCCGAGACAGTATTGAACGAGGGCAACCAGATCGTTGTTGCCGGCCAGGTCGATCCACTAAACGAGTTCTGCAAGCTGGCCTAGTGGTCTCATCCAGCGCCACCAGCGTGGACAGTTATCTTGCTGAGCTAACCCCTGAGCGCTCAAAAGATGTAGCGAAGCTCCGCGAGCTTTGTCTGAATCACCTGCCCGCTGGTCTAGAGGAGGCCATGAACTGGGGAATGATCTCCTACCAGGTTCCCTTTTCTACGGTCGAGCAGACTTACAACAATCAGCCACTGCTCTATGCGGCTATTGCCTCTCAGAAGCAGTACATCTCGCTTTACCTGATGTCGATTTATGCCTTTGATGAGGCTAGGGAGAAGTTTGAGAGTGACTGGAGAGCAAGCGGCATGAAGCTAAACGTTGGAAAAGCATGCATCAGATTTAGAAACCTTGACTCTGCTCCGCTAGATGTCATCCAGCGGGCACTCGGGCAGGTTACGGTTGAAGAGTATGTTTCGCGCTATCTGGAGGTCCGAGGCAGCGCGAGGAAGATGAGGAAATGAAATCACCATTTTGGCCGCTTGCCTTTGCCATTGTTGCCACACTCAGCTACCTATACCACCCGCAGCTTGAATTGATGATTGCTCAAGTGGTAGTTGGAATGGCACTCACCGTACTGATTATTTGGTCCTCTTCTAAGGTGCTGAGTGAGAAATGGTGGGTTGGTCGGCTAGCGATGCTGTCCGTAGTAGCCGGGCTAATGAATGCAACCGCACTCAACGTCTTCTACAGTCTCTTCGCGGCTCCCGCAGGGGGCAGGTTTGCGCTCGGTGTTGAAAGCGTTGTTGGTGGGCTTATCCTCACCGCGCTGGGGTACCTATGGTTTGTTCTTAGGCCTAAGGAAGAAAAAGACACCGGCGGCAACAAGTCCAAGCGATAGCCACAACAGCCAGTAGCCAATTTCAGGCTGCTCCTCTGTATCCAGTTCGACCTCACCCGCACAGGCCGGATAGTCAAAGTCTGGGTTTGCCTGGTACCCGGTGCTGTTCTCGAGCAAGAACTCGAAACTGTCCGATATGGGATGCCCATCCTGGGACACCACTCTCCATGACACCTCGTAGCTACCCGCCGCATCTAAATCCAATGGAAGAACACCATCGCGAGCCTGGGTCGGTAGGCACCCTGCATAAACAACCTCGCCGCTTGGCCCAGTCACCACAATTTCATTACCGGACTCGATCTCAAGCAGCTCGTTATTGAAGGTGAGCGTGAGCTCAACAACACCTGCGCTGACCGTTTCACCCTCCCCAGGCGACTGGTCTACGAGCTGATCGTGGGCCTTCGCTGGTAGCGGAAAGGCCATGAGCAGGGCAATGGCTAAGGCGCAGAGTTTATGCTTCATTGTTGAAAGTCTAGGCAGGTGAGATGAAACATATCTTCATTGGGGTCAGTAGCGGCCTAGCCGCGGGCCTTGTAATCCTGCTCGCACTCTTCAACGGTCCCTGGTCACTGGAGGCAGGACCATCTCCCGTCGCATCCGCGACCCAGACCTCGCAACCCGAGGCAACCCTAGAGGCCCAGCCAGACCCAACCGAAGAGGCTACCGAGGAGCCTGAGCCTGAGGTCGTGCAGTGTTCGGTCAGTGAGCTAGAAGATGCCGAAGACATCCTTGATTTGCAGGCTCAGGTGATAAACGCTGAAACCGGTGAGGTGCTGTTTGACCGGGGGAGCGCGACCCCGGCCCGCTCGGCATCAATCATGAAGCTCTTCACCGCAGCCGCTGCGCTGGAGACCCTGGGGCCAAATTATCGGGTGACGACCCGCGTCTACGCCGACAGCCAAGACCCAAGCATCATCTACCTGGTAGGCGCTGGTGATGTCACCCTCTCTAGGACTGGCATCGGAGTCGATTCGGTGTATGACGACGCACCAGACCTTGTCGACCTTGCAAACCAGATTTCTCGTTGGAATAGCGCCCAGACCTTTAGCCAGATCGTCTTAGATAGCACCATCTACGGCTCGGCCGATGGCGAATACCAAAGTGTTTGGGATCAGCGGGGACTTACCAATGGTTACATGTCCCCAGTCTCCGCGCTGCAGGTGGATGGTGATCGCGACAACCCCCAGGCAAAGGACTCTCCACGGTCTACTGATCCCGTGACCAGGGCAGGAGAGTGGTTCAAGGAGGCGCTCGGGCAGAGTGCTAGCGAGTCAATGGTTGTCAAGGGAATAGCGCCACCGGATGCCGTGGAGATTGCAAGTGTTCGCTCAGCAAGGATGTCGACCTGGATCGATTACATGCTCGTGGTTAGTGACAACAGCCTGGCGGAGGCGATGTCTCGATTGGTGTCACTCGATGTCGGTCTCAATGGCTCGTTTAGCTCGCTGACCCAGGCTTACCAGAGGGCTTTGCGCGATACAGGACTGGACCTCAGCGGGCTGGTCGTCGAGGACGGCTCTGGTCTCTCGCGCTATAACCAGATTGCCCCTGAGACCGTGAATGAACTTCTCAAGCTCATTGATGATGGCTATGGAGACTTTGAGCTTATTCGGCAGGGAATGCCGGTTGCCGGGACACCGGGGTCGCTCAGCTACCGCTTTGAGGATGCGGTTGGCAAGATAGCGGCCAAGACCGGTTGGATTCGCACCGGCTATTCGCTCGCCGGATTCTTAGAACCTGACAGCGAGAACAAGTTGATTTTCACCGTGTATAACCTTGGCGATGTCCAGATCAAACACCGGGAAGCTATGGATGCCCTGGTCATGGGCTTTTATAACTGCGGTAAGGCTCTGGTAAACAGGTAGCTATGGCAAACGCACTTTTTATCATCGATGTTCAAAACGACTTTTGCGAGGGAGGGGCTCTCGCATGCCAGGGCGGAGCAGCGGTGGCTAGCAAGATAACCACCTTTGTGAACGAAAACCCCAATCGCTATGACTTTGTGATCGCCTCTCGGGATTGGCACACTCCGGGGGATCTGAACGGTGGGCACTTCCCTCCCGAGGGAGAACAGCCCGACTTTGTGGGCACCTGGCCGCTTCACTGCCTAGCAGGTGACGAGGGTGCTGAGTATCACCCAAACCTCGACACATCGATCATCGATATCCACATCAAGAAGGGTCAGGGTGCTCACGGTTACTCGATATTCGAGGGAACAACAGACCGCGGCGAGAAGCTGACAGATCTTCTAAAGCGACTAGAAGTTGATGAGGTGGATGTTGTCGGGATTGCAACCGACTACTGCGTGAGGGCCTCTTCGCTCGATGCGGTCAACGAGGGCCTGGCGGTGAAGGTAATTACCTCACTGACTGCGGGAGTGGCTCGAGAGAGCACCGAGGCCGCGATTGACGAAATGGCAGATGCCGGAGTAGAGGTGCTGGCTACGCCCTAGGCGTCTTTTCTTGCACCCTCACTTGGTGCAACAGAGAATACGTTTGGCTCGGCAAAGCCCTTTTTGGCGAAAATGGCCTTGCAGTGCTCCCTGAGAAGCTCCATCTTGTTTTCGGCAATAATTGCAATTGCAGCACCGCCAAAGCCGCCGCCGGTCATCCTGGAACCAACCGCGCCAACCTCCATGGCCAGCTCTACAGCCGTGTCCAGCTCAACCACTGAAATCTCGAAATCATCTCGCATCGAGGCGTGGGACTGAAGCAAAAGCTCTCCGAGCCTTGCAAGGTCACCCTTTTTTAGGGACTCAACGGCATCTAGCACTCGGCGATTCTCCGTTACAACGTGCTTGCAGCGGCGATAAGTAACATCGTCGAGCTTCTCTTCCATTTGTGGAAGGTCTGCCTCACTGAGCTCTCGAAGAGATGAGACGCCCATCTTCTTCGCGCCTTTTTCGCAGGCGTCTCTGCGCGAGCGGTAGCCCCCATCCGAGTGACGATGAGCCACACGGGTGTCTATGACCGCAACCACCAGACCCTGACTGGATAGCCCCATTGGAACCAGCTCTGTCTCGAGGCTCTGGCAGTCAATCATGACCGCGGCATCCTTTTGAGCAAGCATTGAGGCGGTCTGGTCCATGATGCCGGTTGGAGCGCCAACCACCTCGTTCTCGGCCTGCTGGCCAATCAGGGCAAGCTCTTGTCTTGACTTTCCTGCTGACCAAATCTCGTTGAGTGCGGCGGCCACTGAGCATTCGATTGCGGCTGAGGATGATAGCCCTGCCCCAACCGGCACATCGGAAACTATGTAGGCATCGAAGCCGCTGTTGGCACTCTCTCGCATTACCCACGCCACGCCTAAGGGATAGAGAGCCCAATCGAGATTCTTGGGCATTTTTTTCGAGATCTCGTACTCGTAGGTCTTGGCATCAAGGGCTGAAGAGATCCTGCAGAGCATGTCCTTGCGGGGCGAGAGAGCCACGTAGGTCCTGCGGTCTATTCCGAAGGGAAAGACAAAACCGTTGTTGTAGTCGGTGTGCTCACCAATGAGGTTTGCCCTGCCTGGTGCGGACCAAACGCCAGCGGGCTCGTAGCCGAAAGCTTCTAGAAACCCGCTCTTCGCTTTCTCAAGACTCAAGAAATAACCTCACGCAACCTGTTTGCCGTGTCCTCAGGAGCTAGGTCTCCCACGAAAGCACCCATGGCGCTTTCGGAACCGGCAAGGTACTTCAGCTTATCCTCTGCCCTTCTTGGGGAGGTAATCTGCAGCATTAGGCGGATGCGCTCACGGTTATCAATCATTGGGGCCTGGTGCCAGGCAGAAATGTAAGGCGTAGGGCCTGAGTAGAGCTTGTCTAGCCCGCTCAGGATTCTCTTGTAAACATCGGCAAGCTCGTCTGCCTCGGCCGCCTGAAGCTGAGAAAGGTCCGGTATCGCTCGCTTTGGCATTAGGTGGAGCTCAACTGGCCACCGGGCCGCATACGGCACGTAAGCCGTGAAGTTCTCGCTGTCGATAATTACTCGCTCGCTGCCGTGTTCGAAAGCGTGCAGATCTGCGAAAAAGTCTCCCGAGTAGTTATCGACGCTAGTCAAGAGCTTCTTTGTAACTGGCGTGACAAATGGGTAGGCGTAGATCTGACCGTGTGGGTGATGCAGCGTCACGCCAATCTCTTCACCGCGGTTCTCGAATGGGAACACCTGCATGACCCCATCGATCTCTTGAAGCTCTGCAGTTCGGTTCATCCATGCGCCGATGACTGTGCGGATCCGCTCCACGGGCATTGCACCCAGGCTGCCCTCGTGTTCGGGGGAGAAGACCACGACCTCGCAGCGGCCAAATGAATTCGTCGCAAAACCAAAACGCTGGCCATTTGGCTGGTCGATGTGGCCAACACCAGGGCCAAAGGCAGGCCCCTTGTTCTCAAAGACGGCAACGTCAAACAGGTCGGGGAGCTCACTGAGGTTGTCTTTGGAGGTTGGGCAGAGCGGACAGACGTGGGCCGGAGGTAAAAAGGCCCTGGATTGCCTGTGAGAGGCGACGGTTATCCACTCGCTGCTTAGCGGATCAAAGCGAAGCTGGGCTGTTTGTGGTCGCTCGGCTTTTTCTCGCTTGTCCTGGTTGCGGGTGGAAGGCAGACTGGAGTTGGCATCATCGAAAAAGAAGATGTCCCGCCCGTCAAAGAGCTTGGCATCAATTCTTGTTTTCAACTCAGGTGCCTACCTACTCGTTCTCACTAACATTGTTGGGTGCGCCAAAGCGACCCTGAAAAGCAACTGAGTATGTCTCGGGCTACCGAGAGTGGTACCAGTATGGCACTTATTTCCAAAACAGGTGCCGCGCTCGAGGCTCTGACAATCGATGGTGTCGAGCTAATAGATCCAAATGCCGCCCATAACCCCGGCCAGATTTTCTTTGGCTCCATCCTCGCGCCCTGGCCAAACAGACTTGACGGTGGCCGTTACCAACTTGGCGGCAAGGAGTTTGTCGCTGGCAAATTAGATACCTCAAATAACGCCAATCACGGATTGGTTTATGACCGCGAATTTGAGGTAGTCCACGCTAGCGAAACTGAGGTCGTGCTCAGCTATCAATTCGGCGCGGATCCCGGGTATCCCTTTAGCACTCACCTTGTTGTTACTTACGAACTAATTGCTGGAGGGCTCAAAGTAGGCGCCACGGCGACCAACCGAGGCGAGATAGCAGCTCCGTTTGCAATTGGCTTCCACCCTTACTTCCTTGCACCTGAGCCCTTTGAGCTCGCGGGTGCGTTTTCGCATGTTATCCACACTGATTCCAGAATGCTTCCAACGGGCAAGGCCTCAATTGACGGACTGAGCTACACCGGGGGAGAGATCGACACCTGCTACTTGGGTGCAAGTGAGGTGTCTTTCAAGACGGCGAAGTTCGAACTAACAATTGAGCTAGAGAAAAACTTGGATCACTTCATGTTCTATCGCCCAGGGCCTGACCAAGGTGGATCGATGATTGCGATTGAACCAATGAGCGCACCAGCGAATGCTTTTCAGAATGAAATTTCTGAGCACCTATTGGAGCCCGGGGAGGCTAAAGAGTTTTCCTACGCGATCAGAATGCGCTAGCAGGCAACTCTTTTTCATCTGATTCGATCGCCTCAACAATTCTTGCCGCGACGTGTTGAGCGGTCATACCCTGCGGGAAGTTCGGCGCCTCGCCCGCAATTGCTCGCCCAGCAAGACCTGTTTCGGTGTGGCCAGGACGGGCAGATACAACCCTTGTTCCGGCCCTACGCCACTCCCTAGTTACGCCTGTAAGAAAGCCATCTATCGCACACTTGCTGGCCGAGTAGGCGGCTATGCCCGGGAGAGGAGTCTCGGCAACCACCCCAGTTAGGTTCACCACGACGCTCTCATCCTTCTTGGCAAGAAGTGGCTGCAGCGCTGAGAACAACTGCATGGGCCCAGCGGCATTTACGGCCATCAGTCTTCCGATTGTCTCGCCATCAAGAGCTGAGGCCTCTCCAAAGGCCACAAGGCCCGATGCGTTGATGATGCCGTCTATCTCCGATGAGGCGAGAAGGTAGTCGGTGAGAGTCTTTACGCTCTCCGGGCTTTCAAAGTCCAGAAGCAGTCGAATCTCCACTTTGGAGGGAATGTTGCCTGCGGTGTCATTCACCCTTGCGGTGCCGAGAACGGTGGCACCTTTTTCTTGTAGCTGTTTGGTGAGCTCGGCTCCCAAAACTCCAGACGCGCCAACCACCAAAAACTTCTTACCTGTTAGTTCCATTGCGCTAACAACCCAAGGATCATGTTCGTTATTTCGCGATTACAATATTGAGTAAGTCCCAGGAGAAAACTTGAAATCTAGCTATGCCCTGCTATTTGCGGCAGTACTTACCCTTACCGGCTGTTCCAACACCACGGAGTTTGCAAGTGACGGCAGCTGCGATGGCGTTGCCGTTGTTATTAATTTCTCCGGACAGGCAGAAAACCTAGAGCGCTGCGTCGTGATCAACGGCAACAGCGAGACTGCAAAGAACGTCTTGGCTTCGGCCGGCATCAGCGTTGAGGGGACAAAGGCATTTGGCGATGCCGTGGTTTGCAGAGTGAATAATGTGCCCTCTGAGGAGAGCGCGTTAGAGGTTGAGGGTGAAGAGCCCTACCTAGAGACCTGCGAAGAAATGCCAGCAGCCTTTGCTTACTGGGGACTGTGGGTCAAGGAGTCTCCGCAGGCGGAGTGGGGTTACGCAATGGAAGGCATCTCCTCTCTGCAACTGACCAAGGGGCAATCCGTTGGCTTGGCATTTTCCATTGGCGGTCAGGCGCCCACTCCATAGTGTCTGGAGCTCTCGGGCGCATCAGGCTGGCGGCACTTCTTGCAACCGGCTTTATTACCCTGAGACTGGTTTACGCATTCTTCTTCGCAGGTCTTGCTGGCAACCAGGTGCTGTTCACGCTTCCTGAAGTTTCGCTTGGAGGACCCTTTCGGCACATCACCCTTTTTGGAGAGGTGAGTGCCGATGGCATCTGGAGAAACGTGGAACTCGCTCTGCCTTTTGCCCTTTCAATCTTGGTCTTTGGACTCATTTCGGCCTTCCTAACCCCGGCAAAATTGCAGAAAGCTGCGCGCAAGATCAAGCCGCTTCGAAACCTGCTAACGGCACTCTCGATCTCCCTAGCTGCTCTCCCAGGCGTGCTGGCGGCGGCCAAAGAGGCGAACTGGGCTCGCAAAATAAGGGGTGAAAAGCGGCTATCGGTGCTCGTGCCGATTCTCGAGCGAATGGTGCAGCGGGCAACAGCCATCGGCCTCGAGCTCGCTAAGTCAAACCCTAGGAATCTAAAGAATGCAAAGTTGCGGGTTAGCGGCTTTGAGCTTCCGCAGCTCGGGCCAATATCCTTGGAAGTTGCCCCCGGAGAGATTGTGCTGCTCAGTGGCGAGACTGGATCGGGCAAGTCAACTCTCCTGCAAGCCCTCTCAGGCGAGCTTTGGGAACACCACGGCCGAGCAAGTCGGGGAAGCATTTCACTTGGTGAGATTCCTATTAATTCGCTGGCAGCATCGAGTTATGTGGCGATGGTTCCACAGCTGCCCCAGCAAAGCTTCATCGCCGAGACCGTAGCTCAGGAGCTGGGAACTATAGGCCTTGCAGGCAACGCCATGGGAGTAGTAAGCCTTGCCCAAAAATCCTCACATTCCCTTTCCCACGGTGAGGCGTATCGGGTGGCAATAGCGCGTGCAGTCTCGCGAGAGCCCGCCCTGCTGCTTATAGATGAGCCCTCAGCGGCTTTGGACGCCAATGGTCTAGCAGAGCTAAGTGCGCTGGTTTCCTCACTGTCTTCCTCAGGCACCTGCGTGATAATCGCCGACCATCGTCCTGAGCTCTTTGAGATTAGGGGTGTAACCAGGCTGGAGCTTTCAGATGGTGCCTTGGGGGAGCCTGGGCCCAGGGCGATCAAGCAGCCAGCACTTCGCAAGGTGGTTGTCGGAAGAGAGCAGGCAGCGAAGCTTTCAATTGCGAGTGTGGAAGCTGGCGCCGAACTAATCCGCGATGTATCGCTTTCGCTAAACCAGGCAGACTGCGTTGCGATAACAGGTCCTAATGGCTCGGGTAAGTCGACTTTGCTGAGGCGAATTGCTGAGCCAAGACCCGGCGAACTTCTGATTCATGGCGTTGAGGTAGTGGGTCCGATGCCACGCATGGCCGCACTTGTCCCCGATCGTCCCTCGCAGTTTTTTGTGAGCGATTCGCTTGGAGGCGAACTCGCAAGAGCAGACAGGGTGGCAGGTGTGAAAAGTGGACTGACCGCCCTAACCCTCGAGAGCATTCTCGGTAAGTTACCGGATCTTAAAACTCACCCACTAGACCTCTCAGTCGGCACGCAGTTGGCCCTGAGCGTGGCGATGCAGCTAAGTCACAAGCCCCAACTCTTGCTGCTGGATGAGCCGGTGCAGGGGCTGGATCCAATCTCGAGGGAGCTTATGGCTGAAACCATTCGCTGCGTCCAGGAGACAGGCTGTGCTGTGGTTATTGCGACCCACGACCTTGACTTCGCCCAGAGGCTTACTGGGAGAGTCTTTGAGATCTCGGCCTGCAAACTCATTGAGCTAAGCGAGGTGAGTGCATGAACCGCACTCGCGCAATTTTGCTGACGCTACTTTCTCTATCGGCGCTCGCGGTCTTTTTTTGGCCGCTGTGGTTTGATGCAACCGGAATTGAAGAGTCACTGGCTGGTTCCCTTGCGGTTGTCGCAGCTATCGTGATTGCCACCGCAACATTCGTTGTCTTCGATGGTGAGCTCGTTGGACCTAAGCAGCTCGCTCTTCTTGGACTACTAGCTGCCCTGGGGGCAGCTTTGAGAGTCGCAACCGGAGGCACCGGAGGCTTCGAACTGGTATTTCTGGTTGTGATTATTGGAGGAGCGGCACTCGGCGCTAGGTTCGGATTCCTGCTGGGGGCTCTGACAATTTTGGTGTCCTCTATCTTCTTCGGCGGCTTTGGTCCCTGGACCGCTTTCCAGATCTTCGCAACAGCTTGGGTTGGTGCGGGAGCCGGGCTTGTCGGTCGCAAGCTTGCTAGGTGGCGCATTCCGGCTCTCGCTGGTTATGGGGTTCTCGCAAGCTACCTATTTGGCCTAATTATGAACCTTTGGTTTTGGCCCTTTGCCGTAGGCCCTACGACATCCATCTCCTACGTCCCAGGGGCCGCTCTTGGAGATAACCTGCTTAGCTTCCTTACCTACAGCCTGCTCAGCTCAACCCTCACCTGGGACACCGTGCGGGCCTTTAGCGTTGCAGTAGGACTGGTGGTGTTCGGTAGACCGCTGATTAGGACTCTGGAGCGAGCAAAGCTCTAGACGGAGAAGTACTTAGCCTCTGGGTGGTGGAAGACAAAGGCGTCTGTGGACTGCTCGGGGTGCAGCTGGAGCTCCTCGCTGAGTTCGATGCCGAGTCTCTCGGGCTTTAGAAGCTCAACGACCTTTTTGCGGTCCTCCATCTCTGGACAGGCTGGGTAGCCGAGCGAGAACCTCGCCCCTCGATACTTTAGGTCGAAGTAGCCGGCAAGGTCTTTTGGATCCTCAGACTCAAATCCGAGCTCCGCACGGATGCGGCTGTGCCAGTACTCGGCTAGAGCCTCGGTCAGCTGCATCGCAAGGCCATTGAGCTCCATGTATTCACGGTAGGCGTTTTCGGCGAACAGCTTCTGAGTGAAGTTATCCACGTTCGAACCAACTGTGACTAGCTGAATTGGCATCACATCAATCAGCCCTGATTCCTCGCTCTTCAGAAAGTCCGCAAGGCAAAGGTGCCGATCTCTTCTTTGACGCGGAAAGCTAAAGCGCAGTCGCTCCTGGCCGAGAACACCTGCGCCACCATCTGGAGCTAGCAGACCCTTGGTTCCCAAAAGTCCCTCGGGATCGTCACCGTGACCTAGGACAACGACCTCATTGCCAGTTGAATAGACGGGGAAGTAGCCATAGGCAACCTTTGCGTCAAACATGCCCTCAGCCAGAATTCGGTCTAGCCAGTAGCGCAGCCTTGGTCGCCCCTCAGTCTCAACTAGTTCCTCGTAGCCCGGGCCGTCGTTTCTTGAGGGTTTAAGACCCCACTGCCCCATGAATGTCGCACGCTCATCCAAGAAGTCCGCATAGTCGGCAAGCTTGATGCCCTTTACGAGTCTGGTACCCCAGAAGGGAGGTGTTGGAACACTGTTGTCGCTTGCAACATCGGAGCGAGCCGGGAGGTCAGCTTCCTCGGTGAGGGTTAGCTGAGTCTTTGCGTGGATGCGTTTCTTAAGTGGCGGCAGTCCTACGCTCTCGGGATCCGCACCTCGGGCGATCTTCACAAGTGGTTCCATCAGATCAAGTCCCTCAAAGGCATCTTTGGCGTATCTGACGACGCCCTCGAACTGACCAGCCAGGTCATCTTCGACAAAGGCTCTGGTTAGCGCAGCACCGCCGAGTATCACGGGCCACTTCGTGCCAAAGCCTCTTGATGCCAGCTCCTCGAGGTTTTCTTTCATGACAAGTGTCGATTTCACAAGTAGACCGCTCATGCCGATGACGTCGGCATTGTGCTCCTCTGCGGCAGCGATGATGTCATTGATTGGCTGCTTGATACCCACATTGATTACGTTGTAGCCGTTGTTGGTCAGGATGATATCGACCAGGTTCTTGCCGATGTCGTGGACATCGCCTCGAACAGTTGCAAGGACGATGGTTCCTTTGCCACCCTCGTCGGTCTTTTCCATGTGGGGCTCTAGGAGAGCTACGGCGCTCTTCATGACCTCGGCAGACTGCAGCACGAAGGGCAGCTGCATCTCGCCCTTACCGAAGCGTTCCCCAACTATCTTCATGCCCTCGAGCAGGTGGTCGTTGATGATATCGAGAGGCCTTACGCCATCTTCCCTGGCCTGATCGAGATCCTGCTCCAGACCCTTGGCCTCCCCGTCAATGATTCTGCGCTCGAGGCGCTCGGTGACGCTTAGTGCAGCCAGCTCGGCTGCTCTGGCATCCTTGAGGGCAGAGCTGTTGACACCGGCGAAAAGCTCGAGCATCGCCTGGAGCGGGTCATAGGTTATGTTCCCCGCATCGTCATACTCCCTGCGGTCATAGATCAAATCCAGCGCAACCTTCATTTGGTCTTCTGGGATAGATGCCAGTGGCACAATCTTTGCCGCATCGATGATTGCGGTGTCGAGTCCGGCCTCGTAGGCCTCGTGCAGGAACACCGAGTTAAGTACCGAGCGCGAGACCGGGTTCAAACCAAAGGAAACATTGGAAACACCAAGTGTGGTGTGAACGCCGGGATAGAGCCTGTTGACTTCGCGAATTGCCTCGATGGTCTCGATCGCGTCTCGCCTGGTTTCTTCCTGGCCCGTAGCGATCGGAAAGGTGAGGCAGTCCATGATGATGTCACTGACGCGCATACCCCAGTCCTGGACCAGGGTGTCGATAAGTCTTGAAGCAATGCGGACCTTGTCCTCTTTGGTTCTTGCCTGGCCCTGCTCGTCGATGGTGAGTGCGATGACCGCGGCACCGTGCTCTTTCACAAGCGGCATCGACCTTTGAAAACGTGAGTTTGGTCCGTCGCCATCTTCAAAGTTGACCGAGTTGATAACTGGTCTGCCTCCGATGAGCTCAAGTCCTGCCTTCATAACCTCCGGCTCGGTTGAGTCGATGACCAGAGGCAGGGTTGATGCCGAGGCAAAGCGGGAAACAATCTCCTGCATGTCTTTGACGCCATCGCGGCCGACATAGTCAACGCTCACGTCCAAAAGATGCGCGCCATCGCGAACCTGTCGCTTTGCGATCTCTACACAGTCGTCCCAGCGCTCCTCGAGCATTGCCTCCCGGAAGGCCTTGGAGCCATTGGCGTTGGTGCGCTCACCAATTGCCAAATAGGTGTTGTCTTGGTCGAGCGCAACGTGCTGGTAGAGAGAGGAAACCCCCGGCTCAATAGAGACCTTGCGCTCAAGCGTCTTCACCCCACCAACTCGCTCAACGACCGCTCTTAGGTGTTCGGGAGTTGTGCCGCAGCAGCCACCAACAAGTGATAGTCCGAACTCCTTGATGAACTGTTCGTGAGCGGTTGCAAGCTCGCTCGGAGTTAGCGGGTAGACAGCGCCATCTCCCTGCAGGATCGGCAGTCCAGCATTTGGCATGACCATTACTGGTATCTGAGAGTGTTTGCTCAGCTGCCGAAGATGTTCACTCATCTCGGCCGGGCCTGTCGCGCAGTTCAGCCCAATCATGTCAATACCAAGGGGTTCAAGGGCGGTCAGGGCCGCGCCTATTTCGCTTCCCATGAGCATCGTTCCCGTGGTTTCGACCGTAACCTCAACAAAAATTGGCAACCTAGTGCCGCTTTCGACAATGGCTTGCTTGCAGCCGTTGATTGCAGCCTTGGTTTGCAGCAGGTCTTGGCTGGTCTCGACCATGAAGGCGTCGCTGCCTCCCGCGATCAGGCCCTTGGCCTGCCGGGCAAAGGTCTCTTTGAGAAACTCATAGGTGGTGTGGCCGAGAGAGGGAAGCTTGGTTCCGGGCCCCATGGATCCAAGTACCCATCGGGTTCTCGAATCCCGAGCTGTAAATTCATCCGCCGACTGTCTGGCGAGACGTGCCCCCGCTTCGGCGAGCTCTTCTATCCGATCGTCGATGCCATAGTCCGAAAGATTTGACCAGTTGGCTCCAAATGTGTTGGTTTCGACGCAGTCGATACCGGTTTCGAAATAGGCGTTGTGAACATCAAGGACTATGTCCGGCCTAGTTGCGTTCAGGACTTCATTACAGCCCTCGTGACCCTCAAAGTCTTCAAGCGAGGGCTTTCGGTCCTGCAGCATCGTGCCCATGGCGCCGTCTGCAACAACGACCCTTGACCCAAGGGCCTCGAGCAGAGAGCTTGCCCTGGGGGTCAGCTCGACCTTCTTGAATTCGTGCAACAACAACGCGAAATCTCCGAATCAAAAGTTGGGGATTGCGCAGGCTTGCGACTGGCTTCAAGGATAACTGCAATTCCCCACAGGACAAAAAGGACGAGGGCAATTTGTAACAGTTGGTCGCAAATTTGGAGTAGTGGCAGTTGCTGGTGCAATATCTATCAGTCACCCCCGTAAAAACTAGGAGAAACTTTGACAACCATTAGCAAAAAGTTTGGTCGATCTGCAGTTGCCTCATTTGCTGCAATCGCACTAGCACTTGGCCTGAGCGCTTGTGCACCTGCCGAGGAAGCAGCCGTCGAGGAAGCCGAGACAACTGCCGCCTCTGAGGAAGTAACCGAAGACGTCTTGGAGACTCTAACTCCAGGCAAGCTCACCATTGGAACCGGTCTGCCCGCCTACTACCCATGGGTGCTGGATGACACTCCAGAGTCAGGCGAGGGATTTGAATCTGCCATTGCCTACGCGGTTGCCGCAGAGCTCGGTTTCGCACCTGAGGACGTCGTCTGGGTAAGGACCACCTTCGAGGAGGCAATTCAGCCCGGTCCAAAGAGCTTCGACTTCAACTTGCAGCAGTACTCGATTACTGAGGAGCGCAAGGCATCAGTTGACTTCTCAAGCCCCTATTACTACACGGCCCAGACCGTGATCACTGTCGCAGGATCTGCGGCCGAGGGAGTCACCGACCTTGCAGATCTGAAGGACTTGCTGGTAGGTGCCCAGACCGGAACCACGAGCTTGAAGGCGATTGAGGAAATCATTCAGCCAAACGGTGGAGCGCAGGTCTTCAACTCCAACGATGACGCCAAGGCCGCCCTGGCCAACGGTCAGGTTGACGCAATCGTCGTCGACTTGCCCACAGCTTTCTACCTCACCGCAGTTGAGCTAGACGGCGGAATCATTCTCGGTCAGCTCGATGGTGCTGAGGCTGGAGACAGCTTCGGACTTGTCCTAGACAAGGACTCACCTCTAACCGAGGCAGTAACTGCAGCTGTTGACGCACTGCGTGAGAGCGGCAAGCTTGCCGAAATCGAGCAGGAGTGGCTTGCAGATTATGTCGGTGCTCCGGTACTGAAGTAGTTATTTCAGGGTTAAATAGGTGGGGCGAGAAATCGCCTCACCTATTTCTCTTTAAGGCTTCACATGGCACTTGACGACTCGAGCATCTCCTCGGCTGAGCGCGCGCGGCGAGATTTCAAGCGCCGCAAAAAGAACAAGTCTGTTGGATTAGCCATGCTGTCAACCTTGGCTTTCGCCGCCTTTGTCTGGTTTGGGCTTTTGGCTACACCGGGATGGCAGCGGGTCGAGGCGAGCTTTTTCAATTGGGAAGTGGCTGTCGAGGCGTTTCCGAGGGTGTTTGACGGGCTGCTTCTAAATCTCCGAGTGTTGATAGCGGCTGCGTTCTTGGTGTTGATTACTGGATTGCTGCTGGCTATCTTCCGAACTCTCAAATCACCCGTGTTTTTCCCGTTGCGGGTTTTGTCTCGCGGTTATGTGGACCTTTTCCGGGGTTTGCCGCTGATAATTGTGTTGTATTTGGTTGGCTTTGGCATACCGGGTCTCAGGCTCGAATTTCTGGGCCGTGTGCCAGCCGAGGTTCTTGGAACCATCGCCTTGACTCTCACTTACAGTGCTTATGTCTCAGAGGTATTTAGAGCAGGAATTGAATCCGTGCACTCTTCGCAGCGCCTAGCTGCCAGAAGCTTGGGGTTGAGCTACTCCAAGTCGATGCGCCTGGTTGTCTTGCCACAAGCCGTCAGGAAGGTAATCCCGCCTCTTATGAACGACTTCGTGGCCCTCCAAAAGGACGTTGGTCTGATATCGGTCCTTGGTGCCGTTGACGCGGTGAGGGGCGCGCAAATCGAGGCGGCTAAATTTGCCAACTTCACCCCCTATGTCGTTGCTGGCCTGCTATTCGTGCTGCTGGCCATCCCTACAGTTAGATTGGCGGACCGAATCTCTCGGAAGTACTCAGAGCGTGAGCAGATGGGAAGCACGCTGTGATCAACTGGGACGAGCCACGCCTTCGGGTGACCGGCCTCAAAAAGCACTATGGCGACCGAGTTGTCATAGATGGAGTCGACCTAGAGGTGTTTCCCGGGCAAATCGTTGCGCTGATTGGAGCCTCGGGTTCAGGAAAGTCAACGCTCCTAAAGTGTGTAAACCTGATCGAGGAGATTTCGGACGGGCAAATCTTTCTAGACGATGAGGAGATCTCAGCCCCTGGAGTTGATGAGGATGCAATTAGGGCAAAGATCGGCCTTGTTTTCCAGTCGTTTAATCTCTTTAGCCACCTGAGCATCATGGACAACATCACCCTCGCCCTCAGGCACGTAAAAGGCATGAGCAAAGAAGAGGCAACAAAGATTGCCCAGAAGTGGCTCGACCGAATTGGACTTGGCGATAGAGGAGACTCCTACCCAGACAAGGTCTCTGGTGGGCAGCAACAACGAAGTGCTATAGCCAGGGCCGTTGCCATGGATCCAAAGGTTTTGCTGCTTGACGAGGTCACAAGCGCCCTCGATCCGGAGCTGGTTGGAGAGGTTCTAGATCTGATTCGCGACCTCAAAAAGACGGGCACGACTATCCTCATGGCAACCCATGAGCTGGCGTTTGCACGAGAGGTCGCGGACTGGGTTATTTTCCTGGAGCAAGGCAAGATTTACGAAGCCAACGAGGCCAAGGAGTTCTTCGCTAACCCGCAGCAAGAGCGAACCAAGGCGTTTCTTTCAAGGATGGCGGTTTAGTGCAGCTGATTGGCATCTGGGCGGTCGTTGCAGCCACGCTCGGCCCAATACAAAACATCACTGGCTGGACACTATCTGCGCTGCTGTGGCCTGGCTATGACCCGATTCGCCAGACCATTTCTGACCTTGCCGCAGATGATTCTCCGGTGAAATGGGTGCAGACCAGCTTCTTCCTTTTTGGCTCGACCCTTACGTTGATTGGGGCGTGGAGCGCTAAGTCACTGGCGATACCTGGTCGAATCACCCTTATGTTGGCGGGGCTTAGTTCTTACGGTGTCGCAATCTTTGCTGTTCCCGACCAGAAATCAAACTCACCCGAGCACCTGTTCTTCGCAACCTCGGCATTCGTGCTGTTCTCTGCCTGGCCACTGCTAGCCATGCGCTTTGACAAGCGCTATCACTGGGCCATCCGGCCACCTGGCGCGATCACTGCAACGGTGGTTATGACAATCGCAACGCTTGTTTTCCTTCTTACCTGGCTAGATCCCGACAGGACCTTTACTGGACTTGCCCAGCGAACAATTGTTGTGATGCAGGTGGTTTGGCTAACTTTCGCGATTTGGGCTCAGTGGCTTCACCAGCGTAAGAGTCTAAGAAGCGTTGTCGACCAAACCTGATTCAAGGATTTCTACGGATACCGTAATCGACTCCTCAGGCTCGCCTGTTAGGAAAGCAATGGCCTCCTTAATAACAACTGCGTCCTCGATTCGCCGAACCTGACTAATCGCCCCAGGCAGCTCTTTGGCTTGAAGCGACCACCAGTCACCATCTCTCTCAGCCATGATTGTGAAGTGTGTCACCTCCACCACCTGCTTCCTAGCTCCTCAGAAAACTGCTGATAAAACTTTATGACTGTTTGGGCAAGCCTTACAGGTAAATATTCAGCCTTGACTCGACAAGTTTCTCAAACGAGCTGACTCTCCCACCGGCTGCCTTGAGCTCCTCATAATCCAGGAACATCGAGATGGTGCCATCCTGGTACTCAAGCAAAACGCAAGGCTCTCGGCCTTGCGAAGCCGCAAGCTCAGTCTCTGTCCGCTCGTTCATGTGTGCAAGGCGCATCTCAAGTCCGTGCTTCGCCTGCAGCCTCGCCTCGAACTGTTTGAAGGCCTTCTTTTTCATAATTGGAGAGTGGGTAATGTCACACAGGCTGCATTCCCTCACACCAACCAGGTGACCCAGGAAGTAGCTGACTTCACCAATAAGACCGCCGTCAGCTTTGTAGACGCCAATCAGTGTCTTGCCTTTTGTCTCCATTGAACAATCAACCAGCTTCGGTCGAATGTCCTTCCGCCAAGGGGCGGAACAAAGGTATGAGCAATGAGGTTGGCCTAGCCATGTTGAAGGTAGTTAAGACCCTGGCCCGGGTGCTGCTTGGTGGGGCGCTGTTGATGGCCGGTTTTGGTCACCTCACGACTTCAAGGCAGGAGTTTCAGGCGCAAGTGCCTGTGTGGTTGCCTCTTGATCCAGACTTCGTAGTTGTGGCCTCTGGAATCGTCGAGATAATCCTTGGGCTATCTCTGCTGACTGTGGGCAGGGCCGTTCCTTGGGCCGGTCTTGTTACAGCACTGTTTTTCATTGCAATTTTTCCCGGCAACATCAACCAATACGTCGAGGGCATAGACGCCTTCGGCTTAGACACCGATCAGGCCAGATTCACTCGGTTGTTCTTTCAGCCAATACTGGTCATCTGGGCACTTTGGTCTTGCGACTCACTCAAGCTCCTTAGGCGATTAGCCAACAGGCAAAAAAATGAAACTAAGTAAAGTTTTTGTCCTTGTAGCTCTCTTGGCGCTAACAGGCTGCCAGTCCTCAGGAGACGAGCTGGACATGTCCTCTCCAGCTCAGGTCGAGAGCGAAGCGCCTGAGGAGGAATCAGCACCTCAAGAGGAAGCTGAAGAGCAAAATACCTCAGAGCCAGAACCCGCTGGGCCGCAAGAGTGCCAAGAAGCCACTCAAATGCGGATACAGGATTCCATTGACACCCAGACCGCTGCCTTTGGAGCGGGGGAGTTTGAGCGAGCCTACGAAATTGCTTCTCCAAGCTTTCAGGCCAGCGTCACCTTGGAAGGCTTTATCGAGATCATCTCCGGTAGCTACGGTCCACTGATTGAGTCCTCGGAGCTTGCCTATCGAGACTGCATGGTCGATAGTTCAGAGGCGATTGCCGTCATAGATGTTCGATTCATTGAGTCTGGTAACTCTGTTTATGCCCTTCGTTACCTAATGGTCAAGGTCGAAAACAATTGGCGCGTTGACGGAGCCAGTAATCTGCAGGTTGTGGGAGAGGGTGCTTAGTTTTTTGTAGGCCCCGTGGGGCTCGAACCCACGACCCACGGATTAAAAGTCCGTTGCTCTACCAACTGAGCTAGAGGCCCCTACGGGCACAAAGTCTAACAGCGCTAGCTAAGGATGTCCTTGGTCGTGAAGCGTCCGTAGGCCAAAGCTCCAAACACGGCGATCCAACCCAGCTGCAGAACAATGTTGTTGAGCATTGAACCCCACTCAATTGGAGCCCTGAGCAGGTCTGCGAAGTCAAGCCAGTAGTAGGTGAAGAGCCAGGAGTGCATCCACTCAAGCTGCGGGATGTTTCCAAGGATGTTGCTTACTCCACTTGTCACCAAGGTTGCGGTCATTGCGCCGACAGGAACCGTGGTCAAGGTGGAGATAAACAGTCCAACGGCGGCCATGCCAGAGAGCGAAACAGTGGTGTAGAGGGCAACAAGTGCCATGCGCCCGAAGGCCTCAAAGATACTGATGGTGAACCCAGAGAGCAGGGTTACCGGCCCAACCGGGAACAGAATTGCCCCAATTGCCGCTCCGGCAATCATGAGGGTAAAGGTGCCGGCAAGAATAAACACCAGAGATGCCAGGTACTTCATGACAAGAAGTCGAGCGCGTCCGACCGGAGAGATCAGCAGGTAACGAAGGGTGCCCAGCCCGGCTTCGCCGGCGATTGTGTCACCCGCCACCACCGAAACAGTCAGTGGCAGGAACAGCGGCAGTGCCAGCAGCATTGCCGTGAAGCCAGTAAACAGCCCGTTCTGCGTGACCTGAGCCAAAAATGGCGGGCCTTCGCCCGGTGCTAGTCGCTCCGATGAGAGAGCAACGGCGACAGCCAACAAGATTGGAATCAGTGCAATCGCAGCCAGCATCGCCCAGGTGCGGCGTCGAGTGAACATGACCTTCAGCTCTGAGAGGAAGAGTCTGATGCCTAGGGTCTTAGCGAACAACTTCAAACCCCTCTCCAGTGAGCTTCACGTACTTCTCCTCGAGGCTAGAGCGCTGCAGCCTGATCTCTTTCACGGAGACCTTTTTTCTTACAAGCTTTGCGTTCAGGCTTGCGACATCGAGGGCAGGGTCTACCTCGCACGTAATTTGATCTCCGAGAATCTTTGCCTTGCCAATGCCGGCTGACTTTAGGGTTTCAACCGCAAGATCAACATCGTCGGTTTTGAGGATGAGCCTGGTGGGCTCCTCATTTCTGAGGTCTTCGATTAGCCCCTGAGCAATGATTTTTCCGGCGCTCATCACAGCCACATGACTACACAGCATTTCTATCTCGCTCAAGAGGTGCGAGGAGAGGAAGATCGTGATGCCCTCGGCAGAGAGCGAACGAATCAGATTTCTCACCTCTCGGGTTCCCTGGGGATCTAGTCCATTTGTCGGCTCGTCTAAAACCAAGATGTCTCTGGGCTTGAGAAGGGCATTGGCAAGCCCCAGGCGCTGCTTCATTCCAAGTGAGTAGGCATGCACCTTTTTGTTGCCCGCGTTGTGAAGGCCAACTCGATCCAGCGCCGACTCGACTCTTTCGATCCTGGTGCTGGCGTCGCTAAACCTGTCAGCCGCGTCAATTCGGAGCAGGTTGTTGCGTCCGGACATAAACGGATAAAAGGCAGGGCCCTCGACAAGGGCTCCAACTCTAGGGAGAGCCTTCTCAAGGTCCTTCGGTATTTCGGTTCCGAGGAGTCTGATTTCACCCTCGGTGGCCTCAGCTAGTCCAAGCAACATTCGAATGGTTGTTGTCTTGCCGGACCCGTTTGGACCCAAGAAGCCAAAAATCGAACCGCTTGGGACCTCGAGACTTATGGAGTTGACGGCCTTCTGGTCACCAAAGCGCTTCGTTAGACCGCTGGTCTCAATTGCCAGCTGTTGTGCCATAGGAACTACTTTGCTGTGTCAAACAGGTGCTGCACGCTCACCGCGCCAGCGTAAACATCTCCCGAGTCAGTCATGAAGACATTCATCAGTGGAGTGCTCAGGAGCATGCCACCTGCAACCGGTGTCATGAGTGACTGCAACAGCTGTCCGCCCATCTCTTCAAGGGTCTTTTCTCCCGCTGGCATGTGAACAACAGTGTCCCAGCCCTCGCCAATCATGACTGGCTCTGGCTTCTCTTCTAGAGACTCCATCTCGTCCATGTCCATCCACATTTCGAGGTCCTGCTTCTGCTCCTCGATAGCGTTCAGGTCAACAACCTCGGTTCCGGCAGGGGGAGTAAAGCTAAAGAGGCTCTCGTCCTGATCTGCAAAGCTGATGCTCTCGTAGCCGACCTCCATCGCAGGCTCTGCCTGCTCTGTCGAGTAGACGCTGAGCGCCAGCGGCATGCCGGTCTCAGAATCCACTGACACAACAATGGAGTCGACCAGCGATACTTCGCTGTTTGGGGTCACGATGAGCTGGTAGGCGGTGCGGCCAGCGTGGTAGTGGTCGGTTCCGACGCTCACCTCAGAGCTGTCACCAACCTGGCTCATCAAATACTCGGCTACTGCCTGCGGGTCGGTCAGGTCCAGACCAAGCTCGGCAATGTACGCGTTCAGCTCTGCCTCGGCGCTTACCTTGCCCTCGGCCAGCTTTTCTTCATCGATCTCCGCATACATAGCAACCTGCTCGCGGGAGTCGTATGACCAGATCGTGTTGCCAGAGACAATCAGGTCTCGCTGCGCCATCATGTCCAAAATCTGCGCGCGCATGCCTGTCTCGCCGACAAAAACCCGAACCCGGTGCTCACCGGTCACAAGCTCCATGGCCTCAGTCAATAGATTTTGCTCGATTACCTCAGGAGCGAAGTCTGCAAACTCCTCAGGCATCTTCTCGCGCATGCGCTCAGCGTCCTCCTCGGACACCATCGAGCTCAGCTCCAAAGCTGGCAGGCCTAGGTTGCTGGTCTTCAAGATTGTTCCCGAGAACTCAGTGGGCTGAGCGTCCATCATCATGACCATGAGCTCTTCAGCGCTCATGTCAGGAAGATCAACGGCGCTCGCCTGAAGCGGAACCAGAGAGATGGCCGCAATTACGGCAGGTGTCACTACAGCTGGCATCCAACGCTTCGAAATCTTCATCAGTTCTCCTTGTTAGGGCTCTAACCCTAAGAAACTCAACTGAACATTGGCTGAGAGTAATCCCTGGGGCTATTTATTGGATTTTATCCCATAAACCCCAGGGACTCACTCTCTTATTCCCAGTCGTCGTCAATAACGCTCGGGTTCTCGGGGTTTCGATCCTCAATCTCCCATGCCTGCTTGTATTCGTTAGCCATGGTCTCCAAGAAGACTTTGGCATCGAACTCCTCGGGACCGCGCACGCCCGTCGCCTGCCAGTCGCCGCGCTCAAGGAGCTCCAGGGCTATTACTGGAACCAGGGCTGTTTGCCAGACCACGGCCTGGGCATCGAACTCCTCTGCGGTCCACTCGGTATCGGCGATGTGGTAGAGGTAGGAGGCACGTGGATTGCCTTCCTTATCCTTACCCGTGACCAAAGTTCCAGCACAGGTCTTGCCAGTCATTCGCTCCACCAGTGAGGCTGGGTCGGGAAGCACCGCTGCAACGAGGTCTCTAGGGGAGACCTGAGCGCGACCGGACTTGGATCGCACCCAGACCGGGTTCACCTTGTCCAGCCCCAGCGCGTGCAGGGTCTTGAGCACGCTGATGAACTCGGAGCCGAGTCCGTACTTGAAGTTCACACGCTTGGCGTCCATGGTGCGGGGCAGCATGTTAACTTCCTCGTGCTCTACGTTCACGCACTTGATCGGACCAATGCCGCCGGGAAACTCAAAGAGCTCCGGCTCGGAGAACGGCTTGGTTGTGAACCAACCGCGCTCCTTCTCCCAAATAAGCGGCGGGTTTAGGCACTCCTCGATTACCGTCCAGATTGAAAACGAGGGGGCAAAAATCTCTTCGCCCTCGTCGTTTTCAACGACCAGGTTTCCACCATCCAAAATGGTGATCTCATCGATCTCACCAAAAAGGTGGTCTGCTGCGTAACGGGCAAAGATGTTGGAAATACCGGGCTCTGCTCCGGTGCCAACAAGGGCCAAGAGGCCAGCCTTTTCAAACTCTTGGTGTTTGGCATACTGCCAGTCACCGAGTTTCTCGGCGGGCTTAGTAAATGGGTCATCCTTATCTGGATGAGAAAGGCTCATCGCCATGTCCATGTAGTTGGCCCCAGCATCCAGCGCACCCTGAAAGATGCTCTGCACGAACTTGGGCTCCACGGCATTGACGATGTGGGTCGCAGCGTGCTTTTTAGCAAGCTCCGCGACCTTGGCGGAGTCTGAGGCATCAATGTGTGCTGCCTCAAACTTGTCTCTTGGGATATCTGGGTGCCACTGTGCCACCCAGTCGACGCTCCGCTGAGCTCTTTCGAGGTCATAGTCGGAGACAATTAGTTTTTCAAAGAAATTACGACCAGCGGCGATTTTGACGATTGCATCGCCAACTCCGCCTGCTCCAATGAGCAAGATACGCATTAGTTTCACAACCAAACGAGTTGACCGATTTTGATAGCGGGCCCAGTCCTTGCCCTCATTCACAAGTATGCGCAAGCCTCTTTGGCGTCACTGCTAGTAACTGCGCCTTCACTGGTGAACTACATTCTTATTATGTCCCTAAAGCGGGCAATTGCCTACTAGCCAAGTTGGCGAATCGGTATCACAACCGGCGTCTTTGCTACCGGATCCTCAATGACTCGGGCCAAAATGCTGAATGCTGTGGCCAAGTTGTTGGGCGTTATCACATCGCCAGGAGCTCCCTGGGCGATTATTTCGCCGTCCTTTAGAACAACTATCTGGTCGGCAAATCTGGCCGCGAGATTGAGGTCGTGAATCACAGCGACGATAGTCATCCCGCGTTCTCTTTTGAGCGATGAAAGCAGGTTTATCACCTGAAGCTGGTGCGAGTAGTCGAGCGAATTTGTGGGCTCGTCCAGCAGCAGCACCTGTGGGTTCTTCACGAGCGCTGCGGCAATTACCGCTACCTGCCGAAAGCCTGATGACAACTCCCCAATCTTTTTGGCGGCATGGGGTGTCAGCGAGGTCCTGGCAAGGATTTGGTCAATCTCACCCTTGACCCTTGGGCTCACCCTGGAGATTTGATTGGCGAGCATCGCGCTTCTGGCGACCAAATCAAAAACCGTTTCGTTATTTTTTGTTGCTGGGATGGTGCCTAAAAATCCGATGCTGCCCTCTATCTGCGCCTTTGTTAGTGAACTGATCGAGACACCATCTAGCAGCACGGCGCCGCTTGTGGCCTTAATCTTCCGTGCGAGCGCCTTGAGAAGTGAACTCTTGCCCGCTCCATTGGCCCCAACGACAGCCGTAATTGATCCGCCAGGAAGTTCCAGGTCGAGGTCCTTGATGATTGCGTCAGCCGAGTAGCCAGCGCTGAGCGACTGAGCGGCAAGCTTTGACTGAGGGTCATACATGTTTCAAGCTTAGAACTTGCCCGTGACCTCGACTGCCTCCAGCCAGCGCTCATACGATGCTCCTCGATCGACTGCTGGTGCAAACTCCTGCCTTGCCGGGTTTAGTTGTCTGAGCTCGTCCATTGAGCTCCAGATACCGCACCCGAGACCTGCGAGCAGCCCGGCACCAAACCCGGTCGACTCTAGGTTCTTGGCCCTGACAACCTTCGCGCCAATTAGGTCTGCCTGAATTTGCATCATTGTGTCGTTTGCGGCTGCTCCGCCATCGACCCTCAGCTCGGCGATGCTCTTGCCAGCATCCTCGGCCATCGCATCAACAACCGCCTTGACCTGAAACGCGATTGCCTCCAGCGTCGCATAGGCGAGATTGGCACTGGTTGAACCTCGGGTAATGCCAAGCAGGCTTCCTCTGACATCGGCATTCCAGAATGGAGCACCAAGGCCCGTCAACGCTGGGACAAAGACCACGCCATCGCTAGTTCCTGCCTTCTTTGCAAGGTCTTCAACAGCGGGTGCACTGTCAATAATTTGAAGCTTGTCCCGGAGCCACTGGACCGCTGCGCCAGCAACGAAGACTGAGCCCTCTGAGGCGTAGGTGATTCTCCCGTCTGGGCTCATCCAGGCGACAGTCGCCAGGAGGCCGTGATCGCTGATAACAATCTCCTCCTGGGTATTGGTGAGGATGAAGGCTCCGGTTCCATAGGTGCACTTGGACGCACCTAGATCAAAGCCGGTCTGCCCAAACAGTGCTGCCTGCTGATCGCCGGCCATTCCCGTGATGGGAAGCTCAAGACCCAGAAAGTGCTCAGCATTACTTGTGGCGAGTTCTCCCCAACAGGGCGTGATGTTTGGAAGGGAAGACCTTGGGATCCCAAAGGTTTCCAGCAGCTCGTCGTCCCAGTCGCCCGTTGTCAGGCTCATCAGCTGGGTCCTCGAAGCATTTGAGGCATCGGTGATGTGTGACGCACCACCAGAAATTCTGGCGACTAGGTAGCTGTCTATGGTGCCGAGGGCATACTTTCCTGATTCGACCCCGGCCCAGATATCCGGGTGATTTCGCTGCCACCACAAGAACTTGCTTGCAGTGAAGTAGGGGTCGATGTTGAGACCGGTTCGCTTTCGTATCCAGTCGCCCTGGTTCTTTTCTTGAAGCTCTTCGGTGAATACGGAGGTTCTGCGGTCTTGCCAGACGATTGCCTTGGTCGGGGAGCTGAGGGTTTCTCTGTCCCAGATGACCGCGGTCTCGCGTTGGTTGGTGATGCCGATGCAGGTTGGCTTTTCGCTGTGGCCCTGAACTGCGCTCTTGACAGAGCTCAGCGTGGCCTGCCAAATCTGCTCCGGGTCGTGTTCGACCCAGCCGGGCTGAGGAAAGTGCTGCTCAAATTCGGTGTAGCCGCGGGAGAGGATCTCGCCTGAACCGGAAATGATGAGAGCTGTAACACCGGTGGTACCTGCGTCGATAGAAAGAATCGACATCAATTTCCTCCTTGAAATGTGTGCGGAACAAAAACTAAATCTTTGGCGTTTATGCTTTCACTGTGGCCAAACAAAATCAAACCAAATCGAACAAAATCGAACAGTTTGACGTTGCCATTATCGGCGCCGGGATTAACGGAGCGGTAGCGGCAGCGGCGCTTAGCGCTGCCGGCCAAAAGGTGCTCCTGGTTGACAAGGGCGACTTCGCCGGCTTCACCTCACAGGAGTCCTCCAACCTGGTTTGGGGCGGCATCAAGTACCTCCAGACTTATGAGTTTTGGCTCGTTTTCAAGCTCTGCTTGGCAAGAAACAAACTCATGCGCGCTTATCCAAACCAGATCAAAGAGATCGGCTTTTTGGCTTCCTTAGGTCCTACCGCCCCCTTCGGCAGGCTTCTTGGAGCTTTCGGCACCCTGTTCTACTGGGCAATTGGCCTGTTGGGAACCACGCCCCCCTCGACTTACTCCGCCAAAAAGGCCAAGGAGCTGGAGCCAAACCTGATTACCGGTCGCAAGGCGGTGAAATACTTCGATGCTCAGTTGCCCGATAACGACAGCAGGTTTGTCTATGACTTCATTCGCCACGCCAAAAGCCGTGGTGCGGATGTTAGGAACTACACCGAGCTCACCACCGCCAGCTTTGACGGCGTCTGGGAACTCGGGATAACCGCGGGCAAGAAAAAGTCCACGGTCAAGGCCAAGAGTGTTGTTAACGCCGCGGGACCCTATGCGCAGAAGGTCTCCGAGCTGCTGGGTTCGAAGACCAAAGCAGGCCTAGTTTTCTCAAAGGGCATTCACCTGGTTCTCAACAGGCAGCTGACTGAGAAGTATCAGGTGCTGGCCTTTTGGGACGAAGAGGGCAGGCTCTTCTACGTCCTGCCGATGGGTGATCGCTCGATGATCGGGACCACCGACACCAGGGTTGACAATCCAGAGACCAAGACCAACAAGGACGACATAGACTTCGTGCTTCGTCAGATCAATGCTCAGCTGGAGCTTGCTCAGCCAATCACCGAAGACCAGATAGTTTCCAATCGCTCAGGCGTCAGGCCGCTCGTTGTTGAAAACGGAGACAGTGGCAAGAACCAGGATTGGCATGCACTTAGCCGTAAGCACGCCATTGAGGCAAACCGGGACAAGCAGGTTGTAACCATTTTGGGTGGCAAGCTAACCGACTGCCTAAACGTTGGTGAAGAGGTAATTGACGAGCTCAAAGGCTTTGGCATGCAACTGGAAGATCCCGGCACCTGGTTCGGAGAGGGTTCTCAGGAGCGCAAGACAGAGTTCTTTGCCAAGGTTGCCTCACAAACCAATGGCAACGAAGACCTGATCGCCACCGGCCTCTGGCGCCGCCACGGCAACAAAGCCTTCGACATCATTGGTGAGCAGCAGCTGGAGGACCTTTTCGACGGGCTTGGCATTACTGCCCAGGAGATCTCCTACATCGCCGAAACCGAAGACGTTGTCACCCGTGAGGACCTGCTTCGCAGGAGACTTCCGGTGATGATGGCAAGGGGCGAAAAGGAGCTTGCTGCAAACAAGAAGCTCCAGAAGCTACTCGTGGAGTTGGGGCTCTAGCGGAGTCTCTGGCCGCTTCGAGGGCCATTCAACTACCAACATTGCAGAGAACAGCAAGCCACCGCCAAAGATGATCGCAAAGGTCAACGGCTCTTGGCCTACAAACACCGCGATGATGGCGGTGAAGATGACTTCGCTGGTGATCAGCAAAGCCACACGTGAGGGTTCAATCAGAGTCTGGGCCCAGGTCTGCACCCAAAAGGCCAGCACGGTCGAGAGTAGGGCTGTGAACAAAATAGCGAACCAAACCTCCTGGTTGGGAGGTGGCTGGTAGCCATCCAGCAGGGCAAAGCCCCAGGTGACAATGGCGGCAAAGGCAATTTGCAACATCGCAAATCGATAAGAAGATCTACCTTTTCCGTAGTTGCCAAGCAAAAGAATGTGAACCGCGTAAAGCACCGCACAAACCACCAGCCATATTTGGCCAACCTGGAACTCGATGTTTGTTGCGGCCCCAGAGAATATCCCTAACCCAACCATTGCCAAGGTAAGACCAAAAACGACCCTCTTGCTAACTTTTTGCCTCACAAACAACCAGGCAATCAGCGGTGTCAGAATCACATACAGACCTGTCAGGAATCCGCTCGTTGCAGCAGTTGTGAGCTCTAGTCCAATCGTCTGTGTGATGTAGCCAAAAGCCAAGACCACTCCGATTAGACCGCCAAACCTGATGTCTCCTGCCCTAAAGGCAAGAGCTACTTTGGGCCTAAGAAGGACCATGGCGATAGCTGCAATTGTGAACCTGGTTGCCAAGAAGTCCATGTAGGGCTGCTGCTCAATGGCATCTTTCATCAAGACAAAGGCAGCACCCCAGGTAAAACCAACGCCCAGCAGCGCAAAGACAGCCAGGCGGGTTTTGGTCACTGAGAAAGACTAGTGTTCGGCGTATTTTTTGGCACTAGGCCCGGCCATCTTCTTGGCCATGGATGGAAAGACTATTCCGTGCATTGGAAAGACCATCCCCCAATAGACGTGTCCAAATAGGCCTCGAGGGTGGTACAGCGCGCGCTGAGTCACCAGAGATTTACCCTCAGCGGTTTCACTGAGTTTGAATTCCAACCAGGCAAGTCCCGGCAGTTTCATCTCGGCTCTAAGCCTCAGTAGCTTTGGCCTTTGAATCTCCTCGACTCTCCAAAAATCTAAGGCCTCACCCTCGCGAAGCTTGTTGGGGTCTCGCCTGCCGCGGCGCAGGCCAACACCTCCCACCAGCCTGTCCATGAGGCCCCTGAGCTCCCACGCCCAGGTTGCGGTCGAGTACCCGTTTTGGCCGCCAATTGATTCAATCCGCTTCCAAATTTCAGCTTGGTCATCATCAGACTCGTACTGCCTAAGGTCCACATACAGCGACCCACCAGCCCAATCAGGGTCAGTCGGCAGCGGCTCTGAGTGGGTTCCGGGAGTTAGAGCATTGGACCACCTCGTCTCCACATCAAGCTGCTTGATCCTCGTTAGAGCGAGCGAAACCGCCTTGCGGAAATCCGTGAGTCCGTCCTTGTGGTCGGGAACTAGGTCTCTTATTCGATCCTCTTTGGCAACTACCTCATGCTTCAAAGACGCGACCAGCCGCTTTGCAAGAGTCACCGGCACCGGAGTCACAAGCCCGATCCAGCCAGAGGCCAGCCTCGGGGTCAGCACTGGAAGCGGGAGGATGATGCGTCTGCGGAGACCAGCGACCTCAGCATAGATCTGCATCATCTCCATGTAGGTGAAGACTTCCGGGCCACCGATGTCAAAGGCATCGTTGATTTTGGGATCGATGGTGGCCGAGCCAACCAAGAAGCGAAGGACATCTCTCACCGCTATTGGTTGAATCCGGTTTTTGAGCCACTTCGGAGTCACCATGATCGGTAGACGTTCGGTCAGATGACGGAGCATTTCAAAGGATGCAGAGCCTGAGCCGATAATCACTCCGGCCCGAAGCTCGATAGTTGGCACCCCGCTGGAACGGAGAATCTCTCCGGTCTTGGCCCTGGCTGACATGTGAGGGGAGAGCGAGTCATCTGAGGAAGCGATGCCTCCTAAGTACACAATTCGGCGCACGCCGTTCTTGGCTGCCAGCTCCCCAAACCTGCGGGCTAGATCCTCCTCCATCTGCTCAAAGTTCTTGGAGACCATGAGCGCATGCAGCATGTAGTAGGCGAGGTCGATGTCTGCAAGTGCAAGGTTTAGCGCGTCGGGATCGAGTGCGTCGCCCTCAACAATCTCGACCTGGTCGCGCCACGGATAGTCCTGAAGCTTGTGTGCATCTCGAACCAGTACCCTCACCCGGTACTTGTGAGCGACCAGCTCTCGAACAAGACGCCCACCCACGTAGCCAGTGGCACCCGTTACCAATACCCTCGCAGGCTTCTTGTCTTTGGAGTGCAAGACCTTCAGGTCCGAGGTCACCGTCTCAATCATGAGAGGGCTAACCGAGAACTAGCTGCTTTTGTTTCTAGCCGAACTTTCCGGTTACGTAGTCCAGCGTTCTTGAGTCAGCTGGGTTGGAGAAGATCTTTGAAGTTTCATCAAACTCCACCAGCTGACCAACACGGCTTCCCTCGCCGCGTTCGGTGTCAACTGTGAAGAAGGCTGTGCGGTCGGCGACCCGGGCGGCCTGCTGCATGTTGTGGGTCACGATGACTATCGTGTAATCCTTCTTGAGCTCCATCATGAGATCTTCAATCTTGAAGGTAGAGATTGGGTCCAGGGCTGAGCAGGGCTCATCCATAAGAATTACATCTGGCTTCACGGCTATTGCCCTTGCAATGCATAGCCTTTGCTGCTGTCCGCCGGACATTCCAAAAGCGTTGTCCTTCAGACGATCTTTCACGTCGTCCCAGAGTGCAGCCTTCTTAAGGGCTCCCTCAACAATTTCATCCATGTCACCCTTCATGCCCAATGTTTGAGGGCCGAACGCGACGTTGTCATAGATAGATTTTGGGAATGGGTTCGGCTTTTGGAAGACCATGCCAATTAGCTTCCTGACCTGAACCGGGTCTACATCGGGGCCATACATGTCTTGGCCGTGGTAGAGCACCTGACCGCCAACCTTGGCTCCAGGGATAAGGTCATTCATGCGATTCAGGCTTCTCAGCACTGTTGATTTGCCGCAGCCGGATGGGCCGATCATTGCGGTGATTTCGTTTTCGTAAATCGGGAGATTGACTCCGTCAACAGCGAGGGAGTCGCCATAGTGAACGCTCATGTTTGAGAGCGAGAAGACCTCGTTACCCGCCACCTTGTTGTTTTCCATTTCCTACCAGGTTCTTTCGTATCGAGCGCGGAGCCATACCGCAATTGAGTTGATGAAGAAGAGCACGACCAACATGACCAGCACGCCAGCAGCTGCAAGAGTGTGGAACTCCTCCTGTGGCCTGCCTGCGTAGTTATAGATCATCACTGGCAGGGCAGAGTAACCGTCCTGCCAGAAGTTGGGGTCAAATGTCACAAATGTCGCAGCCCCCACAAGCAGTAGCGGTGCAGCCTCACCTATGGCCCTGGCCACCGCCAGAATCACGCCAGTAAGCATTCCAGGAGCTGCCGAGGGCAGAACCATCTTCCTGACCGCCTGGAGGCGCGTTGCGCCCAGCGCCATCGCGCCATCCAGAAGCGAGGACGGAACAGCCCTAATTGCCTCGCGAGACGCGAGAATTACCGTAGGTAAAACCAAAATCGCAATTGTTGCCGAACCAGCTGCCACCACAAAGCCCAGGTCAAAGACCCCTCGCACGATAAAGGCCAGACCCAAGATTCCGAAAACAATTGACGGAACGCCAGCAAGGTTCTGAATGTTTAGCTCTATAAGCCTGTTGTACCAGCGAGTGCGATCTGCGAAGAGTTCTAGGTAGGTCGCCGCTCCAACACCAAGCGGAACGATTAGCAGGATCACTCCTGCTATCAGCTGCACGGTTCCTAAAATAGCGGGACGGTAGCCAGCCTGCTCGGGTCTAAACGAGGAGGGGTTGTTTACAAACAGACCGACGTTGACCCTTGCGGCTCCCTCGACTAGAGCCCACGCAATTACCGCCAAGATCGCTATCATCGCGATTCCAAGAGCGCTTAGTAGCAGGAGTCGGAACATTATGCCGCCGACGAGAGCCTTGTTATTTGCGCCCTTGTAAATGTTTTGCGTGACGGCAGCTGCTGCCATCGCGGCGCCAGAGGCACGCTTTGGGATACCTTGTGACATTAGTCGTAGACCTCCCGGAACTTATTGACGAATCTGATTGCGATCATGTTCATGGTCAGAGTCATCAAGAACAGCAGCGCGCCAACCGCAAAGATTGAGTAATAGTCAATAGTGCCGGTCGCAATCTCACCAGTAGCGCGAGAGGCAATGAAGGCCGTCATCGCACCAGCAGGCTCTGTGAAACCAATCTTGAGCTGCGGGGAGCCACCACCTGCGACCAGCAAGACCACCATGGTCTCGCCGATGGCGCGGGAGGCGCCCAGCACGAAAGACGCAACGATTCCAGAGATTGCTGCTGGTAGCACGACCTTGAGAGCAACACGCATCTTGGTCGCTCCGAGAGCGTACGCACCCTCACGAAGGGCCATAGGGACTGCTCTCATCGCGTCGTCGGATACCGAGGCAATCAGTGGGATGGTGATAATGCCGACGGTTAGGCCGGCAACACCGATGGAGAACGGGCTGGTCCATTCGAGAAAAGGAGTGCTTTCCTGGATCCATGGCTTGAGCCAAAAGACTGCGAAGAGGCCGGTGGCGACTGTGGGCAATCCCTCAAGGACCTCCAGGATTGGCTTGACAATTTTGCGGACGCCGTTGCCCGCGTACTCAGAAAGATAGATAGCGGCTCCAAGGCCCAGCGGGATACCCACGAGCATTGCGTAGAACACGACTTGGAGAGTGCCGGCTACAAGGGGGAGAACGCCGAAAGAGGCGTCTGCAAAGGATGGTGCCCAGAGGGTACCGGTCAGAAAGTCCCAAGGATTTACGTATTCAAAGAATCCTGGGAGTGGAGCGAAGAGTGAAATTACGATGGCGATCGTTACGCCAACTGAGATGGCTGCTGCTCCGAAAAGGAGCCCAATGACGATTCTTTCGCCGAGCCGAAAGCTCGGTGCCCGAAGCGAGTTCGCAGTGGAACCGCTTCGGGCACCTTGGATTGATGAGCTCATAGACAGAGTCTCCTAAACCATCAATCCGTCAGCTATTTTTCGACTTTACTACTTATCCAACAAGGTTGGCGATCTTCGCTAGCGCCTCGTCCTGCTGAGCAGGAGTCAGGCCAACGTAGCCAGCAGTGGTGTTGATAAGGGTTGTCTCGTTTACAAGGAACTCAGCGAAGGCAAGAACCTCTGCGCGAGCTAGAGCGGTGTTCGAGAAGTAGGTGAACAGACCGCGGCCTAGTGGCGCGTAGCTTAGGTTCTGAACGTTCTCAAGGGTTGGAGCGATGCAGCCTGCGCCGCCGTCTACCTCAAGTGCCTTCACGTTGTCCAGGTTCTCCTGGTAGTAGGAGTAAGGGATGAAGGCCATTGCGCCTGCACCACCCTTGACACCCTCAACGGCTAGAAGGTCATCCTCACCAATGTTGATGTAGTCATTACGGATGTTTCCGGACTCACCATTGATCTCGTCGGTGAAGAAGTCGAAGGTTCCCGAGTCGGTTCCTGGACCGTAGAGCTGGAAGTCAACATCGGCAATTGCAGCTGGGAAGCCGTCAACGTCGCCCCACTTCATGATGGTTCCAGAGGCGTCAGAGTTCCAGATGGTTGCGAGCTGCTCAGTAGTGATGCACTGCAATGGGTTGTCCTTGTTGACAACTACCGACAGAGCGTCGTTAGCAACAGTCACGAAGTCGTAAGAGATTCCGTTGGTCTTGCAAAGCTCTTCCTCAGACTCCTTGATGTATCGGGAGGCGTTGGATGCATCGGTCTCTCCATTGCAGAATTTCTCAAATCCACCACCGGTTCCGGAGATGTTAACCGAGACGCGGACGCCTGGGTTTACCTCCATGAACAGCTCTGCAGCAATTTCTGAGGCAGGACCAACGGTTGATGATCCGTCGATGAGGATGGAGCCAGATAGGTCTGCCGAAGCACCCCCGGTGGATGATCCACCTGCAGACTCGGTGACGGTTACGGTAGCTGCTGGGTCTGACTCAGCTGCACAGCCAGCCAGCACTAGCACGGATGCCGACATGACTGCGGCAAGCGAAAGTAGCTTTTTCTTCA
>CAYGJH010000003.1:0-87704 GCA_964350385.1 uncultured Aquiluna sp. | reverse complement strand
CCTCTAGCTCAATTGGCAGAGCAACTGACTCTTAATCAGTGGGTTCCGGGTTCAAGTCCCGGGGGGCGTACCAATAGAGAGTCAAAATCTTCCCCTAAAGCTATTGAAGATTCGAACTCAATTCCTTCGCAAGTAGTGCTAGACGCCCATCGTTCCGAGGACAATTACCCAACCGAGAACCGACTTAGCCACGAGGCTGAGAACGATATAGGCCTTCTCTCCATACGGGTAGTTCTTCCAGGGGCCAACCTTCTTGTACTGCAAGAACATGTTGATGGCGAAAGTGTTGAAGAAGATAAAGGTCGCCAAGAAGCCAATTTGAGCGTAGGCGGGCACAGCATCAGAGATGTTCCCTGTCGACACGACGAAGTAAATAGCGCCCATGATCCAAGGAACAATTCCGGCCACAACACCAATGTTGAACGGTAGCCAGCTCACCTTGTCGGTGAGCTGGTTGTAGCGCTCCATGACAAGACCCATCAGGTTCATGATGAAGTTCAGAGTGAAGATAAAGACGACGGTTGAAACCTCGATTAGACCGCCCAGCATCAACAGCACCACCAGCATCAGCGAGGAGCTAATTGAGTACTCCCACCAGCGCGGCGGGTTGATGCCTTTCGCAATGTTTTGCTCGTAGCGCTGAATGTAAAACGGTGCCGAGATTAGAAGGTGCGCAATGGCTGAAAGCAGCAGGAAGATTGGCGCGATCAGAGCAATCGGGAAATCAAACAGAGTTTCGCTAACCGGCTGAATCCCCTGAGGTGTCTCGTCGAAGAACCGGGTAATGACCGGAATCTTGGTCTCGTCGTTAAGAATGAGATAAAGCACGACGGCTTGAGCCAGGTGAAAGACACCCGCAATTCTGTTGAAAGTCTGGAGCTGCTTGCCAAGTGCGGTTTCTGGTTTCATTTTCTTTCTCCGATTAGTCGATCGTGCTTCGAATTGACCAACAGGCGACAGCGGAGACGAATTCCTGCCAGTGTTACTGAGTGCTAGCGAGTTACCACGGCATCGGGAGGTCGCGAATTGGGTGGGCATCATCAGGTATGGCCTTTAGCGGTCCACCACCTGCCCTAATGCACAGCCAACGAAGTTGAGTTGGGCTGTCTGGTTTGCATCGCCATGTCCTCATGACTCCAGTGCCGACGTGGACCACGGTGCCTGCATGGACATCCACCACTTGGTCATCAAGCCCCATCTGCCCCTCGCCCTCGAGAAAGACATAGACCTCCTCCAGCTCGGAGTGGCTGTGCCAGTAGCCAGCCTCTTCACCAGGCTCATAGGCGGTGGCAGTGAAACCAATCACCTCCGTATCTAGTTCGTGGTCTATGACTCGTCGACCCTGCTTATTGGTGGCAGGAACGAAGCCACCGAAGTAATCACGCCAAGAATCCAAAGGTCCAATTTCGGTAACGCTGTAATTGCTCATGCCAATCAGGCTAGCTGCCTAAAAGCCAAGTAGAAGCGTTAGCTCTACCTGCTCACCAACTTCAAGAGAGTGACGCCTGCGAATCTCATCCTTCAATGGAACGAAGTAGGTGCCGTCCTTAGGCGTAATCGCGGTTTTGTACTCCTTGCCATCGATGACGATTTTGCAGGTAATCATCCCCCAGCCGTAGGTCAGCTCTTGCTTCACCTCATCAATCTCTCGCGCGTAGTTCTCTGGTATTGCAACAAAGAAAAAAGGTGCGGGACCGCGCCACTCAAATACTTCCCCAATTACTTCAAACTCCACTGCCTAATAACTCCGCTTCTCTGTCAGAATCTAGCTGTGAACAAGGGTATCGACCGCTTTCTCAATAAGCAGGGTCAGCTTGCTCAGATACCGGTTAGAGAAGATCGCCGCTTGGAAATCCTTGAGCATTTGGCCAAAGGCTTTGAACCAGAAAAAAAGCTCAGCGAGGCTGAAGTGAATGCCAAAGTTATGGCTTGGCACGATGACTATGTAATGCTCCGCCGGATGCTAGTCGATTACAAGTTCCTCTCCAGGAGCAGCGATGGCCGAAACTACTGGAGGTCGCAAATTGCAGAATAATCTCATTGGCCTCGAACCAAGGCAGTTTGATGCTTACGTTGACGCCATCCAAACTTCTGGCGGTCTAATTGCCAAGATGAGTCCGGATGTCGAGGCCTTGGTCTGGACTGACTACGCAAGACCAGACCTTCTAGAGGCAACGCTGGAGGACAACCAACAGCTTCGCTTCGTTCAACTTCCCTTCGCGGGCGTGGATGCGTTTAGCAAGATCATCTCTCGATACCCTCAGATCACCTTCACATCTGCAAAGCGCTCCTACTCGGAACCGGTTGCCGAACACGCTTTGTTGCTCTGCATGGCGCTTGGGCGAATAATCCCTGAAAGGGTTAGGGCAAAAAGCTGGGGTAAGAAGCATGCCGACAGCCTCTTCGATGCCGAGGTGCTGATTGTTGGCGGTGGTGGTATTGCTCAGCAGCTTGTCAAACTGCTAGCTCCTATGCGCTCGCGTGTCACAGTGATTCGCAAAAGGCCCGCAGAATCCTTCGACAACTCCGAGTATTCGAAGGTCGCAGGATTTGATGCGCTAGATAAGAACCTCGCTGAGGCACAGTTTGTGATTATTGCCTGTGCTCTGACGCAGGAGACAAGGTTTCTATTCAACGAAGAGCGCTTCCGGGTGATGCGCAAAGACGCGTATCTGGTGAACGTGGCAAGGGGTGAAATCGTAAATCAAGAAGATTTGGTTCTAGCTCTCAACTCTGGTGAGATTGCGGCGTGCGCAACCGATGTGACCTATCCAGAGCCGCTTCCTGATGATAGCGAGATGTGGGGAGTCGAGAATCTCCTTATCACTCCACACACCGCCGACACCATGCCAATCGTGACCAAGCTCTTTGCGCTTCGACTCAAAGAGAACGTGACCGCCTGGCTCTCTGGCGCCGAGCCCGTGGGTATTGTCGACCCCAGCCTTGGCTACTAGGCGGGTAAGTGGAACTAAGTAACTGGCTGCTCTATTCGGCCGCTGCCCTGGGGCTCTCGCTAACACCAGGCCCAAACGGACTGCTAGCGCTGACTCATGGAGCTCTCTTCGGCACAAGGAAGACAATCGCGACAATCTTTGGTGGCCTTACCGGGTTTTTTCTCGTCATCGCGATGTCGATGTTTGGAATTGGGGCACTTCTTGCCGCCTCGGCTTCTCTGCTCAATGTTTTGAAGTGGGTGGGAGGCGCATATCTGGTATTTCTTGGGATTCAGGTCTGGCGCTCTCCGGCGCTCGCCGTCTCGCGAACCAAGGTTTCGGGCAAGGCGGGGCTTCTTTATCGGGCTGGACTTTTTTCGGCGCTGAGTAACCCAAAGGGAATCTTGTTCTTTGTGGCCTTCTTGCCACAATTCATAGAGCCTGGGCGATCGTTAGTTGTTCAGTTTTTGATAATGGCGGCTACGTTCTTAGTCATCGAGTTCTTCTACGAGCTCACAGTGGCGACTCTCGCAGACAGGATTACACCCTGGCTCGCGCGGGTCGGAAAGAACTTCAACCGCACCTTCGGTGCGGTGTTTATGGCAATTGGAGTTTTGCTGCCACTCAGGGGCTAAAGTCCCAGCTTGCCCCTGAGGAACTCGATGTGCCCTTTGGCCTTAACGTTCAAGAACGAGTGGGTCACCTTGCCATCCTCGACCACGAACGTAGAGCGAATAGTTCCCATGTACTCCTTGCCATACATGCTCTTCTTGCCGTATGCGCCATATGCCATCTGGACCTCGTTCTCGGGGTCTGAGAGTAGCTCGAAGTTGAGCCCCTCTTTTTCTTGGAACTTCTTGAGCTTGGCCGGGGCGTCTGGAGAAATGCCGAGGACTGTATACCCGGCTGACTTCAGTGAGTTGATGTTGTCTCGAAAGTCACAGGCTTGTGTGGTGCAGCCAGGTGTCGAGGCAGCCGGGTAGAAGTAGACGATTACCTTGCCCTTTTGATCGGCAAGAGAGACGTGCTCGCCATCTTGATTGCTCAGGGTGAATTCAGGGGCTTTTGATCCAATTTCAACGCTCATGAAATTGACAATTCACTTTTCGTCTTCGCTATTCCTTTTTTCCTCGCCTTTGGGCGCTGCCTTGGTTACGTAGTAGAGCAGTGCGGCGATGCCGGCGATGGTGATTGGCCAAATGAGGAAGTCGATTGGCTGACCCTGCGGAATCCGGTTTATGTTCTCAATAATTGCACTTGGTAGCATCTTCAAAGACTATCGCCGAGAAAGGCAAAACAAGTGCTGGCTATCGGCTCGGGACTGCTCACCGGACTCTCTCTGATTATTGCCATAGGTGCCCAGAATGCATTCGTGTTGCGCCAGGGACTGACCAGGCAGCACGTGCTGGCCGTGGTCCTGTTTTGTGCTGTATCGGACGCGTTCCTGATCGTCCTAGGAATGCTGGGGCTTGGGGTTGCGATCATGTCGCTCCCAGTCTTACTGGAGATACTTCGCTTCGGTGGAGCTGCGTACCTCGTTTATTTTGCCTTCACATCGTTTAGACGGGCTTTCAAACCTAAGACTCTAGAAGCGGGTGAGGCGAAGGCCGGATCTTTAGTTGCGGCAATCACAACCGCCGCGGCACTTACCTACCTGAACCCACATGTTTACATCGACACCGTTTTGCTACTGGGTTCAATAGGAAATCAGTTCGGAGAAGACCGCTGGCTCTTTGCTCTCGGCGCTGCGACAGGGTCGATTATTTGGTTTTTCTCACTTGGCTTTGGTGCGAAGCTGCTGGCTAGGTTTGTGACCCGGCCCAGTTTTTGGAAGTACCTGGACATTTCAATTGGCGCTGTAATGCTCGCAATTGCGCTGATGCTACTCACCTACAACTTCTAAGCGCGAAAGAGGGCATAATCGCACTGTGACTAATCCAGCCGACAGCTTTGGCAATTTTGCCAATCGGTCCTCCTCTAAGTGGCTGCGATTTCCCCCGGACGTCTTGCCGATGCACGTTGCCGAGATGGACTTTGAGGTTGCAAAAGAGATTCGGGACACCCTCAGTGAGATGGTCCAACGCTCTGACCTCGGTTACCTCGGACCACTTCCTGAGCTTGCGGGGGTTTTTGAGGATTTTGCCCTAGATCGTTGGGGCTGGCGCGCTGACGGCAAGCAAATCAAGCTAGCAACTGATGTCGGTGTGGCTGCCGTGGAGATTCTTCGAGCGGTGACAAAGCCAGGGGACAGGGTTTTGGTGAATTCACCGGTATACGCAGCCTTCTACAAGTGGATCTCGGAGGTTGATGCGGTGCCGGCCGATGCCCCTCTGGTGCTTGATGGTGACAACTGGAAGCTCGACCTAGCCGCCATCGAGGCAGCCTTCCAAGACGGTGTGAAGGTTTACCTGCTTTGCTCGCCACAAAACCCCGTGGGTCGCGTGCACACAGCTCAAGAACTTACGGCCATTGCAAAGCTTGCCAAGCAGCACTCGGTTCTTGTCATAGCGGATGAAATTCATGCGCCACTTAGCTGGGTGCCATTTACGCCCTACCTATCCTTGGGAACAGCGGCCGAGGATACGGGAGTCGTAATAACCTCGAGCTCAAAGGCCTGGAACACGGCGGGTTTGAAGGCAGGCTTTCTCATTACTCAGTCCGAGGCTGCAAGAAAGCAATTGCTGCAGATCCCCGAGGCAATGAATTGGAGGGCTTCGCTCCTAGGTGCTCACGCAATGGTCGCCTCTTACAAGGCCGGCACCAATTGGCTCGATCAAACTGTCCGACAGATTCAGGAAAACCTTGAGCATCTGCAGCATGAGGTTAACCAAAGCCTCCCAAAGGCCAAACTCTCTGCGATGGAGGCCACCTACCTCGCATGGTTGGACCTCAGTGAATACGGGGTAGAGGACCTGCAGGGAGAGATTCTGAGAGAGGCGCGGGTGGGCGTTGTTGCCGGCAGCGACCATTCCCATACTGGAGATTACGCCGGCTTCATTCGCGTAAACTTTGCAACCAGCAAGGCAAGGATCAGCGAGGCAATCAGAAGAATCGCAGCACTGTTGGAGGGCTAAAAATGCCCTCGATTCAATCGCAAACCATCGACCTGGCAAATCGACTCTTCATCGAGCACTCGCTAATCAACTACAGCTTTGGCTTTGATCGGGCGGTCAGGAGGGCTGGGCAGTGCGACTTTCGTGCAAGAAGAATCACAATCAGCAAGCACTTGGTAAATAACTGCTCCCTCGAAGAAATCGAGCAGGTCATACTGCACGAAATTGCCCACGCTCTGGTCGGTAAAGAGGCTGGCCACTCCAAGCTTTGGAAATCAAAGGCAAGGGAAATTGGCTACCGCTTTGAAAAGGTGAATTGGCAAGAGCTGGCCTCTGGCGTTGCCGGCTACACAGGCAGCTGCCCCAGGGGCCATGAGCACTTTCGAATCAGAAAACCGAGCGGCCCAAGAAGCTGCAAGAGATGTGCCAGTTCTTTTGACCCACGCTACCTAATCTCCTGGCGGCTAACTGGGCCCGATAAGTAGCGCCATAATCCAGGCGCCAGCCAGGAAGTTCAGCAGCAAGAATCGCTTCCAGCCGCGATTGGCTTGCTCGCAGGTTTCATCTGTGATGCCAAGCTGCGAGCCCACAACAATTAGGTAGGGGATTGCGGCAAAGGAGGCCTGCCAGAACCTATCGGGTAGCGCGAGTAGCAGGACGCCTGCGACCAGATAGAGGACAACCGCAATTCTGACCGTGTTTCTAGCACCTAGGTTTGTTGCCACCGAGGCGATACTTGCCGCTCTATCTGCCCTAATGTCCTGCACCGCTCCAAAGGCGTGAGAGCCAGCCCCCCACAAGAAAAATGCCAGGGTTGCAAGCTGCAGGGTTGAACCAAAGCTCTCTCCAGCCAGCAACAGCCCAAAGAGCATTGGCCCTACGAAATGAGCGGAGCTAGTCACTGAGTCAAGAAACGGAATCTCTTTGAACCTCAAACCCTTCACCGAATAGGCGATTACGGCGAACACTGTCAACAACAAGACCAAAAGTGCAGGGGGGTTTTCCAGGCTTACAACAACTCCATAGCCAATAAAGGGAGCCGAGAGACCGAAGGCCCAGAGCAGGGTTGTTTTGTGAAGTTCGGGGGCCAAAAGCGCACCCTCTATCCCGCCCTTGCGAGGGTTTCTCAGGTCACTTTCGTAGTCAAAGACATCATTTATCCCGTACATCAAGAAGTTATAGGGGATCAGGAAGAAAAAGCTCAGAACAACTAACTCTGCAACCACATCGCCACCTGCAAAGTAGTAGGCAGCCGCAAACGGCACAGCAGTGTTCACCCAGGAGATGGGCCTAGAGGACCAAAACAGGCTTTTTAGCGCATTCAAAGCCTGCTCCGCAAAAAGTTAAATAGCGATGGGACCAGCACCAGAGCCACGAGCGTGTAGGCGAAGTCCTCGATGGGAGCCAAACCCAGACGGATTCCCGAGATCTTTTCTGGGTCGTAGTCGACGATGCCCGTTCCGATGATGACGTTGTCAAAGACCAAAGTTAGGGTCAGCATCACAACCGCCGCTCCAATTAGGGGCTTCATCGGCAGCCACTTGCGCATAAGAAAGCCGTATAAAGAGAAAATGGCGAGCACACCAAAGGTGAGAAGCAGATAGGTCACCTGGCAAACCTCCTGGCAAACCCTTGATAGACCAGCAGGGTGTTGTAGCTCAGCAGTATCAAGAAAAACAGTTCCTCGACCGGTAGCTCAGGCGCAAGAAGCAGGCCCGAAAGGTGCGGCGCATCGCCGCGAAAGAAGATGCCAAGAGCGATACCAACCAGGTCCCAGACCAAGAACACCGCCACCGCAAGCGCCACCGAGACGATTGTTGCCCTGGGACTTACAAACAGTGCCAGCTGGTGCCGATGGTCGATAGCCCCCAGGCCCAGGATGGAAATTAGAAGCAGGCTCAGGTAGATAAAGGGAACTAGCTCGGTCATCACGCCAGGCCCTTGAAGGTCCTAACCGGCTTGATCTCGCCCTTGATTGGACCACTGGAGCGGTCATCGGTTAGGTGCTTGTAGACCAGCTCGGCACCTATCAGACACATCGGGAGACCGATGCCAGGAAGGGTGTTTTGGCCGGCGTAGTAGAGGTTCTTTAGCTTTCTTGAGTAGTTCTTGGGTCTGAAGAAAGCGCTCTGCATGAGGGTGTGGGCCATGCCCAGTGCAGTTCCGCTCCAAGCATTGAACTCGTTCACAAAGTCCTGAGGACCAACCGTTCTGCGAACCACGATGCGATCTTTGAGGTCTGGAATATTGCACCACTGAGAGATCTGCGCGATAACGGCGTCTGCGGCAGCCTCCAAAGCAGGGTCACCCGCTCCTCCAACTCCTCCGGTGCCAATCGAGGGGTCGGCTGCGGTCGGCACTAGCACGAAGATGTTCTCGTGACCTTCGGGTGCAACGCTGCCATCTGTTTTGGAGGGCATACATATGTAAAGAGAGGCTGGGTCGGGGACTTTACGCTTGCCATCGGCCTTGTGGAAGACCTCAGCGAAGTTCCCCTTCCAGTCATCGGTGTAGAGCAAGGTGTGGTGGTCTAGCTCATCAATCTTGCCTCTGACGCCAAGGTAAAGAAGCAGTGCGGACGGACCAGGAACCTTCTTGTCCCACCAGCTCTGAGGATAGGTCTGGTGTTGCGAAGACAGGAGCTTAGTTTCGACGTGCTGAAGGTCAGCTGTTGCGACCACCACATCTGCCGAAACCTCTACTTCACCAAGTTTGACCCCAGTTGCCTTGCCGCCCTCAGTGAGAATTTGGCTCACCGGCGAGGAGGTGTGTATCTCTACCCCGTGTGCCCTGGCGATTCTTGCGATGGCTTCAATGACTGTGTGCATGCCACCGTTTGGATAGAACACCCCTTGCTTCATGTCAACGTGTGTCATCAGGTGATACATGCTGGGGGTGTCGTAGGGAGAGGCTCCGAGGAACACTGCTGGGAAGTTAAGCATCTTCTTCAGCCGCTCGTCTTTTACGTACTTTCCCGAAAAGTCGTAAAGAGATGTTGTCAATAGCTTCAGGAAGCGACCCAGCTTCTTGACAACGTCTGGGTGGAAGAAGCTCCTTGGGTCTCGGAAGTTTGTATAGAGGAAGTGTCTAATCGAAAGCTCGTATGCCTCTTCGGCGCTCGCAAGATACTTCTCGAGAGCCTTGCCCGCTCCAGGCTCCATGTCATCGAAGAGTTGCTTTATCTGCTCGAGGTCCTCGGGCATCTCGATGCGGTCGCCGAGCCCCTCGTTTCGGGTTTGGTAGGCGGGGGTGAGCCGAACCAGATCCAGTTCTTTTTCTGCGCTGGTGCCCATGAGCTTGAAAAATTGCTCGAAGGCATCGGGCATGAGGTACCAGCTGGGCCCCATATCAAAACGGAAGCCATCTTTTTCCCACTGGTATGCCCTCCCGCCCAATGAGTCTCGGGACTCAAAGAGCTTCACATCCATGCCCGCCTTTGCTAGGAGTGCACTCGTGGCAAGTCCAGCTATGCCGCCGCCAACTACTACTGCGGTCTTTTTGCTCATGCGACTCCTCTAAGCGCTCGGGCTAGTAGAACCAGCTTTCGGCTATTACTAACCGAGATGCGCCTGGTTTTTAGTTCCTGCGCTGGGGTGCGGGAAATCTTTTGGTTTAGCTCTTGGAACAAAAGCTGCGCAGCGGCAACTGCACGACGAGCCCCCACGGGTAAAAGTGGCAGTGACTTTGAGCTCGTCGCAAGGTCCGCTTGGATATCCTCGACGAGTGCCTCCTTGGTGGCCTCATCAAAATTGTTGACGCTGACGCTTGGAAAGTAACTTCTGCCCAGCCTGTCGAAGTCAGCGGCGAGGTCTCTGAGGAAGTTCACCTTTTGGAAGGCAGCACCTAGGGCTCTCGCGCCCGCTACCAAGGTCTTCTTTTCGTCTGCGGTGTAGCTCCTGCCGTGAACGAACACTGCCAAACACATCAAGCCGACTACCTCTGCCGAGCCGTAGACGTATTCCTCAAAAGAAGGTTGGTCGTGCTCTTTTTCGGTTAGATCCATACGCATTGAAACAAAGAAGGGTTCGACGATGTCCTTTTTGATTCCAACTAACCTTGCGGTCTGAGCGAAGGCGTGGAGGATTAGGTTTGTTGAGTAGCCAAGCTCCATGGCTCGGTAGGTCTCATTTTCAAACTCATTCAGCATTTGCTCCGGGCTGACTGCCTTTTCAACCTGCTGAGCCTCAGCGGCAGAGCCGTCGACGATTTCGTCCGCGACTCGAACCATCGCGTAAATGTTCTCCACGTGTTCGCGAAAACTCTTGTCTAGGAGTCTGGTGGCAAGCCCAAATGAGGTCGAGTAAGAGTAGATGACCTCCTTGGCCGCGGCATGAGAGGCGCGGTTATAGAGCACTAGGCCAGTTGGCACCTTAGTTGTGTCTTGGGATTCCACGGCTTCAGGCTACCTCCTTATCAACATAAGATTGAGCCCATGACTAACCAGATGAAGCCGAGAAGCCACGTCGTAACCGACGGAATTGAGAGGGCACCTGCTCGCGGAATGCTCAGGGCAGTTGGAATGGGTGATGAGGACTGGGTAAAGCCACAGATTGGCATCGCCTCATCTTGGAATGAGATAACCCCGTGCAATCTCTCTCTTGATCGACTTGCGGATGCCTCAAAGGAGGGCATCGCTGCAGCGGGTGGTTTTGGCATGAAATTCGGCACTATTTCAATGTCGGATGGCATCTCTATGGGTCACGAGGGAATGCACTTCTCGTTGGTTTCCCGTGAGGTCATAGCGGACTCCGTCGAGACCGTCATGGAGGCTGAGCGCCTTGACGGCACCGTGCTTTTGGCGGGTTGCGACAAGTCGCTGCCAGGAATGATGATGGCGGCGGCAAGGCTTGATGTTTCGGCAGTCTTTCTCTACGCCGGCTCAATCGCCCCTGGCTGGGTAAAGCTCTCCGATGGTACTGAGAAGCAGGTCACCATCATTGACGCGTTCGAGGCTGTCGGGGCGTGCAAAGCGGGAAAGATGAGCGAGGAAGACCTCGGCCGAATCGAAAGAGCAATCTGCCCCGGCGAGGGCGCTTGCGGCGGAATGTACACCGCTAACACAATGGCCTCAATCGGAGAGGCTCTTGGCCTATCTTTGCCAGGTAGTGCCGCTCCACCATCTGCGGATAGAAGGCGGGACACCTGGGCTCACCGCAGTGGTGAGGCAGTGGTAAACCTGATTTCCAAGGGCATCACCGCAAGAGACATTTTGACCAAGGAGGCATTTGAGAATGCGATTGCTGTTCTCATGGCCTTTGGCGGGTCAACAAATGCTGTTCTCCACCTCCTTGCCATTGCTCGAGAGGCTGAGGTTGATCTCACGCTCGATGACTTCAACCGAATTGCAGACAAGGTTCCGCATCTTGGTGATTTGAAGCCATTCGGGCAGTTTGTAATGAATGACGTGGACAAAGTTGGCGGTGTTCCAGTTGTCATGAAGGCCCTGCTTGACGCGGGACTAATGCATGGAGAGGTCATGACCGCGACCGGTAAGACTTTGCGAGAGAACCTCGCGGACATCAATCCCCCTGACCCGGACGGCAAGATCATCCGCGCAATGAATAACCCAATCCACAAAGACGGTGGCATTGCTATCCTGCGCGGCAGCATTGCGCCCGGTGGAGCGGTTGTGAAGACTGCGGGATTTGACCTCGAGACGTTCGAAGGACCAGCAAAGGTATTCGAGCGAGAGGCGGCGGCCATGGAGGCTCTCACAAAGGGTGAGATAAAGGCCGGCGATGTGGTTGTAATCCGCTACGAGGGACCCAAGGGAGGCCCCGGAATGCGCGAGATGCTTGCCATCACGGGAGCAATCAAGGGTGCAGGATTGGGTAAAGATGTCCTACTATTGACGGACGGCAGATTCTCGGGCGGCACAACCGGCCTTTGCATCGGCCACATTGCCCCAGAGGCCACCGATGGTGGACCAATTGCTCTGGTTCGCGATGGAGACTTGATTCGAGTCGATGTTGCAGCTCGATCGCTTGACTTACTGGTCGACGATGAGGAGCTGGCTGCGAGGAAGCAGCAGTGGCAACCTTTGCCACCGCGCTACACCCGCGGCGTTCTAGCGAAATACACCAAGTTGGTGCACTCGGCCTCCGAGGGCGCGTACTGCGGTTAATTACTATTTTGGAGATTCGATGACAGAGACCCTTTCAGGTGCCCAGGCAATAATTCGTTCCCTGGAGCTACTGGGCGTGGACACGGTCTTTGGCCTTCCAGGTGGCGCGATCCTCCCCACCTATGACCCACTCATGGACTCCAGCAAGATTCGACACATCCTCGTTCGTCACGAGCAGGGCGCCGGACACGCAGCCGAGGGCTATGCGGCGGCTAGCGGCAGGCTGGGAGTGTGCATCGCCACTAGCGGTCCAGGAGCCACAAATCTCGTGACGGCAATCGCGGATGCCCACATGGATTCGGTTCCGATGCTTGCCATCACCGGCCAGGTGAATTCTCACGCAATTGGCACTGACGCTTTCCAAGAGGCTGACATCGTCGGCATTACTATGCCGATCACCAAGCACAGCTTCCTGGTGACCAAGGCCGAGGACATCCCTGCTGTTATGGCCTCGGCGATAGAGATTGCAACCACAGGCAGGCCGGGACCTGTTTTGGTGGATGTCGCAAAGGACGCACAGAACGCAAAATTTGAATTCAGCTGGCCGCCAACCAAGGAGATGACTCCTGGTTACAAGCCAGTTACGGATCCTCATGGCAAACAGGTTCAGGCCGCTGCCGAGCTGATCCTGCAGTCCAAGAAGCCAATTCTTTACGTGGGCGGCGGTGTTATCCGAGCCGGGGCTCACAAGGAACTTCACAAGCTAGCCAAGCTAATCGGTGCCCCCGTGACAACCACCCTGATGGCACGTGGCGCCTACCCAGACTCCGACCCGCAGCACCTGGGAATGCCAGGCATGCACGGCACCGTGCCTGCTGTCACCGGCCTCCAGAAGGCAGACCTGTTGATCACTCTGGGTGCTCGATTCGATGACCGCGTTACTGGCGATGTAAAAACGTTTGCAAAGGGCGCAAAGGTTATTCACGTTGACATTGACCCGGCGGAAATCGGCAAGATTCGTCACGCCGATGTCCCAATAGTGGGAGATGCCAAGGTGGTAATCGCGATGCTTACCCAAGAGCTGGAAAAGCAGCTCAAGGGCACAAAGTACGACATCTCGGAGTGGTGGAGCTACCTCAATGGGCTCAAGGAGCGCTATCCGCTCGGTTACAACGACCTTGATGATGGCAAGTTGGCCCCACAGTATGTGATCGAGAGAATTGGTCAGCTTTCTGGACCCGAGGCCATTTACGCAGCAGGTGTTGGTCAACACCAGATGTGGTCGGCACAGTTCATCAATTACGAAAACCCAAACACCTGGCTGAACTCCGGCGGAGCGGGAACCATGGGATATGCGGTTCCAGCAGCCATGGGCGCGAAGGTTGCAATGCCAGAGAAGCTGGTCTGGGCGATTGATGGGGATGGCTGTTTCCAGATGACAAATCAGGAGCTAGCCACCTGCACCATCAACCAGATTCCAATCAAGGTTGCAATCATCAATAACTCCTCGCTGGGCATGGTGCGCCAGTGGCAGACCCTCTTTTACAACCAGCGCTACTCAAACACCGACCTACACACCGGCACCGACACTCAGATGGTTCCGGACTTCGTTAAGCTCTCGGACGCCTATGGCTGCCTAGCAATTCGGGTGGAGAAGGTCGAAGAGGTGGATGCAGCAATCAAGCTGGCCATGGAAACCAACGATCGACCTGTTGTCATCGACTTCATCGTCGGTCGCGACGCCATGGTTTGGCCAATGGTTCCAGCCGGGGTCTCCAACGATGCGGTGCAATATGCTCGTGATGCGGCACCAATCTGGGACGGGGAGGAGTAGTCATGAGTCAGCACGTGCTTTCCCTGCTTGTCGAAGACAAGCCTGGAATCCTCACCCGCGTCGCAGCTCTGTTTGCTCGCCGCGGATTCAACATCGAGTCTCTAGCCGTCGGAACAACCGAAGTCGAGGGAGTTTCCCGTATGACGGTGGTTGTGAACCTAGATGGTCAGCCGCTTGAGCAAGTTACGAAGCAGCTGAACAAGCTAGTAAACGTGCTGAAGATTGTGGAGTTGGAGGACGACTCATCGGTTGCCAGAGACCACATGCTGGTCAAGGTTCGAACCGACGCTTCAACTAGGTCTCAGGTTCTTGAAGCCGTGACTCTTTTTCGGGCTCGAGTTATCGATGTGGTCAGTGACTCGGTCGTTATCGAGGTCACCGGAGACAGCGCCAAGTGCAAGGCCTTTATAAAGGTGTTGGAGCCTTTTGGAATCAAAGAGCTGGTTCAGTCCGGCGCAATTGCAATTTCTCGTGGATCTAAATCCATGAGCGAGAAGGTTCTTAAGTAAGAGCTTTTAGACAAACAACAGAGAGAGAAAAAGACAGTGGCAGAAATCTTCTACGACAGTGACGCCGACCTATCAATCATTCAGGGTAAAAAGGTTGCGGTTTTGGGATTTGGTTCCCAGGGACACGCTCACGCTCTCAACCTGAAAGACTCCGGCGTTGACGTCGTTGTAGGCCTTCAGGAGGGCTCGAAGTCAAAGGCCAAGGCTGAGGAGCAGGGCCTGAAGGTTCTCACTCCTGCTGAGGCGGTTAAGTGGGCAAGTGTCATTGTGGTGCTAGTTCCAGACCCAAAGCAGCGCGATCTCTACAGTCAGGACATTGAGCCAAACCTCTCCGAGGGAGACACCTTGGTGTTCGGCCACGGCTTCGCAATTCGTTTTGGCTTCATCAAGCCTCCTGCCAATGTAAACGTGATGCTTGTGGCTCCTAAGGGCCCCGGACACATCGTCCGCCGCGAATACGCGGCCGGCAGGGGAGTGCCAAACCTGATCGCAGTTGAGCAGGACGCAACCGGTGATGCTTTTGAGCTTGGACTCTCCTACTCCAAGGGCATTGGTGGAACCCGCGCTGGCACCATCAAGACGACTTTCACCGAGGAGACCGAGACCGACCTCTTTGGCGAGCAGGCAGTTCTCTGCGGTGGCGCATCTCAACTTGTGATGTATGGCTTTGAGACGCTAGTCGAGGCCGGCTACCAGCCCGAGATTGCGTATTTTGAGGTCCTCCACGAGCTGAAGCTCATCGTCGACCTGATGTATGAGGGCGGCATTGCCAAGCAGCGCTGGAGCGTTTCTGACACCGCCGAATACGGCGACTATGTGTCGGGCCCCAGGGTTATCGACCCATCGGTCAAGGAAAACATGAAGGCGGTGCTAGCTGACATTCAGTCCGGTGCCTTTGCCGATCGTTTCATCGGTGACCAGGATGCGGGCGGACCAGAGTTCAAGGCACTGCGCGCAAAGGGCGAGCAGCACCCAATCGAGGCCACCGGTCGCGAATTGCGCAAACTCTTCAGCTGGATTCAGAACGATGACGACTACCAAGAGGGGTCTGCAGCGAGGTAAGCCAAAAAGATAAAGTCCCCGGCAGCGGGGACTTTTCTTTCGGCGTTTTGTAATACCCCCAGGGGTATTAGTAAACTAAATTGAAGCAAGATTCAAGAAAAGGAAACTGTTATGTGCTCACAAGCCATTTGTTCAAGCTGCAGCAAGATCACCTGGGAAGGGTGCGGCCAGCACGTCGAAGAGGCGCTTGCCGGTGTTGACCAGTCACAGCTCTGCACCTGCCCTCGCTAGCAATAAATCGCTAGACTTAGCGGAAATCCCATCATCGTAGATTTTCGTTAGGTCAGCTATTGTCCAAGCCAATTGTTCTGATTGCCGAGGAGTTATCTCCGGCAACTGTGGAGGCGCTCGGCCCTGATTTCGACGTCCGCAATGTTGACGGCACCGATCGGGCAGCCCTTTTTGATGCGCTCGCCGATGCGAATGCGGTGCTCATTCGCTCCGCGACCAAGATGGACGAAGAGGCCGTATCAAAGGCCCCAAAACTTAAGGTGATCGCGAGAGCCGGAGTCGGACTGGACAACGTGGACATTAAGGCCGCAACCGCGGCAGGTGTCATGGTGGTAAACGCACCGACCTCGAACGTCATCTCCGCGGCAGAACTCGCCATTGGCCACATCATGGCCCTTTCCCGGCACATCCCTGATGCCCATGCCTCGATGAAAGACGGTAAGTGGCTCAGAAGTAAATTCACGGGTGTCGAGCTCTATGAAAAGACCATCGGAATTGTTGGACTGGGCCGTATCGGAACCCTTGTCGCGCAACGTCTTGCAGGCTTTGGCGCAACGCTGATTGGCTATGACCCTTATGTAACCCAAGCAAGGGCCGAGCAGATCGGCGTCGAGCTTGTCGATCTTGAAGAGCTGATGAAGCGCAGCGACTTTGTCACAATTCACATCCCGAAGACAAGCGAAACCACCGGAATGATCTCAACCAACCAGTTCGCGGTTGCAAAGCCGAACCTTCGCATTGTGAACTGTTCCCGCGGGGGCATCATCGACGAGGACGCGCTCTATACAGCACTTAAATCTGGCCAGATTGCCGGCGCTGGGCTAGATGTTTACGTCTCCGAGCCCCCAACCGGATCACCGCTTCTTGAGCTAGAAAACGTGATTCTTACCCCTCACCTAGGCGCTTCCACCGATGAGGCTCAGGAGAAGGCTGGTGTTTCCGTAGCAAGAAGCGTAAGGCTGGCCCTGGCGGGGGACCTGGTCCCAGACGCTGTAAATGTTGCCGGTGGCGTAATTGACTCCTCGGTGAAGCCGGGCATTCCTCTTGCGGAGAAACTCGGACAGATTGTTGCCGGCCTTGCCCACACCTCAATTGTCTCGGTCGAGTTTGAGGCGCGTGGCGAAATTGCGGCCCACGATGTGACCGTATTGAAACTTGCAGCGCTGAAGGGACTGTTCCAGACCATGGTGACCGAGCAGGTCTCCTACGTAAATGCGCCGATCATGGCGGAGCAGCGCGGAGTTGATGTCCGACTTACCCAGGACACGGTGAGTGACGAATACCGCAATGTCACGACGCTGAAGGCTGTGCTATCGGATGGCAGTGTGGTGTCTGCCGGTGGAACGGTTATCGGCCCCAAGCACCACCAGAAGGTTGTCTCGATCAATGGCTACGACGTCGAGTTGTCTATGGCCGACAACATGGTCGTCATGGTCTACCAAGACCGCCCGGGCATAGTCGCCATTTATGGCGCGGCATTCGCGGAGGCAAAAATTAACATTGCAGCGATGACGATTGCGCGTCAGCAAAAGGGTGGAAAAGCGCTGAGCGTTATCACCGTGGACTCAGCGATTGCGCCGGAACTATTGGATGGCCTGAAGGACCAGATTCAGGCCGAGATGATTCGCTCGATCTCGATCACAGAGCAGTACTAGCCATCGCTACCCGCTCGCGGCCATCCATTCCTGAGCGCCAAGTGGTGTAGCCACCATCCAGGTTTCTAACGTTGATGCCGTGAGAGCGAAGCAGCTGGGTTGCCGTGTGACCTCGCTGACCAACCGCGCAGGTGACAATTAGCTCTTTGCCCTTGAGGTCTGCCAAATTCTTCCGAAGAGAGTCAACTGGAATCAAAATCGAACCGGGAATGCTTCCTGCTGCGTGCTCATCCTCATTTCTCACGTCCACAAGTAATGCTCCCCGCTCCATGGCATCCGATAGTTCGTGCCACTGGATGCTGGGCGTCTTGCCATTGAGTGAGTTGTTTCCGACATAACCGGTTTGATTGATTGCGTCCTTGGCACTTCCAAAGGCTGGAGCATAGGCAAGCTCCAGGTTCATCAAATCGTCCACGGTAAGTCCGGCATAAATGGCGGTTGCGATTACGTCGATGCGCTTGTCTACACCATCGCGTCCAATGCCCTGTCCGCCCAGGAGCTTCCCAGTTTCAGGGTCAAAAAGCACCTTGAGACTAATTCGCTCAGCACCCGGGTAGTAGCCAGCATGGCTGGAGGGGTGGAGATGGATCACTTTATGTGGAATTCCCATCCGCGTTGCAAGACCCTCGGTCAGACCGGTAAGCGCCGCCGCCATTCCGTAGGCGCCAATGATTCCAGTTCCAATAGATGGCCTGGAGCTAACCGCTTCACCGGCAATGACATCGGCAACTAGCCTGCCGTGGCGGTTTGCGAGGTTTGCGAGCCAGATCATTTGGGACTCGCCTGTCAGAAGGCTCGTCTTTTCCGCAGCATCTCCGACGGCATAGATGTTGGGATCTGAGGTCTGCATCTGTTCGTTGACCTTAATACCTCCGGCTTTGCCGATCTCTAGCCCGGCATCAACCGCAAGCTGATGATCAGCTACAACACCGATTGCGGCGACCACGAGGTCAGCAGGTATGACCCTGCCGTCCTTGAGCCTAAGAGTGTCTTCAAGGACCTCTTCGGTCTCTGCGTTCAGAGCAAGCTTGATGCCGTGCTCCACGAGCGTCGCTTGGAGTGGCTCGATCATCTCTGGATCAAACTGGGGCAGGATGTTTTCTCTGAACTCCACGATTGTTGTCTCAATGCCTCGCTCTTGAAGGTTCTCAGCAAGTTCGACACCTATAAAGCCTGCTCCGATTATTGCGGCCGATGAAATCTCACCATTGTCTACAAGTGTTTTGATTTCGACGGCATCCCGGACATCTCTCAGAACCTTTGCTCGCTCAAGTCCCGGGATTGGCACCATGCGCGGCTTTGCTCCTGTTGATAGGACAAGAGAGTCGAAGCTTTCGAGATATTCCTCTCCGGTATCGAGTCTCTTCACGCTGACCGTTTTGGAGTCGCGGTCGATTCCAACCACCCGCGAGAGAACCCTGACATCGAGGTCGAAGCGATCACTCAGTGACTCGGGTGTCTGCAATAGCAGATCTTCCTCCGCGGGGATAACCTCGCCAATGTGGTAGGGCAGACCACAGTTTGCATAAGAGACGTGGGGGCCCTGTTCAAAAACAATGATTTCGGCATCCTCTCGGAGCCTTCTCAACCTGGTGGCGGTGGACATGCCGCCTGCGACGCCACCAACTATTAGTACCTTCATTTTTTCGTTTCCTAGCTGAGAGAGAGAAATGCCTTTTCGAGTTTTGCGCGATCCGCATTACCGGCTTCGTTTGCCTCGCAATTAGCGATGCCGGAGGCAATGAGCGAGAACGCGGCGCGGTTAATTGCAGAATTGGCCGCGGCGAGCTGGGTAAGCACGTCGGTGCAGTCCCGACCCTCCTCCAGCATTCTGATAATGCCGCCTAGTTGGCCCTGGGCCCTAGCAAGACGCTTCTTTACAGAATCAATCTCTGGTGCTGGAATCTCCATGACACACTCCAATCGAACTTGACGGAGTTGACTCTAGCACATACCCTAGGGGGTATCTGAAAGGACACAGTTTGAAGCTCTTGAAAACCCTTGCCGCTGGCATACTTGCTCTAGTAGCCGTATTAGGCCTAGCAGGATGTGCACCGGAGGAAATGAACCCCCAAGATTACGCAGCAGTCATCGACGTTCGCACCCCAGAGGAGTGGGCATCGGGCCACCTTGTTGGAGCTGTTCGAATCGGGATTGCCGATAGTGACTTTGCCGAGCAGCTTGAGTCCCTAGACAAGAGTGCCGACTACTACATCTATTGCCGCTCTGGTAATCGTGCTGGTCAGGCGATTGATCTCATGGAGAGCATTGGCTTTACCGGTCAGCTCATTAACGGAGGCTCAGTAGCTAATGCCAGTTCACAACTCGGCCTTGATGTGGTTACCGACTAGGGAACCCATGCCTTCTCGGGGACGGCGCTAGAGAAACGGCCGCAGCTCGACTTTGCGGTTGCATGCCTTCGAAGCATCGCTAGCAATCTGCTTCGCGAGGGACTCAGTTGAGGCCTCAATGATCCAGAAGCCGCTGTAAAACTCTTCGCCGTTCAACGAACCGTCGTGAACCTCATTGCGACCCTCGCGGTTGTCGATGAGGGTTCCCATGGATGATCCAGCTATACCTGCTGCCATAACTAGCGAACCCTTACCTTCCAGCTCCGCATTGAACTGATCGATTGATCTCAACTCTGCGGTGGAACCCGAATTTGAGTTGGTATCGATTACAAAAACCATGAAACGCACTCGTGCCCTCCTCTCCAGGTCATCCAAGGAGCAATTTAGGGCAAGGCAGGACAAAAGCGAATAGGGTTGTCTCAGAAAATTGTGAGGCAATCTTGAGCACGCTAAATCTGGCTGTCATACCTGGAGACGGCATTGGTCCTGAGGTCACGAGCGTAGCTCTGCAAGCTCTCGAGAAGGCCCTCGATGGCCTCGCCATTGAGACCACCGAGTTCGACCTGGGTGCCAACCGCTACCTCGCAAATGGTGAGATTCTCACGGATGCAGATCTTGCAAGCCTAAAAAACTACGATGCCATCTTGCTTGGTGCGATTGGCGACCCAAGGGTTCCCTCAGGAGTCTTGGAGCGAGGTCTACTTTTGAAGCTGCGCTTCGCATTTGACCACCACATAAACCTCCGTCCAACCAAGCTGTTCGCGGGAGTCAGCAGCGTGCTCTCTGGCGCCAAGGACATTGACTTTGTAGTAGTTCGCGAGGGGACCGAGGGTCCTTACGTGGGCAACGGCGGGGCTCTCAGAGTTGGTAGCGAGCAGGAACTCGCTAATGAGGTATCGGTCAATACCTACCATGGCGTATCCAGGGCTGTTCGTTATGCGTTTGAGCTTGCAAATAGCCGGGAGAGAAAGCAGCTCACCCTGGTTCACAAAACCAATGTCCTAGTGCACGCCGGCAAGTTGTGGCTCAGGGTAGTTGAGGAGACCGCAAATGAGTTTCCAGAGGTCACCCACGACTACATGCATATCGACGCTGCAACCATCCACATGGTTAACAGTCCCGAGCGCTTTGACGTAATTGTTACCGATAACCTCTTCGGCGACATTATTACCGACCTTGCAGCCGCTGTTTCTGGTGGCATAGGTCTGGCCGCTTCCGCTAACCTAAACCCCACAGGGGCATACCCATCCATGTTCGAACCCGTTCATGGATCAGCTCCAGACATCGCCGGAAAAAACCTGGCTGATCCAACCGCGGCAATCCTTTCCGCGGCACTTCTGGCAAGAACCCTTGGCCATTCGGCAGCAGCCCAGAAGATTGAAGATGCGGTCTCCGACTACCTAGCAGGATCGAATCCAGCAGGCGGCACAGCGGAAATCGCTCGAGCGATACTGGAGAGAATTTAGAAAATGCAGTTTCAGGTTTCGGTAAACCAGAATCCCCTCGCTACCTCTGAGCGCGAGCGCATCATTGCGAACCCGACTTTTGGTACTCACTTCACCGACCACCAGGTGGTTATCACCTGGGAGAGGGACAAGGGTTGGCATTCGGCGCAGGTCATTCCCTACGGACCGATAATGATGGACCCCTCCTCGGCTGTCCTTCACTATGGCCAGGAGATTTTTGAGGGCATCAAGGCCTATCGTCATGAGGACGGCTCGATCTGGACCTTTAGACCAGACATGAATGCAGCGAGGCTGCAGCGCTCGGCAAAGCGAATGGCGCTACCCGAGCTACCCGCCGAGCTCTTTGTTCAGTCTCTAGTGGAGCTAATCGCCCTCGATGGCGATTGGGTTCCACAGCCAGAGGGTGAGAAGACGCTTTATTTGAGGCCCTTCGAGATCGCGGCCGAGAATTTCCTCGGTGTGAGAGCCGCGCACAGAGTCGAGTATCGCGTCATTGCATCGCCTGTTGGCCCCTATTTCACAGGAGGAATTAAGCCGGTGCCGATCTGGATTGCCCTGGATTCGGCGCGGGCCGGGAAGCATGGCACGGGAGAGGCTAAAACTGGTGGTAACTACGCGGCATCTTTGCTTGCGCAGCAAGAGGCCAACCAGAACGGCTGCTCCCAGGTGTTGTTCTTGGATGCCGACACCGCAACCTACATCGAAGAGCTCGGCGGTATGAACCTCTTCTTTGTTCACGAGGATGGCAGCGTTGTGACACCTCCTCTTGATGGAACCATCCTCCACGGCATTACAAGAGACTCGGTGATTCAGCTCCTCAGAGACGGTGGACACCAGGTCAAAGAGCAAAAGATGTCTCTTGCTGAGCTCAGAGAATCAGTCGCATCGGGCAAGATCAGCGAGGTTTTCGCCTGCGGCACAGCCGCCGTCATCACTCCGGTCGGGCTTCTAAAGTCTCGCGAGGAAGAAATCGTAATTGGTGGCAACGAACCGGGCCCCATAACGGTTTCGATGAGAAATGAACTAACTGGTATTCAGTATGGCAAGGTCCCGGACCGCCACAACTGGATGGTGAAGCTGAGTAGATAGCGCATGCGCCTAGTCAGATTTACCTCAGGAAGTATCACCAGCTACGGAGTCCTAGAGGGCGAGCAAATTCGCCAGCTCGCAGGAAGTCCCTACTCAGAAATCAAGGAGTCTGGGGAGAGTTTTGCGCTAGCTGACGTGAAGCTTCTGGCCCCTGTGGAGCCGAAGAAAATAGTTCTCGTGGGTCTTAACTTTGCCTCTCACGCAGCAGAGATACACCAGGAGACCCCAAGTGAGCCGCTGATTTTCTTCAAGCCCCCTAGCGCGATTGTCGCTAGCGGTGAGGCCATAGTTCTTCCCCACCAGTCCAAGCAGGTTGAGATTGAGGCGGAGCTGACGGTTGTCATTGGCAAACGCGCCAAGAACATTGCCGAGGACAATGTTGGCGATTACATCCTCGGCTACACGGTTGCCAACGATGTCACCGCAAGAGATATTCAGTTTTCAGACCTTCAATGGGCTCGAAGCAAAGCCTTCGACAGCTTTTGCCCGGTCGGCCCATGGATTGAGACAGACTTTGAGCCAGAGAACAAGCGAATCAGCTCAACCATAAACGGTGAGACCAAGCAGGATGCCAGCACATCGGAGATGGTCTACTCACCAGAGTTCCTGATCTCTTACATCTCCCAAAACTTCACCCTGGAGCCCGGGGACATCATCCTGACGGGCTCACCCGCTGGCATTTCTAGGGTGGTTAGCGGTGATGTTGTTCAGTGCAGCATCGAGGGAATCGGCACCCTGCACAGCTTCGTCAAATAAGCTTTCGAGTAATCATGACATCCCTAAACGCACCCGTGACTCAAGCCTCGGGCAAAGACATCCGAGTTCGTTTCTGCCCAAGCCCGACCGGGACCCCACACGTTGGACTTATCCGCACCGCGCTCTTCAACTGGGCATTTGCGAGGAAAACCGGCGGCAAGTTCATCTTTCGCATAGAGGACACCGATGCCGCTAGAGACACCGAGGAAAGCTATGAGCAGCTGGTTAATGCCCTGCGCTGGTTGGGTCTGGACTGGGACGAGGGCATTGATGTTGGCGGAGCTGCCGGGCCCTATCGTCAGAGCGAGCGCGGCCAGATTTATCTGGATGTAATTGAAAAGCTCAAGGCCTCTGGGCACCTCTACGAGAGTTACCTGACCGCTGAAGAAATCGAAGAGCGTAACAAGGCTGCGGGCAGAGCTGTTCAGCTCGGCTACGACAACTCAGAGCGCGAGCTTTCCGAGGCTGATCGTCAGCGCTACATTGCCGAGGGTAGAAAGCCGGCTCTGAGGCTCAAGGTGCCGGCGGAAGACATTACTTTTACCGACCTAGTGAGGGGAGAGATCACTTTCCCCGCCGGAAGCTTCCCCGACTTTGTGCTGGTGAGACCTGGAGGTCAACCCCTATACACGCTCGTGAACCCAGTTGATGATGCACTCATGGGAATCACCCATGTGCTCAGGGGGGAGGACCTTCTCTCCTCTACACCCAGGCAGATAGTTCTCTACAACGCTTTGGTTGAAGCCGGGATCACTGACTTCGTGCCGAAGTTTGGTCATCTTCCCTTTGTCATGGGGGAGGGAAACAAAAAGCTAAGTAAGCGAAATCCGGAGAGTAATCTCTTCCTTCACCGCGACAGGGGCTTTATCCGAGAGGGTCTACTGAATTACTTAGCACTCCTTGGATGGTCGATCTCTGCCGACAGGGATATCTTCACCCTCGATGAGATGTGTGAAAGCTTTGATATTGCGGATGTCAACCCAAACCCTGCGAGGTTTGACCAGAAAAAGGCCGATGCCATCAACTCCGCACACATCAGGCTCTTGGAACCTAGTGACTTTAGAGAGCGACTTGTCCCATACCTGCAGTCCGCAGGGGTGATCGGGTCCACGCCGAGTGAGCGCGAGCTTGCAATCCTTGAGCAGGCCGCGCCTCTTATTCAGGAGCGCATCACCGTGTTGGGCGAGGCGAGTGGCATGGTGAGCTTCCTTTTTGCTGAGGAGATTAGCTTTGAACCTGATGCCCTCGGCCAGCTAGGTGAGGATTCAGGAGAGATTGCGCAGCTAGCCCACGATGCAATCGCAGACCTCCCCTCGTTTACCACAGCTGCCATTCAGGCAGCGCTTAGCGAAGCGTTGATCGAGCAGGCCGGGCATAAGCCGAGGGTGGCATTCGGTGTTGTGAGGACCGCAATTTCGGGCCGCAGAGTGACGCCACCGCTGTTTGAAAGCATGGAGATTTTAGGCAGGGCCGCAACACTTGCCCGACTAGAGGCATTTGCGAAGGCCCACTAAGATAGAGGCTTGCGACCAGGGTTCGCCCTTGGGGTATGGTGTAATTGGCAACACGGAGGTTTCTGGTACCTTTGTTCTTGGTTCGAGTCCAGGTACCCCAGCAATCAGATTCGGAGCTTGAATGCTCGACGCATTTGCAGCGGGATTCTTAGTTTTTGCTTATGTCGCAACCGCTCTTTTTCAAATCGCAATAGTTTTTGGTGCACCTTTGGGTGAGTATGCCTACGGCGGTCAAAACCCTGGAATCTTGAAGCTACCTTTTCGCATAGCCAGCGTATTTTCGGCACTTGTCATGTTCGCAATTGCCGGTCACTACCTAGCGCAGCTCGGGGTATTTACGCCGCTATTGGACGAGGCCGGGAACTCGATTGCCAACTGGGGCTTTGCTATCTTTGCAGGGCTCAGCGCGATTGCGAACAACCTAACCCGAAGCCAAAAGGAGAAGCGGCTCTGGGGTGGAACTACTGTTGCGATGCTCTTGGCTGCGGTGATTGTGGCGGTCTAGAGCTCCCAGCTCTGTCCAACTTCTAGGTACCGAAACTCTCCGCCAAAGCCCTCGGTGAGCTCTTGAATTCTTGAGTTTTGTAGCTTGTGACCAGGCTCCGAGAGCAGGGCGTTGTGGGTGGGAAATGATCGCCTGGGCCTAACCTCAGAAAGAAAGTCAATGACGTCACCGATTCTCAGCCAGGGCGCACTCGATGGGCACGCCAAGGTGCCTACCTGCACCTCAGGAACGGTATAGCTGTCGCCAGGGTAATAAAGCTCGCCGTTCACCATTAGGCCAAAGTTCTGCACCAGAGCTATCGAACTGTGTATTTCCTGGTGGAAATAGCCATAGAAATCGAGGGTGAAGGGCCCCACTTGGTGCCGATCACCGTGATAGACAACCTCCACGGCCAAACCATCGAGTTTCTCGGCCACCTCCTGAGTGCCAAAAACTCTTATCTGAGGAAAGTCCTCAAGCAGCTTCTCCACGTGAGGTCGAAAGCTGTGATCGTCGTGAATGTGCGAGAGGGTCAGGGCAACGACATTGGTCAGCTCTGGAAGCTTTTGTGAATACATGCCCGGATCGACTACAAGGGTTTGACCTTGCTCTTCAATTACTAGGCAGGCGTGCTCGTGCTTTGAAACCCTCATGGCGAACCTCCCGCAATCAGTCTATGTTTGACCCATTAGGAGGTGGCAATGAAGCCACTAGGAGTAATTATCAACCCTGCCGCTAATCGCGGCCGAGGTAACGAGGTGGGCGATCGGGCACTGGCAGCATTCGCCGAGGCCGGAATTGCAACTACTAATCTCAGCGGGAGTAGCCAGGACGATGTCCGTGGCAAGGTAAAAGCCTCCGCAAAAGAAATCTCAGGGCTAGTTGCGATTGGCGGCGATGGCACTTCGCAGCTAGGAGTCAACCTCGCGATGCAATACTCACTGCCCCTCGGCCTGGTCCCCGCCGGCAGTGGAAACGATCAGGTTAGGGAGTTAGCCGTCTCACTCACAGATACCTCGGCGGCTGTTGCAAACATCGTCGGTACTCTCGAGTGCCCTAGAGAAGTTGATGTGATGTGGGTGGAAACCGACTATCGAAAGTTCTGGTCCCTGGGCTCTATCTCTGCCGGTTTTGATGCCCTGTGTGCGGAGCGGGCAAATCGGCTGGCTTGGCCAAAGGGTCCAAACTCCTACGTCGCAGCCCTGTTTTTGGAGCTTCCAAAATTCAAGCCGATTGCCTACCGACTGGTGGCTGATGGTGTTTCTCGCGAGTTTAAGGCGATGCTGTGTGGGGTTGCCAATGTGAAGAACTTTGGCGGAGGCATGAAGATCTCCCCTCAGTCGGAGATTACTGACGGTGAGGTTGAGGTCTTCATCCTGCACGAGGTCTCAAGGCGCAAGCTGCTCGAGATATTTCCCAAGGTCTACAAAGGTGAACACGTGAGCTATGCCGAGGTCGAGATTTTCAAGGCCTCAAAGGTGAGAATCGAGAATGACGGGTTCCCAATGACCTGCGATGGCGAGATTATCGGCCCAGCACCGTTCTCGGTTGAGATAAAGCCGAAGGGTTTGGCCCTACTGAGCCGTTAGATTGCCCAACCGGCTGGTTTATGGCATGATTTCTAGGTTGCAACTAGGGCCCCATCGTTTAGCGGCCTAGGACGCTGCCCTCTCACGGCAGTAGCGCGGGTTCAAATCCCGCTGGGGTCACAAATCTCACTCTTGATGACAAAATCTCGGGAGTGAGATTTCTTTATGCGCGCCACCTTCTCGAATATGCGGTGGCCAGGACAATCAAAATCACTGGTAACAAGGCAGCAGCGTTCAGTCCTCCAAAAGTGTAAAGGGTGAGAATCGTTCCGGAAACAGCTCCCCCAAAGGCGCCACTGAGACTCATAAGCGAGTCGCTGAATCCCTGCACGACAGGCTTTTGATCGACCTCCAGCACCTCACTCAGCATCGCGCTTGCGGCAACCGTGGCCGCCGACCACCCCAGACCCAGTAAGAACAGCCCGATGACCACGAGGGTGAAGTTGGACTGGCCAAAACCCGAGATTGCTAGGGAGCAAAGCAGCACGACTTGCCCAACAAGAATTGTTGGCTTAGCTCCTATGCGATCACTTAGCACCCCAAAAACAGGGGCAAATGCATACATGCCAGCAACATGCAACGAGATCGTGAACCCAACCTCGGCAAGCGAATGACCCTCCTGGGAGAGATGAGCGGGAGTCATGCTCATAACGGACACCATCACCATGTGGCTCAGGGCGATTGTCAGCACCGTGAACGCAGCGAGCGGGTTATTGCGAATAATGCCGATGGCATCGCTGCTCTTGCGCTGGGGGAGCCCGGGCTCAATACCTGCGACCTCTTGAGCCAACAAGAGCGGATCTGGGCGCAGCCCAAACCAGAACACCAGCGTCGAGGTTGTCTGAGCAAAAATGGTCAGCAGGAAGGGCCCGGCTAGATGAGGCAGCCCAATTGCGAGGCCCATCGCCTCGCCTGGGGCAATCAGGTTTGGCCCAACCACTGCTCCTAACGTGGTGGCCCAAACCACAATCGAGAGATCTTTACCCTTAGGCCTATCTGTCGGTATGTCTGCGGCCGCAAAGCGCGCCTGAAGTCCTACAGCGGATGCCGAGCCAAGAAAGAAAAGTGCCACGAGCTCCACCGGGAAGGACCTAAGGCCTGCGGCCAACATCATCCCGGCTGCGCCCAAAATTGCCAAGAATGCGCCAAAGGCCAGGGCGGGTCTTCTGCCTTTGCGAGCTGCGAGTTTGGCAAGCGGCATCGATATGAAAGCGGCACCTAGGGTGCTGAGCGTTGCCGCCGCACCACTCCAAGCAGCAGTGCCGCTGAGCTCGGTCGCCATAATCGCCCCAACCGAGAGTGTGGCACCGAATCCAAAGCCGCCAAGGGCTTGGCCTAAAGCTAGGACCCTTACCGCTCGCGCCTGGATAAGTTCGAGCTGTTGGCTTTGGTTGGGCGGCACCCCACCAATCTACTCCTTGGACTAAACTTGCCTCTCAGCGCAATCGCGAGGTGAAAATGACGCAAAAACCCCTGACCCTGGCTGAAAAGCTTTGGCGGGACCACTTGGTCGTAAAGGGTGAAAATGGCGCGCCGGACCTTTTGTACATAGACCTTCACCTCATCCACGAGGTCACATCGCCTCAGGCCTTTGATGGCCTCAGGCTCGCCGGTCGCGACATTAGGCGCAAGGACCTGACGATTGCCACCGAAGACCACAACACACCGACCGCAGACATTCACCTTCCAATCGCTGAACCAACGTCAAGGGCTCAGGTTCAGGCGTTGCGAGACAACACCGCGGAGTATGGGGTGAGGATCCACTCTCTGGGAGATAAGAATCAGGGCATTGTGCACGTTGTTGGGCCTCAGCTGGGGCTAACTATGCCGGGGCTCACAATTGTCTGTGGTGACTCGCACACCTCCACCCACGGTGCCTTCGGGTCACTCGCAATGGGTATTGGAACCAGTGAGGTTGAGCACGTGCTTGCAACCCAGACCCTCCCACTAAAGCCATTCAAAACAATGGCAATCAACGTTGAGGGCACACTGCGCCCGGGAGTATCTGCAAAGGACATCATCCTTGCGGTCATTGCCAAGATAACCACCGGGGGTGGTCAAGGCTACGTTCTCGAATATCGCGGTAGCGCCATCCGCTCGCTCTCCATGGAGGGCAGGATGACGATCTGCAACATGTCCATCGAGGCTGGAGCCAGAGCAGGCATGGTCGCCCCAGACGAGGTCACGTTTGAGTACCTCAAAGGCCGTCCGCACGCTCCCGAAGGTGCTGATTGGGATGCCGCTATGGATTACTGGAAGACCCTAAAGACTGACGATGACGCCGCGTTTGATGCCGAGGTGTTTATCGATGCCGACACACTTGACCCCTTTGTTACCTGGGGCACTAACCCCGGACAGGGCGTCTCACTGCTTGATAGCGTTCCAGACCCAGCCTCCTATGACGACCCTTCACTCAGAGCAGCTGCCGAGCGAGCTCTTGAATACATGGACCTTCAACCTGGAACCAAGATGAAGGACATCGCTGTAAACACGGTGTTCCTAGGTTCCTGCACCAATGCCCGCATCGAAGATCTCAGGGCTGCAGCCGAGATTATCAAGGGCAAAAAGAAGGCCGAAGGCATCCGCATGATGGTTGTGCCGGGCTCTCAGAAGGTCAGACTGCAGGCCGAAGAAGAGGGTCTGGACAAGGTATTCAAAGACTTTGGAGCGGAGTGGCGGTTTGCAGGTTGCTCGATGTGTCTAGGCATGAACCCCGATCAGCTTGGTCCTGGAGAGCGAGCCGCCTCCACCTCCAACCGAAACTTTGAGGGCCGACAGGGTAAGGGTGCTAGAACCCACCTGGTCTCACCTGTGGTAGCCGCCGCAACTGCTATTCGCGGGACTCTTTCTAGCCCATCGGACCTGGAGGGCTAATGGAGAGAATCTCAGTATTCACCGGTGTTGCGGCACCGCTAAAGCGAAGCAACGTCGACACCGATCAGATCATTCCTGCTGTCTACCTAAAGCGCATCACCAAGACTGGCTTCGAGGATGGACTTTTTGCTAACTGGCGCCAGGATCCCGAGTTTGTGCTCAACAATGCGCCATTTGACAAGGCCGAGGTCTTGATCGCGGGCAGCGACTTTGGCACCGGGTCGTCCCGAGAGCACGCTGTCTGGGCACTAAGGGACTTTGGTTTCAAGGCTGTATTCAGTTCGAAGTTTGCAGACATCTTCTACGGAAACGCAGGTAAGCAGGGACTTGTTGCCGGAGTTATCACCGACGAGGCCACAAGCCAGATTTGGGACGCAATCGACGCGAATCCAGGTCTCGAGGTGAAGGTGGATCTTCCGGCCCAACAGCTCAGCTACGGCGATACGGTAGTGCCTTTTGAGATAGACGAATACACTAAGTGGCGTCTCATGGAGGGGCTTGATGACATAGGCATCACGCTCCAGAACGAGCAGGCCATTGCCGACTATGAGGCCAGACGAGAGTCCTGGAAACCCAAGACCCTCCCTGCCAAAGGAGTCTGATTGTCTCAGATCACCATCAATGGTGGAAAGCCGCTAACCGGTCGGGTTGATCTCAAGGGTTCTAAGAATCTGGTCACCAAGGCCATGGTTGCAGCTCTCCTTGGAGATACCCCATCAACCCTTTTTGATGTCCCGTTCATCTCGGACGTTGAGGTTGTTTCTAGGCTTCTAAACCTCCACGGCGTGACCATCAATCACGATGAGCGCACCGGAGACATGATTTTGGACCCCTCTCGGGTCGAGCAGGCCAGGATGACCGACATTGACGCCTACGCCGGATCTTCCCGAATCCCAATTCTCTTCTGCGGTCCGCTCCTGCATCGTCTGGGAGAGGCCTTTATTCCGGGCCTGGGTGGCTGTGAGATTGGTTCAAGGCCCGTTGACTTCCACTTCGATGTCCTCAGAAGCTTTGGTGCGGTTATCGAGAAGCACCCTGGCGGCACGCGCCTAAGTGCCCCAGAGGGCCTCAAGGGCACCAAAATCGAGCTTCCCTATCCCTCTGTCGGTGCCACAGAGCAGGTGCTGCTAACGGCCACCATCGCCGAGGGTAAGACCGAGCTCACGGGTGCAGCCATCGAGCCGGAGATCATCGACCTGATCTCCATCCTGCAGAAGATGGGCGCAATCATCTCCGTTGATACCGACCGAGTGATTCGAATTGAAGGCGTGAAGTCGCTCAAGGGCTTTACCCACAGGGCAATCTTTGATCGCAACGAGGCAGCGAGCTGGGCCGCTGCCGCACTCGCCACCGGAGGCGATATTTATGTGGGCGGAGCTAAGCAGGTCGAAATGATGACCTTCTTAAACGTCTATCGCAAGGTTGGCGGTCAGCTGGAGATAGGCGATGACGGGATTAGGTTTTATCACCCGGGCAGCGAACTGCAGCCGGTTGTGATTGAGACCGATGTTCACCCTGGTTTTATGACGGACTGGCAGCAGCCGCTGGTAGTTGCCCTCACTCAGGCTCAAGGGCTCTCGATTGTTCACGAAACCGTCTATGAGCAGCGCTTTGGATTCACCGATGCCCTGAAACAGATGGGTGCAAACATTCAGATTTACAGGGAATGCCTGGGGGGTCACCCCTGCCGCTTTGGTCAGCGCAACTTCAATCACTCGGCGGTAGTTTCCGGCCCAACAAAGCTACTCGGAGCAGACATTAGGGTCCCAGACCTTCGCGGAGGCTTCTCGCACGTCGTTGCAGCACTTGCCGCCGAGGGTGAGTCAAATGTCTCGAATGTGCAGCTAATCTCAAGGGGTTATGAGCGCTTCCTGCAAAAGCTTGAGGACCTTGGGGCCGACTTCACCTTCGAGGCCTAGCGATGGCTAAGCCCAAAATTCCAAAGGCTCCAAGAACCGAGAACACCTTTGCTTTTAGGCTGATCGCTTTCTTTCTAGCCCCGTTACTTAGGTTGTTTTTCAACATCAAGACCGAGGGCCAAGAGAATCTCCCAAGCGGCGGTTACGTTCTCGTTGGCAACCACCTCAGCTATCTGGACCCCCTGGCTTTTGCCTACTCGGTCTATATCCACATGAAGCGGGTTCCGCATTACCTTGCCAAGGAATCACTCTTCAGGGTCCCGGTTTTGAAGCAGGTGCTTCCGAAGGTTGGGCAAATTCCCGTCTACCGCAAGGGAAACTCAAATGAGGATGCGCTGCGTGCGGCGAAGGACTTCCTGAGGGCCGGACAGGTGGTAGTGGTCTTCCCAGAGGGAACCCTCACAAGGGATCCTGAGCTATGGCCGATGCGAGGTAAGCACGGTGCGGTTCGAATGGCAGCGGAGCTTGGACTGCCGGTTGTTCCTGCCGCCCACTGGGGAGTGCACAAGGTGATGGGGAACTACGACAAAAAGTTTCGGCCAAACCCTTTCCACACCGTCAATGTAAAGATCGGAAAACCACTCGATTTTTCCTCTCTGGGGGCAACACCCTCAGCAAAGCAGCTCAACGACGCAACAGAGCAGGTCATGAACGCCATCGCAGACCTTGTGGGTCAGCTGAGGGGAGAGGACCCTCCCAACAAGCGGTGGGACCCAACCGCACATTCCCAGGAAGAAACCGGAAACTTCAGGAAGCGCAAATGAGTCGCTACGTAGTTTTGGGCGCCGGGAGCTGGGGCACCACAGTTGCCAAGGTAATCGCCGACGGCTCTCACGAGGTCACCCTCTGGGCCAGGAAGCCAGAGCTAGCTCAAGAAATTGCGGAAACGGGAGAGAACAGTCACTATCTTCCTGGCATCGAGCTCCCGAAATTAATCACGGCGACTTCCGACCTCGAATCCGCACTGAAAGACAGTGAGCAGGTTTATCTTGCTATCCCGTCGCAGAGCCTCAGGGAAAATCTCGCTCAGTGGAAACCCCTAATACCTAAAACTGCGACCCTGATAAGCCTTATGAAAGGCCTAGAGGCTGACACTGGCCTAAGAATGAGTGAGGTGATTGCCGAAGTATTGGATATGCCGAGTAGCCAGGTTGCTGTGCTGTCTGGCCCAAACCTTGCTCTCGAGATCGCTCAAAAACAACCTGCGGCAGCAGTTTGCGCCTGCGAGGATTCCGAGCGCGCGGGTGATGTTGCTCGGGTTTGTTCCTCCGACTACTTCACGGTCTTCACTAACCAGGACGTGATGGGGACCGAGCTCGGTGGTGTTCTCAAGAACCTGATTGCAGTTGCAATTGGGATTGTCAACGGGCTTGGCTACGGCCAGAACACCAAGGCATCGATTATGACCAGGGGTCTTGGGGAAATAACCAGCTTCGCGATTCAACACGGAGCCAGACGCCGAACTATGTTTGGTCTCGCAGGTCTCGGTGACCTGATTGCCACGAGTGAGTCTTCGCTTTCTCGAAACTTCCGTGCGGGTGAAATGTTGGGTCAGGGTAAGAGCGGTCCTGAGGTCCTTGCATCCATGAACCAGGTTGCTGAGGGGCTCGGATCGCTGCGACCAGTGCTGGAGATCGCTGAGCGGCTCGAGATTGAAATGCCGATTGTCTCGCAGGTCGAAGAGGTTTATCAGGGCAGAATGAAACCCAGCGAATTTGGCAAGCAGCTAAACCTCGCAGACGATGTGGAGATGGAGTTCTAATGCTGAAGTTAGCGCTTATCTTCGGTGGTAAGTCAAGTGAGCACAGCGTCTCCTGCATTACGGCTCTTGGCGTCCACGAGGCAATCGATCAAGAGAAGTACGAGATCATCCCGGTTGGAATAACCCCGAGCGGGCGATTTGTTTTGGAGCCGGTGAACCCGCAGTGGCAACTGGACGGTTGGCCAAAGGTCTCTGAGGATTCACCTGAATTACTAATGCCGGTTGGCGGCGGCGAGCTGAGGATGGCAGCAACTGGCATGTCGCTGGGAAAGATTGACATCGCCTTCCCGGTTCTCCACGGGCTAAACGGTGAGGACGGTTCAATTCAGGGCCTACTGCAGCTGTGCAAGATCCCCTATGTCGGCAATGGTGTGCTGGCATCTGCACTTGCTATGAACAAGGCCATCGCAAAAAGCGCTTTCAGGGACGCCGGAATCCCAGTTGCTAAAGACCTTGTGATCACAAGAAATGACTGGACTGCCGATCGCGAGAGCCTTCTCAAAGAGGCTGCCAAGTTTCTCTCTCCGAGCTGCTTTGTGAAGCCCTCCAGATCGGGTTCATCGGTTGGCGTCACCAAAGCCCACGACGTCTTAGAGCTTGAGGCTGGAATCGAAGAGGCATTGGGCCACGACAACACCGCTTTGGTCGAGGAGCAGGTATTGGGTCGAGAGATTGAATGCTCGGTCCTCGAGCATCCAGGCGGGGAACTGCAAGTGTCGCTCGCGGGAGAGATAGTTGTTGAGGGCGACGGCTTCTATGACTATGAAAATAAATACCTTGGTTCGGGCGCGAAACTAGAGGTCCCAACCCAGCTATCAAACAAAGAACTTGAAAAGCTGCACGAGCTTGCCATCAAGGCATTTAGGGCGGCTGGGTGCAGCGGACTCGCGAGGACCGATTTCTTCCTCACCAAGCATGGCTTGGTTTTGACCGAGATCAACACTTTGCCCGGCTTCACACCGATTTCGATGTATCCAGCACTCTTTGCAGCATCGGGAGTCAGCTACTCGAAGCTCATCGAAACATTGATAGCTCGAGGTCTTGAGCTTGGAAACGAGCCTCGCTAGGGAGCCAAGCAGGCTTTGGTTGCGGGGAGCATAGCTACAGCACCCGCAATCGACTCAAGAGAAGTAATTCCTGAGGCGTTATTTGAATCGACCACAACCTCGATTGCGGGGAATCTTGCATAGCTAATGAAGCGGTAGCTAGGAGCCAATGAATCGTCTACGAGCCAGTCAATTCCTGCCGCACTGACGCAGGGAAGAGTGGAGACTTCGACGGGCTCAAGCCCGCAGCGCAGCAGCACAGCCGCCGGATCGCCCCAGGCAGCGGTTGCTTGCGCATTGGTGTAGCGCTCCTGAAGTCCACCAAGTTGCGAGGGCAGCCGCACCATTACCTCGGCGCAGCCAGGATCGTTGCTGTTTGCTGCCGGTTCTAGATTTACCGTCGTCGCACACCCGCCAAGCGTGAGCAGTGCCAAGGTTGCGACCAGAAATCTCATGCAAATAAGGCTACCTTTGACGGGTGACTATAGATGGCCAGTTGGTGATTGAGCTCGGCGAGAGAGCGGCGCTAGCAAGAGCGGTTGCACATTTCAAGAAAGGTGCCAACACTTCTGTTGGCTCGGGCGATGATGCTGCGGTGGTTCGTCTTAGCGGTCCAGAGTTTGCTGTGACCACCGACACCATGATTGAAGGCCACGATTTCAGACACGAATTTTCTTCCGGCTTTGATCTTGGCTACAAGGCAGTTGCGACCAACGTCGCAGATGTCTATGCGATGGGTGCTCGGCCCGTAGCACTTGTCGTGGCAATGACGGTCACCGATAAAACGACCGTTTTCTGGCTGGAGGAGTTCGCTAGGGGACTGCAGGCAGGTATCGATGAGCTGGCTCCACAGAGCGAGATTGTCGGGGGCGACCTGGGTTTTGGGCCTCTCACCATGATCGCAGTGACCGCCCATGGAGACCTCGAGTCACGCGCTCCGATACTTCGCTCTGGTGCCAGAGCTGGTGACCAGCTAGCCATTTGCGGAACCTTGGGTAAGGCAGCTGCAGGACTCGACCTGTTGCTGCACGAGGATCCGACTTTGGCGGCCAGCTATCCAGAGCTCGTGCAGGTGCAGCTCAGACCCAATCCGCCGGTTCAAGCGGTTCAGGAGGCATTTGGGCTGGCAACATCCATGCTGGATGTATCCGACTCCTTGGCGCTAGATGTAAGCAGGATTGCCGAGGCCTCAGGGGTGAAGATAGTTATTGACCAAAACCAACTGGTGGGGTTTGAGGCGGTCTTAGAACTGGCTGCGCAATCAATTGTTTCCAGATCTGGGGAGGCTACTGCGATGGACTGGGTTCTCTATGGCGGTGAGGATCACAGTTTCCTGGCGACCTTTGCCGCCGGGAAGGTGCCACGAGGCTTCAAGGCAATCGGAGCGGTAGCAAAAGGATCTGGGGTTTACCTGGGTGAGAGTGTCCTTGAGCCCAGGGGCTGGGACTCTGTTAGGCGTGAAGCTCAGAGTTGAGCGTTACCCCGAGGCCCTCTCGGGCAATAGCCTCAACAGCGCCGCTTTGGGAGTTTCTTCTGAAGAGCATGCCCGGCATTCCGCTTAGCTCTGCGGCTTTCACCACCTGAGTCTTTCCATCAACTATCAGAGTGACTTTGGTTCCGGCGGTCACATACAGCCCTGCCTCGACAACCGAGTCGTCTCCGATTGAAATACCGATTCCGGAGTTAGCACCGAGAAGAGCGCGCTGACCTATCGAGACCTTGTGCCTGCCACCACCTGAGAGGGTGCCCATAATTGATGCGCCCCCACCGATATCTGAGCCGTCTCCCACAACTACCCCTTGAGAGATTCTGCCCTCCACCATCGACGAACCCAAGGTTCCTGCGTTGAAGTTGACAAATCCCTCGTGCATGACTGTCGTTCCTGGCGCGAGGTGAGCACCGAGCCGCACGCGGTTGGCATCTGCGATGCGAACCTTGTCGGGGATCACATAGTCAATAAGTCTTGGAAATTTGTCCAGGGAGTGAACCTCAACGCCATTTGCCTTCAGTTCTAGCCGCTTTCGCTGCATAACCTCAGGGAGCATAGGGCCGAAGTTTGTGAAGGCGAGTATCGGTAGGTGAGGAATAAGACCATCGAGATTTACAGTGTTCGGCTGAGCCTTCAGCATTGAGATTAGGTGCAGGCGGAGGTAGGCATCCTCGGTGGAGGCAACGCTCTCACTGAGCTTTGCCTCTACTCTGACGACCTCTCTTGTTACCTCGCGAAGCTCATCGGGCTTTGCAGCTAGCTCAAGTTCTTTGGGTGGGAACCACTGAAGATCGGATTTAGGGGCTTCACCCAACCAAACCTCAGGGAACCAGACGTCCAGCACCTGGCCTGAGGAGCTCTTAGTTGCAAGGCCGTGGCCCCAAGCCAGCTGGTCTAGGTATCCTTCACTCATTCGAACCAGAATACAGGTAGCCTTTTTGCCATGGCCTCCCTGGATCTAGGTAAAAACCTTGTTGAGCTGACCGTAGACGTGTGCAACATCGAGAGCGTCTCGGGCTCGGAGGCGGCCCTTGCTGATGCAGTATTCGATGCGCTCAGTCAATTCGGTCACCTCGAGGTGATGCGCGATGCGAACTGCATAGTTGCCAAAACCAACTCGTCTCGCGAGCGAGTCATAATCGCCGGTCACCTTGACACCGTGCCGCCAAACGGAAACCTCCCAGCCCAGCTTCACCACTTTGAGCGTGAGCAGGCGATTGTCGGAAGGGGCTCGGTGGACATGAAGGGCGGCGTTGCCGTGATGCTGAAGCTTGCAGCTGAATTGACAGCGCCGCGCAAAGACATCACCTGGATTTTTTATGACAACGAGGAGGTGGACAGCTCCCTGAACGGCCTTGGCAGGCTCTCTCGCAACCACCCAGACCTACTTGAAGGCAGCTTCGCAATTCTTTGCGAACCATCAAGCGCGCTTGTCGAGGGCGGCTGCAACGGAACCATGCGAGCTTTAATCACGATTTCCGGAAAGGCAGCCCACTCCGCCAGGCCCTGGATGGGTGAAAATGCCATTCACGGCGCCAGCTCGGTCCTAAACACCCTTGTCGGATACCAACCCCAGACCATTGCGGTCGAGGGGCTTGAGTATCGAGAGAGCCTAAATGCGGTCAGAATTTCTGGCGGTGTAGCCGGGAACGTCATCCCCGACAGCACCAAGATCGAGGTGAACTACCGCTTCGCACCCTCGAAGTCAGCCACAGATGCCGAGGCTCACCTCCGTGAGGTGTTTGGAGACGTAAATCTTGAGGTCATAGATGTTGCTGAGGGAGCCAGGCCGGGGCTTGATTCGGAGCTTGCGAGAGAGTTCCTGAGAGCCACCGGTGCAGTTGCCAAGCCTAAGTATGGCTGGACTGATGTGGCGAGGTTTTCCGCCCTTGGCATTCCTGCGGTGAACTATGGTCCGGGAGATCCCTCACTTGCACATGCCGACAACGAAAACGTGCCGGTAGGGCACCTTTTCGATGTCGAGAGCGGCCTCAGGAGCTGGCTGGCTCCATAGCGGGGTGGCTTAAGGCGCCTAAATCTGGGATAATTGGGACTTCCGCAATTCCCAAGGAGTAATTTCTCATGGCAGCAATGAAGCCTCGCACTGGTGATGGACCCATGGAGGCGGAGCGTGAGCCTCGCGGTTTGATTGTTTTGCGTGTTCCTCTTGAAGGTGGCGGCCGCCTGGTCGTCTCCGTCAATGACGATGAGGCAAAAGCCCTGCACAAAGTCCTCGAGGGCGTAATTAAGAAGTAGTTACTTCTTCACCGCAACAAACAGACCGTCTCCCACCATGGAGATGCTTGAAATAAAGTCATCGGTATCGCTAAAACCCGTAATCGCATTTCTTATCGCGATGGTCTCGTCTTCCCGAAGAGCTGGGTTTGGAACCCGATCTCTCCAGAGTGCGTGGGCAATGACCAGCACCCCACCTGGCTTCAAGAGCAAGACAGACTGGGCAAGCAGTGAACCGAGATCATTCGGGTCAAGGTCGAGGAAAACCAGGTCGTAGGCAGACTCAGCCATGTTGCCCATGACTGCGCCTGCTCGACCCGAGATAACACGGATTCTGGCTGGCGGAATTTGAGCCTTCTTGAAGTTCTCACGAGCCACGTTCTGATACTCGGGCTCTTCGTCGATGGTGGTTAGGACCGAATCTTCGCTTGCGCTCAGAAGCCACAGGGCTGAGACTCCGGCTCCGGTGCCAACCTCAGCAATTGACTTTGCCCTTGCGATAGCTGCGATGAGAGCAAGCTGGTTGCCGGTTGCAGGCGTTACCGATTCAACACCGAGCTCCTCGGCGGTTTTACGAGCAGCCTGAATCTCTTTGGGTTCTGAGCCAAAGTCCTCGGCAAATTTCCAGCTGGCAATTTTGTCAATCATCTTGCGCACAAGCTTAGGTAGCGCGATGGCATTTCCCTCGCATTCATAGGGGGTAAACTCCAATGCATGTTTGGTCTGAGCGCAGAAAAGCTTTTGTTACTTGCGCTACTCGCAGTCCTGATCATCGGCCCTGAGAGGCTTCCCTACTACGCAAAGCAAATGGGCGAGTGGGTCAAGAAGGGCAAGCGAATGATTGACAATGCCCAAGAGCAAATGAAAAGCGAGCTCGGCGATGGTTTCGAGGATGTCGACTGGAAGAAGCTCGACCCGAGACAATACGACCCGCGCAGGATAGTGCGCGAGGCTTTGAAGGAAGAAAAGCGAAAGCCAAACGCCGCAGAGGCCCTGAATCGTGCGAAGCCTCCGCAGAAGCCCCTTGAGCTGGGGGAGACCCCGCCTTTCGACCTCGAGTCAACCTAGAGCTAGATTTTCCCCATCCAGCGCGCCAGCTTTGTCATGAGTGGGGCCAATTTGTTGTATTCCCTCGCTCTGGTGGGAAGTCCAATAGGAAGTCTGTTGGCAACTCCGATTGTGCGATTCTCGGTAAATCTCAGTAGGCCATCTGGACCGGATCTGCGATTCATCCCTGACTGCTTCATTCCCCCCATCGGAGCAGACATGGTTGCCATGGATGCGCGATAGCCCTCGTTGATGTTGACCGACCCGGCCATGAGCCTTGAGGCGAGCTTCAGCGCTTGGTTCTTATCACCCACGACCGCCGCATTCAGTCCGTACTCAGTGGCATTTGCAAGCTCTACGGCCTCGTCCAGTGAGTCGTAGCCGACAAGTGCGATTACAGGTCCGAAAACTTCCTTGTGAAGAATCTCAGCACCGTGCGGGATGTCCGCAAGGACCGTCGGTGCGTAGAAGTTCGGACCCACATCCGTGAGGACTCTGCCACCGGTTACAAGGCGAGCTCCCTCGTCAATTGCTCGTTTGACAAATCCGCTCACTCTTTCCAGTTGGGCCGCAGAGCTAAGTGCCCCAAGATCAAAGTCGAACTTCGAGGACGAACCAACCTTGAGTGTCTCAACTCGCTTTTTGAGCTCGAGCTCAAAAGCTGCCATGGCGTGGTTCGGCACGTAAAGTCTTTCGATCGCAACACATAACTGACCGGCATTGCCGAAGGCACTGGCAAGAGCCATCTCGGCGGCCTCGGAGACATTTGCTCCGGGAAGAACGATCATTGGGTTCTTGCCACCGAGCTCCAGCGAGTATCCAATCAGCCTGCTTGCAGCGCGCTGCGCGACTATCTTGCCGGTTGCTGTGGAGCCGGTGAAGGCAAGGTAGTCGCAGTGGTCAATGAGGGCATTTCCAACCTCGCTAGCGTCGCCGTGCACGACCTGCCAAGCCTGCTCTGGAACGCCTGCCGTAAGCGCGATGTCCCTCGCCAAAATGACAGTCTTGGCAGTCTGATTGTCAGCTTTTTGAACCACTGTGTTGCCGGCCATGAGTGCCGGGATAACATCCATCATCGTCAGCGCAAGAGGGTAGTTCCAGGGGGTTACGATGCCCACCGCACCAACCGGAGCAGGTTCGGTGTACGCGGTAATCAGCAGCGGCACACCACCTCTGACCTTCCTTCTGCGCATGAGGTTAGGTGTGACTTTGGCGTAGTAGGAGATTGCCGCAAGTGCACCGGTGATCTCCTCAAAGGCATGGGAGCGCGATTTACCGGTCTCCCGCTGGAGCATGTCCATCAGCTCTTCCTGGCGAGCAATTAGAGCATCGACGAGCCGGCTAGCGACCCTCGCCCTCGCCTTGCCGCCAAGTGCGGCCCAGGCTGGTTGCGCCTCTTTAGCGCTCTGAAATCGAAGTGCCACATCAGAGGCCGAATGGGAGTCGATCTCGTGAAGGGTGTTGCCAGTTAGCGGGTCTACAACGTTGATAGTGGCCATAGCTAATTAAACGGGATTTATCCCAAGCTTCTTCCCAATAAGCCCTCTGGGAATTGCCGCTATTTCGGTGGCAATTTCCCAAATTGCTCTGGCAGCCGGGTCCTCAGGGTCCTCTGCCACAATCGGCTTGCCTTGATCGCTGGCCTCCCTGAGATTCTCGCTGATGGGTATCTGACCCAAAAGCTTTACTGGACCGCCCGAAATTTCACTTAGCCTCGATGCAACCGCTTCACCGCCACCGTTTCCAAAAATGTGGTGGCGCTTCCCGTCGATCTCGAGGTAGCTCATATTCTCAATCACGCCGAGGATGCCCTGGCCAGTTTGGAGACCAATCGCCCCCGAGCGCTCCGCGACAGTTGCCGCAGCAGCCTGCGGGGTCGTAATCACAATCGAGCTCGCCCCCGGCAGTAGCTGCCCAAGGCTGATTGCGACATCACCGGTGCCTGGCGGAAGATCCACCACTAGGAAATCTAGATCGGACCAATAGACATCGGTCAAAAACTGCTCAACGGCACGGTGCAACATCGGACCGCGCCAAGCAACAGGCTTGTTGTCCTCAACGAAGAATCCAATTGAAATAACCCGGACGTCGTGGCTAATCGGCGGGAGCATAAGCTCGTCGACTTTTGTAGGTCGGGACTCGATTCCCATGATCCCGGGTATTGAGTAGCCAAAGATGTCAGCATCCAGCAGACCCACGTTGTGCCCCTGCTTGGCAAGTGCAACGGCGAGATTGGCTGTAATGGTGGATTTACCGACACCACCTTTTCCACTGCCTACGAAAAGCACCTTTGTCAGTGAACCTTCCATGGCAAAGGGGTTGTGCCTAATTGGTTTGTTGCCCCGCAGCTTTGCTTTGAGGGCATCTCGCTCCTCGGCGCTCATGGTGGTCATGGTCACCTGGACGGCATCGTAGGCGCCTTGCAGAGCACCTCTGACATCGCGCTCGATCGCCTTTGCTGCTGGACAGCCCACGATGGTCAATTTGATAACCGCACTCACACTGTTGCCGGCTTCTTCGATATCGCCCACCATGCCAAGCTCGGTGATCGGTCTGCGCAGCTCTGGGTCGATAACCGAGCTGAGTGCGGCAAGGGCCTTTTCGCTCATTTGGCTTTCTTGGAGTTCTTCGGCTTGTTCAGCTCTTCGAGCAGCTCTGACATCGCCTGCCTTACCTCGTCGCGGACGTGGTCGCGGGTTGCGACCTCCTCGATAGCCAGCCTCAGCGCTGCCACCTCACGAGCTAAGTATTCGGTGTCAGCGAGGTTTTGCTCGGCTCGCTGGCGGTCTTGTTCGAACTTGACCCGGTCTCTGTCGTCCTGTCGGTTCTGGGCCAAAAGAATCAGCGGAGCTGCGTATGACGCCTGAAGCGAGAGAATCAGGGTGAGCAGCGTGAAGTTCAGGGCTCTCGGATCAAACTGAGCGCCTGTGGGGGCGAGGGTGTTCCAAGTGAGCCAGAGGGCGACAAACACGGTCATCGCAATTAGGAACGCGCCAGTTCCCATAGCCCTGGCGAAGCGCTCAGAAACCCGTCCGACGGTTTCCTGGCTTAGATAGGGCATACGGAAGAAGCTGCGCCTGCCTAGCGGTCGCTCGAGCTGTGATTGGTTACGTGCCATTAGCTCTCGTCCTCACTGCGCCAGTCATCGGGAAGCAGGTGGTCCAACACGTCATCCACTGTCACAGCACCAATGAGGTGGCGCTCGGTGTCGATAACCGGCAGCGCCACAAGGTCATAGGTTGCAAGGTCGCGGTGGATCTGTCCGATCGGAGTGTGGGCATCGATTGGTTCCTGCTCGCTGTCGAGCAGCGTCCCCAAGCGCTCGCTGGGCGGGTACCGCAGAAGCTTCTGGAAGTGCACAACACCCAAATACCTGCCGGCTGGGGTCTCGTAGGGAGGCATGGTTACAAAGACCTGCGCCGCAAGGACCGGCTCAACCTCCCGCCTGCGGATAAGTGCTAGCGCCTCAGCCACGGTGGTGTCAGCCGCACAGATAATCGGCTCGGGGGTCATAAGTCCACCGGCGGTGTAGGGCTCATACTTCAGCAGCTGCCTTATGTCCTCGGCCTCTTCGTCATCCATGAGTTCGAGAAGAGCCTCTGCGCGCTCCGAGGTAAGGTTTGCCATCAGGTCCGCGGCATCATCCGGCCCCATCAGATCAAGAACCTCAGCGGCTCTTTGGTCCTCTAGGTCGTTGATGATCTCCAGCTGCTCATCTTCGGGGAGCTCCTCGAGCAGATCTGCAAGCCTCTCATCGTCAAGCTCCTCGGCCAGCGCGAGCATGCGGTCCTCCGGAAGATCCAATACAGCTGTAGCCAGGTCCGCAGGTCTGAGGTCGGCCACGGCACTTAGGAGCTGCTGTGCATCTTGGTCTTGCGGGTCCTCTTGGTTCTCCGAAACATCCTGCCAAAGCACAAACTCGGTCGGGCCCTTGGCGAATGGCAGGGCAGTTGATTTGGGCCTTCTTACAAAGAGCTCGGTCTGTATCCACTCGCCTCGCTTGTTTTTCTCGATTGCAAAGTCTTCTATCGTGGCGGTCTTCTTGTCTGCGAGCAGTGTGACCTTTCGCCCGAGAATTTCTGCGATTGCCCTCACCTCCTGCCCGCGCTGCGAGAAGCGCCTGAGGTCAATAAGCCCATTTGTAATGACCTGACCTGGGGCAATTGCGGTGACGCGAGTGATCGGAAGAAAGACCCTTCTCCGGCCTGAGATTTCGATGATAAAACCAGTGGCTCTTGGCGCTACGGTCTTGCGGTATGCCATGAGGACATCGACCACCTTGCCAACCCGATCGCCCTGCGGATCAAACACCCCACAGCCCACGAGGCGAGCTACGAATACCCTTGTTGCGCTCATAGAGATACCTCGCTCTCGCCGCTTACGACTCGTGAAACAATTTGAATATGTCCGAAGCCAAGAACAACTCTAGAAGCAAACAGGTTGGGCCCACAGTTCCCAAGGGACACGTACTGGGCGAATTTACCAATTATCAAGAGGCAAGTGCAATGGTTGACAGGCTGCTGCAGGGCGATTTCAAGGCGACAGATGTCTCTATTGTTGGCCATGACCCGGTGCTCGTTGAGAGGGTCCGGAGCCGCCTAGGTTACGGTCGAGTAGCCGCCTCGGGTGCCCTCACAGGTTTTTGGATCGGGTTGATTTTCGCTCTGCTGATTGGAGCCGGAGTGACTGTCATGCCAGACGGCGGCATCTCATACAACCCGCAAGAGTTTGCCGCGGTGCTGGTTATCAGCTCAGGCTTTGGCATGCTGTTCAACATCGTTCGCTTCAGCTTCACGAAAAATCGCAGGGCGTTTGTCTCGTCTCAGCAGCCGGTGGCAACTCGCTACCAGGTGATTGTTCCTGAGGCTCAGGCAGGCCTCGCCCACAAAGCCCTAGCCAGCAACAGCTAGCTGGTTCTCTGCAAACCAGCGCTCAACCGCCTCCGGAGTTCTAGGAAGTCCAGCACTTAGGTTTTCGCAGCCGTCCTCGGTTACCAGCACGTTGTCCTCAATCCGCACCCCGATTCCGCGGTATTCCTTTGGCACCGTCAGGTCGTTTTGGTGGAAGTAGAGGCCTGGCTCAATCGTGAAGACCATCCCAGGGGCCAGGATGCCGTCCTGGTAGTGCTCTCTGCGAGCTTGAGCGCAATCGTGAACGTCGATTCCTAGGTGGTGGCTGGTGCCGTGAACCATGTATCTCCGGTGGTGCTGGTTTTCCTCTTTGAGAGCCTCCTCGGCGGTGACCGGAATTAGCCCAAGCTCGCTAACTCGTCTTGCGATCACGGCAATTGCGGCGTTGTGAACCTCGCGGAACTTGATACCTGGCTTCACCACAGCGAACGCTGCGTCTGCGGCTTCCAAGACCGTCTCGTAGACCCAACGCTGCTCCCTGGAGAACTTTCCCGTCACTGGGATTGTCCGGGTGATGTCTGCTGTGTAGAGGGAATCCAGCTCAACTCCTGCGTCAACGAGAATCAGGTCACCGGCTTTGACATCCCCATCGTTTTTGGTCCAGTGCAGAATGCAGGCGTGCGGGCCGGAGGCTGCAATCGTTTCATAGCCAATGTCGTAACCCTCCTGGCGGGCTCTTGAGAAAAAGGCTGTCTCAACCACTCTTTCGCCCCTGGCTTTCCTAGAGGCAATTGGAAGCGATGCGGCAACATCACCAAAGCCTGCGATGGTTGTCTCAACCGCCTTGCGCATCTGGCTGATCTCCCATTCGTCCTTGATAAACCGCATTTCAGAGACGGTCTGGGCAAGCTTCTTGTTTTTTAGCGTCAGTGGTTTCGGAAGTTTTTCTAAATGCTTCTCAAGCTTTTTGATGTTGTCTGTCTTGATCCCCAGCTGGGTCTCTACCTCAGCAAGAGTTGGTCTTGGCCCAACCCAGAACTCGCCAATTGCGGGGTTGGCAAAGAACTCATCTGACTCCTTGCCCGCAGTTGGCAATAGATAAAGCTTTTCTTTGACGCTCTTGCTTCTTGCATCAATGAGCAATACAGCTCCAGGGACGGTAGCGCTGCCCCAGCCTGTGAGGTGCGTGAATGCGCTGTCTGGCCGGTAGCGGTAGTCAGTGTCGTTGGCTCTCACCCTTGGAAGGCTCGCCTCAATCACGATTACCTTGCCAGGGAACTTTTTAGCAAGCTCGGCTCGGCGCTTGGCCGCGAAATCTGCAACCGGCCACCTTGCAATCTCACCGCTGTCAATCTCGCCCCAATTTGATGCGATGTAGTCCATGAATTTCTTGCTGTGAGGAGTGCGAGAGCGGTTACTGGCATTTCTTGATTTACCCATGCGACTATTCTGCTCCTGTGATTGACCTTCATACGCACTCGAACCACTCCGATGGGTTGGATACTCCTACCGAGCTGGTTCAGAAGGCTGCTGCGTGCGGTATCAGCGTATTAGCAATCACCGATCATGACACCACCTCTGGTTGGGATGAGGCCATTTCGGCAGCTCGCCGTGAGGGAATTGGGCTGGTGCCAGGAATTGAGGTCTCGACCCGCAGTGAGATTGGAAACGGCAGGAAAATCTCCGTCCACATCCTTGCCTATTTGCCGAATCCTGAGCACCCAGAGCTGGTTACGGAACTGGCTAAGACAAGAAATTCGCGGGTCAGCAGAGCTCGCAAGATGGTTGACTTGCTAGCCGGAGATTACGAGATTTCCTGGGCAGACATTGAGGCTCAGATTCAACCCGGTGCCACTGTGGGGAGGCCGGCAATCGCCGATGCACTGGTGACACTTGGCATCGTGCCAACTCGCTCGGATGCCTTCACTTCCATACTCCACCGAACAAGTCCCTATTACGTCTCGGATCATTCGCTTGACACCGCTCAGGCCATCGGTCTCATTAGGCGCGCTGGGGGAGTGTCGGTGATGGCGCATCCGCTAATTGACTTTCCCGCCGGTGCCTCAGAGCTCGACCTGCCTACAGAACACTTCGAGGCACTCATCTCGGCGGGACTTGATGGGGTAGAGGTAAACCACCGGTCGGTGCCAGATTTTGCGAGAAGGTGGCTTGTGGCGTTGGCTCAAAAGCACAACCTGATTCAAACCGGCTCGTCCGACTATCACGGGTTGGGTGCTAAGGAGAACCTACTGGCCGAGAACACCACCGAGAGACAGATGCTTGAGCGAATTCTCGATCAGGCGGATGGCTTCGAAGCGCCCCTGTAGTTTCTGCGGCGCTCGCGGTTCCGCGGGGGCTGACTCTTCTCTTGAGACTGAGACTGCGGCTTCGAGCGCCTTTCAGGCTGAGATTTTTCTTTTGGCTGGGCAGTGGATGCGCGAAGCCTGCCCTTGGTTCCCGCTGGGATGCCGAGATCTTCGAAAAGGTGCTTCGATGATGAGTAGGTTTCTACAGGCTCTGGCTTACCGAGCTCTAGCTCACGGTCAATGTGGGTCCAACGCGCGAGATCTGCCCAGTCCACAAACGTAACGGCAACTCCGAGCTTGCCAGCCCTACCGGTTCGACCGGTGCGGTGCAAATAGGCCTTCTCATCCTCAGGGACCGAGTAGTTGATGACGTGCGTGACATCATCAACGTCAATACCTCTTGCCGCCACCTCGGTGGCAACGAGGACATCTTTTTTGCCGGAGCGGAAGGCTGCCATGGATTTCTCCCTGGCAACTTGAGCCATATCTCCGTGCAGAGGAGCTGCGTTGAAGCCGCGATCGACGAGCTCCTCGGCGAGCTTTGCGCTTAGCCGTTTGGTGCGAACGAAGATGACAGTCTTGCCGCGACCCTCAGCCTGCAGGATCCTCCCAAGAACCTCGTCCTTGTCCAGAGCGTGGGCGCGATAAACGACCTGCTTGATGTCGGCCTTGGTCTTTCCCTCGTCGGGGTCGCTAGCGCGAATGTGGATTGGCTTTCGTTGGTAACGGCGAGCAAGCGAGAGAATCTGGGCCGGCATGGTGGCTGAGAAGAGCAGGGTCTGGCGCTCTGGGGGCAAAAGCGCAAACATCTTCTCGATATCAGGAAGGAATCCTAGGTCTAGCATTTCATCGGCCTCATCGAGCACGAGATAGGTGATTGCAGAGAGGTTGATCAGCTTCTGCTTGTGAAGGTCCAAGAGACGTCCAGGGGTGCCAACGACAACATCCGCTCCCTTGCCAAGCTCTTCGATTTGACTCTCGTAGGACTTGCCGCCATAGATCTCAACAACCCTGGTGGTGCGGTTCATTGAGGCAAGCCTTAGGTCCTCTGTTACCTGCAGTGCAAGCTCTCGGGTCGGAACTACGACTAGGCCCCGTGCAAGGTGCTGCGGGTTAGGACCAAGCATTTGAAGCATCGGAAGTCCGAAGCCGAAGGTTTTTCCGGTTCCCGTCTTTGCTTGGCCAATCAGATCGACCCCAGATAACGCAAGCGGAATGGCTTGTTGCTGAATTGGGAATGGTTGAGTGATGGATTTGGAATCTAATGCGTCACAGATGTCTTCATCTATGCCCAGGTTTCTAAAGTTCAAGTACTTCTCCAGTATGTAATGACCGCATCTCAACCTTGAGAATGGCTCCGCCTATAAACTTGCCGCATGCTGGATTGGATTAGACGGATCAGGAAGGTCTCTCAGACCCTAACCCTGCCCTCTCGCGATGCCTCAGCGGGCCGCAGTCAATCCCAGCTTAACCCAGCGAAGCTGATTCCCGCTACAGAAGTATTTTTCTCACAGCTAATTCAGCAGCACTTTCTGATTTCGGATCTGCTGACCGATGACTCAAAAGACTCTCCAAGTGAGGGGTTCGCAGCTCAGCAGCGTCAGATCGCTGCAAGCTACCTCGATCGTGGCAAGGAGCTGGAGGACCAACTTCTCAAGCTCGGTAGTAGTTACATGGAGCTGCAGCAGGACATTCGTGATCGCCTGGACGCGCTAGTTGAACGCACCGAGGGTTATGGCTGGCACGAGGACCTAATGCGTATCTACATAGTCTTTGGGCTTCTAGAGGACTGCCAGCTTCGAGTTGCCAAGGGGCTAGCAGCCGCTAGGCGAGTTCGAGTAGAGGCAATGCTCTCGGATAACTCACTAATGGATTTTTGTGAGCAGGCGCTATCGCGATCGATTGCCGACAACCCGTCTTTGGCTCATGACCTGGCTCTCTTTGGGCGGGCCATCGTTGCCGACGCACTTCTCGAGGTCAGAGACATGGTTAGTTTTGAGGCTCTGAAACTGCCTAACTCTAAAGATGAAGTGGCTCTGACGCGCGAGCAGTTCAAGCTGCTTGAGCCGCTCACCTCTGAATTGATTTCGCAGCACACGCTGCGAATGGATGCTCTTGGCCTTACCGCCTAGCGGCAGCGCGAATAGCCTCTAACGCTGCCTCTTCCTGCTTTTTCCTGGTTGTCTCGATAGCCCTGGTGCCGAACCAGGCCGCAAGTGGCATTGCAAGCATCACGATGAACCAGATCCAAGCCTCGTCGTAGTGGAAGCCTAGCCAGGTGAGGGTGAGCCAGGCTCCGGCTCCAGAAACAAGCGCGATTCCGGCTGGAACCAGCTTGCCGTAGTGCTCACTTGGAGGAAAAACAAAAGGGGCAACCAGCGCAAGTATGGCTGCGTAGGCTACGACTACCAGGATCTCCATTAGGCGATGAAACCTACCCTTCGACCCTCTTCAGCACCGATCTCGACGTAGGCAATGCTGCTCGTCGGAACCAAGATTAATCTGCCCTTGTTGTCAGCCAGCTTGAGCATCGAGCCGCTCAGCGACTCTTCGACCAGAGCGGTCAGAGCCTTGGCGTCTTGGTCGGACTCGAAGCTAATGTCTCTGCCGTTTTCCTTGATGCCGATTCTGACTTCCACGTTTCTCCTAAGAACTTTGTTCTATAGGTTACGACAACAACAATGTCACCTCGCCCAATTAGGTTGTTCCCATGAACAACTTCGCCGCTTTTGCCGATTCTCAGACCCACGACCTGCGCGTCCCCGCTGGTCTTGAGAATCTTGATCTTGCAAAGTCGGCAGCAATAATTGGAGCTCCGCTAACCGGCAAGACCTCTGCGCTTCGCCACGTCGTGGGACGTCTCGAGGCAAATGGGGCCGCGCCCGCTGAGATCCTTGTTCTGACCCCGTCTCGCATGGCAGCGGCAATCCTGAGAGACCAAATCGCACTTGATTCGGGTCGGTCAAGCGAAAGCCCCAGAGCAAGGTCGGTTTCCTCGGCTGCTTTCGAAATACTGAGCGCGAGGGCTCCAATTCGTTTGCTTTCAGGCGCTCACCAGCAGACACTGCTTAAGTCGCTGGTCGCTGAGCGACTAACCGCATCCAAGGCCTTGGATTGGAATCTGAGTGTTGAGAGTCTCGAGCTCGAAGGATTTGTGCAAGAGCTTCGTGACCTGCTAGCGGTGATTATCGAAAGTGGTCTCAGCCAAGTCCAGCTTGAGAAGCTACAGGATGAGTTTCCGAAGCTCCGGCTCGGGCCAGCCATTGAACTTCTTGAGCCATATCGCGAGCACCTTGGGCTCGAGGGGCTGGTTGACAGCTCGCAACTTGCCGTGGCGGCAGCAGCCGAGAACCTTGCGGGGCTGCCGCACCGCTACCTATTAGTCGATGATGCACACAATCTTTCCGCGGGCCAGCTGAGGCTGGTCCAGGCACTTGCGGACGAACGAGTGCTTTTTGTCTTTGGCGATCCGGACGTTGCCACCCTGGGCTTTCGTAATTCCTCAAGTGCTCAGTTTCTAGAGCTGGCGAAATCTCGTGATGCCAGCCAGATCTACCTTGTTTCGGACGACTCTGCGAGTTGCGCGAATGACCTGCTGAGCACGCTGGCATCGAGAATCCCAGCATCCGGCCCCGTAAGTCATCGGCCTCGACCAATCGGCAAGGCCGAGTCGGTCCTTGCACTGAAATTTGACAACCTCGTAGCCGAATCTGATTTTCTGGCCGCCGAGCTTCGAAAGAGTCGACTGACAAAGCAAATCGACTGGTCCGAGATGTTGGTTGTTGGGAGAACGAGGGTTCAGCTGGAACAGCTATCCAGGGAGCTGAGCTCTCGGGGCGTCCCAGTCAGGATTCAAGGCGTTCAGCGGCCCCTCAGAGACCAGAGCATGGCCAGAGCACTGCTTTTGTTTGTGCGATTGGCACTTGAGGGCCTGGAAGGTAAAGCGATTCTCGAGCTCATTGGCTCTCCTCTGGTTGGCATTGACGCACTCGCGCTGCGAAGAGCTCTCAGGCAACTTGCGACCATTGAGGTGTTCTCGAACCTAACCCGAAATGAAATGCTTGAAAAAGTTTTTGCCGAGGAAGCTGAGTCGACAGAGCTACCGGCAAGATTGCAACAGCTCAGGGAAGCAGTATTGGCTGTGAGGCAGCTTCCCAACCCGGGTGCGCATCAAGTGGTTTCAATCGGGTTTTCGTTGGCTGATAAAAGGTTGGCCGAGTTATCGAGAGGTTCGGGGGCAACCGCTCTGGCTGCCAATCGCTCTCTAGATGCGGCTTTGGAGCTGTTTGCAGCGGCTCAGCGCTGGGACGAGAGGGAGCTAGGAAGTCCTTTGAGTTTCGCTCAGTTGCAACTCGAGCTTGGAGTGCCAGAGGACTCCCTTGCTCCGATTGGAACCAAACCAGCTGTGGTGCTTGCAACGCCAGCTCAGATCTCACGAAGCTACAAGTTGGTCGCGCTGCCGCGCTTGCAAGAGGGCATTTGGCCAAACCTCACTCCCAGAAACTCACTCCTTGGAGCAACATCACTGCAGGCCTTCTTGGTTGGCAGACAGGATTCCCCGGAGACTCCGGCTCGGAGCGAGCTTGCAGACGAACTTCGGATGTTTTACCGAGCCTGCGGGAGTGCAACGGAAATGTTGCTTCTGAGCGCGATTGAGGACGAGACAGAGCAGCCCAGCCAGTTCTTCCAAATGGCAAAGCTTGAACCCGCACTTAATCGGGAGAGCATCGACTTTGATCTGAGGCGAGTGGTGGGAAGGCTGCGCCGAAGGCTTTTCCAAGGGGATGAGAGCGCTGCTGGAACACTCGCCGCAATGGCTCTCGCGGGCCTTCCAGGGGCACATCCAGATTACTGGCAAGGCCTACTTCCACTTAGTCGCGAGGATGGCATCGCCGCCAGTGACATTCGGGTCAGTGCCTCAAAGTTTGAATCATTTGAACAGTGTCCGCTGCACTGGTTTATCTCGAGCTTCGGGGGAGACCAAGGCGGTTTCCAGGCCTCGGTCGGAACTTTATTGCACGCAGCCCTGGAGGCCGCCTCGAACGGAGCGGACCCAGCGGACTTCGTTGACCAGAGCTGGCACTCAATTGAGTTCGAGTCTGAGTGGCTGGCAAATAAGTCTCGGAGGGAAGCGGCTTCGATGGCGGGGTTGATTTCTGAGTACCTTGCTTCCTCAGCAGAGTTAGTAGCCGCCGAGAAGGGCTTCCGAGTAAAAATCGGCTCACTGCAGGTAAGTGGGCGGATCGACCGTATCGAAAGAAGCGAACTGGGTCTTGAGGCTGTTGATCTGAAGACCGGAAAGACGATGCCACGCCAGTCCGAAATGGCTGGCCACCGGCAGCTTGCTATTTATCAGCTAGCAATTGAGTCCACCTTCGACGAGGCCCCAGCGGGAGGCCGTTTAGTCTCGGTGGGTTCGAATAAGGTCAAGACCCTCGCGCAACCAGCACTCAGTCAGGAACTGCGGGATGAACTCACCGAGGTTGCCGGAGCGATCCAGGGGCAACTCGAAAGTGGCCTATTCACGGCGCGGCTTGATGAGCACTGCGAGAAAAACGGCAGTTGTCAGCTCCTGATCGGCCGGGTGATAACAGGTGGCTAGAGTCAGCGCAGACCAGGTTTTCCGTCTGGTTTCTGGGAACAAACTCACAATGGAGCAGCGCGCAATTGTTGAGGAGAGTTCGCTTCACGAGCCAACGCTTGTAATCGCCGGTGCTGGATCGGGCAAGACCGAGCTCATGATGGTCAGAATCCTGTATTTGGTGGCTAACTCCTTTGTCCGGCCTGACCAAGTGCTTGGACTTACCTTTACTAAAAAGGCGGCGGCAGAGCTGGCATCCAGGGTTCAACAGGGGCTTATCAAGCTAAGGGAGTCAAGTCTGTGGCCTCAAGATCTCGAGGAGGACTTTCTGCCAGCGAAGATCGTCACCTACAACTCCTTTGGAAACGAGATTTTTCGCTCGCTGGCGCTTGAAATTGGTTTTGAGTCTGACGCGAAGTTGATTACCGACGCTGCGAGCACCGCACTTGCCAAGGAACTACTCGATAGCGCCTCGCTGAGCGAACATCCTGGGCTGGAGCATTGGCAACTCACCGGAGGCAGCTTGCTCACGGCCGTTTTAAAGGCAGCGGGTTTACTAACTGATCACAGAGTGGATGCGCAGTCGGTTCAGGATTATTTGGATGAGTTCGCAAACCACCTCGCCAGCATCCCCAAGAATGAAAAGCAGGACGGGCGGTTCGGTTACACCCAAGACTTTTTGGATGATGCCGCTAAAAACAAGCTGATATTTGAGTTGGCCCAGCGCTACCGAGACCTAAAGCGTGAGCGCAATGTTGTGGACTTTTCCGATCAGGTCGCGCTTGCCCTTGAGGCTCTGGAAAGAGTTGATTTCGAGCTCGACTATAGATTCGTAATGCTCGACGAGTATCAGGACACCTCAAACATTCAGACAGAACTGCTCGCCCGCCTCTTTGCAGGCCGGCCGGTAATGGCCGTTGGCGATCCAAACCAGGCCATCTACGGATGGCGCGGAGCATCAAGTGAAAACCTTGCAAACTTCAACCTCGATTTCGGCGGTTCACAGACCTTTGCACTTTCGACCTCTTGGCGCTCTGGGGCAAAGATTCTTGATGCCGCAAACTACATCGCATCCAAGATTCCCCAGACCGGACTGACCCCAATCTCGCTGACGAGCGGTCTGGGGCACGAATCTCAAGTTGAGGTCAGCGTCTTTCAGGACGAACTGACCGAGGTGGAGGCGGTTGCAAACTACCTCGCCTCAGAGGTTGACGCGGAAACTAGCTGCGCAATACTTTTCCGCACCAGGGCCTCGATGAAGCTCTACTCGACCAAACTCAGCGAATTGGGTATCACCCACGAGGTAACAGGGCTTTCAGGACTCATTGAGGAGCCAGAGGTCGCAGATCTAATAGCAGTTCTCAAGGTCCTAGTTCAGCCCGAGGCTGGCGCCGAGCTGCTGCGCATTGCCGCCGGCCCCAAGTTTCGTATTGCGCCCCCAGACTTGGTCGCTCTCTCTGAGTCAGCAAGGAGGCTCAGCTCCATCCGGACAGAAGTAGACAATTCGAAGCCGGTAACCATCGTTGAACTGATTGACGAGATAGAGAAGCCTTCAAACAAGGGCAAGCTGGGCTTAAGCGCTGAGGGTGAGGCAAGGCTTACTCGTCTTGCCAAAACCCTCGCTAACCTGAGGCGGCAGCTCGCCTTAGCACCGAGCGAGATTGCGCAATTGGCAATTTCACAATTTGAACTCGACATCGAGCTCTTTGCCCACAGCGATGCAGAGAATCCACTTGCAAACCTTCAGGCCTTTCTCTCTCGGATTGCAGAGTTCGAATCCATGGCCGAGAACCTCTCCCTATCAGCATTTGTGTCCTGGCTAGATCTTGCTAAAGACCAGGAGCGCTTTGAGATTCCTCGCTCCGGCAGCAAAAAGGGCGTGGTTCAGCTCATGACCATCCACGCCGCCAAGGGTCTTGAGTGGGATGTGGTTGTGCTGCCGCAATTTACCGAGGGCACTTTCCCCACTGGCGCAAGGGGACTTGCGGGAGAGCTTGAGGCTGGGGAACTCCCAACAATTCTTCGACAGGATCGGGTATCCCTTCCCCAGGTCGAGTTCAAGAGGGCAGCCAATCAGAATGAGTTCAAGAGGCAAAACGATGCCTATCGAGAGCAAAACCGCGAGCGTCAGCTAGTAGAGGAGCGCAGGTTGTGCTACGTCGCGATCACTAGAGCCGCAAGGAAGCTACTAATAACCGCCTCGCATTACTCGCGAAGCGCAGCGAAACCAAAGGAGCTCTCGAGGTTTTTGCTCGAGCTCTTGGAAAGAGAACTTGTCCAGGCTGAGATCCCAGAGGTTGGCGAGCGGCCTGAGTTTTCTGAGCGGCAAATTAGCTGGCCCTTCGATCCGCTTGGGAACAGGCGCGATGCTTGGGAGCAGGCCGCGAACCTGGCCTCAACGGCACCCCCTGCGAGTATCGACCAGGTTGCTGAGCTAGCACTTCTGATGGAGGAGCGCGAGCGCTCTGGAGAAATCCTGGCCCAGTTGCCATTGAGGCTCTCGGCATCTTCGGTTGTTGCGTTGCTTGCGGACCCCGCCAAATTTGCTGCCTCGTTGATTCGCCCGGTACCAGGCGAGTATTCCGAGGCAGCCGCACTCGGCACCAGCTTCCACGCGAGCCTAGAGAGTGCGTTCTTGGCGGGCAGTGAACTCGACCTTGCCTCATGGGAGGAGCCGGAACGAAAGCTAGGGCTTAGCTTTCTTGAGAGTCGTTTCGCGAAACTGACCCCAGAGCTAGTGGAAACGCAAATTGAGTTTTCTCTCGGCGGGACTGTCGTGGTTTGCAAACTCGATGCCGTCTACAAATTTGACGACATGTGGCATGTCGTGGACTGGAAGTCGGGCAAAAAACCGAGCTCGAAACAGGAAATTGCGGAAAAGGCAGTGCAGCTAGCGCTTTATCGAATCGCTCTCTCGCGCCACAAACAGCTACCGGTGGAGCGCATTCAAGCCAGCTTCTTCTTTGCCGCAAGTGGCGAGGAGCTCATGCCAGAGCTCCCTTCCGAAAGGGAAATCTCAGAGCGATTAGGCGAATTTAGAAAAGTTCGTCGAGGCTAGACTCGCCCGAGTCTTGGACCGATGCCTGTGGCATCTCCTCGGGTTCCAGCTCTGGTTCTGACTCGTTGGCTTGCAATTTGGGCTCTTCAGGGGCGGTATTAACGACTGCGGTTGCAGTAACGGCAGCAGCCCCCAGTCCGATGAAGCTTGCCGCGCGCAACGATCGCAGCGATCCGGCATCCAGCTGCTCCGCAAGATCGGCAAGCATCGCCTCAGCATCTGAGATTGCCTTTTCCTCACCGACCGCAAGGCAGTGAGTTAGCCAGGTCGCCAGCTCCAGCTCCGAGTAGAGCTGAGCGCGCTGCTGGATGTTTTCATCGGTATTTTCGCGGTTCGACCTGTAGTGCAAGAGGGCATCTTCAAAGGTTGAGGGCAGAGCACCACCGGCCAAATACTTCAGGTCCTCGGCGGGGTCTGAGATGGAAAGATGAGAAAAGTCCGCAAGCGCAACCACTGACTGACCGTCGACATAGACGCTGTCTTGGCTGATAGCCCCATGGATGACGGTGGTGTGGAAGCGGAAAAGGCCAACGTCTTCGAGGGCCTCCTCCCAGCGCGAAAGCAACTTCGCGGGAACCTTTCCCGTTGCAGCAGCCTTGTCCAGCTCTTGAACCTTGGATTGCAAAACTGCGCTTGCATCCAATTCGACAAGACCGAAGTCTCTAACTACCGCCGGATCGAGCTTGTGGATAGCTGCCATGGCTGAGGCGAACGTCTGCGAGAAGGCCCCGGGAGCATACCTCGAAAGGTCAGGTGCTAGCCCTGCGACCATTGTCATCACAACAGCAGTGTTGCCTTCGCCGTCTGAGGTGGAACCGACAATAGAGGGAATCTCGAAGGGCAGCTCATCCTGGACCTTTGCGATTGCCCTGAGGCCCTGCATAAGTTGCGCCTGCTCGGCCACCCCCGCTATTGAGGCTGGGATTGTGAGGGTGTAGGGGTTGTCGTGGTCATCCCACAATTCGAGAATTTCGAGGTCAGGATTGTCCGAGATTCGTCTGAAGTTCCTGAAGTTCTTCCCGGGAGCAGCGTCAGCCGCAAGCGCGGCTAAAATCAAGGCAGGTCGTCCCACGTCACAAAGGTTAGACAACCTATTAACCGCGCGGCCGCATCGCCACGCGCACACTTAGGATTCGAATTGAACGTTCAGAGTGGAAGTGACATCCTCAGCTCGCTGGATGCGGAGCAACTCGAGGCTGCCACTGCGCTCAAGGGGCCGGTAAGAATAATCGCGGGTCCGGGTAGCGGAAAGACTAGAACCGTCTCCCACAGAATCGCCCACGGAATTGCAACCGGTCACTTCAACCCCCAAAAAGTCCTAGCGCTCACCTACACAAACCGAGCCGCCGCCGAGCTAAGGCAACGCCTTCGTTCGCTGGGAGCGGGTTCGGTGCAGGTTAGGACTTTTCACGCTGCTGCGCTGTCACAGCTGCAGTATTTCTGGCCTCAGCTCACCGGTTCAACCGCCCCCAAATTGCTAACCAGCAAGCGAGCAATCCTCAAGGAGGCGGTGGGACAGAAAGTGAAATTGACCGAGGCACAGCTCTCGGAACTATCCTCCGAGTTCGAATACCTTCGCTATTCGCTCAGTGATTTGCCGACTTACTTTTTATCTGGGCGTCTTCCTAGGTTCGCGGATGAGGAAAAGTTCTCGGATTGGTTTGACAACTTCCAGGCTCTAAAGAAGGAGCGGCGCCTAATCGACTGGGAGGATGCTCTGCTGCTCTGCACCGGAATGCTGCGCAATGAGCCGAGAGCAATGTCTCACTTTGAGCAGCAGTATCGGCACTTCACCGTGGATGAGTATCAAGACATCTCGCCCTTGCAGCAGGGTCTTTTGGAGACCTGGCTGGGCGATCGAGAGGAAATTTGTGTGGTGGGCGACCCAAGGCAGAACATCTACAGCTTTGCCGGCTCCTCGACGGATTTCTTGCTTGGCTTCGATTCTCGTTACCCAAACAGTTTCAGCGTCGAGCTCACAACCAACTATCGCTCTGCCCAAGACATTGTTGAGGCAGCTAACGGCCTTTTTCCTGATCAGCCCATAGTGGCCGCGAAGAAAGTTTCCGGCCTTATCTCTCAGCAGACACTTCCAAGTGCGGCTGAGGAGGCCAGGGTCGTGGCGGAGGCGATCGCAAAGGCTGCCGGCAGCTCAAAGCTTTCTAGAATTGCCGTGCTGGGCCGAATCAACTCCCAACTTGAGGCTGTGGAGTCGGAACTTAGGTCGCTGGGGGTTGAAACTCAGGTTAGAGGCCAAGGCCGATTCTTTAGACAACCAAGTGTGATGCAGGCACTCAGCGCCATCAGAGCACTTGCGCTTTCAGAGTTGACTCAACCGCTTTTTGTTGAAATCTCCAACATCCTCTCCTCACTGGGCTGGAGCTCGCGCGGGGAGGGGCCCAGCTGGGCCGAGTTGAACTGGTTTATCGAGGTTATGGACGAGCTGGGCGATCCCTCACTTGAGGAACTAATTCGGGAACTGGATGAGCGGGAGCGATCTGGCCATGAACCTCAGCGCGAGGCCGTCACGCTCGCGACAATTCATGCGACCAAGGGTCTTGAGTGGGAGCGAGTGTTTCTAATTGGTGTCAATGATGGCCTCTACCCAATCTCCCACGCCAAGACTAAAGAGCAAATGGAGGAGGAGAAGAGGTTGTTCTACGTGGCAATCACTAGGGCAGAGACCTACCTGAACATTTCCTCGACCGGCAAGGCACCAAGCCCCTTTATCGAACACCTCCACCACAGCCGCAAGGGCTAGCAGCAGGCCGAAAGGCCATTAGCGAGCCACCTCGATCCAGTCGCAGTGCACTGCTCGAAACGGAAGAGCTGTGGTCGATGAAGCTAAGTAGAAGGTTTGTCACCACTCCCGTGGCGAAGAGAATCATGGCGCTGTCCTCGTTTGAGCGATCCAAGGCAAGAAGTTGAGGTGCAATGGTCTGCCAATTTGAATCTGTCTCAAACCTGGCCTTTTCGATGCAACCGATACACGGGGTCATTCCAGGTATAACCAGAGGGCTAATTTCGACGCCTTCCTCGTCAAAGCAGATGGCTAGGTGCGGTACGTCCCTCGCTAGCCATGGTTGGTAGGAGCTTGGGTCAACGATGTCATTCGCTATCAGTACCGCGGCCGTGACTGTATCGAGAGAGCCTGATCTTCGCGAGTGGAATTGCAGCGCTGTGTTCTCAAGCTGAATTTTCGCACTCGTTGCCCTGGGAAGGCCGATGCTGGACCTTGGGTGACCAAGTGGCAGGCAATCCTTGTTGCTGACCCTCAGTTGGTCGAGGGTTAGGAGTGTTCCGATCTCGGATGCCGACAGCGCCTTGGCAAAAACCAATCCGGTGCGGCCGAGGCTCTCGATGAATATGCGCGCTTTTCGTCGCCTAGCTAACGCATCTGCAAAGTTGCCTTCGGCGGAAAACAACCTTGCTAGCTCAGCGAACTTGGTATCGATTTCTGCCGCCGACAAATCTGGGGGTAGTCGGCCACTCTCACTCAGCACTGGCGAAAGCCGACTCATCACGCTCTCAACTGTCTCGCTGTCAGCTCTAGCGATCTCTGGCAAAGACTTGACCTGACTGGCGGTAATGCCGGCCTCCAGATAGTCAAGTATTCTCAGCTCTCGTTCACTGAGCGATGCGACCCTCAATGGTTTGCGATAGCCGTACTGCCTGATGTTGTCGGCAAGCCAGAGCCTTGCCAGTCGGGGATTGATTTGGGTCGCCACGTGGGGAGTGTGGCAAAAATTTCCAGATTGCTCCCCGGGTTCTCCACAGCCCTAGTTGTCAAGGAGTTTGCGCAAGCCCTCATCAAAGTCGTCGTCTGAACTCTCCAGCCTCGCAATTACGAGTGACGGGTTGGATATCTCCTCAACCGAAGGCAACTGGTCTGGGTGAGACCAAAGCTGGTCGCGCTTTTGCTCACCTAGCTTGGTAACTTCCTGCCACATCACCTTCGCCTCGCGGCGCAGTCGGGGCTGCAGTTCGAGACCCAAAAGAATTGCGAAGGTCTTCTCTGCTGCACCCTCTGTGGCTCGTTTTCTGGATGCCAGCTCCACAACGCCAGAGATTGTAGGGAGCCGCTTTCCCGCTTCCTCTGCAATCGCATCTGCCCAGCCATCTATGAGCGCCAACATGGTCTCAATCCTTACCAGAGCCGTTTCCTGGTCCTCGGTCCTTTGGCTCATCATGGCGGTTGCTTCCATCACGCGATTCATGGATTCAGGATCCTGTGGGTCAATTTGCTCAACCATCTCCTGAATACCCGAGATCTCTACCCTCAGGCCCGATGCGAACTCTCTGACCTGTGTGGTGATCTGGTCGCGGAGCCAGCGGTTCGATGCGTATAGGGAGGAGATGGCCAGCTCTCGAATTGCCAAGTAGATGACGATCTCTGACTTCGGCGTCTCAATGTCTTTGATGAACTCGCCGACGTTTTGAGTTACCAGACCAGGGCGAGAGCTTATGGGAATGCCTATCTCCGTTGCGGAAAGTGTCTGCGTTGACAGTTTGCCCATCGCCTGACCAAGCTGCATGGCGAAAATTGCCGCTCCGGCGTTACCAATGAATTTGCTTGCTGGACCCAAAAGATTCGCAAGCTCCTCCGGCATGGCCTCGACGATGTTCTCGCTTAGGGCCTTGGCCATGCTGCTCGCTACTGGCTCACTCAGCTCTGCGAAAAGCGGCATGGCATCTTGAACCCAAACACTTCGTCTGAGTAGCTTGGGCTGCTCGGAGGTGGAAAACTGCGTTACCTCAGATAACCAAAGCCGGGCAATCTCGAATGCGTTTGAAATCTCAGTTTCTAGATTCTCGAGGTTTTTGGACTCATCCTTTTTGGCAAGCTCCATCGCCTGGTTTTCTGCCATCTTCCAGTTAATAGGCCCTTCAGAGTCGGACATCAGGTTCCTCAGCTGAGAAAACATTTGACCCATCATTGCTGGGTTGGCACCAAGGCCCGCGACTTTTGAAAGTGCTTCAGGATCCAATTGCCCACTAGAGAGCATCTTTCGAACCATTTCCTCGAGCTCTTCTCTGCCCGGATGGTCCTTCTCTGAGTCTTCTTCGCTCAAGCGGCACCTCCAACTGCTTTTCACGCTATCGCGAACACCTTCCAAACGGCTGACAATCGCGGGGTTGAAAGGGGAGTGTTCGCCAAGGGCGTGAGGGGCCAGCAGGTTATTCCAAGGTTGATTACCTAGCATTGAAGCAATGTCATTTTTCTCCTCGAGACCCAAGCCCCCCAAGGGTTCGGCCAAGTGGATTGTCCTTAGCTTGGCCGTCATCACTTTGGGTTCGATGGCCGCTCTGCCGACAGGCTATGTGATCGAGCGACCAGGCCAGGTTTTCAATGTTATGGGCGAAATCTCGGGCCAAAAGGTGATCAGCTCCGCTGATGTGGCCGTTTATGAATCCGATTCAAGGTTTGATGTCACCACCGTCTCGCTGCTCGGCAATCGAGAGTCGACTCCCAGTTGGGTGCAGGTTTTGTGGGCTTGGGCCGACCCTGAGCAGATTGTGTTGCCGCTCGATGAGGTCTACCCTCCAAGCCTGACTACGGCCGAAATTAGGGCCGAGAGCTCCGCTCAGATGGAAGTTTCGCAGCAGGATGCCATCGCGGCAGCACTTTCTGAGTTGGGTTACGAAATTCCAAGAACCCTGTATGTTGCCTCCGTTATTGCTGATGCTCCCTCGTCCGGAATATTGGTTGCCGGGGACTATGTGGTTAGTGCCGGTGGCAGAGATGTTGTTTCGTTCGATGAACTAAAGGGCCAGATTCAGCTCTCTGAGGGAGCGCCCATGATCCTCGAAGTGATTCGTGATGGTCAGCCCTTGAGTCTGGAGATCACGCCAGAGAAGCGCGATACCGACTGGGTCATTGGCGCGATGGTTGGCTACACCTATGACTTCCCAGTCGACATCCAGCTCCAGCTTGGTGATGTTGGTGGCCCGTCCGGCGGCCTGATGTTCACCCTAGGCATCCTCGACACACTCAGCGAGGGTTCTATGGCCGCCGATCGACACGTGTCGGGAACTGGAACCATCAACGCAGCCGGCGAGGTCGGGCCGATTGGCGGGGTTGGACTGAAGATGATTGCCGCCAAAAACTCTGGTGCAGACCTGTTTTTGGTGCCCCAGGGCAACTGCGAAGAGGCAATCGGGCAGATTCCCGCGGGCTTGAGTGTTGTAACAGTGAGAGACTTGAGTGAGGCGCTCGATGCAATCGACGCGCTACGAGAAGGAAAACAGCTACCAAGTGTTAGCTGCAACTAACTAGGAGAGATACATTGGCACAGAGCACCCCTCAACAGGGACGTAAGGTATCACCGGTATCAATCGCGCTTGGAATCCTGGCCGCGATTGTTTTTGCACTGGTGAGCGCCGCCGGCATCTACACCGATTGGCTGTGGTTCCGTCAGCTTGACTTTGAGGTCGTGTTCTTCACTCAAATAATCGCTCAGGTGGTCGCATTCCTGATCGGTTTTGTGATCATGACGGCTGTTATCGCGGTTGGGTTGATGCTTGCCTGGCGGACTCGACCTATCTACTTGAAGATGCCAGAAGAGTCTCCTTTTCAGGTTTACCAGCAGCTCCTTGAGTCACTTCGCAAGGTAGTCATGTTCGGTGTTCCAGCCCTCATCGGTCTCGGTGGTGGACTGGTGGCAGCGAGAGAGTGGCAGAGTGCCCTGCTCTTCTTGAACGGCTCGGAGTTCGGCATCCAAGACGGCCACTTTGGCTTCGACGTTGGTTTCTTCGTCTTTGACCTGCCGTTTCTTACCTTCGTTGTCGGCTTTTTGTCGGGTGCCGTCTTCCTGGCTGCGCTGATAAACCTTGCGGTGCACGTTGTCTATGGTGGCATCCGCTTCAGCGGCAGGGAGATCTCGGTTTCCAAGCCCGCACGAGTTCAGCTTTCGATTTTGGTTGCCATCTACCTGGTCATGCAGGGAGTCAGCCTTTGGTTTGACCAGTACTCAACGGTTGTCAATGAAGGAGCTCTCTTTACCGGAGTCAACTACACCGACGCCAACGCTGTCATCCCAGGCCTTCAGATTCTTGCTTTCATCTCCGTGGCGGTAGCGGTGACATTCTTAGTCACGGCGTTTTTGGCGCAGTGGAGAATTTCAATCATCGCGACTGCTCTTATGGTCGTCAGCTCACTTGTCGTGGGCGGGCTTTACCCTTGGATTGTTCAGACGTTTATCGTGGTCCCTAACGAACGAACCCTTGAGGCTCCATACCTCCAAAAGAACATCGAAGCCACCAGAACCGCTTTCGGCATAGACAACGTTGAGGTAATCGAGTACGACGCCAAGGTTGTCGCTGAAGAGGGCGCTCTGCGCAACGATGCAAAGACAACAGCTTCTATCCGCATCATCGACCCAGCCCTGGTGAGCGACGCTTTCCGCCAGTTGGAGCAGTACCGCCAGTACTACAGCTTCCCAAACCGATTGCACGTGGGACGTTACGAGATTGACGGTGAGACTCAGGACACCGTGGTTGCCGTGCGTGAGCTCAACCAGGCCGGCCTTGGCGACTCGCAGTCCTGGTACAACTCGACAATTGTCTTCACTCACGGCTTTGGCTTTGTTGCCGCTTACGGAAACAAACGAGATAGCGACGGTAAGCCGCTGTTCTTGCAGAGCGGTATCCCAACCGTAGGTTTGCTGGGAGACTTTGAGCCGAGGATTTACTTCGGCCTGAACTCCCCTGAATACTCAATTGTTGGCGCACCTGATGGTGCAGACCCACTCGAGTTTGACTTCCCAGCCGGTGAGGATGGCGAGAGGGAGACCTACACCACATTCAACGCTGATGGCGGGCCAATGATTGGTGATCTCTTTACCCGTCTTGCCTATGCACTTCGCTTCCAGAGCGAGCAGATCCTGCTCTCGGACGCCATCAACGCTGAATCTCAGATTCTCTACAACCGTGATCCAGCAGACAGGATCAAGGAGGTTGCTCCGTATCTGACCGTTGACACCGAGGTTTACCCCGCGATTGTGGACGGCCGCATCAAGTGGATCGTTGACGGTTACACCACATCAACCGATTTCCCATACTCAAACCTTGAGCCTTTCAACCTCGCAATCCTTGACACCTCGAGCGAGACCTTCAACCGAGATGTGTCTGAAGTGAACTACATCCGTAATTCGGTGAAGGCCACAGTTGACGCCTATGACGGCTCGGTCGATCTTTACCAGTGGGATGAGAACGACCCAATTCTGAATGCGTGGATGGGCATCTACCCCGATACAGTTCAACCACTCAGCGCGATGAGTGAGGATCTGCTGAGCCATGTCCGCTACCCAGCCGACCTGTTCAAGATGCAGAGATCAGTTCTTGGTCGCTATCACGTAACCGAGGCTGGCGCTTTCTACTCCCAGCAGGATGCATGGATGACGCCAAATGACCCAGTAGAGGGCACCGGGCTTGGCAGCCTGCAGCCTCCCTACTACCTGACGCTCCAGACTCCGGGCGACGATGAGAGTGCATTCTCGCTTTACTCAACCTTCATCCCGCAGTCCACCGGCGAGACCACCAGAAACGTGCTCACCGGTTACCTCATTGCTAATGCCGAGGCAGGCGGAGAGGCCGGAAGGGTAAACGACGAATACGGAAAGTTGACGCTGTTGAACTTGCCAAGGGAGACGATTGTCCCCGGTCCTGGCCAGGTGCAGAACAACTTCAACGCCGATAGCGATGTCTCATCCCTACTAAACATCCTGCGACAGGGCTCGACCAGGGTTCTGAACGGAAACCTCTTGACCCTGCCTGTTGGTGGAGGTCTGCTCTACGTCCAGCCTGTCTACATTGAGTCAACCGGTGAGACCAGCTACCCACTTCTTCAGAAGATTCTGGTGGCATTCGGCGATCAGATTGCCTTCGAGGACACTCTTGAGCTGGCCCTTGACGACCTCTTTGGTGGTGACTCGGGCGCGGATGTCGCTGATGGAGCTGTTGGCTCTGGCTCGGGTGGCGACTCGAACTCAGATTCAGGCGCAAATGCTGACTCGGGTAACGCAGCTCTCGATAGGGCTCTCAACGCAGCAAAGCGTGCACTCGATGACAAGGCAGCTGCGCTTCGGGCAGGCGACTGGACAGCATTTGGTGAGGCTGATGAGCGGCTTCAGCGAGCTATCGAGGATGCTCTAGACGCACTGGAGAACTAGCGGGCAATCTGCTATCGTTACTACTTCGCCGCGGGGTGGAGCAGTTCGGTAGCTCGCCGGGCTCATAACCCGGAGGTCGTAGGTTCAAATCCTGCCCCCGCAACCAAGAAACCCCCGAAGTGAAAGCTTCGGGGGTTTTCACTTGTGGAAAACAAAAAGTGACAAAAGAAGATTCTCTCTATCTTGCTCAGATGAGATTGATTCTGGCCCTGCTCCCTCTCTCCCTGGTGCTTGTGTCTTGCGCTTCACAGGAAACCGCGAGGGAAGTCACCGCTGAGATAGATGAGGTAACTCTGGCTCTAGAGCGCTATGCCAGTTTGGGTGGTGACGAATCTGACCTCGGGCAGGCGTTGACTGGAAGCGCGCTGGTCTCGGCTCTCGAAACTCAGCAGCTACTTGATTCACTTGGCTATCGACGTTTAGGTCGGCCGAGCTTCGAGGCAGTGGAGATTTCAAGTGAGTCATCGCGTGCGTGCATGGATCTTTCGGGGATAGCAATTGTGAACTCGCGGGGTGAACAGGTCGACACCTCAAAAGAGAGAGTGCAGGTGAGAGTGGAGCTCGAGGGCGAGTTGATAAAAACCTTTCAGGTCGGAGACAGCGGGTGCTGATAGAAATCTTGCTCGCCGCTAGCTGCAGCATCGAAGCTGCCGCTCTTGGCGTCTGCGAGTGCAGCCAAGGGCAGACTGACGGCTCGTTTGAGGTATGTGCGACGGAGAGAATAAGCGATCGTGAGGATTTGGTTCGGGAGTCCGCACCCTCACCCCAGCCAAAGCCCCTCAGACTCTGCAGTTGGTATGCAAATGGCACTATCGACTCGCCAACCCTGAGCGTCATAACGGCTTGGGTTCCGATTGGTTCGCGCCTCTGCATTGGCGACGAGGTTCCCGAGGCAACAACTCAGCTGGTGAGAATTGATGATCAGGTGTCGGATGTCTTTGGTGCGACATCACGAAGACCCTTTGCCTACTGGATACCTGGCGGCGAGGTGGAGGTGGGTGTTCCGGCAAGCTTTTTCGTCGAGCTGACAGCAGGTGAGTTTGCGGGCAATCTACTGGGCCGAAGCGCAAACATAAGGTTTGAACCAATTGCAGCTCGCTGGCAATTTTCCGACGGCGAAGAGACAAGCGGCTTCAGTGCAGACCGGATATTTGAATCACCTGGCAACCTGAGCGTGGTTGCCAAAGTTCGAGTCCGGGCGAGCTACCAATTTGATGGGGGAACATGGCAACAATCTGATGCGGTGATTTGGCTGCGAAGCAACGAGCTTTCTATCTCGGTAGTGGAAATTCCGCGAAGGACACTTTTGGTTACTAGGTAACAGAATCTATTCAGCTGGGACTCATAGAATCCCCAGAGTTGTTGAACATAATTGCGGGGAGCGAAAGGGTTGAGATGAGTCAGTTCCAAAGAGGCGATAGCCAGTTCACTTTCAGCACGCCATACGCAGCTCCGCTTGCGCCACAACCTCCGAAGCGAAGGGTTGGAGCACTGGGTATTGCAGCGCTTGCGATGTCTAGCGCACTCGTCGGCGGCATCATTGGCGCAAGCTCCATGGGCATTAGCTATGTTGCCTCAACCCAGCCTGCTCCTGTGGTGGTAAACAGTGTTGAGCAGGTCAACTGGGTAACCGGTGCTGCATCGCAGGCAGGTCCTTCGGTCGTTACGCTCTCTGTCAATTCCTCATCAAATTCGGGCTCTGGATCGGGAGTGATTCTGACCGAGGATGGCTTCATTCTGACCAATGCCCATGTCGTCACCCTCGGTGGTGAAACCGATGGTGCTTCGCTTGCTGTCCGGCTATTTGATGGCACCGTTGTTGCGGCAGAGCTGATTGGTTACGACTCGGTCTATGACTTGGCGGTAATCAAGGTTGAGGCAGAAGGTCTGAAGCCGATTGTTTTTGCTGACTCGAAGACTCTAAATGTTGGCCAGAACGTGGTCGCTATCGGAGCTCCTCTTGGCCTGACCTCTACCGTCACAGAGGGCATTGTCTCGGCACTCAACCGCACCATTCAGGTTGCCAGCTCGGAAGTTTCTGATGAGCCGGGACTTAGTTTTTGGACTGGAGTGGGCGAATCCATTTCGATTCAGGTAATTCAGACCGATGCCGCAATCAATCCAGGTAATTCAGGAGGTGCTCTGGTTGACGAAAACGGGCGTCTCATCGGAGTGAATGTCGCGATTGCCACAGCGGGCAATGGGGTTGCCGGCTCGATTGGAGTGGGCTTCGCTATCCCGTCAAACACCGCGGCTCGAATTGCCACGGAGATCATGGAGACGGGCGTAGCGACCCACGGGTTGCTTGGTGCGATGGTTCGAAATAGTTTCGCCGCTGACTCAAGCTTCTCAATTGGAGCCTATGTCGAACAGGTCACCGAGGATGGCGCTGCGAATGCTGCGGGTATTCGTTCCGGGGATGTAGTTATCGAGTTTGCCGGGGAGAGGGTTACTGGCTCTGCCGACCTCACAGCATTGGTCCGCGCGCAGCCGGCAGGTGCAGAGGTTGAGGTGGTTGTCCTTCGAGACGGCACCAACCGCTCCTTCACGGTCACCCTCGGCGATGCCGCCGATCTAAACTAGGCACCATGTCAGATCGCGACACCGAGCTCCTCGAAAAAGAGGAAATCCTCGAGGACGGGGATCATGAGCGCTATTCGCACTACGTGAAGAAAGACAAGATCGTCTCCTCTGCCGTCATGGGAAATGCAGTTATTGCCCTTTGTGGCAAGGTTTGGGTTCCCTCACGGGCACCTGAGAAGTTTCCAGTGTGCCCAACCTGCAAGGCGATCTACGAAAAGCTCAAGCCCTAGCTGAAGACAGTCGGTATGGCTGGGTCGCCCTTTGAGAGCCTCAGTGCAGTTTTTGGGAGTTCTGCCTTCGCATCCAGGTGATGCGCCTTGGCTGCTCTGACACCCTGCTGGCCCAAGTATTGCTTATCAGCTTTGCCCTGACTCATTAGGTCAACCTGAAGCGGGCGACCAGCATCGCTACCAATGAGCTCCGCGGAGGCGATGCCGGATTCGATGAGCCTGGATGCCCTTTTTTCTCCACCACGATTGGTCTTTGACTTCGAGGTTTTGGCAACCTCTGTCCAGTCGGCTCCATCGGTGTGTGCGACGAGCTTGTAGACAAAGCCGGCTGTCGGGTTTCCGGATCCGGTCACCAAAGAAGTACCGACTCCAAACCGATCCACGGGAGCAGCTGAAAGGGCAGCGATGGTGTACTCGTCAAGATCGCTGGTTACGACTATCTTGGTCTGCTTTGCCCCGAGATCGTCTAACTGCCTTCTAACCTCGACAGCCGTAGAGCCGAGGTCTCCAGAGTCAATCCGAACTGCTGCGACCTTTCCGCCAGTCAGCTCAACCGCCATTTTTACTGCAGCGGAGATGTCGTAGGTGTCGACTAACAGTGTCGTATCGGGCCCCATTGAGGCGATCTGAGCCTCGAAGGCTTCTTTCTCGGAGTCATGGAGCAGGGTGAAACTGTGGGCACTGGTTCCCATGGTCGGGATCCCCCAGCTCCTTCCGGCCTCCAGGTTGCTTGTCGCATCGAAGCCAGCAATGAATGCTGCCCTTGCGGCTGCAATAGCGGCGGACTCGTGGGCGCGTCTCGCGCCCATTTCGGCCAGGAAGCGACCTGAGGCGGCGGTGTGCATGCGGGATGCCGCTGACGCAACGGCAGAGTCGTAATTGAGGATGGAGAGAATCACAGTTTCAAGCAGCACAGCCTCGGCAAAGGTGCCGCGAACTGTCATCACCGGGGAGTTTGCAAAGTAGATCTCGCCCTCGCGGTATCCGGTTATTGAGCCAGAAAACTTGTAGTTTTGCAGCCACTCAAGTGTTTCTTCGTCTACGACCTTGGCCTCTCGAAGGTAGCTCAGCTCTTCTGGGCCAAACCTGAACTCGGCAATGGCATCTAGAACCCGGCCCACACCTGCAAGAACGCCGTAGCGCCTGCCGGAGGGAAGTTGACGGGTAAAGACCTCAAAAACGCACTCTCTTTCGCTCTTTCCAGAGCGCAGTGCGGCCTGGAGCATGGTGAGCTCGTAGCGGTCGGTCATCAGGGCATAAGACACGGCTTCAGCCTACTGACTGCTGATTGCGCACCCTAGACTTAGGGCGTGGATGCAAGGCCGATCGGGGTATTCGACTCTGGCGTTGGTGGACTAACCGTCGCCAGAGCCATCATTGACCAGCTCCCAAACGAGTCAATTTCTTATGTGGGAGATACGCTCAACTCCCCTTACGGCCCAAAGAGCCTCTCTGAGGTGCGCAAGCTCGCTCTCGAGGTCATGGATGAGCTTGTTGCATCGGGAGTAAAGCTCCTGGTGATTGCCTGCAATTCAGCATCCGCGGCGGTGCTTCGCGATGCCAGAGAGCGCTACACCGAGGGTCTAGGTGTTCCAGTTGTTGAGGTAATCCAGCCTGCGGTGAGGACTGCGGTTGCTACCAGTAGCTCGAAGCGAGTGGGAGTAATCGGAACTTCGGCAACCATCTCCTCTAAGGCTTACGACGACGCATTTGCAGCAGCGGTCGACTTTGAGATCGTTAGCGCGGCATGCCCCGCTTTTGTTGATTTTGTGGAGCGCGGTGTCACCTCAGGGCCAGAGCTACTGCAGGTTGCTAGCGACTACCTCGCACCACTGAAGGCGGCGCGTGTTGACACCTTGGTGTTGGGCTGCACTCACTATCCGCTGCTTCAGGCGGCGCTCGCCTATGTCATGGGGGATGGTGTGAACCTGGTCTCTTCAGCGGAGGAGACTGCAAAGGATGTCTTCCGAGTTCTCACGGAAGAGAATTTGAGCGCACCTGAGGGAAACAAGCCCTCTCACAATTTCTTTGCCACCGGGGACGCTGCATCGTTTCAGGCCCTGGCGGGTAGATTCCTCGGACCCGAGGTTTTGGCAGTGAAACACCTTAGGCGAAAGGACTTAGATGAGTAGAGCAGATGGCAGAGAGCTGCACGAGATGCGGGCAGTAAAGATTCAGCGCAATCACACCATGCACGCGGAGGGCTCGGTTCTCATTTCCTTTGGCAACACCAAGGTGCTTTGCAACGCCTCCTTTACACCGGGTGTCCCCAGGTTCAAGAAGGACTCTGGCGAGGGCTGGGTGACGGCGGAGTATGCGATGCTGCCAAGAGCCACGAACACCAGGTCTGACAGGGAGAGTGTTCGAGGAAAAATCGGCGGCAGAACCCATGAGATATCAAGACTTATCGGCAGGGCACTGCGCTCGGTGGTGAACTATAAAGAGTTAGGCGAGAACACGATCGTTATCGATTGCGATGTAATTCAGGCCGATGGGGGGACCCGAACCGCTGCCATCACCGGCGCATTCGTGGCTCTCGCAGACGCTATTGCCTGGGCAAAGACAAATGGCCACATCGCAAAAAGCGCAAAGCCGCTCTTCGACACCGTCTCCGCGGTATCTGTTGGAATTGTCGATGGGGTAGCGATGACTGACCTCGCTTACGTCGAGGACGTGGTGGCCGACACCGATATGAATGTGGTCGTGACCGGCCGGGGGCTTTTTGTTGAGGTGCAGGGAACCGCAGAGGCTGAACCATTCGACCGCGATGAGCTAAATCGGCTCCTCGAGCTCGCTCTCGAATCAACTTCTCAGCTGGCTGCGGCGCAGCGAGAGGCCCTTGGCGAGACCCTAGAGCTTAAGTAGGCGCCATTTGGAGCTAGTTTTCGCGACAGGAAATGCCCACAAGGCAGCCGAAGCCCAACAGATTCTGAGAGGCCGGATGCCTGGGATTAAAGTGCTGACCTTTGACGGTGAATCACCGGTGGAGTCCGGCACAAGCTTTTTAGAAAACGCGCTGATTAAGGCTCGCGCAGCTCACATAGCAACTGGCAAACCAGCATTTGCAGACGACTCCGGCATCTCGGTGGAGGTAATGGGCGGAGCACCAGGCATATTTTCGGCCATTTGGTCTGGAACCAGAGACGATCAAATCAACCGAGACCTCCTGCTCGCACAACTTGAGGACATACCAGAGCAGCATCGTGGTGCGGCCTTTGTCTGCACGGTAGCCCTGGTATCCGAGGATACCGAGGTCAGCTTCACGGGTATTTGGAGTGGCAGTATCGCCCTCCAGGCAGCTGGTGAGGGTGGTTTTGGTTACGATCCAGTTTTTGTTCCAGAGGGGTTTTCCGAGACGGCGGCCGAACTGGACCCCGAGGTTAAGAACTCGATGTCGCATAGGTTTTTGGCAATGCAGCAGATGGCCAGTTACCTGGAAGAAAACTCCTAGCGCCCCCAGCAGGATTCGAACCTGCGCACCCGCCTCCGGAGGGCGGTGCTCTATCCCCTGAGCTATGGGGGCGGTAGCGAAAGCCTATCAGCGAGGCCCTCATGGGACGCCAGCACAAAGCGGCTGTTGTAGCCTTTAGGCTGAGGTTTTTATCACCCTGGAGCTAAGTGAAAACAAATCAATTGCCTGGTCCCGCAAATTGGTGGCGAGACGCTGTCGTCTACCAGATCTACCCTCGGAGCTTTGCCGATGGCAATGGCGATGGGATTGGTGATCTGAAGGGCATTCTCTCCCGCGTTGACTACCTTGCGAGCCTCAGTATTGATGCAGTTTGGCTCTCTCCTTTTTTCCCATCGCAGCTGGCAGATGGCGGCTATGACGTTGATGACTACCAGGCCATAGATGAGCGCATAGGCACCCTTGCGGAGTTTGATGAGCTGGTTTCCAAACTCCACGAAAAACAGATTCGCGTATTTGTCGACATCGTGCCTAATCACTCGTCCAACAGACACGTCTGGTTCAGAGAGGCCCTTGAGGCCGGGCCAGGGTCACCAGCAAGGGATCGCTACATTTTCAGAGACGGAAAGGGACCGGATGGTTCCCAGCCACCCTCGAAGCTAGCCAGCCACTTCGGGCCCGAGGGCTGGACCCAGGTCCCCGATGGCCAGTGGTACATGCACCTGTTTACCAAGGAGCAACCAGACTTTAATTGGGACAACGAGGAAGTCCACCAGTACTTTTTGGACACCCTTCGATTCTGGTCAGATCGAGGCGTCGATGGATTCCGAATCGATGTTGCCCACGCGCTCAAGAAGAATCTAGAGCCGCTCCCTGACCGCGACTCCTATGCGCTATCGGCCATGAAAGATGACGGCACCGACCCAATCTTCGACCGTGATGAGGTTCATGAGGTCTACGCAGCTTGGCGCGAGGTGTTCAATGAATACGACCCTCCTCGAGTCGCTGTTGCTGAGGCCTGGGTCCATCCGAATCGGCGTCCTCCGTATGCCTCAGCAAATGGCTTGGGCCAGGCGTTTAACTTTGACCTCTTAGCTTCGAAATGGGACGCGGATAGTTTCCGGAAGATAATCACGGACAACCTAGCAATGAGCTCTGAGACTGGCTCTTCCTCTACCTGGGTAATGTCGAATCACGATGTGATGCGGCATGCGACCAGACTTGCGATACCTGGCTATGGCGAGTCCGCCGATGGCTTCGGCGACGAACACCGCTGGTATGTAGAAAATCGGTTGAACCCCAACTTGGATCTTGATCTGGGGCTTGCAAGGGCCAAGGCAGCGACTCTGCTGATTCTCGCGCTGCCGGGCTCCAGCTACATCTACCAAGGCGAGGAACTAGGCCTTCACGAGGTGCTCGACATTCCAGAAGAGAGCATGCAGGACCCTCAGTGGTTCAGAGGTGAGGGTAAGTTGAAATCTCGCGATGGCTGCAGGGTTCCGCTTCCTTGGACCGTTTCGGGGAGTTCCTATGGCTTTGGAAATGGCGGCGCGCATTTGCCCCAGCCTTCTTGGTTTGCGCAGGTGAATGTCGAGTCTCAGGAGGCCGGAGACTCAACTCTGAATCTCTACCGAAAAGCCATCTCGCTGCGCAAGGCAAGTTTTTCCAGCGACTCTCTCAATTGGATGAATCTCGGGCCAAACGCAACTGCCTTCGAGCGGGACGGCATCGTCTGCGTCACAAATTTTGGGAAGGACGATTTAGAACTTCCTGGCGGCGAAGTTCTGCTTTCCTCCGCTGCGATTTCCGGGGGCAAGCTACCAGGCAACGCAACAGCCTGGGTTTCGACCCTTTAGTCTCTTTGGGCGCAAGGGTATGATTTAGGCCTACCCTCAAGTGCCAGAGTCGGCATTTTTCGCCCCCAAACCAGGAAATCCTTTGACGCCAGAACAGCTCAACGAGGCAATAGTCAGTGCCCTTAGGGCGTTGGCTAATTCCGGAGCTTTTGCCAAAGAGCATGTCCCGAGCGAGGTGGTTGTTGAACGACCCAAAAATCGCGATCACGGAGACTGGGCAACTAACGTTGCGATGCAGCTTGCAGGAAAGTTGGGAACTAACCCGCGAGAGCTTGCCGAGAAGCTGGCCCAGGAGCTTAGCGAGACCGACGGAGTCGAGTCGGTATCGATTGCTGGGCCTGGATTCATAAACTTCTTTGTCTCTGACGCCGCTGCAGGAGCCCTCGCGAAGGTGATAGTCGAGCAGGGCGAGAGTTACGGCCTTTCAAGCGAGCTAGCAGGACAGAAGCTCAATTTGGAGTTTGTGTCCGCAAACCCGACTGGACCTATTCACCTAGGTGGAACCCGCTGGGCTGCTGTCGGAGACTCCTTAGCTCGTATCCTGCAATCTCAGGGTGCTTCGGTCACGCGGGAGTACTACTTCAACGATCACGGTGCTCAGATTGATCGCTTCGCAAGGTCCTTGGTCGCGGCCGCCCTTGGCCAAGAGGCCCCCGAGGATGGTTATGCGGGGGAGTACATCACAGAGATAAGCCAGCAGATTATTTCGAATCAGCCCGAGGTGCTTGAGCTAAACGGCGAAGAGCAGCAAGAAGCTTTCAGGGCGGCTGGCGTGGCGATGATGTTTGAGCAAATTCGAAAGTCTCTTGAGGATTTTGGTGTTCACTTTGATGTCTTTTTCCATGAGAACTCGCTCTACGAGTCAGGTGCTGTTGACAAGTCGATTGCAAGGCTTCGCGAGCTAGGCCACATCTTTGAAGAGGATGGCGCCATATGGCTTCGTTCTAGCACCTTCGGCGACGACAGAGACCGGGTAGTTATCAAGTCAGATGGCGATGCCGCCTACATTGCCGGCGATATTGCCTACTACCTTGACAAGCGCGACCGCGGGTTTGATACAGCGATCTACATGCTCGGCGCCGACCACCATGGTTACGTGCCGCGCATGATGGCGTTATGTGCCGCCTTCGGCGACGAGCCAGGTCGGCATATGGAAATTCTTATTGGCCAGTTGGTATCGCTGGTGCGCGACGGTCAGCCAGTGAGAATGTCTAAGCGGGCAGGAAACGTCGTGACGATGGAGGACCTTGTCGAAGCGGTTGGGGTGGATGCGGCTCGCTACGCGCTGTCGCGCTCTTCAATCAATTCCACCTTGGACATCGATGTCGAGCTTCTTGCACGCAGGACCAATGACAACCCCGTATTTTATGTTCAATACGCGCATGCGCGGACCAAGCAGGTTGATCGCAATGCCCCGACCCTGGACGTTGACCGCAGTGAGTTCGACCCAGCTTTACTGAGCGAGCCGAGTGAGTCGGAGTTGCTTGCAAAGCTCGCGGAGTTTCCCAGGGTGATAACCCAGGCCGCCGAGTTTAGAGAACCGCATCGGGTGGCTAGATACTTGGAAGAGGTTGCGGGAAGCTATCACCGCTTCTATGACAGCTGCAGGATATTGCCACTTCCCGCCCGTGAGGTAGAAACCGTTCACCGCACCAGGCTGTGGCTGAATGACGCAGCTGGCGTTGTACTCGCAAATGGCCTCGGTTTGCTCGGCGTTAGCGCACCGGAGAGGATGTAGTGGCTATGAAGAATCCTCTTGTTCCAAGTTGGCTAAGCGAAAGCAAAGACCTAGAAGTTCTCGATGCCGGCATCTGGCCGGAGACTGCACGGAGAAACGACCGAGGAGAGCTCGAGGTTGGAGGCGTGATCGCGCCGGAGCTCATCAGGCAGTACGGGTCGCCGCTTTACGTGATCGACCAAAGTGATTTTGAGTCGCGGCTCAAAGTGGTCCGCGACGCCTTCGAGACTGCCGCGGCAAAGGCCGGAACGTCGGTCAAGCTCTACTACGCGTCCAAGGCTCTTCTGACCACCGATGTTGCAAGGTGGGTCGTTTCCGCTGGCTATGCAATAGATGTTTCCACCGGTGGCGAGCTGGCAGTCGCCCTTGCCGGCGGAACCGAGGGCGAAAGACTAGGGCTTCACGGCAACAACAAGTCACTTGTTGAGATTGGCAGAGCGGTGAGTGCGGACGTGTCCGCAATAGTTATCGATTCCGAGATAGAGATTGAGCGAATTGCCTCAATCGCGGGTGCGCAGGACAAGATTCAACCGGTGAGGCTGCGGGTGAATTCAGGTGTTCACGCGAGCACCCATGAGTACCTTGCCACTAGTAGAGAAGACCAGAAATTTGGCATAGCACTCGATGACGTTCCGCAGATGGTTGAAAAGATTCGCAGCCACTCGCACCTGCGCTTTTTAGGGCTCCACTCTCACATCGGATCACAGATTTTTGCGGTGGAGGGTTTCGTTGCGGCTGCGGAGAAGTTGCTTGAAGTCCACGCTGAGCTGCTTGCGGGCGGGGAAGTGCCGGAACTAAATCTTGGTGGCGGTTTCGGGATTCGCTACACAGCCGCCGATGAGCCCATGCCCATAGCTGAGCTGGCAAACGCGATCGTGAACGCGGTTAGTAAGAAATGCGCGGCTCTCTCAATTGCGGTTCCCAGGTTGGCGTTTGAGCCCGGTCGAATAATCGCAGGTCCTGCCGGAGTGACCCTTTACTCTGTCGGCACCACAAAAGATGTTGAAATTGCAGAGTCTGGTGAGGGGGCACGTCGTCGCTACGTAAGCGTGGACGGGGGCATGAGCGACAACATCCGTCCTGCGCTCTACGGCGCTGAGTACTCGGCTGCGATTGCATCCAGGACAACGAATTCCGGGGGAGTGCTCTCGAGGGTTGTGGGCAAACACTGCGAGTCCGGCGACATTGTGGTGCGTCACGAAATGCTCCCAGAAGATCTAGCAGTCAATGACCTCTTGGCGGTTCCAGCCACTGGTGCCTACTGCTATTCGCTATCTTCTAACTACAACTTTTTGCCAAGACCGGCTCTTGTTGCCGTGAAGGACGGCAAGGCGAGGGCTCTAGTCAGGGCAGAGTCCGAACAGGATCTTCTGGAGAGAGACCTGGGCTACCAGCCCGGAGGAGGCGAGTGATGCAAGCTGCATACAGACCTATCCGGATTGGTTTGCTAGGAGCGGGATCCGTCGGCTCGCAGGTAGCAAGACTCCTGATTGAAAATCGCGAGGAGCTCGCTAAGCGCGTGGGCGCAGAGTTAGAGCTCGTCGGCATTGCGGTGCGAAACAAGAGCGCCAAGCGCGATGTCGAGCTTCCAAAGGATCTGATTACTGAGGATGCGGAGTCAGTCATTCTTGGCTCGGATATTGTGATTGAGCTTGCAGGCGGTATCGAGCCGGCAAAAACCTGGATAAAAATGGCGTTGAACGCCGGGGCTGATGTCATTACGGCCAACAAGGCTTTGATAGCCGCCCACGGCTCTGAGCTAACCGCTTTGGCCCAACAGTTTGGCGCTCAGCTCTACTACGAGGCCGCGGTCGGTGGGGCGATACCTATTATTCGACCCCTTCGTGCCTCCCTTGCCGGAGACAAGATTAACCGGGTCATGGGCATCGTCAATGGCACCACCAACTACATCCTCGACCAGATGGAAACAACTGGTGCAAGCTTTGAGGATGCTCTAAATGAGGCGCAGGCCCTTGGGTACGCAGAAGCTGACCCAACGGCAGACGTTGAAGGCTTCGACGCTGCCAGCAAGGCTGCGATTCTCGCAGGGCTCGCATTTCACAGTGAGATGCCAGTCGAAAAGGTCTATCGCGAGGGCATTACCTCTATAACCGCTCTTCAGATTGAAACGGCTAGGCAAGCTGGCTACACCGTAAAGCTCTTGGCTATTTGCGAGCGAGCTGGTGAGAGTGGCGAGGGATTAGTTGCAAGAGTTCACCCGACGCTCATCCCTCTCGATCACCCTCTCGCTGCGGTTCGAGGCGCCTACAACGCAGTGTTTGTCGAGGCGGAAAGCGCCGGAAGGCTGATGTTCTATGGAGCAGGTGCTGGCGGCAAGGAAACAGCATCCGCAGTTCTAGGAGACTTGGTCTCCGCTGCAAAGCGTCACCTTGCGGGTGGCCCAGGTTTGGGAGATTCGACTCACGCCGATCTCGAGGTCTTGCCGGTGCAGGCGATTTTCACTCGCTTCCAGATCACGCTGGAGGTAATTGATCAGCCAGGAGTTCTTGCATCGGTGGCAAAGCAGTTTGCCGACAACGATGTGAGCGTCGAGACCGTCGCCCAGAGCGCCGGTACCGACTCGGACCTAGCTCTTCTAACCGTGATGACCCACTCTGCATCCGAGGCCGCTCTTGAGCGGTTGGTTGCCGAGCTTGCAAAGAACTCTTCGGTGAAGAAGGTCAGCTCTGTTATCAGGGTGGAGGGCGTCTAGTGGCTCATCAGTGGCGCGGCGTTATTCGCGAATACATGGACAGGCTCCCCTTTACTGCCTCTGATCCGGTTGTAACTCTGGGGGAGGGTGGCACGCCTCTAATCGAAGCTCCAGCACTTGCAAAGTTGTTAGACGTTGGTTCAGTTCACCTCAAGTTTGAGGGCATGAACCCCACCGGAAGCTTCAAAGACCGAGGCATGACGACCGCCGTTTCCAAGGCTTTGGGCGATGGCGCACAGGCGGTAATCGCGGCCTCGACCGGAAACACGAGTGCCGCTGCCGCTGCCTACGCCGTGAAGGCGGGCATGCAATCGGTTGTCCTGGTGCCGGCTGGCAAGATTTCTTGGGGCAAGCTGTCACAGGCAGTTGCCCACAAAGCACAAATCTTGCAAGTCAGAGGGAACTTTGACGACTGCCTCAGACTCGCTCGAGAGCTCAGTGAAAACTACCCGGTGTTCTTGGTCAACTCGGTGAATCCAAATCGTCTCCAGGGTCAGAAGACGGCGGCATTTGAGGTCGTCGATGTACTTGGTGACGCTCCTGATCTTCACGCCATGCCGCTGGGCAACGCTGGAAATATTTCTGCCTATCACCTTGGCTATCGCGAGGAAGTTGCGGACAAGCGAATCAAGAAGCAGCCAATGCTCTATGGCATTCAGGCAGCGGGTTCGGCTCCTTTTATCCAGGGCTCGCCAGTGGCTAAGCCAGAGACGATTGCAACCGCTATCCGAATCGGCAATCCTGCGTCTTGGGATCTTGCCCAGGAGGCCAAGCGCGACAGCGGGGGAGCATTCGGCTCTGTGAGTGATAAAGAAATTCTCTGGATGCACCGCTTCCTATCGCAGGAGACCGGAGTGTTTGTTGAGCCCTCGAGTGCGACAGGTGCCGCGGGCCTTCACAAGCTGAAACAGCTCGGAGAGCTGCCGAAAGTCAACAGCATCGTGATTACCGTCACCGGCCACGGCCTGAAAGACCCCGACTGGGCACTAAAGGACCAAAACGGCAGGAAGATTAAGCCGAAGAAGGTGGCAGCTGCCGCTTCCTCGGTGGCCGAGATATTAGGTTTGGAGCGCAAATGAAGGTAGCGGTAAAGATTCCTGCGACCAGTGCCAACCTCGGTCCTGGCTTTGACACTTTAGGTATGGCTCTTGCTCATTACGACGAGTACTCAGCTGAGCTTGGGGCACCCAAGCTCGTAATTGAAATAGTTGGCGAGGGCGAGAAGGATGCCCCACGAGACGAGAGCAATCTGGTTTACCGCGCAATCAAGGTCGTTTATGACGCGATTGACAAGCAGGTTCCTGGGCTGAAGCTTGTCTGCCACAACAACATCCCGCACGGTAGGGGTATGGGTTCCTCGGGTGCGGCAGTCGCCGGTGGTGTGATGCTCGCCGCCGGCCTTTTGGCAGACGAGGTCGAGTTCTCCGAGCAGCAGCTGCTTGAGTTTGCCACTGAGCTTGAAGGTCATCCCGACAATGTTGCACCCGCGCTCTTCGGAGGGCTAACCGTTGCTTGGGTCGATGAGGAAGGCCCCCACCACAAAAAGCTCACGACTCATCGTGGTCTCTCACCTCTGGTTTTGGTGCCCTCCAACCAAATGTCAACCTCTCTTGCGAGGTCGCTGCAGCCGCAGTCAGTGCCTCACACCGATGCGGTATTCAATGTTTCACGTTCGGCTCTTTTGGTGGCCGCGCTCACCCAGAGCCCGGAGCTATTGCTCGCGGCAACAGAGGACCGACTCCATCAGAACTACCGTGCGAGCGCCATGCCAGAGACTTCTGAGCTGATTGCCTCTCTCAGAGCAAAGGGACATCCTGCAGTTGTTTCGGGGGCTGGCCCATCGGTTTTGGTGCTCGAGGATGACCCCCAAAAGCGGCTTTTGGCAATCGCCCACGTCGAGAAAAATTTCCCAAGCTGGCACGCCATGCCACTTGCGGTTGATGTCAAAGGTGCTAGTCTTATCTCGCAGCCAGGATCAGGCAGCTAACTAAGCCCCTCTGCATCTCCATTCAATTCTGAATCGCGGATTTGTGCCGCAAAGAAATGAGAACAAAACACAATGGATGAAATCCAAGAAGACAAGCCGGTAAAGCGCACCAGACGTGTTAGCTCAACCGCAGCTTCAGCTAAGACTGAGGTAAAGACCGAGGCAAAGCCCGAGGATTCAAAGCCAGCCGAGGCCAAGTCCGACACCGGTGAGGCCAAGGCTCCGGCCGCTAGAACCCGCAAGACTTCCAAACCAGCCGCTGAAAAGGCTGAGGGTGAAAGTGCTCCGAGTGCCGAAAAGGCAGAGGGCGGCGCCGAGACCAAAGAGCGCACTTCAGACCGTCGCGAGGATCGCGAAACCCGCAGCTCCGACAGGGAGAACCAGCGTGATCGCGATGACGATCGCCGGGGTGGTGGACGTAACCGTCGGGGTCGTTACCGCGACCGCGACCGCAGGCGTAATCAGGACGAGGTCGAGCCAGAGATCACAGAGGATGATGTGCTGCTGCCAGTGGCCGGCATTCTCGATGTATTGGACAACTACTCGTTCCTGCGCACCAGCGGCTACCTACCAGGTCCTAACGATGTATACGTCTCGCAGGGACAGGTAAAGAAATACGGACTTCGCAAGGGTGATGCTGTGGTGGGCTCCATCAAGCAGCCACGCGAGGGTGAAAACCAGCGTCAGAAGTTCAATGCACTCGTCAAGGTTGAGTCAATCAATGGTCAGACCCCAGAGGAGGCCGCGACTCGTGTTGAGTTTGGCAAGCTGACTCCGCTCTACCCGGACACTCGACTTCGCCTCGAGACTGATAACAAGAAGCTCTCGACCAGGATTATCGATCTGGTTGCCCCAATTGGTAAGGGTCAGCGCGGTCTGATTGTTTCGCCTCCAAAGGCAGGTAAGACTCTTGTTCTTCAGGCAATTGCCAACGCGATCTCGACCAACAACCCGGAGGTTCACCTCATGGTGGTTCTGGTTGACGAGCGCCCCGAGGAAGTTACCGACATGCAGCGGACCGTCAAGGGTGAGGTAATTGCCTCCACCTTCGACCGCCCCGCCGATGACCACACCACTGTCGCTGAGCTCGCCATCGAGCGCGCAAAGCGACTTGTTGAGATGGGTCACGACGTAGTCGTATTGCTCGACTCAATCACGCGTCTTGGCCGCGCCTACAACCTAAGCGCACCCGCATCGGGTCGAATTCTCTCCGGTGGTGTTGACTCCTCAGCCCTCTACCCTCCAAAGCGCTTCTTTGGAGCTGCACGAAACATCGAGGATGGCGGGTCGCTAACAATCTTGGCCACAGCTTTGGTCGAGACCGGCAGCAAGATGGACGAGGTCATCTTCGAGGAGTTCAAGGGAACCGGAAACATGGAGCTCAGGCTCTCCCGTCAGCTTGCTGACAAGAGGATCTTCCCTGCTGTCGACATCAACGCCTCCGGCACACGCCGCGAGGAGATGCTGATGAGCCCTCAGGAGACCAAGATCATCTGGAAGCTCCGCAGAGCACTTGCAGGTCTCGAGCAGCAGCAGGCGTTGGAGCTGGTTCTCTCAAGGCTCAAGGACACCGCGAGCAACGTCGAGTTCCTTCTCAAGCTTGAGAAGTCGATGCCGGTACCTACCGAGACTGATTCGGAATAACGTTGCAGGATTCGCTTGCTGGCCTCAGAGCCGAGCACGCGAGTTTGCAAGAGCAGCTCAGCGACTCGGCGGTTCACTCGAACCCTGCCCTGTCTAAAAAGCTGAATAGGCGTTATGCCGAGCTGAGCACCATCTTGGATGCCGATGCTCAAACGAAACTAATTGAGCAGGATTTAGCGGCAGCTAAAGAGCTTGCAACCGAAGACGCCAGCTTTGCAGAGGAGCTTCCCAAACTCGAGGAGCAACTAGCGACCGCGCAAGAGCGGTTGATGCGGCTTCTAATCCCCAGAGATCCTGATGACGGCAGAGATGCAATCCTCGAGATTAAGGCCGGCGAGGGTGGTGCCGAATCGGCGCTATTCGCGGGTGATCTCTTGAGGATGTACCTGCACTACGCGGCGTCAAAGGGTTGGAAGGCGGAGGTCCTAGATAAGACCGAGTCTGACCTGGGCGGGATCAAGGATTGCCAAGTTGCCATCAAGTCATCGTCTACGGACCCCTCACAGGGCGTCTGGGCTCACCTCAAATACGAAGGTGGTGTCCACAGAGTTCAGCGAGTTCCGGTGACCGAAACCCAGGGCCGCATTCATACCTCGGCTGCCGGGGTTTTGGTGTTCCCGGAGGTGGACGAGCCGGAAGAGGTCGAGATTTCCCAGAACGAGATTCGTGTCGATGTTTTTCGCTCATCTGGTCCAGGCGGACAGTCGGTGAACACCACTGACTCAGCGGTAAGGATCACTCACCTCGAGACCGGCATCGTGGTCTCGATGCAGAACGAGAAAAGCCAGCTGCAAAACCGTGAGGCTGCAATGCGCGTTCTCAGGGCCAGACTCCTGGCTTTCAAGCAAGAAGCAATTGACGCCGAGCAGTCGGCTGCGAGAAAGAGCCAGGTCCGCACAGTTGACCGCTCCGAGCGCATCCGCACCTACAACTTCCCAGAAAACAGAATTGCCGACCACCGCACCGGCTACAAGGCCTACAACCTTGACCAGGTCATGGATGGTGCGCTAGATCCGATTGTGGAATCGGCTATCAAGATGGACGAAGAGGCAAGGCTCGCGGCCCTTGGCAATACCGAATCTGCTAACTGAGGCAATCGCTCAAATTTCTAGCCGGCTCGCTGCAGCGGGCATCGTCTCATTTGAGGCGGAGAGTGAAGTGCTTATAGCCGACTTCTTAGGAGTCTCCAGAGGTGAACTTCGCGCGATGGCCCTGACAGGTCAGCAGCGCGACCTTCGAGATCTAGAGCCGCTCATTCAGCGCAGAGAAAGCCGAGAGCCGCTACAACACATAACGGGCAAGGCGCCGTTTCGTTCAATCGAGCTCAAGGTCGGACCTGGAGTCTTCATACCCAGATTTGAAACAGAGTTGGTTACCCAGATTGCCATCGACTATCTCAATTCTCTGCCAACACCAGGAAGGGCAGTCGATGTCGGGACAGGCTCAGGGGCTATCGCGATATCGCTATCACGAGAGAGTTCGGCCAGGGTGTTTGCAATCGAGCAGTCTGAGGAGGCGGCCGACTATGCCAGAAAGAATATCCACGAGCTGGCACCTGAGGTCGAGCTCATAGTTGGTGACTTCGCGAGTGAGCTTCCAAAGCTTCAGAACCTAGATGTTGTAATCAGCAATCCTCCCTACATTCCCTCAAGCGCTGTCCCGATCGATCCGGAAGTTAGGGATTATGACCCGGAGCTGGCCCTCTATTCGGGGGATGATGGCCTGAATGCCATCAGAGAGCTTGCGGCCAGTGCGCAGCTGCCGCTGCGTCCAGGTGGACTGCTTGTGATCGAACACGCGGACGGGCAATCGGATGAAGTTCGTGAATTACTATTGTCAGAAGGTTGGCGCTCAGTGAGTGTTCACCCGGATAACACTGGACGACTGCGCGCCGTGAGCGCCTTGAGAAAGTAGGAGAGCTTGCAGAGGGTTTATGACTGCTCGGTGGACACCGACCTCCTTACCGGTTTTCGACTGGCCAAAGTTTCCCTGGATCGGAACGAGCTTGTGGTACTTCCAACGGACACCGTCTATGGCATCGCCGCGAATGCTTTTAGTGCAAAGGGCGTGGAGGCCTTGCTGAACGCCAAGGGCAGAGACAGAACTATGCCACCGCCAGTACTGATCCCCAAGGTTGAAACCATGTCAGCTCTCGCGTCTGATTTGCCTCTGGTGGCAAATCAGTTGGCTGCCGCTTTTTGGCCCGGCGCCCTAACCATGGTCCTCAAGGCCCAGCGCTCGCTGGAGTGGGACTTGGGGGAGACCCGTGGGACAGTGGCTCTCCGTGTGCCTGACCACAAAATCACGCTAGCCCTCCTAGAGGATGTCGGCCCTCTTGCGGTTTCCAGTGCGAACCTCACCGGCAAAGACGCTGCGGTGAATGTTCAGCAGGCAGTCGAGCACTTCGGGGACAAGGTAGCCGTGTACCTAGACGGTGGAGCCTCTCCCAAGGGCGAGGCATCCACAATTCTTGATTTGACCCAGGTTCGCGAGGGTGAGCCCATTCGCGTACTGAGAAAAGGGGCAATAACCCTCGACCGGATTCGCTCTGTGATTGGCAACGTGGAGCTCGAGGTCGACTAGTGCGGGCCTACTTCCTGGTCGCACTGATCACGGCAATCGTGACATTTCTGGCGACTTGGGGAGTGCGATCTTTAGCCAAGCGCTACAACATAACCCCCGCAATTCGCGATCGAGATGTCCATAAGTCTCCGACTCCCCGAATTGGCGGCCTGGGCATGCTTATCGGCCTTTTCGCCGGCTTCTATGCGGCTGGCAGCTTTGGGTGGTTTGAGCCGATTTTTACCGATCCTGGTCCGATCTGGGCACTGATTGGAGCGGGAGGGCTGATCGTCGTCATTGGATTGCTAGATGATCTCATTGAGCTCGATTGGACAGCCAAGATGGGCGGCCAGATGGCCGCCGCCTGGATTCTCGCCTCCTCGGGAGTTCAGATTGTGTCGCTCCCAATCGGAGGCCTAACGGTAGGAAGCTTCGGGGTATCGCTAGCAATCACGGTTTTTGTAGTTGTGCTGGTGATGAATGCCGTGAATTTCATAGACGGACTGGATGGCCTGGCTGCAGGGGTGGTTGCGATCGGCACCTTTGCCTTCTTCGTCTATACCTACCTACTTGCTCAGCAGACCTCACCGACCAACTACTTCTCAACAGCCGGCTTGCTATCTGCGATCATTCTTGGCTTGGTATTCGGTTTTCTTCCTCACAACTGGCGTCCCGCCAAGATATTCATGGGGGATTCGGGAGCGATGTTGTTGGGGCTCTTGATGGCCGCGAGCGCAATACAAGTAACCGGTTCAATCGACCCCGCAACGGTCACGCGCAATGACCTTCTTCCTGCCTTGATCCCTCTTGCCCTGCCTGTATTCATCCTGGTTTTGCCCCTACTGGACCTATTGCTGGCGGTGGTTCGGAGGCTACGAAGGGGTAAGTCCCCATTCGCCCCTGACAAGGAGCACATCCACCACCAGCTGCAGGACATTGGTCATTCCCATGCCGGAGCGGTATTGGTGTTTTATCACTGGACCGCACTTGTATCGACGAGCTTGTTGCTGTTTTTCTGGCTCGAGCTCGGCCAGGTATTGATAATCTTTGGCTTCTGGCAGATTCTCGCCCTGGTCCACACTTACTGGCCAGTTTTTGCCCGTATCGCTAGGCGTAGGAGGCGTGATGCAGCGAAACAGCGCTGACCTATTTAGTGCGGCTTTAAAGCTGTCGATTCTTCTGGCACTGCTAATCGCACTCGTGGGATCACTGCTGGGCTTTTTGATTTATGGATTGCCCGGGGTTTACTCCTCGCTAATTGCGGCCGCAGTTTCCGCAAGTTTTGGAGTGCTCACGATTCTTAGCATTCGCTTCGGGAGCAAGCTGCCGCTAAATGGCTTCTACGGGTTGGTTTTGGGTGGCTGGCTGCTAAAGATTTTGCTATTCGCTGTGCTGCTGGGCAGCCTGCAGGGAGCGGAGTTCATTTCTGGTCCGATGTTCTTTTTTGCGGTTGTTGCATCGGTATTGGGAGGGCTTTCTATCGATTCATACTTGGTGCTGAGCTCAAAACTGCCAGCCGTCGAAAATTAGTCCGTCTTTTTCGGAATTGGGCCAGTTTGGGCCTTGTTGGTCTTGTAAACTCTTGGAGAAATCCAAACCATGAAAAGTGCGGCCTAGGTCGCCCTAACAGGGGAGAACTATCCTGTTCACTGCTCTGAAGTTGGCGGCCGAAGACGGCCAGTTCAGCCCGCCAACCATTTATGAGTTCTACCCCGAGGTCTTCCTTTTTGAGGGCACCCCTTTTGCCATAAACCGAATCATGATGATTCGTCTTATCGTCATGGTTCTGCTCATCGTCTTGTTCTGGCTGTGGGCTCGAAAGTTCAATCAGTCCGTCAAGGCTGGCCAGGTCGTACCGGGTCGCTTCCAGCTTCTTGGGGAGATGGCGCTGAATTTTGTTCGAAAGTCCATCGCCCATGATCAGCTGGGTGAAAAAGACGGAGATCGCTTCCTTCCGCTCCTGACGACAATTTTCTTCATGGTGCTTGGAATGAACATCACAGGCATAATTCCGTTTGCAAACATCGCTGGAACCTCCGTGATTGGTATCCCGCTTGTGTTGGCAGCAGCTGCGTATGTCACGTTTATCTATGCAGGAGTCAAGCGACATGGCATGGGCTTTTTCAAAAACGCCCTGTTCCCCTCCGGAGTACCCGTTTACTTCTACACCCTCGTAACTCCCATTGAGTTTCTCTCGACGTTCATCCTTAGGCCTGTCACCTTGGCCCTGCGTCTATTGATGAATATGGTTGCCGGCCACCTCCTTCTGGTGCTGTGTTTCTCCGCAACCCATTTCTTCTTTTTCCAGGCCGAAGGAATCTTCCAGTTCTTCGGTGCAGGAACCCTGCTATTTGGCTTTGCCTTTACCCTCTTTGAAATTTTGGTGTCTGTCTTGCAGGCATACGTATTCACACTTCTGACCACTGTCTACATCCAGTTGGCATTGGCAGACGAACACTAAATAACCACGGAAGGAAATAAAGTGGACGCAGTAAACATCGCCGAACTATCCGGCAACATCGCAGTCGTGGGCTACGGCCTCGCTGCAATCGGTCCAGGAATTGGTGTAGGTCTGGTGGTCTCTAAGACCATCGAGTCCATCGCCCGTCAGCCTGAGCTAGCTGGTCGCCTCCAGGTGACAATGTGGCTAGGTATCGCCTTTACCGAGGCGCTTGCACTGATTGGCCTAGCAACCCCATTCATCTTCGCCTAAGCATGATTACCAAGATTCTTGCAGCGACGGCGCCTGAGGGTGGTGAACAACCCAATCCGCTGATTCCGGCCGACTACGACATCATCTGGTCATCCGTAATTTTCGTGATTCTGCTCACCTTCTTCTGGCTCAAAGTCCTGCCAGGGTTCAAGAACATGCTCGACGAGCGTGCCAAGGCTATTGAAGGTCGCCTAGCGGAGGCCGAGGAAGCCCAGAAGGCTGCCGAGCACCGCACGGCCCTTGTAATGGCTGAGCAAGAGAAGCTAAAGAGCGAAGCATCCAGCATCCGCGAGGATGCCAGGAGCGAGGGTGCTCAGATTCTTGCAGAGCTCAAAGAACAAGCCGCACAGGATGCCGAGAGGCTCACCGAACTCACCAAGAACTCCCTTTCTGCAGAGCGTGATTCTGCCGCCAGGGCCCTCCAGGGTGAGATCGGAGCACTGGCAATCGAGCTAGCCTCACGAATCGTTGGTGAGAAGCTCAAAGACGACAAGGTTGCAAATAAAGTCGTCGACGACTTCATTAGCGAGCTCGAGGGTAAGAAGGCGAGCAAGTAAATGGCCTCATCGACCCGGCAGTCACGCCTAGCACTCCAGGAGAAGCTGGACAAGCTAAGCGGCATCGACCTGAAGCTCGCAGGCGAGCTTTTCACAATCTCCAATGCCATTCAGCAGAGCGCTCAACTGCGCTCCATGCTTTCGGATCCTTCCGCCGAGGCGGCAAGTAAGGAGAAAGTGGTCGATGCAGTATTCGCCGGGGCGATGGATGCCGCCAAGGATCTGGCTAAGGCAGCAGCTGGGATGCGCTGGAGTGCAACCCGGGACGTAGCTGCCGCGCTAGAGCAGGTTGGCGTGCGAGCTGTTGCATCTCAAAGTAAAGACCTTGACGGTCTTCAAACAGAGCTCTTTGAAATCGGGCAGCTCAGCTCTCACGATGCCGAGTTGGAGCTAGCGCTCTCATCAACTAGAGCCTCGCAAGAGGGCAAGGCCGACTTGGTTGGAAAGCTCTTGGGTAAAAAGGTTTCAGAGGCGGCACTGGTGCTAGCCAGGCAAGCCGTGTATTCACGCAGCTACAAGAGGTTTGCCGAGGTCATGGAGCAGTATGGACTTTGGTTGGCAGAATTCGCGGGAGAGTCGGTTGCCCACATAACTGTGGCCAGAGAGCTCTCCGCTGAGCAGCTTGAGCGCCTAGGTAAGGCACTCGCAAAGGCTTTTGGCCGCGAGCTGCAGCTAAACGTCGAGGTAGACGATGAGGTTATTGGTGGCGTGCACGTCACCGTGAATGGTGAGGTCATTGACGGCACCGTTCTAAAAAAGTTGGTAAACGCAAGATTGCAGCTCAGCTGAGCTGAAATAAGTAAAGGAATAAGAGGAAGCAATGTCAGAGCTCAAGATCAGCCCGAATGAGATTCGGGATGCCCTGAAGGACTTCGTTTCGTCCTACGAGCCGGGTAAGTCGGACAAGGCAGAGGTTGGCTACGTCACCGATGCAGCCGACGGTATCTGCCACGTCGAGGGACTACCAAGTGCAATGGCCAACGAGCTGCTGCGTTTCGCAGACGGCACCATTGGCCTGGCCCTGAACCTAGACGAGCGCGAAATCGGTGTCGTAATCCTCGGTGAGTTTGCCAGCATTGAAGAGGGCATGGAGGTCTACCGCACCGGAGAGGTTCTCTCCGTTCCAGTAGGAGATGGCTTCATGGGTCGCGTGGTTGACCCGCTCGGTCGTCCAATCGATGGCCTGGGAGACATCAAGGCTGAGGGCACACGAATCCTCGAGCTTCAGGCTCCTGGTGTTATGGACCGTAAGAGCGTTCACGAACCACTGCAGACAGGAATCAAGGCGATTGACGCCATGATCCCGGTTGGCCGTGGTCAGCGTCAGCTCATCATCGGTGACCGCCAGACAGGCAAGACTGCGATTGCCGTTGACACCATCATCAACCAGCGTGAGAACTGGAAGAGCGGAGACGTCAACAAGCAGGTCCGCTGCATCTACGTTGCTATCGGTCAGAAGGGTTCCACCATTGCAGGTGTGAAGGCTGCCCTTGAGGAGGCCGGAGCTATGGAGTACACCACAATCGTGGCCTCCCCAGCCTCTGACCCTGCTGGCTTTAAGTACCTAGCTCCCTACACCGGAAGCTCAATTGGGCAGCACTGGATGTATGGCGGCAAGCACGTCCTAATTATTTTTGACGACCTCTCCAAGCAGGCCGAGGCCTACCGAGCAGTATCACTGCTGCTTCGTCGCCCTCCAGGTCGCGAGGCTTACCCGGGAGACGTTTTCTACCTACACTCCAGGCTTTTGGAGCGTTGTGCAAAGCTCTCGGACGGTCTAGGTGC
>CAYGJH010000002.1:37758-102199 GCA_964350385.1 uncultured Aquiluna sp. | reverse complement strand
GAGCGGGGAAGATTCCCTAGCGCCTAGTGGTGGCGTCTTTGATCTCGCCGACCAAGACCTCGATGATGTCCTCTAGGAACAAGCACCCGGTGATCTTGCCGTCCGAGGAAAAGCTTCGGGCGATGTGAGCGCCTGACTTACGCATCTGCGCTAGCGCGTCCTCGAGCTCTGCGCTATCTGGAATCGAAATCATGGTCCGGAGCTTCTTTGTTGCAAGCGGTATGGAGAACTTATTTTCATCGTCGGTCAGTGCGTCCTTGATGTGCCAGTAACCAATCAGGTCTCCGTACTCATTCTTGACCGGGTAGCGGCTGAAGCCATGCTCCGCAACTGCCTCCTGAAGCATTGCAGGAGAGGCGTCGGTCGGAAGCGTCACTAGCTCAGCAAGCGGGTGAGTGACATCCCCAACTATCTTTTCCGTGAACTCAAAAGCGTTGGAGATGGTTGCCGAGGAGTCCTCTAGGGTGCCGTGCTTGCGCGACTCGGAGACAATGTCTTCAACCTGATCAAGGGTGAATGCAGTATTTGCCTCATCCCTAGGCTCAAATCCAAAGATCCTAAGGATGCCATTTGAGATCTGGTTCATGAGCCACACCACCGGCTTCACAACCTGAGCAACGCCGTAGAGAAGGGGTGCCAGGACAAGTGCCGCCGAAGTCGGGATTGATATCGCGATGTTCTTGGGCAGCATTTCACCTAGAACAACGTGCAAATAAGTGACCAATAGCAAGGCAATGACAAAGCTCACGATCGAGGTGGTCTGGTAGTCAAGCCCCAAGGCGCCCAGCGGGATTTCCAATAGATGATGAATAGCCGGTTCAGCAATAACAAGCAGCAAAAGAGCCGCAATCGTAATGCCAAGCTGCGCCGTTGCCAGCATCAGAGAGACCTGCTCCATAGCCTTCAGAGTGATCTTTGCAAACCTATTGCCCTCGTCGGCCTTTGGCTCAATCTGAGCTCTGCGAGCCGAGATCACAGCAAACTCGCTGCCCACAAAAAACGCACTCATTGCAAGCAGTACAACGAGCCAAACCAGACCCATCAGATCATTCGCCATCTTGCACCTCCGGCGAATACTTGATGCGGTCTACGCGCCTTCCGTCCATCCGGATAACCCGAAGCTGCCCAGTGGGGAGTTCAACGAGATCGCCCTCCTGCGGGATCTTTCCAAGCTCCGCCATGACAAAGCCCGCCATGGTGTCATAGTCCTCGTCGTCAGCGATCTCGAGCCCGACCTCCCTCAGCTCTGAGGGTCTGGCAAGGCCGCTAAAGGTCACCGAGCCATCGGAGGCTGCCAAAATCGGCGCTTTCGCTCGGTCGTGCTCGTCGGCAAGTTCCCCGACCAGCTCCTCGACAGCATCCTCGAGGGTCACGATGCCGGCTGTCCCGCCGTATTCATCTACGACGACGCCAAACTGCAACCCGCGGTTTCGAAGGTGGAGTATGAGGTTATCGAGCGGCATGGTCTCCGGAACCCTGACCGGCTCAACCATTACGGCGGTGACGGGAACATTGGCCCTGCGCTCGAGTGGAATTGCCACAGCCTGCTTTAGGTGGGCGACACCAATTATGTCGTCGGCATCCTCACCGAGGATTGGAAACCTGGAGTGACCTGACTCCCGAGCGAGAGTGACCAAGTCCGCACTGCTCTGTTCGCGTTCAAGCGAGTGCATCTTCGGCCGTGGAGTCATGATGTCGCTTGCGGTCAGGGTGCTCATTCCGAGCGTCTTCTCAAGCAGCTTTGCCGTGTCAGACTCCAAAGAACCCAGCATCGCTGAGCGCCTGACCAGCGAGGCAAGTTCCTCTGCGGTCCTCGCGGCCGAAAGCTCTTCTTTTGGTTCGATTCCGAATCTTCTGACAAACCAGTTGCCATTGTTGTTCAAGAAAACAATGAGCGGCTTGAAGATGAAAGTGAAGCCCAGCTGAAAAGCTGCAACCAGCTTCAAGACTTTTCGAGGGGCGCTAAGAGCCATGTTCTTTGGCACAAGCTCACCGATGAGAAAGCTGGCGATCGTCGCGATGGTCATCGCCAGCACCACAGCCAGAGCTGAAATCGTGGCTGCATCAAAGCCAAAGGTGCTCAGCCAGGGAGAGAGTAGCCGCGATAGAGCAGGCTCTGTCACAAAGCCTGTCAACAAGGTGGTGAGGGTTATGCCGAGCTGCGCTGAGGAGAGCTGGGTTGCAGTCGTTGAGACTGCCTTGATCGGAAGCTCAAGGCCCTTTTCACCATCTGCCTTTCGAGACTCAAGGTCGACTTTGTCGACATTGATAATTGCAAATTCACTCGCAACAAAAAGGCCGGTACCCAGAACCAGCAGGACGCCAAAAACTAAGAGCAGGTAATCGCTCAAGCGATCACCCGCGAACTATGTCTATCAAGCTCCATTTCAGAAAACACTATAACCTCCCGATTGGCTAGACTTGACAGAGTTTCGCAAGCTTTCTACCAAGAGGGGAACCCTTGTCCTCGAGCGATAATGGCAATTCTGGGTCTGATTTCGGGGCAAACGAGTGGCTCGTTGCCGAGATGTATGCCAAGTGGCAGGAGAATCCTGATTCCGTAGATAAGTCCTGGATTCCTATTCTTGAGCGCTACCAGCAGACAGGCGGCTCGGCGCCGGCCGCAGCATCTGCGGAAGACTCTGACCCAACCACAGGCTCAATAACAGTTATCGACACCGACTCCACGGTCGTGAGCAAATTTGACCCAGCGGCACCGGCACCGGCCACCGAGGCAATTACTGTCCCCGTGGCGAAGACCACTGACGACTCTCCCGCTACTGCACCTGTACCCGCTGACTTACCCGCCACTGGATCTATTCCGATTCCAACGGTCGAAGAAGAAGAGGCGCAGCCCGAAGTAACAATCCTCAAGGGAATGTCCAAGGCGCTGGCATCAAACATGGATGCTTCGCTTAGCGTTCCCACAGCAACAAGTGTCCGCCAGATTCCGGCAAAAGTACTGATCGATAACCGCATCGTGGTGAACTCGCACCTGAAGCGCACTCGTGGTGGCAAGGTCTCCTTTACTCACCTCATTGGCTACGCAGTAGTTCAGGCCCTGAAGGAGCTTCCTGGACAGAATGTCTTCTATGACGAGGTCGACGGCAAGCCGGCATCGGTAGTGCCCCCACACGTGAACTTTGGGCTAGCCATCGACGTTCCAAAGCCCGATGGCACCAGAGCCCTCCTGGTTCCCAACATTAAGCGTGCCCAAAAACTTAACTTCGCAGAGTTTGTTTCGGCCTATGAGGACATCGTCCGAAGGGCCAGAGACAACAAGCTCACCGCCGAGGACTATCAGGGAACAACTATCTCCCTTACGAACCCCGGTGGCATCGGCACCGTTCACTCCGTCCCCAGGTTGACCAAGGGACAGGGTTCAATCATTGGTGTTGGGGCTCTGGAGTACCCTGCCCAGTTCAAGGGCATGAGCGAAGATCAGCTCGCTGAGCAGGGAATTGGAAAGATTCTCACCCTCACCTCAACCTATGACCACAGGGTCATTCAGGGTGCTGGGAGCGGAGAATTCCTCAAGATAGTAGAGGAGCTGCTGCTGGGCGAGCGCAGCTTCTACGATCAAATCTTCGCCGATATGCGCATCCCCTACACCCCTGTTGTCTGGGTCAGCGACTTCCACTGGGACCTTGCCGATCAGTCGGGTAAGAACACCAGAATTCAGGAGTACATCAACGCATTTCGCGTTCGCGGACACCTGATCGCGGATGTAGATCCTCTTGAATACAGCCAGCGCTGGCACCCAGACCTAGACATCAGAAACTACGGCCTCAGCCTCTGGGACCTTGACCGAACCTTTAAGACCGGTGGTTTCGGAGGCAGAGTAAAGGCCAAGTTCCGCAATATTCTTGGCATCCTTCGTGACACCTATTGCCGCACCATTGGCATCGAGTACATGCACATCCAGGATCCACAGGAGCGCAGCTGGTTCCAGGAAAAGCTTGAGCAGCCCTACAAGAAGCCCTCCAAGGAAGAGCAGTTCCGCATCCTGAACAAGCTCAACGAGGCAGAGGCGTTCGAGACCTTCCTCCAGACCAAGTTCGTTGGCCAGAAGCGCTTCTCGCTCGAGGGCAGTGAGTCCCTAATTCCAGCGTTGGACCAGATTCTCCAGGCCGCTGCAGACGCAGAACTGGAAGAGGCAGCAATCGGCATGGCTCACCGCGGACGACTGAACGTACTAACCAACATTGCCGGCAAGACCTACTCACAGGTTTTCCGAGAGTTCGAAGGTTCGACCGACCCCAGAAGCGTTCAGGGCTCTGGTGACGTGAAGTATCACCTGGGCACAGAGGGCCTGTTCACCTCAGGCCACGGCACCCAGATCAAGGTCTCCCTGGCCGCTAACCCCTCTCACCTGGAGGCCGTAAACCCGGTCCTTGAGGGAATTGTTCGAGCGAAGCAGGACAGGCTAGGAAATCCTGAGAACTTCCCCGTGCTTCCCATCTTGGTTCACGGCGATGCGGCATTTGCTGGGCAGGGTGTGGTTCCCGAGACGATGCAGCTGTCACAGCTTGAAGGCTTCAAAACAGGCGGCACCATCCACGTTGTCGTAAACAATCAGGTTGGTTTCACTACGCTGCCTAAGGATTCGAGAAGCTCGATCTACTCAACAGATTTTGCCAAAGGCATCCAGGCACCAATCTTCCACGTCAACGGAGACGACCCGGAGGCGGTCGTGAGGGTCGCGCAGCTTGCCTTTGAGTACCGCCAGCAGTTCAAGAAGGACGTGGTTATTGACATCGTCTGCTATCGCCGCCGCGGCCACAATGAGGGTGACGACCCCTCGATGACCCAGCCGATGATGTACAACCTCATCGAAGCAAAGCGCAGCGTTAGAACCCTCTACATGGACAACCTGATAGGGCGAGGCGACATCACCCAAGAAGAATTCGACGAGGCCAACGCCAGGTTCCAGGGATCGCTGGAGAACGCATTCGTAGAGGTTCACGAGGCCATGAGCCAGCCTGTGGCACTGCCAGAGCGTCCAGTTGGAATCGGCACCACAGCCAGCGAGAAGCAGGAGCTACTGCGCCCCACGGCTGTTGCCAAAGAGGTAGTCGAGGCCATCGGCAATGCTCACGCCAACACCCCAGAGGGCTTTACCGTTCACCCAAAGCTTGCTCAGCTGCTCCAGAAGCGCATCGAGATGAGCCGCGAGGGCGGCATCGACTGGGGATTTGGCGAGCTGATTGCCTTTGGATCGCTGCTTCTGGAGGGAATCAACGTCAGGCTCACAGGTCAGGACTCCGGCCGCGGTACCTTCGTCCAGCGTCACGCCAGCTTCTTTGACCGCGAGACCGGTCGGGAGTGGATGCCGCTTAGCTATGTGTCTGAGCAGCAGGCCAGGTTCCAGGTCTATAACTCACTGCTAAGCGAGTTTGCAGCCCTTGGCTTCGAATACGGCTACTCGGTAGAGGAGCCCGACTCCCTAACGCTGTGGGAGGCACAGTTTGGAGACTTTGTAAACGGGGCTCAGACGATCACCGATGAGTTCATCTCCTCGGGCGATCAAAAATGGATGCAGCAGTCCTCCCTTGTCATGCTTCTCCCCCACGGCTACGAGGGTCAAGGTCCCGACCACTCCTCCGCTCGAATTGAGAGATTCCTGCAGCTCTGCGCTGAAAACAACATGACCGTTGCTCAGCCCTCCACACCTGCGAGCCACTTCCACCTGCTTAGGCGCCAGGCCTACACCAAACCAAAGCGTCCGCTCATTGTCTTTACTCCCAAGTCAATGCTCAGGCTCAAGGCCGCATCCTCTGCGGTAGAAGACTTCACCTCAGGTAGCTTCCTGCCCTTAATCAATGACCAACAGGGCCTTGAACCACAAAACGTAAAACGCATTCTCTTCTGCTCGGGCAAGGTCTACTGGGATCTACTAGCCGAAAGCCAAAAGCGGGGCGCCGGCGACACCGCAATTGTTCGTCTCGAGCAGCTGTACCCGACGCCTGTAGAGGAAATGAGGAAGGCGATCGAGCAGTTCCCTGGTGCGCAGCTGCGCTGGGTCCAGGATGAACCTGCGAACCAAGGTCCTTGGAGTTACATGGGACTATTTATGCCTCGCTACGGAATCAACTTCCAAGTTATTTCGAGACCTGCATCCGCCTCTCCAGCGACCGGTTCTGCCAAGCGCCACGCCGCTGAGCAGGCCGACCTCATTGCAAGGGCCTTCGGGGACTAACCTTTGCGCTCGATAAGGGTTGTCATCCTCGGAGACGAGCTTCTCACCGGAGCCGGCGACCCAAAGGGCCTGGGCTGGCTGGGCAGAGTGCAGGCAAGACTCCCAAAGGGCGAGGATGTCGCCTTTTTTCCGCTCGCAATGGTCGATGAGAATACTGGAGAGCTTCTAGAACGCTGGAAATCCGAGGCACTAAAGCGCTTCTCTCCAGATAGCGAAAACTACCTGGTTGTCGCCCTTTCCTCCAAGGACATCGAGGCCGGAACTACCATCTCGCGCTCTCGGCTGAATCTCGCTTCGCTCCTTGATGATGCCCAGCGCGAAGGGGTCAAGACATTTGTAGTTGGGCCAACCCCAAAGGGGAATCCGGAGTATGACGCAGAGGTAGAGCATCTAAATGCCGGCTTCTATGACGTTGTAAAGCGCAGACAAATTAGGTATGTGGACTGCTATAACCCGCTGAAAGAGCATGAGGGCTGGCTCTCAGAAGTTACCTCCCACCCAAGGACTCTGCCGGGCCAGGTCGGCTACGGACTTATTGCCTGGCTAGTACTGAATCGGGGTTGGTTTGAGTGGCTGGGGCTTGTTGAGGAAGATCAGTCGTGATCTTGCGCCTCGCGCAGCCTCTTCATCACACGCTCAGCTAACTCCGCGGTTGGAGCCTCGTCGCAAGAGCGCTGAATAACCTGGTTGAAGACCACTTCAATGTCATAGTGCTGTTCGCAAGAGTCGCAGTTGGCTATGTGAGCTGTGATTACCTCAATCTCACTCTCGACCATGGCAGAGTGCAGGTACTCGTGAACGTTGCGCTTTACGTCTTCGCAATCGACTTGCTTCACGATTCCTCCTTCTCGCTCACGTCGTAGCCTTCTTGCCTTGCGTAATCTTGCAACAAAGTTCTCAGTAATTTCTTCCCGCGGTGCAATCTGGACATCACTGTTCCCACCGGAGTGTCCATAACCTCCGCTATTTCCGCGTAGGGAAGGCCCTCCACGACCGCGTAGTAAACGACCATTCGGAACTCATCGGGAATCTGATCCATGGCTTCGCGAATTATGTTCGCGGGGAGGTTGTCAAGCGCCTCAAGCTCCGCACTTCTGTTTGTGCTCGATGTTACGGACTCCCCAGACCCAACCTGCCAGTCCTCTAGATCGTCTAGAGCGGTCTTGGCCTGGTCCTTATTGCGCTTGTTATAAAGGTTGATGTGGGTATTTGTCATGATCCTAAAGAGCCATGCCTTTAGGTTCGTGCCCTGCTGGAACTTATCCCAGGCTGCAAATGCCTTCGCAAAGGTTTCCTGAACCAGGTCCTCGGCATCCGATGGGTTTCTAGTCCAGCGCAGCGCAGCTCCGTAAAGCTGTGGCATTAGAGGAAGGGCTTGCTGCTCGAAGGTAACTAGTTTCTCGCTCTTATCGCCACTCATTACTGCAAATTCTACCCTGACCAGAAGAAGCCCGCTCACGGGGTCTGGGGGAACTCTGGAGCATTTCAGAGCGCTAAAAGGTATCTTTGTGAGGTGCCAGAAACCTCAGTTAGCTATGCAGCGCCCACCTCAGCTGGGTTTGACGCAACCGTGACACTTCCTGGCAGCAAGTCTCTTACCAACCGGGAGCTGGTGTTATCTGCACTGGCGAGCGAACCCTCTGAACTTATCGACCCGCTGATCTCGAGAGACACCAAGCTAATGATGGAGGCTCTTGAGAAGCTTGGTGCTCGTTTTGAACACGGCGGTGAGAGCGTGCTGGTCACACCAGGCACGGCCTCCAAGGACGCAAGAATCGACTGCGGTCTCGCCGGCACCGTCATGAGGTTTGTTCCTCCCATTGCAGCTCTGGCAAACGGCCGAATCGAATTTGATGGCGATGCCGCCGCAAGGCGCAGGCCGATGATTACCACGATTGACTCTCTTGAAAGTCTTGGGGTGAGCGTGGAGTATGAGCGCAAAGCTTTGCCTTTTGCTGTCGTTGGCAAAGGTGAGATTCCAGGTGGCGATCTGGAGATTGATGCCTCCGCATCATCGCAGTTCGTCTCCGGTCTACTGCTGAGCGCACCCAGATTCACATCTGGACTGACACTGAGCCACACTGGCGCAACCCTCCCCTCGATGCCCCACATTGAGATGACCCTTGCAACTTTGACCGGCAGGGGTGTTAGTGCTCAACAGACCTCGGCTTCGAGCTGGAGAGTGGAGCCCGGTGAGATTGCCGGGGCCAGGATCCAGATTGAACCAGATCTATCCAACGCTGGACCTTTTCTTGCTGCGGCTCTGGTAACCGGTGGCAGCGTAAGTATCCCTAACTGGCCGGAGAAGACAACCCAGGTTGGTGCGGATTTTGCCAGGCTGCTTGGCGAGATGGGCGCTGATGTCTCACTCTCAGATGGGACTCTGACGCTGACTGGAACGGGCAAGGTTATCGGCATCGATGCCGATCTCTCGGCCGCGGGAGAGCTAACACCGACGATCGCTGCCATAGCCGCACTCGCGAGCACTCCGAGCCGGCTGACCGGAATCGCTCACCTCCGCGGTCACGAAACCGATCGCATCGCAGCTTTGGTAACCGAAATCAATGCTTTAGGTGGGGTTGCAACCGAGCTCGAGGATGGCATCGCCATCAGTCCAGCAGTCCTCTCGGGCGGCACCTGGCACTCCTATGAAGACCACCGAATGGCAACCGCAGGAGCAATCATCGGACTGGTAGTTCCGGGTGTCGTAATCGATGACATCGCGACCACCTCTAAGACGCTTCCAGACTTTGTTGGCATGTGGGAGAAGATGTTGGGTCTTAGGTGAGCTGGCTCTACGAACCTGAGAACAGGCACGACCTCGACGAGGACGATGTCCGAGTTCGCCCCAATCCAAAGGGTTCGAGACCTCGAACAAAACGCCGGCCAAGCTTCGAAAATGCCCCCAGAGGGATGGTCATCCAGGTTCACCTGGCCCGCTACAAGGTGATCACTGACAAAGGTGTCGAAGTCACGGCCACCCTCGCCAAAGAACTCAGAAAAAATGGCTGTGTCACCTGCGACCGGGTCGCACTCGATGGAGATGTCACCGGTGCCAAGGGCACACTCGCCAGAATCGTGAAGATTGACGAGCGCTCCAGCGTGCTAACCAGAGCAGCAGAGGATGGCGAAGAGGTAGAGCAGACCATAGTTGCAAACGCAGACCAGCTTGTAATAGTGATGGCTGCGGCCAACCCCGAACCCAGGCCAAGACTTGTCGACCGCTACCTAGTTGCCGCCTATAACGCCGGCCTCAAGCCAATTCTGGTGGTAACCAAGTGTGACGTGAGCGACCCTGCCGATTTCATTGCCGGCTTTGCCGGAGTTGACTTGGAGATCATTCAGACCCGCAGTGATCAGGAGCTGCCCGAGCGGCTTCTTCAGGCGCTTGTGGACCACACCTCGGTGTTTGTCGGGCACTCCGGTGTTGGTAAATCAACACTGATTAACAAACTTGCCCCAAACACCGACCGGTCCACGGGAATCGTGAACGAGCTAACAGGTAAGGGAAAGCACACCTCATCTTCGGCCATTGCCATCAAGGTCTCTGGGGGCTGGATTGTCGATACTCCTGGCATCCGCAGCTTCGGCCTCAGCGGGATATCTGCTGGTCAGATTCTCCGTGGATTCAGCGACCTCAGCGAGGCGGCTGAGGCTTGCCCGAGAGACTGCTCCCACATGCCCCCGGCAGAGGACTGCGCGCTGGACCAGGCCCTGAGGGAAGGAAAGCTGACCGAGCTCAGGTTGGACTCATTCCGGAGGCTTGTGGCCGGGCTCGGCTCGGTAGATTGGCAGTGATGAGTAAAGACCTTGAATTCGCGCTCGAGCTTGCCCAAAGCGCCGATGAGATTTCGCTCGCACGTTTTCGCGCTCTTGACCTAAAGGTAGAGACCAAGCCCGATAGAACCCCTGTAACAGATGCCGATAAGGCTGTCGAGCAACGTCTCAGGGCAATGATTTCCGGCTACAGCCCAACTGATGCGGTAATTGGTGAGGAGTTTGGTTCCTCGGCAGGCTCTCGCGAATGGATTATCGACCCCATTGATGGCACTGCAAACTTTCTGAGGGGCCTACCAATTTGGGCAACATTGATTGCCCTGAGGGTAGACGGCGAACTAAAGCTCTCGGTGGTATCGGCACCGGCACTTGGTCGCATGTGGTGGGCAGAGCGCGGAGCGGGAGCTCACACCAAAAACATCGACGGCGTTAGGCGCAACCTGGAAGTATCCAAGGTGGCAACCCTCGAGGATTCGTACGTGTCATTCAATTCAATTTCGCAGTGGGACTCGATTGGAAAAGCCGACAGGCTCACCGAGCTCTCGCGCAGGGTCTGGAAGGACCGGGCTTTTGGCGACTTCCTCAGCTACATGTATGTGGCAGAGGGACTGATTGAGATGGCGGCTGAGCCTGACCTGAAGATTTATGACATCGCGGCACTAGTTCCAATTGTGTTGGAGGCTGGGGGCCGTTTTACGGCCCTGGATGGTGAGTTAGGCGATGACAGCAGCGCGGTGATCGCCAGCAATGGCCTCCTGCACGAGCAATTCCTGGAAATCCTCGGGTGAGATGCAACTAAGAACCCAGAAGCTCTTTGCGCTTGCCGCCATTGTTCTGCTCGCGCTGAATCTGAGAACCGCGGTCGGTTCGCTGTCTCCGGTTGTGAATTACATCCAGCAGGACATCGCGCTGCCGATTGTGACAATTGGTCTGTTGGGTATCGCAGCACCACTTGCCTTCGCCATTTCAACCTCCCTGGCGTATCGACCTGCCAGACGCTACGGAGTCGAGCTAACCCTCGTAATTACCGTTTTGGCAATCATTGCCGGCCACCTGTTCAGAGCACTTGCCTGGGATTCAACCTCGCTCTTTGTTGGCAGCATGCTCTCGCTTTTGGGCATGGGGGTTGGCAACGTGCTGCTTCCCGTCTTGGTTCGGAAGTACTTTTCGAACCGCATCGGACAAATCTCCTCGGTCTATATCACCATGACAGCAATTTCGGCATCGAGCGGCTCCTTCTTCGCTGTTCCGGTGGCTGAAGCTGCGGGCTGGCGACTCTCGCTTGGTCAGTGGGCCCTGCTTGCTGCCCTGACACTGCTTCCACTGCTTGCGATCAGGGCAAACTCGACCAAGGAGGTCAAGGAGCCAAAACTAGAGGGTCAGAAGGCAATCTGGCGATCACCGACAGCACTCGCGATTGGGGTCGTGCAGGGCATGACGAGTGTCTTTGGCTACGTTTCCTTTGCCTGGCTACCGATATTGCTTATCGAACACATTGGGGTGACCGAGTTTGAAGGTGGTTCGCTGCTCGCACTGTTCGCCATCATGGGACTGCCAGTGTCGCTGATTGTGCCAGTGCTGGCGGATAAGTACCAAAGATCACACTCGCTGATTGTCTATTTCTCCGCGACCATGGGCTCGATTGGGGCACTTGGATTATTGTTTGGCCCTGCTGCACTGGCATGGCTGTTCGTGGCCTGCCTAGGTCTTGGACCCACGATGTTTCCCTTGGCTTTGACGCTTTTCAACCTGCGCTCCCGGACCCGTGCAACGGTTTTGGCAGTAAGCGCCTTCGGTCAGGGAGTGAGCTACACCCTCGCGACACTGATGGTTTTTTTGGTGGGAATCTTCCGCGAGGTTAGCGGGGGCTGGGAGCTAACACTCTGGCTACTCTTTGTGGTTGCGGCAGGAAGCAGTCTTGCCGGAATTCAGCTTGCCAAGCACAGTTTTGTGGACGACGAACTTAGTTAGTCGAGAGTTACCCCGACCGAGTTGCAGCGAGCACTTATTGCACCAAGGGCATCATCCACCCGCTGCTGAGCATCCTGAGCGCCATCAGACTGGCTGAGCGCATCTCCGAGCTCACGAACCTCAGCGGCAAAGTCCGAGGAAAGAAGCACTTCTACCTGATCTCCGATGAGCTCATCAACCCTGTCCAGCACCCCCGAGTCAACAACGCCGTCTTTATAAGCCTGGGCGACCGATTCGAGGGTCCCCTCGAGTGCGGTGCAGGCAGCGGCATCTGCGCCACTTCTAATTACCTGATCTGCGCTGCAACCAGCTAGCAGCCCAAGAACTGCAAGGCCGGCAATAGCGTTTGTTAGTGCTCTCATCGCTCTAGAGGCTAGTCAGAGTTGGCCAAAACTTAGCGAGCTGGCTGGGAGTGGTCCGTAATTGTCCGTAACTATGGAAGAAAACCGGCCGTAGATAGTTACACTTCCTTGAATCAATCTCTGGAGAAATACCTTGCGCGTCTACGAAAACATCACCGAGGTCTTTGGCAACACGCCACTGGTGCGGCTAAACAAAATCACTGATGGCGCTCCTGCTCAGGTGTTTGCAAAGCTTGAGTTTTACAACCCCTCAAGCTCTGTGAAGGACCGGCTCGGTATTGCGATGATCAACGAGGCCGAGAGCTCAGGCGAGCTCAAGCCCGGCGGCACAATCATTGAAGCCACCAGTGGCAACACAGGCATCTCTTTGGCCATGGTGGGAGCCGCGAGGGGCTACCGCACCATCATCGTGATGCCAGATTCCATGAGCCTCGAGCGCAAGATACTGATTCGCGCCTACGGAGCCGAGCTCATTTTGACTCCAGCTGCCGAGGGAATGAAGGGCTCCGTCGCAAAAGCCGAGGAGCTAGGTAAGACGATTGAGGGAGCCGTATTGGTTAGGCAGTTTGAAAACCCTGCCGGACCCAAGATTCACCGCGAGACCACAGCCGAGGAAATCTGGCGCGATACCGACGGCAAAATCGGAGCATTTGTTGCAGGCAGCGGAACCGGTGGAACAATCACTGGAACCAGCCTCAGGCTCAAGGAGCTAAACCCCAAGATCAAAAGCTATGCCGTTCAGCCGGCTGCTTCCCCGCTACTCACGGGCGGAGAGGCCGCAGGCCACCCCCTTGCAGGCATCGGCCCCAACTTCATCCCGCCAATTCTCGATACAGCTAGCTTTGATGAGGTAATCAGCGCGCCAAACCAGGTCGCCTTCGACTTCGCCAGAAGGGCCTCCGCGGAGGAGGGCATCTTGGCAGGTATCTCATCGGGAGCCGCTCTCTGGGCAGCAAGGGAAGTCGCCAATCGCAAGGAGCACGAGGGTCAAATCATCGTGGTCATAGTTCCGTCGTTTGGAGAGCGGTATGTATCCTCTACCCTCTACCGCGACCTGCAAGAGGAATACCAGACAAAGAGTTGAGCATTCGTCAAGACATCAAGGCAGGCCTGGAGCGGGACCCAGCTACCAAGAGCGCTCTTGAGCTCGTCCTAACCTCTCCCGGGCTCCATGCCATCTGGACCTACCGAGTTGCTCACAGGCTTTGGAAGCTCAAGCTCAGAATTCTCTCGCGCATGCTCTCTAACTGGGCAAAACTCTGGACCTCAATTGAGATTCACCCCGGGGCTGAAATTGGCAAACGTTTCGTGATTGATCACGGAGTTGGGGTGGTCATTGGAGAAACCGCAATCATCGGTGACGACGTGCTCATCTATCACGGCGTAACTCTGGGTGGCAAAACCCTGGACCCGGTGAAGCGCCACCCCACAGTTGGCGACAGGGTCATCATCGGAGCTGGAGCAAAACTAATTGGAGCTATCAGCGTCGGCAACGATTGCGCCGTCGGGGCAAACGCCGTTGTCACCAAGGACATGCCCAATGGCACGGTGGCCGTAGGCGTAAACGCCAGGCTTCTCAACCTAACCGGGGACGATTTCTACGTAATCTGATTTCCCGGTGTTCTTGAAATACATGCAGCTCCACCTGGAATCAATCCCAACCTGACGGGTGCCCTGCATTCCGTGCTGCTTCATTAGCTTCCACGCGATATCTCTCGAAAGATCTGTCTGCAGATGGGGAGCCTTTGGGTAGAAAAGCCAAAAGATGATCTTTTGCTCCCACAGTTTGGCTAGCTTCCCAGCCTTCTTCTCAAGCTGCTTTGAGTTCTCCACGAAGTAAAACAGCGAGGGGGCCTTGCCCTCAGAAACCATTTTTTGGGCGGTGTCAAGATCAGCCGCCCACGGATGAATGTCATCTAAATCAACATCAGCCGCCAAATTCACGCAGGGGACCTGAACGCCCTCCGGAACATACATCTTGCTCGACAGTGCCACGCCCAAGATTCTAGATAGCCGAGGGTGTTCAGCTCTCGCTAGGGCAAAAAATTAACTTATATAACTAGCCAAGAAGTGGAGCTAGGTAGTAGCCATCGAGAGTGCTCGAGGGTCTTGCCTGGCCACCGTGTTGGGAAGTGAAGCTGGAGGTGCCGTCCTTGCCGCACAGATTGAGAATTGCTCCACTACCTCCCGGGTGAGAACGAATCCACTGGGTTAGGTCGTAGACGCCACCATCGATCGCAACCCAGCATTCTGCTGCGGAATTGCGCTCAGCAACCTGGGCAAGGGTATAGCCGTTGACGCTCTCCTCGGGAGCTGGGGTTGGCTCTGCAGTCTGGGTGGGCTCAGGCTCCTCGGTCTTCTCCTCGACTGGCTCGCCAGAGTCCGAGTCATCCTCGCTTGCCTCATCCTCGGTTTGCTCTTCGTCTCTCGAGTCTTCTTCGCTTGCCTCGGATTGCTCAGGCTCCGGGGCCTCGCTCTCCTTTTCTGATTGCTCATCTGCATCATCAGATTCCTGCTCAGACTCTTCCTCAGAACTTTCGTCCGAAAGCTCTTGACTCTGGTCACCCTCGCCAACCTCAGCCTCTACCTGTTCAGTGGTTTGGACGGGGGTTTGGACAGCGGGCTCACTCGCGGCACATCCAGTCAGGATAAGAAGCGAAGCCACAAGCAGGGAGAATCTCATGTTAGAAAGAACAACCCAAAAACTGAGGTATTCCTAGCCGGCCTTGGAGAGCTCTGGTTCTCTCTCCCGACCGCCGGCAAGAATAAGTCCAATCGTGATTAGAGGAATGCCCACCAACAGGCCAATTGTGATTTGCTCCCCAAGGAAAATGATGCCCAGCGAGAGCGCAACGGCGGTGTTCACGTAGGTAATCAAAGTGGCCTTCGCTGGCCCCACTTCCTTGATCAGCTTGAAGAAAATCACAAACGCTGTTGCCGAGCAGACCAGCCCCAGCACGACAACCGCCATCAGGCTCACCGAGCTTGCATTTGCAAGCTCGCCAGGAAGCTGCGGCAGCGAAAATGGTGCATACACGATCGCCACAAATGCCATGCTCACCCCAATGACCCCCGCCGACGGCACGTCATGGAGCTTGATATTTGCAACAATCGGGGCAATCGAATACCCGACCGCTGCCAGCACCACCATGAGCACGTAAAGGGGATTCACAGCTCCCGTCACCGAGTCAATCCCAACGAGGGTGAAGACACCGATAAACCCGATGATCATGCCCGAGAGCGGCTTTAGCTTCAGCGCTGTGCGGTCCTTTAGAAAAATAGCCAGCACGGCAACCGCAAAAAATGGCACCGTGGCAATAAGCAGACCCGCAAGGCCGGAGGAAATGTGCTTTTCGGCCTCAGTAATCAAAAACCAAGGGCCGACCATCTCCACAGCACCGAAAACCAAAACGTAGGGCCAGGCCTTTAGAGCCGGCTTCAGACCACCGGTGAGCGCGGCATAGGGAATGAGAACTAGGGCGCCTAAAAAGGTTCTGAGAAAGACGATTGAGGGTGTTGAAAAGCTCTCTAGAGCCAGCGCGATGAAGAAGTAAGGGAGTCCCCAAAAAATACCCGCAAGGGAAAATAGAATTAGGCCTTTTTGGGTCACCACGCAATCGTAGTCGTAAGTCGCTTTGCCAAATCAACAGGCGTGAAAGCGGACCAAACTAACCGTCAATTTACATTTTTGTCTAGTACCCCTAGACTAAGCACTATGAACGACGAAACTGTCCAAAAGCCTGCCGACACAACAGCCGACCTCCACCCGCTGGTGAGAGATCGGTGGAGCCCGAGAATCTATGACCCCGAGCACAACCTTGGCATTGCCGAGCTTGAAAGTCTTGGCGAGGCTTTTCGCTGGGCCCCATCTTCTTCGAACCAGCAGCCCTGGAAGTTGGTGCTGCTGACTCGAGGCAGCGAGCTCTTTGAGTCGGTCGCAAGCACTGGCTTGACCGGTTTCAACCAGACCTGGGCTCCAGATGCCTCTGCGTTGGCTGTGGTTCTGGCAGCAAAGACCTTTGAAGGCAAGGACCGCAACATGGCGGAAACCTTCTTTGACGTCGGGTTAGCCGCTAGTCAGCTGGTAACTCAAGCTGAGAGCATGGGGCTCAAAGCTCACTACATGGGCGGCATCGTGCCAGAGAAGATTCGTGCGGACCTAAATGTTTGGGAGCACGAGGTGGTGTGCGTTATCGCCGTTGGCAAACAGGGCTCCATCGTCGGTAAAGACGAGGCCATCGTTAGCCGAGAAACAGCTCCCAGGACTCGAAACAGCTCGAGCGAGATCTACGTAATAGACAGCACTCTCTAGTTTTCGCTCGCGCGCTTTCTGGCTGAGGCAGCCCTGGCTCGCACATTCGGGTCCAGCTCAACCTTGCGAATGCGAATTGCGTCAATGGTCACCTCAACGCACTCGTCCTCACGGGCAAACTCCAGACTCTCCTCGAGAGAAAGCTTGCGTGGTGGGGTTAGTCCCTGGAAGCTGTCAGCGGATGAGGCTCGCATGTTGGTGAGCTGCTTCTCCTTGGTGATGTTGACGTCCATGTCGTCAGCCCTGGAGTTCTCTCCCACAACCATGCCGGTGTAAACCTCGGTCCCCGGCTCGACAAAAAAGCTGCCGCGCTCTTGAAGCGCGATCATGGCGTATGGAGTCGCGCTGCCGCTGCGGTCCGCAACCATCGAGCCTGACTTGCGGGTGACTATCTCGCCAAACCACGGCTCATAGCCGGAGCTCAGGGCATTGGCGATGCCAGAACCCTTGGTGATTGTCAAAAACTCCGTGCGGAAGCCGATGAGTCCTCTTGATGGCACCTTGAACTCAACTCGAACCCAACCGGTTCCGTTGTTGGTCATGTGAAGCATGCGGCCTTTGCGGGCGGCCAAGAGCTGAGTCACGGCACCCATGAACTCCTCCGGAACGTCTACGGTGAGCTCCTCAACGGGCTCATGAAGCTTGCCGTCAACCTTCTTGGTCACTACCTGGGGCTTGCCAACGGTGAGCTCATAGTTCTCACGGCGCATCTGCTCCACCAGAATTGCCAGTGCTAGTTCTCCCCTGCCCTGAACCTCCCATGCATCCGGGCGTTCGGTTGGAAGCACTCGAATTGAGACGTTTCCAACAAGCTCGCGGTCCAATCTCTCCTTGACAAGCCTTGCGGTGATCTTGGCACCTTTTGCACGACCAGCCATTGGAGAGGTGTTGATTCCCACCGTCATCGAGATCGCGGGCTCGTCGACGCTTATCCCTGGAAGTGGACGGACATCCTCTGGATCGCACAGTGAGTCACCGATAGTGATTTCCTCGATACCTGCAACCGCAACAATGTCCCCGGCGCTGGCGCTGTCAATGCTGAACCTCTCGAGCGCCCTGGTTCCAAGTAGCTCGGTAATCTTCACCATTTGCTGGCTGCCGTCCTGTCGGACCCAGGCAACCTGCTGACCCTTACGAATCGTGCCGTTGTGAACACGCAGAAGCGCGAGCCTTCCCAAAAACGGTGAGGCATCCAAGTTCGTGACATGGGCCTGCAATGGTGCCCCCTCCTCAAACTTTGGGGCCGGAATGTACTTCAAGATCGCCTCAAACAGAGGCTCTAGATCTTCGCTGTCAGGCAGTTCTCCATTTTGGGGCTTGTTGAGCGAGGCCCTGCCCGCCCTACCCGATGCATAGATAACTGGCAGCTCCAGGATTGCGTCAACATCCAAGTCGGGGACGCTGTCGTGAAGATCAGACGCCAACCCAAGCAAAAGATCGTGGCTCTCCTCGACTACCTCGTCGATTCGGGCGTCGCTGCGGTCAGTTTTGTTCACAAGCAGAATCACAGGAAGCGAAGCCTCTAGAGCCTTACGCAATACAAACCGAGTCTGCGGTAGAGGGCCTTCGGAGGCGTCAACCAGGAGAACTACACCGTCAACCATTGACAGTCCGCGCTCTACCTCACCGCCAAAGTCGGCGTGGCCAGGGGTGTCAATGACATTTAGGGTGACCGCGTTTCCCTTCGATGCGGGACCTGAATAGGTCACCGCTGTGTTCTTGGCCAGGATGGTGATGCCCTTTTCTTTCTCGAGATCACCGGAATCCATCACGCGCTCATCAACGGCGGCGTGGGCGGCAAATGAGCCGGTCTGGCGAAGCATGGCGTCCACCAAAGTGGTCTTTCCATGGTCAACGTGGGCAACTATGGCCAGATTTCTCAGGGCCTGATTCGATTGGGTCATCTAATACCTAGGTTTTGGGAGCCCGTGTCAGGCCCGGCCTAGTTTATTGGCAGTTAGCCAACAAGGCGGCGAATTAGACTCATCGGGTTATGGCGTTGAACTTTGATTTAGGCCTGAAAGAGGCCTCCGAGAGGCTACTGGAGCTCTCCTCGAAGGTGCCCACGCCCGTAGTACTAATCGATGGCCGGGCGGGATCGGGAAAGTCTCTGTTTGCCTCCAAGCTCGCTGAAAATTACTTCGCAGAAAACAGACAGGCAGCCCGAATTGTTCGGCTCGATGATCTCTATCCAGGTTGGGAGGGACTTGTAGCAGGCAGCGTCTATGCGAGGGAGAAAATCTTGGAGCCAATAAGCGCAGGAAAAAAGGCCAGTTGGCAGATTTGGGACTGGGATAAGTCAAGCCGGGGAGCATCGAATGAAGCTGGAAACGGCTTCAGGGAGTTCTCGGGTGGCACAGCACTTATCCTCGAGGGCTGCGGAGCGCTGTCCAAAGCATCTGCGCCCCTGGCATCACTGACTATTTGGATTGCAGCCGACGATGCCACTCGCCGCAAGAGATTCACCGAGCGAGACGGTGGCAGGTTTGACGAGCACTGGGGTGTCTGGGCTGCTCAAGAGGAAGAGTTCTACGAGGCAGAAAAGAGCCAAGGGCTGGCCGAGCTAGTTATTCAGAACTAGCGCGGTTTTCTCTCCAGGTTCTAATTCCAGCAATCAGGCTGAGTGAGATCACGACGATTGCAATTGCGTAGGTCGCATTTCTCACAAAAGGAATGGAATAGGTGAAGTAGCCGGCCAGGGTGAGGCCGCAGCCCCACAAAAGTGCACCGGCCGCATTAGCGCTGAAGAACTTGTAGTAGTTCATCTTCGATATTCCAGCGAGCGCCGGGATGATGACTCTCCCCCAGGGGACGAACCTGGCGACCACTATCGACCACCAGCCATAGCGGAGATAAAAGACCTCGGATTTTTCAATGGCATTTTTCAGCCATTTTCCCTTGCGCTTATCGAGGTAAGGCCTGCCGTAGTGCCGCCCAAGGGTGTAACCAACCTGGTCACCCAGCCAGGCGGCGATGCCAACACCCACCACCATCACAAAGATGTTGATGCTGTCTTGATTAGCAGCTGCCACCAGACCAGCCGCGAAGACTAGCGAGTCACCCGTAATAAAGGGGATGAAGGCTCCAACAAACAGCCCTGTGCCTGCAAATACCAGCCCAAAGACCGCGGCATAGAAGAGAAATGGGCCCGTTTGATCAAACCAACTAACAATGTCATCGGTCACAGAAAGACGGATGAGGTTGTTGGGCATGGGACAAGTCTAAGCGGTCTAGGGTGCCCAAAATTTCCTAGACGTTGAAGCGGAACTCGACCACGTCTCCGTCCTGCATGACGTAGTCCTTACCCTCCATGCGGACCTTGCCCTGCGCCTTCGCCTCCGCCATCGAGCCTGCTGAATCTAGATCTTGATAGGAGACGATCTCTGCTTTGATAAAGCCCTTTTCAAAGTCGGTGTGGATCACCCCGGCTGCCTGTGGCGCTTTCCAGCCCTTGCGAATTGTCCAGGCTCTGGCTTCCTTCGGTCCCGCGGTGAGGTAGGTCTGGAGGCCAAGGGTCGCAAATCCGATCCTCGCCAGCTGATCCAGACCGCTTTCACTCTGCCCCAGGGATGCAAGCAACTCGTTGGCCTCCTCGGGACTTAGGTCAATGAGCTCACTCTCGACCTTGGCGTCAAGGAACACCGCCTCCGCAGGAGCAACAAGCTCGGCCAGCTCTTCCAGCTTCGCTTTATCTGAAAGCACACCCTCATCGACGTTGAAGACAAACAAGATTGGCTTAGCGGTCAACAGACCAAACTCTTTGAGATGAGTCATGTCAATGCCCGATAGCGATAGGGGCTTGCCGCTGTCTAGAACCGCGACAGCCTCGTCAAGAGCAGCAAGTAGCTGTGGATCGTTGCGCTTGGTCTTGACCTCTTTTTCGATGCGTGGCCTTGCCTTTTCTAGGGTTTGCATGTCGGCCAGAATCAACTCGGTGTTGATGGTCTCGATATCGCTTTTCGCATCAACTTTGCCGTCTACGTGGACAACATCTGAGTCGGAAAAACCTCGCACTACCTGTGCAATCGCATCTGCCTCGCGGATGTTTGCCAAGAACTGGTTTCCCAAACCCTCGCCTTCGGAAGCTCCGCGCACAATTCCAGCTATGTCCACAAATGAGACCGGAGCGGGCACCTTCTTTTCCGAGGAGAAGATCTCGCTTAGTCTGTCGAGCCTGCTATCGGGAAGATTCACGACACCGATGTTGGGCTCAATGGTGGCAAAGGGGTAGTTCGCTGCCAACACGGAGTTCTTGGTGAGTGCGTTGAAGAGGGTTGACTTGCCGACATTGGGCAGTCCGACGATTCCGATAGTTAGGGCCACCGCGAAAGTCTATTGCCCGATAATTGGCTTGTGGCTTTGGACTTCGTGGCGATTGACTTTGAGACCGCCAACTCTTCCCCGGCTTCTCCCTGCGCAGTTGGCCTGGTCAGAGTGGAAGCCGGAGAAATTACGCAATCGCTCTCGATGCTTTTCAAGCCGCCATCGCCAAACAATTTTTTTCACGCTGGCAACATCGCCGTTCACGGCATCAAACCCGATGACATTGTCGATGCTCCCGACTGGCTTGACGCCCTTCCAGAACTGCTGCTTTTTACCGACGGGCTGCCGTTGATTGCTCACAATGCAAGTTTTGACATGTCGGTTCTCAAGGCCTCTGCCGCAGCGGTGAATTTTGACCTTCCAAATCTCAGTTACGGCTGCAGCCTGAAGATGTCTAGAAAGACTTACAACCTAGAGAGCTACCGCCTGAATGCGGTCGCATACGCAATTGGACATGAGGAATTTCAGCACCACGACGCACTCGCAGACTCAGATGCCTGCGCCAGGATCGTTATGCACATGGCAAAGCGACATGAGGTTGAAGACCTCGAGGGGCTGCTTCGCAGCACCAATCAGCGTTTGCAAACCTTAGTTGTCTGAGCCCACTGCAATACTGGCGGTTATGGATCTAACTCTGCTTTTTGCACTCAATGGCCTCGGGCTGGGTCTGGTTGTTGGCGCGTTTGTCGGTTACCGCTACGCAAGGCGCAGGGCCACAGGCTCAGACCCCGAAATGCTGGCAAAGCTCGCCGCGCTGGAAGCGACAGAGAATGAGCTTAGAAGCCAGCTCGCAAAGGCCGATGAGGCTGCCAAAAACTCTCAGAGCCAGAAGGATCAGGAGAACAAGGTGTTGGTTCAGCTCGCTCCCGTGAAGCAGCAGCTGGAGCAGATGCAGAGCGTGGTTCAGCGCATGGAGCGAGAGAGAGTCGAGCAGTTCAGCACCATCTCCGAACAGCTCAAAAGCGCCATCGAAACTGACGAGAATCTGAGAAAGCAGACTCAGCAGCTCTCCCAAGCTCTCAGCTCAAATTCCCTCAGGGGTGTCTGGGGAGAGGCTCAGCTGAGAAAGCTGGTTGAGCTTGCTGGTCTAATCAAGCACGCTGATTTCTCTGAGCAGGCGACAATAGCCACCGGCGACAAGTCCGGCAGGGCCGACATGGTTATAAACCTGCCCGGCGGCAAGGCGCTGGCCATTGACTCCAAGGTTCCTTTTGATAAGTACCAGGAGGCAAGCACCATTTCTGAGCTTGCAAGTGGCGAAGAGCTAGAGCGCCGTAAGAAGCTGCTGGCGGAGCACGTCAAGGCCGTGAAGGGGCACATCGACGAGCTTGCTGGACGCGCCTACTGGGAAGGGCTGGACACTTCTCCTGACTTTGTGATCTGTTTCGTGCCCAGTGAGTCGCTTCTGTCCGCAGCCCTGGAGCAAGACCCAGCCTTGATGGAGTACGCCTTCAAGAAAAACGTTGCGCTTGCCTCCCCCGTTTCGCTGTTCTCGGTATTGAAGACGATCAACTACATCTGGCGCCAGAATGCCGATGAGTCGCAGGTGCGCTCGATGATCAAACTCGGTAGAGAGCTTTACGAGCGAGTGGGCAAGGTGGCGGCGCTTGCAGCTGATCTCGGCAATAAGCTCACCAGCACCGTAAAGAGCTACAACGGCTTTGTATCCTCACTCGAAACAAGGATGCTGGTCACAGCCAGAAAGCTCAATGATCTTGACGAAAACGAGCTAGGAATTGACTCCATAGAAAGCCCTAAAATCATCGAGCAGGGACCAAACGCCATCACCGCAAAAGAGCTTGACGAAAGCGAAGATAAGTAGTTATTTAGCTATAGTGGGCATGGCGCCTACAACGATGTGAGTGTCGTTTTTTTCACTCACATCCAAGGAGTCATGATGGCTGACCAGAAATCACCTGTTGTCACCCTCACCCCCTCCCCAACCCTGGATCGCACCTATTTCGTGAAGAACCTGGTTGAGGGCGGTGTCAACAGAGCCTATGAGGTCGGCGAAGAGCTGGCGGGCAAGGGCATTAACGTAGCCCGTGGTCTTCAGCTAGCGAATATTCCAGCTCCAGGCGTTGTTCCTATCGGAAATGCCGACCCGGCCGTACTGAAGCGGACCGGGTCTTCTAGTTTTCTGGTCCCGCTGTGGGTAGATGGCACCCTGAGGGTCTCGACCACGGTCGTTGAATACGACGGCCCCACGACCAAGATAAACGAGCATCCAAGACCACTGCACCAAAAAGACTGGGATGCGGTTATCCGCCTCACCGAAAAAACTCTCATAGACACCTCGGCGAAGTGGCTGGTTGTGGCCGGGGCCCACCCCGAGATTATCGAGACCGACCAGGTCATCGATCTGGAGCCACTGTTTGAGGTCACCCAACGACTCGGTGTGAAGGTAATTCTCGACACCTCTGGAGATCCACTTCGCTACTGGGCCCAAAAGGGCAATGCGACCGTGATGAAACCCAATGCTCACGAGCTTGCTGAGTGCGTGGGTAAGGACATGAAAACGATCGGCGACGTAATTGATGCTGCCCGCACGCTAAATGAATGGGGCGTGGACTTGATCCTGGCATCCATGGGCGTAGACGGCATTATTGCCGTTACCAAGACCCACGCGATTCACGCCTTTACGCCGCCGGTGAAGGTGATCAACACGGTAGGTGCCGGTGACTCCACCATCGCAGGATTCCTATCCGCTGTGACGGCCAATGAGACTGAGCCTGGAGCGTTTGGTGTTGGCTTTGATGTGGCTGGCGGAATCGCGGCAGCCGTGCAGTGGGGTGCGGCCAAGGTTCAGCAACCGACGAGCGGCCTGAAGTCAATCGAAAATCTTGTTGAGGCAACTGTTGACCTCGACCCCGATCGAAACCGCCCCTTGGGCGAACCAGCCCAGGCCTAGGAGGCAGAAAATGGCAGTAGTTTCATCCGCCGAGTACTCAGAGATGCTGGACCGGGCAAAGGCCAAGCGCTTTGCCTATCCAGCCATTAACGTTTCCAGCTCACAGACTCTCAACGCCGCTCTTGCAGGTCTGCAAGAGGCCGGTAGCGATGGCATTCTCCAGGTCTCAACTGGAGGTGCGGACTATTGGAGCGGTCCGACCGTCAAAAACAGGGTCTCGGGCGCACTCGCTTTTGCAGCATTTGCGCGCGAGGTCGCAAAGAATTTCGACATCAAGGTCGCCCTCCACACCGACCACTGCGCGGAAGACCAGCTGGATGGCTTTGTGAGGCCACTACTGGACATTTCTGCAGAGCAGGTCAAGTCAGGTGGCGAGGCCGTATTCAACTCTCACATGTGGGACGGCAGCGCGATTGCACTTGATCGCAACCTCGAGATTGCAAAAGAGCTCTTGGCAAAGTCAAAGAACGTCGGCTCCATTTTGGAGATTGAAGTTGGCGCTGTGGGCGGCGAGGAAGATGGCGTCGAAGGCGGCATGGGTGAGCACCTCTACACCACAGTCGCCGATGGAATGCAAACCGTTGAGGCACTCGGCCTTGGCGAGAACGGCCGCTACCTAGCAGCTCTCACCTTCGGAAATGTTCACGGCGTCTACAAGCCAGGAAACGTGCAATTGAGGCCAGAGCTTCTGGAAGAAATCCAGCGCGAGGTTGGCTCGAAGTACGGCAAAGAGTCACCGTTTGATCTTGTCTTCCACGGAGGCTCCGGATCAACTGAAAAGGAAATAGCGGACGCCGTCAGCTTTGGTGTGATCAAGATGAACATCGATACTGACACCCAATACGCCTTCACCAGGCCGATCGTGGACCACATGTTCAAAAACTACGACGGTGTTCTAAAGGTCGATGGTGAGGTTGGTAACAAGAAGACCTACGACCCAAGGAACTGGGGTAAGTCAGCAGAGGCAGGAATGTCTGCAAGGGTTGTCGAGGCGGCAAAGCAGCTAGGTTCAGCGGGTCAATCGAGCTGGTAGGCACAGCAAAAAACCTAGGGTTGTAACCTGGTCACCTTCCAGCTGTCAGCTTCACTAGTTCTTGCGAAGGCAATCCGGTCATGCATGCGGTTCGACCTTCCCTTCCAGAATTCAATGCGACTGGGGACAATTCGATAACCACCCCAGTAATCAGGTTTGGGCACAACCTGGCCGTCAAACCTCTTCAACGCGTCATCAAACTGCTGATCAAGCTCGCTTCGTGAAGAAATCGGTTGGGACTGCCTCGAAGACCAGGCAGCAACCTGTGACTCGTGGGGCCTGGAGTGGAAGTAATCCTCTGAATCACCCTCGGTGATTCTCTCCACTTTGCCCTCAATCAGAACCTGGCGGTATATCGAATACCACCCAAAGACCGCGCTGACGTGAGGGTTCTGCTTAATTGCCTGCCCTTTGCGGGATTCGAAGTTCGTGAAAAATACAAAACCGTTGTCCTCAACGCCTTTGAGAAGCACCGTCCGAGAGCTGGGAGTATTTCTGTCTGTCACCGTGCCCAGAACAAACGCGTTGGGCTCATAGATCCCCGCTTCCTCAGCTGCGACAAGCCACTGACGGAACTGTTCGATTGGGTCTTCGGCCAGCTGGCCTTCATCGAGAGCCTCTTGGCCGTAATCTTCATGCCTGCCTAGGGAATCCATTTGCCGCGACGCCTAGCTACTGCTTGCCTTGAGGTCCTTGCGAAGCTCTTTTGGCAGCGAGAACTGAATGTCTTCCTCGGCAGTGGTCACTGTTCTGACGTCTCCGAAGTCTTTCTCAGCTAGATAATCGAGCACCTCTTCGACCAGGTCCTCGGGCACAGAGGCGCCTGATGTCACTCCGACACTGGTAACCCCGTCGAACCACTCGTCCTTGATTTCAGAAGAGTCATCCACGCGGTAGGCGGCTTTGGCACCGGCGTCCAGCGCTACCTCAACCAGCCTTACAGTGTTGGAGGAGTTTGCCGAGCCCACGACAATAACGAGATCCGACTCAGCTCCTACCTTCTTGATCGCAACCTGTCTGTTCTGAGTCGCATAACAAATGTCATCACTTGGTGGGTTGTGCATTTTCGGAAAGCGCTCTCGAAGCTTCACAACGGTTTCCATGGTTTCGTCGACCGAGAGCGTTGTTTGGGAGAGCCAGATGACCTTTTCCGGGTCCTTGACCTTCGCGTTCTGGATGTCCTCATCGCCATCAATCAGCTGGACGGCGTGAGGGGCCTCTCCCGCGGTTCCCTCTACCTCCTCGTGGCCCTCGTGGCCAACCAGCAGAATGTCGTAACCCTCTTTTTCAAACCTGAGAACCTCTTTGTGAACCTTGGTCACTAGTGGACACGTGGCATCGATGGTGTGTTGATTCCGGGCATTCGCGGCCGCGACGACCGCGGGTGAGACGCCGTGCGCAGAGAAAACCATCACGCAACCCTCGGGCGCTTCCTCCACCTCATCAACAAAAATTGCACCGCGCTTTTCCAAAGACCGAACCACGTGCTTGTTGTGGACGATCTGCTTCCTGACGTAAACGGGAGCACCGTAGTGATCTAGGGCCTTCTCGACCGCAATCACAGCCCGGTCCACTCCTGCGCAGTAGCCCCTGGGAGCTGCCAGAAGCACCTTCTTTCCCGAATTGATGTCGGGCTGGGCGTTATTGTTGATTAGGGTCACCACTCAATTCTACGAACCGTTACCGGAGGCTAGTCACATGAATCAGCCAACGGCTCACGAAGTTGAATCAAAAGTCTCTAGCGAACATTCCCCCTGGCAGGTCTCTCAGCTCTCCAAGAGCCTCAAGGACTGGATAGAAAAACTTGGCCGGGTCTGGGTCGAGGGAGAGCTCCAGCAGCTTCAGGTTAGAGGGAGCAACATCTTTGGTTCACTCCGAGACTTGGACGTCGAGAACTCCATCGAGATTCACGCATTCGATGCCTCGAGTGCCGAGATTGAGGTCGGTCTCAACCAGGGCGATCGCGTAGTTGCGCTTTTGCAACCGCAGTTTTGGGCCAAAAACGGCAAGCTCACGATGCGAGTGCTCAAAATGCACAAAGTTGGACTTGGTGAGCTTCTCGAGAGAATCGAGAAACTTAGGCAGCAACTAATTTCTGAGGGGCTCGCAGATCCGGCAAGAAAGAAGCCGCTTCCTTTTTTGCCGGCAAAGATTGGGCTAATTACCGGCGCCAAATCTGACGCCGAGAAAGACATTTTGCAGAATGCAAAGCTGCGATGGCCCGAGGTCCAATTTGAGGTCATCAACACTCTCGTGCAGGGCGACAAGGCTCCCGCAGAGATCATCATGGCCATGCAGCAGCTCGACCAAATGCCGGATGTAGAAATCATCATCATTGCCCGAGGTGGTGGTAGTTTCCAGGACCTCTTGCCGTTCAGCGATGAACGGCTGGTTAGGGCTGCGGCTGCCCTTACCAAGCCAGTGGTCTCAGCGATTGGGCATGAGAATGATTCTCCGCTTCTCGATCTGGTTGCAGACCTGAGGGCCTCAACCCCCACAGACGCGGCCAAGCGGGTTGTCCCGGATGTTCTAGAGGAACGAAAGGGCATTAACCAGGCACGCGAACGACTTGCTCTCAGACTTATCAGCTTCCTCGACAACCAAACGCAGCTAATTGGTTCGATCCTTTCTAGGCCTGTTCTCAAAAGCCCATACGGCTTTGTCGAGCAACAGGAAGAGCACCTAGGCCAGCTTGTAAAGCGCCTGGGTGAAATCCTCGACTTTAGATTTGATAAAGCAAGCAGCGAGATCCTTCAGCTTCAGGCGCGAGTTCGCTCACTGTCGCCAAAGCTCACAATGGAGCGCGGCTATGCGGTCATTACTGACCAGGAAGGGAACAGCCCGAAAAGTATCAAAAAGGGTCAGAGCTTGCGCATTCAAACAGCAAATCAGGAAATTTCAGCAACTGCCGACGAGGTTAGAGAGAAGTAATGGCTAAAGAAGACAAGACAATCAGCTATGAGCAGGCTCGTGATGAACTGCAGCAGGTGGTGACCAAACTGGAGGGCCAAAACGTGAGCCTCGAGGAGTCAATGGCGCTTTGGGAGCGCGGTGAAGAGCTAGCCAAAATCTGCGAAGAGTGGCTCGCAGGAGCGAGAAAAAAGCTCGACGCCGCACAAAAAGAGCGCGAGGCTAAGTGAGCGCAGCTGCCCAGAGGCGAGCAAAGCAGACCGTTCGCAATCTAATTTTCTCGATGGTCGCAACCCTTGGACTGGTTATTTTGCTGGTGCTGGGGGTGCCTCGTGACGATTCAAATCGAATTGCGCAGGTTGACTACCAGCAGATAGCCGCGGAAGCTGAGGCGTCCCTCGGTTTCGAGGTCTTGGCTCCACAGGTCCCCGCGAATTGGTGGTCAAACGCAGCCAGGCTGGAGACTGAACTTGGAGTGCAGAGCTGGTATGTGGGCTTTGTAACCGAGGACAATCAGTTCATTGCTCTACTGCATGGATTTGAAGTAAATCCAAGTTGGATTGCGCTCACGCTGCAGGGCAATTGGCTTGAGGATGAGGTGGAAATTGCTGGGCGCACCTGGGAGATCTGGCCAACACTCACACCCAGCAGCCCTCCCGGGACGAAGGATTACGCAATGATTCACAGCTTTGCCGATTCGGCAGTTGTAATCTATGGAACAGCCGACGCAGAGGACTTCAAGGAACTTGCCGGCTTAGTTTCTCAGGAGTTAGAGGAGATGCTTGCGACCAACTAACGCAAGTGAGGCCTGGGCGGCCCTGATCCGAGGCAACCGAAACTTTGTCGCGGGCACCCCCGCACACCCAAGGCAAGACGCAGAGCTCCGAAAGTCGGTGGCCACGGCCCAGCAGCCATTTGCAGCACTGTTTGGCTGCTCTGATTCCAGACTCGGAGCCGAGATGATCTTCGATGTTGGGCTCGGGGATCTTTTTGTTGTCCGAAACGTGGGCCAAATAATTGCCAGAACTATTGTGGGATCGCTTGAATTTGCGGTCGAGGTCCTAGAGGTTCCTTTAATCCTGGTGCTAGGCCATGACAGCTGTGGTGCCGTTCGCGCCTCAATGGACGCGGTCGATGGCAAATTGAAAGTGGAAGGGCAATACATCGAAAATCTGGTTGGTCGAATCTCGGAAACCGTTGTGACTTCGCGGAGCGGTGGAACTTTCGACATAGACGAGATAAACCGAAATCACATCAGCGACACGATCGACGAGCTTCTGGAAATGTCGACGCTCATCCGAGAGCGCGTGGAAAGTGGCAAACTAGCAGTGGTTGGAGCGCAGTACCGACTCTCCGAGGGTCAGGTTGAGCTCACCACTTCAAGAGGACAGCTGGAGAGTTAGAGGAGACATGGAATACCGAATCGAGAAAGACACGATGGGCGAGGTTCGGGTTCCCAAGGACGCTCTCTATCGAGCTCAAACTCAACGGGCTGTCGAGAATTTTCCCATCAGTGGCACACCCCTAGAAAAAGAGCACATCGTCGCTCTGGCAAGGATCAAGAAGGCGGCGGCAGCAGCTAACGCTGCTCTGGGACACCTCGACAAAGACATTGCTAATGCAATCGAGGCATCCGCAGCCGAGATTATTGCGGGCGACCACCACGATCATTTCCCAGTGGATGTTTTCCAGACGGGTTCCGGAACAAGTTCCAACATGAACATGAACGAGGTGCTTGCGACTCTTGCGACCAGCAAGCTCGGCAGCGAAGTTCATCCAAACGACCATGTCAACATGAGCCAGTCCTCAAACGATGTCTTTCCAACCAGCGTTCACGTAGCGGTCACCAGTGCACTCGTAAATGACCTTCTGCCAGCTCTGGAATACCTGGCCAAAGCGCTTGAGGACAAGGCTCAGAAATGGGCTGAGGCTGTCAAGCCGGGTCGCACCCATCTAATGGATGCAACCCCGGTCACCTTTGGCCAAGAGTTTGCAGGTTACGCCGCCCAGATTCGATACGGCATTGAAAGAGTAAATGCTGCTCTCCCCCGAGTCTCTGAGGTTCCTCAGGGCGGCACAGCCACCGGCACCGGCATCAATACCCCTGCGGGATTCCCCCAGCAGGTGATCAAGATACTTGCAGCTGACACTGGCCTGCCAATCACCGAAGCACGCGACCACTTCGAGGCGCAAGGCGCAAGGGATGGATTGGTAGAGGCCTCTGGCGCCCTGAAGGTAATAGCCGTCAGCCTGACCAAGATAAACAACGATCTGAGGTGGATGGGCTCGGGGCCCAACACTGGGCTTGCAGAGCTTCACATCCCTGACCTACAGCCCGGAAGCTCAATCATGCCTGGAAAGGTCAATCCAGTTATCCCAGAGGCAGTCCTGATGGTTTGCGCGAAGGTTATCGGGAATGACGCGACAATCACCTGGGCCGGAGCCTCCGGGAACTTTGAGCTGAACGTAGCAATTCCAGTGATGGGCAATGCGCTACTTGAGTCAATCAGGTTGCTTGCAAACTCCATGCGCGTACTTGCAGACAAGACAGTCTCAGGACTCGAGATCAACGCGGAACGAGCCTTGGCAATGGCCGGCTCTAGCCCGTCAATTGTTACCCCTCTCAACAAATATATTGGCTATGAGGCGGCAGCCAAGATTGCAAAGCACTCAGTTGCGAAGTCAATCACAGTCAAAGAGGCAACAATTGAGCTTGGTTTTGTGGACGGCGAGAAGCTAACGATGGAGCAATTGGATCAAGCTCTCGACGTTCTGCCTATGACAAGGCCTCCGCAGTAATTCTCAGCAGCGGAGAGCCGGAAAAGACAAAGAACCCCAGCAGCAGGTATGGCCCCATTGCAATCGGCGTCCTCCAGCTCAACTTGCCTCTCAGTATTCCAACTGCACTCACCAGAGAGGCCAAAGTAAAGCTCAAGGTAAGTGCGAACAGGACAAGCCAAGGTGAATGCCATGCCAACAAGAGGTTGGTAGCGCTCAACAGCTTCACATCACCCATTCCAACGTCTGCGTATTTTGCCAGCAGGTATCCAATTCCAAAGGTCAAAAGTGAAACACCCAAAGCGACAAAAAACTGGAGGTGGCGAGCTTCGCTAACTGCAACAAAGCCCGTGGCAATGGTTGAGAGTGCGATCGCGGAGTAGGTGAAGCGATTGGGGAGCCTGTGTTCTCTGACGTCCGTTACACAAAGCGGAATGCTCGCAAAAAGCAGGTATCCAACGGGTACCCAAAGAATAAGCTCAGCCACAAGAGCTCAAACTAAGCCAGGCTTCAAAAATCGCTTCTGGGTTATCCCCAGGCTGCGCCTTTAGCTAATCAAGCAGGTCGGTTACTAGAGCCGCAATCTCACTGCGCTCAGACCGAGTAAGGGTGATGTGGCTGAAGAGCGGCTGACCCTTCAGCGTCTCAACCACCGAAGCAATACCGTCATGGCGACCAACCCGGAGATTGTCTCGCTGAGCCACATCGTGGGTAAGGATTACGCGAGACTTCTGACCGATGCGGGAAAGCATTGTAAGGAGCACGTTGCGCTCCAGAGACTGGGCCTCGTCAACAATCACGAAGGAATCGTGAAGCGAACGTCCTCGGATGTGAGTAAGCGGCAGCACCTCGAGAATGCCGCGATTCACAACTTCCTCAACCACCTCCTTAGAGACGAGAGCTCCGAGAGTGTCGAAAACGGCCTGAGCCCAGGGGTTCATCTTCTCCCCCTCAGTGCCTGGTAGGTAGCCAAGCTCCTGACCGCCAACCGCATAAAGCGGCCTGAAGATCATTATTTTCTTGTGCTGTCTACGCTCCAGAACTGCTTCGAGGCCGGCACAGAGTGCGAGGGCGCTCTTTCCCGTTCCTGCCCTTCCGCCAAGAGAGACAATGCCAATTTCCTGATCGAGAAGGACGTCAATTGCAAGTCTCTGCTCTGCCGACCTGCCGTGTACTCCAAAGACCTCTCGGTCACCGCGGACCAACTTGACGGTCCTGCTCTCGGTGACACGGCCTAGCGCGCTGCCTCGCTCCGAGTGAATGATGAGGCCGGTGTTAACTGGCATTTCCTTGGCATCTGGGTGGCTGATTTCCTCAGAGTCGTAGAGGTTTGCCATCTCGGTCGCCGAGAGGTGTAGGTCGGAAATGCCGCTCCACTCATCGGTTGCCAGCTCGTGCAGGTACTCCTCGGCTCTGAGCCCAATTGAGGATGCCTTGACTCGCATCGGAAGATCTTTGGAGACAACGGTGACCTCGAAACCCTCGTTCTTCAGGTTGGCGGCCACGGCCAGAATCCTCGAGTCGTTATCTCCCAGCTGGAATCCAGTGGGCAGAATCGACTGGTCGATGTGGTTCAGCTCGACCCTGAGAGTGCCGCCCTCGCCAACCTCGACCGGAAAATCAAGGCGTTCATGACGCTGGCGAAGTTCGTCAAGGTTTCTCAGCACCTTGCGCGCGAAGTAGCCAATCTCCAGGTCGTTGCGCTTTTTCTCAAGCTCGTTGATGACCACAATCGGAATCACTACCTCGTGCTCTTCAAATCTAAAAAGAGCCTTGGGGTCCGAGAGAAGGACAGAGGTGTCTAACACGAAGGTGCGCACCTGCGTCTCGGACTTGGACTTGGTAGCTGGCTTACTCACCACCTCAGGACTGATTTTGCTTTTCGTTGCTGCCTTGGACCTGGGGTTAGAGGTAGTTGCCACCTGCGCTCCTTTGGGGTGCGATTGCCATCAATCTACGCCTGAGGTTTAAGGTTGCTTGCGATAAACACGCCCAAAAGAAAATCGTTTACCAAAGCGATATTTAGGCTCCGAATCGACGATGCCTTCGCTGGAAATCCCTAATGGCTCTGAGGAAGTCAACCCTTCGAAAATCGGGCCAGAGGGCCTCTGCGAAGTAAAACTCGCTGTTCGCGCTCTGCCAAAGCAAAAATCCACTAAGGCGCTGTTCCCCAGAGGTTCGAATCAGTAGGTCTGGATCTGGCTGGCCCCCGGTGTAGAGATTTTCGGCGATCAGTTCGGGGGTCATTAGCTCTGCAAGTTGTTCAATGGAGTTTCCGCTGGTTGCGTGCTTTTTCAAAATTGATCGCATCGCGTCAGCTATTTCTTTTCTTCCGCCATAGGCAATTGCGAGATTGACGTGGGTGCCGATCTTCTCTTTTGTCACAGCCTCAACTTTCCTAAGCCTCGCTGCGGCCTGGTCCCCGAGTGCCTCCAAGTCACCAACCACCTGAAGCCTCCATCGACCAAGTTCGGCAAGGTGCTCGGCAAGTGTGATGATGATGTCGATCAAGTCATCAAGCTCTTCACTGTTGCGACCTGAGAGGTTGTCGGTGGACAGCAGGTAGAGAGTGACGTGCTCAATGCCAAGATCGGTGCACCAACCCACAAAGTCAACGATGCGCTTGGCCCCCGCGGTGTGACCTAGCGAGCGGTCAAAACCTTGTTCTTTTGCCCAGCGTCGGTTGCCATCAACCATGACGCCGATATGCCTTGGCATGTCGCTGGGCCTGAGTCCCGACTCAATCTGCTTCTCATAGAAGCGGTAGAGCACATTTCGCACCCCAAAAGGTTAGTCGAAACCCTCTACTTGCATTTTTGGCATAGCCTGTGAGGATGCAACGGCCCGATCCACTCCACGTCCCGCTCTCAGAGCTCAAGGGCTCACTCCACCAGGACGAGCCGAGGCCGTCGTGGCGTGGCTGGATACACACCGGTGTGGTTCCATTCGTAATTGCGGCAGGGATACTGCTAATCGTTTTCTCTGAGGGAGTGGTGGCAAAGAGCGCCGCCGCCATCTACTTCGCGAGTTCAATTCTGCTCTTCGGCAATTCGGCGCTGTATCACCGCTTCCGCTGGCGCCCTTTCATGAAGATGCTTTTGAAGCGAATTGACCACGCCAACATCTTCTTACTTATCGCCGGCACCTACACCCCAATGGCGGTCAGCGCACTGGATAGCGACAAGGGTGTGATGCTGCTGATAGCGGTCTGGTCGATAGCTGCCCTTGGCATTGGCTTTAGGGTCTTTTGGATTAACGCTCCCAGATGGCTTTATGTCCCCATCTATTTAGCCATGGGCTGGATAGCAATTTTCTATGTGGTGGACCTGTGGAATGCCAGCTGGGTCATGATGTTGCTTGTTGCCATTGGAGGCCTGCTGTACACGCTAGGAGCAATCTTCTACGGAGCTAAGTGGCCGGGCAAGAACGCTCGCCACTTTGGATTTCACGAGATCTTTCACGCTCTAACGGTGGCAGCATTCTTCTGCCACTGGAGTGCTGCACTAATTATTGGTCTGGACCCGATTCCGGGTTCTCTCGCCGGGGTTTAGCCGGAGGAGCGGGTCTATCGGGTTTTTTGAGCTCGATGTTGCCAAGCTCCTCTTCCGCCAGTTTCTCCCGAATCTCCTGACGGTAGCGGGTCTTGCGAATTCTCCGGTTCATATCAAAGAACAAGAGCACCGCGATAGCTGCCACGATAAATGTGACGATGAAGCCGATTGTGCCGGGAGAGTTGTAGTTGTCATCAACAATCATCGGGGTCGAATCGACCAACGCGACGAGGGCGACAAGAAAGCTCATGCGACAAGTATTCCACCTAGGACGTAGCCTTGTTACATGCAGGACAAACAAGCTGAGATTCTGAGCGAGCGCTACGGAGTCACTAGAGCCACGAAAAAAGGCTCCGCAAAGCTCTTGGGATGGCTAGCCGTCATTGTCGCAACCTTCGTCGCGGGCCTCTTCGGCTATCTCAATTGGAGCCCGATAGGGACGACAGATATCGGTTTCCGCGTGATTAGCCCTTGGCAAACAGAGGTCGACTTTGAAATCCAGATGCCGGTTGGATCTGTTGCGACTTGCGGAGTGGAGGCTCTCAACAACTCATTCACGCAGGTCGGCTATGTTTTCTTGGAGCTGGGGCCATATGAGCAGTCCACAACTCGTCACACGGTAAGCATCAACACCTACCAAGAGGCGGTTACGGGCTTGGTTGATGAGTGCACTCTGAGGTAACATTTTGATAGCTCGCTATGCGAGCTTTTTCAATTCCCGGAAGTGACAAATGACCGACAACATTCTGCTAACCCAGGCAGCTTATGATCGACTCAGGGACGAGCTCGAACAATTGATTCTGGTTGAGCGTGGTGAGATTGCCAAGAAGATTCAAGAGGCTCGCGAAGAAGGCGACCTCAAGGAAAACGGCGGCTATCACGCGGCTAAAGAGGAGCAGGGCAAGCTTGAGGCTCGAATCAACCGCCTCGAGGGGATGCTGGCAAACGCGGAGATTGGTTCCGCCGACAGCTCAGACGGCATTGTCAAGCAGGGACTGCTCGTCACCTGTCTGCTGAACGGCAGCGAGACGGAGTTCTTCCTTGGGAGCCACGAGATCTTTGAGGGAACTAAGTTTGAGCAGCAAATAGAGGATGGTGACCTCGACGTCTACAGCCCTGACTCTCCAATTGGCAAGGCCATCCTCGGCAAGAAAGTCAACGAAGAGGTTGGCTACACCGCCCCAAACGGCAAAACCATCACGGTGAAGGTCATAAAGCTCGCGAACTTTGAGTTTTAGTTTTCAAAGAGCCTGGGCTTGAGCCCAGCCTTCTTCAGCGATTCGATTACCTCATCGCGGTGATCCTTACCCCTGGTCTCAACGCTTAGGTCTAGCTCCACCTCTGAGATCTCAAGGCCATTTCCGTGACGGGTGTGGAGAACCTCAACTACGTTCGCATGTGCCGAGGCAACCGCCTGAGCGGTTCTAACCAGCTGACCCGGGCGATCTGGAAGCATCACCGCAATGTTGGTGTATCGGTCCGACGCCGCGAGTCCGTGCCGAATCACCCGCTGAAGCAAGAGCGGATCGATGTTGCCTCCGGAGAGAATCACCGCGGTCTTGCCTTTGAGCTTCAGCTTCTTCACGGCCAGTGCGGCCACACCAACAGCACCTCCGGCCTCAACGACCATCTTGCTGCGTTCCATGACGCCAAGCATTGCCTTTGCAATCTCATCCTCGGTAACGGTAACAACCCGGTCAACATGACTCTTGATGATTTCAAATGGAACTTTGCCAGGCTTTGCGACCGCGATACCATCGGCGATTGTTGGGTTGATCTTGACCTCGACTGGCCTACCCGCCTTGAGCGATGCTGGATACGCAGCTGCCTCTGAGGCCTGGACCGCATAGACCTTGATCTTTCTACCCATTTCTTTAGCTTTAAGTTTTGCCGCCAGAGAAACACCCGCGGCAAGCCCACCGCCGCCGAGGCAAACAAGAATGTTGTCGACATCGGGCATTTGCTCCATGATTTCAAGTCCGACCGTGCCCTGACCGCGAACGATGTCGATGTGGTCGAAGGGCGGAATGAAAACCGCCCCGGTTTGCGCTGTGAAGTCCTGGGCCGCAGCTAGCGTCTCGTCAAAAATTGCGCCTGTGAGAACCACGTTCGCTCCGTAATCAACGGTTGCTTGATACTTCGGAAGCGAGGCTCCAACCGGCATGAAAATTGTTGCCTTGATGCCAAGCAGCTTGGCTGCAAGCGCCACACCCTGGGCGTGGTTGCCGGCAGAGGCAGCGACGACCCCACGCTTTTTTTCCTCGCTACTTAGCTGGCTAATGAGGTTGTAAGCACCGCGAACCTTATAGGAGCCCGTCCGCTGCAAATTCTCACACTTGAAGAAGACCGGGCTTCCAGTTAGCTCGGAAAGCCAGTGGCTTTCGAGCATGGGGGTTTTGGTTATCTGCCCGCCGACTCTCTCAGCAGCCGCGTAGAACTCTTCCAGAGTAGGCAGTTTGCTTTGAGCCATTTGAAACCTTCAATCAGAGAATGAGAGAAAGTCTAGCGATTAGAAGCCGCGACCGATTTGGGAAAGTCGCTCAACCCGCTTAGGGATAGGAGGGTGGGTGGAGAACACCCTCTCAACTAGACCAGGCTTTAGGGGGTCGTTGATGTACATATGCGCCATCGCGGTGTTGGCGCGCTTCATTGGCTTGCCATACTCCCCCAGTTTTTGAAGGGCTGAGGCCAGGCCATCCGGATAACGGGTCATCTCCACGCCGGAAGCATCAGCGAGATACTCACGCTGCCTCGAAACCGCAGCCGAGACCAGCGGCCCAATAAGCCAAGCGATGATCCACCCCACGACTCCTATGACAACCAAGAAGGCCATCATTTGGCCGTTGTTGCGGCTTCTGTTGAAGGAGGAATACCAGGCCATTCGAATCGCGATGTCCGCGAGAATTCCGATTGCAGAGACCAGCCCAAAAACTAGCGTTGAGACCCTGATGTCATAGTTTTTCACGTGCCCTAGTTCGTGGGCCATCACACCCTCAAGCTCATTGTTGTCCATGATGTCCAACAGGCCGGTGGTTGCTGCAACCACCGCGTTCTCGGGGTTGCGACCGGTGGCAAAGGCATTGGGAGCAGGGTCGTCAATGATGTAGACCTTGGGCATCGGCATGCCTTGAGAAATCGCGAGGTTCTCGACGGTGTTCCAAAGCCGCGGATTGTCCCGCTTCTCAATTTGCTTCGCACCGCTCATGGCTATCGCAAGTCGTGATGCAGCAAAGTACTGGAAAATCGTGTAGCCGAGGACGAAGAGCACAATCAGAATCGCGCTCGAGCCGTTGCCCGAGTACTGCCCCCACCAAACAGCGAGAGCGGTGAGCAGCCCCACAAAGAGGCCAATTATTAGAACAGTGTTGCGCTTATTGGCAGCAATTGCCCGATACAAGCCCTACCCCTAGAAGTTGACTGTTGGTGGCTCCTGGATGCTAGCTGCATCCTCGACCTCAAAGAACTCGCGCTCAGTGAAGCCCAAACCACCTGCAAATACGTTGTTGGGGAACTGGACAATCTTGGTGTTTAGCTCACGAACGCCACCGTTGAAGAAACGGCGTGATGCCATGATCTTGTCCTCAGTGTCTGTTAGCTCACGCTGCAGCTCCAGGAAGTTTGTGGATGCCACCAGCTGCGGGTAAGCCTCCGACACAGCAAACAGGCTCTTGAGTGCTCCCTGCAGCATACCCTCGGCCTGCGCAGCCTTAGCTGGGTGCTCCAGCGACTCGGGCGAAACCGTAGCGGCTCTCGCCTTCGTGACGTTTTCGAAGACCTCACGCTCGTGTGAGGCATAGCCGCGCACTGTCTCGATGAGGTTTGGAATTAGATCTGCTCGGCGCTTGAGCTGAACGGTGATGTCGCTCCAGGCCTCATCGACCCTGATCTTTAGGGCAACCAGCGCGTTGTAAGTGATCCAAAGATAGATACCAACAACGGCAGCAATGCCTAGGACAACTAGCAGAATTTCCATTTCGCTCCTTCAGGGCCGTCTACCAGACTAGGCGAAAAAGCTAAACGTTTGCTGAGCATTTGGTGCCCCGAGTGGGACTCGAACCCACACTGTGGCGATTTTAAGTCGCCTGCCTCTGCCATTGGGCTATCGGGGCAAAACAAAAGGCCCGGGAGACCCGGGCCCATTGCTAGTAAAAACTACTTACCAGGCTTGGTGGCCCAGGTCTCAAAGAATAATCGTGGTGATCGAACTGCCTCGATAGTTACGAGGTCTCTTCCAAGGAGGGCATTCCAAACCCAGCCGGCCACGACTCGAATCTTGCGCTCCCAAGTGGGCATGGCAAGACCGTGATACCCGCGGTGTGCTATCCAGGGCAAGAAGCCGGTCATACCAAAGTTGCCAACCTTGATTGCGCCCACCCCGATGCCAAGACCCGCAACGGCGCCGATCGTCTTCCAGCGGTATTCGCGAATCTCTTCGCCCCGGATGGTAGCGACGATGTTCTTGGCAAGAAGCTTTGCCTGCCGAACCGCGTGCTGAGCATTTGGTACGCAGTAACCTCCGACACCGCCACCGGTGAGGTCAGGAACAGCCGAGACGTCGCCAGCGGTCCAAGAGCCCGCAATCGGCTCGCCGTTCTCAAGAATCTGCAGCTTTGCATTGGCAATAATGCGAAAGCGCTCGTCAAGCGGGAAACTCGAGTTCTTGGCAACCGGAGCTGCAGCCACACCAGCGGTCCAAATAATTAGGTTCGACTCCATGGTCTCACCGGTGGAGAGCTTGACAACGCCCTTTTCAGCTGAGAGCACCTGAGTGTTGAGGTGCACATATCCGGCGCGGCTGTTGAGGTTGTTTACGACCCAATTGGCGGTCTTTTCATTCACCTCAGGCATGATGCGGCCCATGGCCTCGATTAGGTGGAATTGGACGTCGTCAAAGTCAATCTCTGGGTAGTAGCGAAGTAGGTGGGTAGCGGCGCTCCTTAGCTCGGCAAACGCCTCTATGCCGGCAAAGCCGCCACCAACAACAATCACGGTTAGAAGCCTTTGACGTAGCTTTGAGTTCTTAGGCAGCGCGGCTGCACGCTCAAAGTTTCCGATGAGGCGGTTTCTCACCTCAACGGCCTCCTCAATGGTCTTTAGACCAATTGCCTCCTCGGCGATGCCCTTGATTGGGAAGGTTCTGGTGACCGCACCAGCAGTCATTACGATTTGGTCGTACTCGATGACCATGTCCTTGCCGCCATCAACACCGATGGTTGCCTTACGAGTCTTGTGATTAACCTTCTGCAGCTTGCCAGAAACCATCTTGGTTTTCTTCAGGTGCTGACGGTGAGATACAACTACGTGTCTCGGCTCAATCGATCCCGCTGCGACCTCGGGTAGAAACGGCTGGTAGGTCATGTAGGGAAGGGGGTCAACCATGGTGACCTCTGCCTCGTTGCGGCCAAGCAGCTTCTCAAGCTTCCATGCGGTGTAGAAACCTGCGTAACCACCTCCGATAATCAAAATTCGCTGAGGTGACTTGGGGTTAGTAACCTCTTGCACGATTGCCGGTGGAGTCTTTGACTTTGTGGTCGCGACGGTCATGAGCCTTCTTTTGTAGTGCTTGCTTGCTTCTTCTTACCCCGTCTCAAACTGTTGAAAATGAGAACTGCTAGCAACAGCGCTATGGGTAACAAAAGATAGGTTAGCGGATTCAGCCCAGGGTCCGCCTCCTGAATCTCTGGCTCGGCAGCAGAATCCTCCGTCGTCGTTTGGGTTCCTGGCAAAGTCGGAACAATCAACTCTGCCTCATCGTCCGAAGCCTGAGCTGGTCGGTAGAGTTCCACCCACTGAGCGAGCGAGCCGAGTGGGTTTGATTCTGCAACGGCGCTGGAGTCGACTGCTGCAATGGGATCAATTAGGCCGTAGCCGTAAATGCCGTCAAATCCCGGGTCCCCAAGATCGACAGCGGTTGAAATAATGCGCTGGATGATGTCGTCTGCACTTGCCACGGGGTCCGCCTGCCGCATCAATGCGACAAGTCCGGTCACAATTGGCGCGGCGGCCGATGACCCCTCCCAGGTTTTAATTTCACCCCCGGGGAAACTGCCCAGCATGTCGATTCCGGGGGCAGCAACGGCAACTCCGATACCCCCGGCCCCTGCGCTCGAATTGACTTTGCCCGCTTCGTCTACAGCCGTCACGGACAGCACGCCGGGTATGGTGGCGGGGGCCGTGGCGTAGCTTTGGGCCTCTCGGTTACCACTTGCTGCGACTATGACGACATCATTCTCAAATGCGAATAGAAAGGCTTCGTCCCAGCTCGCCGGCCAGCGCTCTGAATTACGCGATAGCGAGAGATTAATCACACTCGCACCATTTTCGACCGACCAGATGATTGCCTGCGCAACTTGTGCGTCGGTGTCGGCTCCCTCAACTCCAAGCCCTACAGACACAGCCAGGAGCTCAACGCCAGGCGCTACTCCGATAACTCCCCCGCTGATCTTGCCCTGCCCCGCAATAAGGGAGCTGACCATGGTGCCGTGGAAACCTCCAGGGCCAACAGGTTGAGTCCCATCTGGGGTCCCAATCCCCGAGAAGTCGGCTCCGCCAATCACTATGCCAGCGAGGTCCGGATGATCATCATCGACCCCGGTGTCAATCACCGCGACTCGGACTCCGCTGCCGTCAAGATTGGCCTCTGCGAATCCTAGATCCCCAAGCCACCAGTGCTCATCAGGAGTAGCGCTCGAGGTTAGAAGCAGCGTGGTGAGGGCAAGTGCAATTAGACGCAAGTGCACTCCTTTGGCGACCAGGTGAGCTCTTCGAGCGCTAGATCCCCAACAGGGTTCAAACCAGGTCCCTTTGCCAAGGAGTGAGCAACGAGTGAATGCAGACACTTAATGCGCGTGGGCATACCACCGGCTGAGATTCCTTCAATCTCCTCAACCTTGGCAATTTCTGCCCTTTCGAGGAGGTAGCTCTCGTGGGCCTTTAGGTATTTGGAGCTGAGATCCTCGTCCATTGCGAGCCGGTCTTGCATTCTTGCCATGTAGCCGGAGGCCTCGAGTGTTGACACTGCTGCAGTCGCAGCCGGCTGTGTCAGGTAGTACAGAGTGGGAAAAGGTGTCCCGTCCTCTAGGCGAGGCTCGGTCTTTACAACTGTCGGTCTCCCGCAAATACAGCGTGCAGAGACCTCAACTATGTTGCGGGCTGGCCTACCAAGTTGACGCGAGACTTCAGCAACATCCTCGGCTGAAAGACTCACTCTTCCTCCGGCTGTTCCAGTGCAGATCTCAAAAAAGTCTCCAGAAGCGAGTCAACCCAGTTGTCTTCAGCGGCGGAGACCTCGGCACTAATCTCGTCCGCACTTCTGCGCTCCGATAACAGAGCACCAACAGTCCCCGAAGTGTCAGAGAAATCCATGCCCTCGGAGTCCATTACCAGGTATGACACCTCACCAGGAAGAACGTAGTAGAGCCGATCCCGAGCTTGAGAGCGAATATAGACAGGATCCTGCCAGCGGTCTCGCTCGGCTTGCATCTCCTCGACTGCTGCCTCAGCCTGGGCAATGCTCTGTTCCATCTCAACAATTTCTCGGCGCTGATCAAGGTAGGTCTGGACGTCCTGAGAGACGATAAATGTGCCCAAGACAATCACAGAAATCAGGCTCACCCAACTGCTATTGAGCCGCAGCATGCGCAGCATCAACTTGCCCTGAGTTAGGGCAACGGGAACCTTAGGCTCTTTCTTTGTTGACTGCGCCATATCTCAAGAAGTTTAGGAGCAGCCGCCTAAGTTGCGGCTATTTGCCTGCGGCGAATCTTGGGAACGCGGCGGTGCCGGCGTATCTGGCGGCGTCCGCAAGCTCCTCCTCGATCCTGAGCAGCTGGTTGTACTTAGCAACCCTCTCGCTACGAGCCGGAGCGCCTGTCTTGATTTGACCTGCGTTGGTGGCAACCGCAAGGTCGGCAATGAAGGTGTCCTCGGTCTCGCCGCTGCGATGAGAGATGATGGCCTTCATTCCGTTTTGCTGAGCCAGAGAAACTGCATCCATGGTCTCGGTGAGGGTTCCAATTTGGTTTACCTTCACCAAAATTGCATTTCCCGCGGCCTCATCGATACCCCGCTGGAGCCTCTCTGGGTTCGTAACGTAAAGATCATCTCCGACAAGCTGGACCTTGCTACCAAGCTCCGCGGTGATCTTGGTCCAACCGGCCCAGTCATCCTCAGCAAGCGGGTCCTCGATCGAGACCAGTGGGTAGGAGGCAAGAAGCTCGGCGTAGTAGGCAATCATGTCCTCGGCACTGCGCTTTGAGCCCTCGAAGTTGTAGCTTCCACTCTTCTCGTCATAGAACTCGGTCGAGGCAACATCTAGGGCGAGGGCGATCTCATCGCCGAGTTTGTAACCGGCAAGCTTGATTGCCTCTGCAATCAAATCAAGGGCAGCACGGTTGTTTGGAAGGTCTGGCGCAAATCCACCCTCGTCGCCAAGGCCGGTAGCAAGCCCACGCTCAGCAAGTAGTTTCTTTAGGTGGTGATAAACCTCAGTTCCCCAGCGAAGTGCATCGGAGAAGGTCTCAGCGCCATGCGGCACAATCATAAATTCCTGGATATCTACGCCATTGTCCGCGTGAGCACCACCGTTGATGATATTCATCAGCGGAACGGGCAGCACAAAGGCGTTCGAACCACCAAGATAGCGATACAGCGGCAATCCAGAAGAGTCGGCTGCTGCCCTGGCATTTGCTAGCGAGACACCTAGAATCGCGTTAGCCCCAAGCTTCTTTTTATTGCTCGTTCCATCCACGGCAATCAGCGCGGCATCAACAAGCCGCTGGTCTGTGGAATCGAAATCAACTAGGGCCTCATCAATAACCTCGACAACTGCGGCAACAGCCTTCTGCACACCCTTGCCTAGGTAGTAGTCCTTTTCGCCATCCCTGGACTCGTGAGCCTCGAAGGCTCCTGTTGATGCACCTGAGGGCACTGCAGCCCGACCGAAAGAGTCGTCTGAGAGCAAAACCTCAACCTCAACAGTTGGGTTGCCTCTCGAGTCTAGAATCTCGCGAGCGCCGATTGCGGTGATGATTGACAAGGGAATCTCCTATTAGTTTCAAAATTATTTTCTGGAGAAAACTTCGTTGGCTTCTAAGCCAAAGTCTAGCGTTTAGCTAAGAGAGCGGATTTCTAAATCTTGTCGCGATGCGGCCTGATAGGCAAAGAATTCATAGCCACTTGCCGCGAGCTCCTCCAGCTGAGCCTTGATGTTCTTAGCCTTTCGCTCCAGCCTGACGCTGTAACCCTCGGCGATGAGCTCTGCTTGCAGGCTGATTGCCTGGGCAAAGTCATCTTCAATCAAGACAACAATTGACTTTCCCGCCTTCGCTTCGATCTCGGCAAGCTCGATGATTCGCTCAATGCCTAGCGAGATGCCTGCTGCTGGAGTGTCGGTGCCGGCCCAGCGTCCAACCATCTCGTCGTAGCGACCGCCTCCGCCAATCGAGGACTCAGCACCCGGGTACTCAATCTCGAAAATTGCGCCGGTGTAATAACCCATGCCCCGAACCAGGCTGGGGTCATAGCGGAGCCTTGCCGCATAATCTCCGAGCTTCGAAACCCAAGCGAGCTCTTCCGGCCAATCAGAAACATCCGCTGAGAGCCAAGCGCTCACATTCTGAGCGGATTCTTTGCCCCAACTCTCGGCAATTTCCTCAACTACCTTCTCTAGGCCAATCTTGTCGAGCTTGTCGATTGCGATCATGGCTTTATCTTGATTCTCGCTGATGCCTGCGGCATCGAGCTGCGTCTTTAGCAGCCTGCGGTCGTTCACGCGGATCGTTGCCCTCGAAAGTCCGATGGCGTCTAGCGCTGCGAGCGAGGCCGAGATTAGCTCCAGCTCGGCAAGCTCGCTCGGTTCTCCCAAAATGTCGATATCACATTGCAAAAACTGGCGGTAACGACCCTTCTGAGGTCTTTCGGCTCGCCAGACCGGACCAACTTGAATCGCCTTCAACACCCGGGGCAGGCTCCCTCGATTACTCGCAAAATACCTGGTGAGCGGGACGGTGAGGTCAAACCTGAGTCCGAGATCAGCGAGCTCCCCGCCGTCGGCAACTGCCCTTTCCAGCTCTTCACCGCGCTTTAGGACCTTGAATACCAGCTTCTCGTTGTCGCCACCCTGACCCGATGAGAGTCGCTCGATAGCCTCGACCGACGGAGTCTCAATCTCCTGAAAGCCTCTTAATGAATAGGTGTCACGGATAAGCGAAATCAGCCGCTCACGCTTTTGTTTCTCCGCGGGCAGCAAATCTCGCATTCCGCGAGGGGGATTTACGCTTGGCACCTAACCAGTTTGGCACAGCAACAACCAATCACCTTGATTGCTTGCTCGCTCACAGTGGTTTCCCCCAGAGCCTTAGTAATCTTTCTGCCATGACAGAAGCAGCTAAGCGCGGTAGGGGGAGGCCCGTAACAACGGACCCCACTGCGGTTGGGCTGACCGCACTTCGACTTTTTGTTGAAAAGGGAATCGACAACGTCACGATGGACGATGTCGCAGAGGCCGCTGGCATCTCCCGCTCCAACCTATTTCGCATATTTGCTTCCAAGTCCGCCGTTGTTTGGGGAGGAATGCACCTGTTCAATGTTGAGCTGGGTAAAAAACTTGAGGCAAACCCAGAAACCGACATCGTGAGGCTTCTCCACACTTCCTGGGTCGAGGCCATGCACCTCCTCGATGATTCCCTCGAGACCGTGAGACTTAGGCTCAAGTTGATTGCAAGCTCTCCCGAGATCTACGGCTGGGGACACGGTCAGCTCGAAGAGGCACGCGGCGTTATCGAAAAGAAGGTGCGCGAGCTAACCGACGACCCCATGCGACCAAGGGTTCTGTCCTCGGCGTTAATTTCTGTCTCGATGGCAATTCTGGTTTGGTGGGCTGAAGCTGATGACCCGAGAACCCCCTCCGAAGTGCTCGATGCCGGCTTCAGCGATTTCGAGGCGGTATTTTCCTAGCTATCGGCTAGGCCAACCACACCTGCGTCGGTCGCATCAGAAAGCTCACTAGCTCGAATCTCAACCTGAAGCTCCCTGGTCGCCTGCCGAAGAGCGCGCTCAGGATCAAGGCCGACCGCCCTCGCGCTAGCAACTATGGCGAGCAGGAGCTTACCCAGATCATCCTCGCTTTCCATTGGTACCACCGGCTCACTCTGCTTTTCCAAGATCCCGGCCTTCTCGGCCTTGCCCATGACCTTGTTTGCAAGTGCCAGAGCGGGCATCGCCTGCGGCACACCATCCAAAATGGAAGTCCTTCCGGGCTTCTCTTTCTTTTTGTGAGCATCCCAGTTCTGCATCACATCGTCTCCGGTCTCGGCCGCAAAGGCTGCCAGTTCCTCCTCAGTCCCAAAGACGTGGGGGTGACGAGAGCGCATCTTCTCCTCCATGAAACTAGAAACATCTTCTAGGTCAAAGGGCTCTCCAAGCGTCCCGCCCGAGGCAAGGTCGGAGTGAAAGATGACTTGATAGAGCACGTCACCAAGCTCTTCTAGAACTTCGTCCCGGTCACCTCTCTCAATGGCCTCGATGAGCTCGTAGGTCTCCTCGAGGAGGTATTGGATCAGTGACTCATGTGTCTGCTCGGCATCCCATGGGCATCCGCCAGGAGCCCTAAGTTGATGTGCTGTTCGAATCAGACTTGCTAGCTTCTCCATAAACTTTTGCCAATCGCTCAAAAAGGACCTCAACCCAGTCAATCACCTCTTGGTCTCGAATTGGCTCGCCCTCACTGTTTTGCGGGATTGTGATGGACAAAACCGACGCGGACTTCAAATACTTAGCGCTCGGATAGTCATGGGATAACGCAACAAGCTGCGCATCCTCCAGCACCACTCCGGTTAGCTTGGCCTGAATACCCAAGAGATTCACATCCAAAAGACCTAGCCGATTAGCGATCTGACGCAGTCTGGTTACGGCAATAAGGTTCAAAACCGGCTGTGGTGGTTTGCCAAACCGATCCGTTAGCTCGGCAAGGATTTCGTCCAGCGCCTTCTCTGTTGCCTTCGCACCAGACTCGCTCGAGAGCCTGTGGTAAGCCTCCAGGCGAAGACGTTCGCTGTCTACGTATTCCAGTGGCAGCCTGGCATCGACTGGCAATTCCAGCTTGAGCTCTGCGGGGGACTGAACAGTCTCACCCCTAAATTCGCTAACCGCCTCGGCGATCATGCGCAGGTAGAGGTCGAAGCCAACCCCTGCGATATGGCCCGACTGTTCGCCGCCAAGCAGATTCCCTGCTCCCCTAATTTCGAGATCCTTCATCGCCACCTGCATGCCACTACCGAGCTCGTTGTTGGTGGCGATAGTGGCGAGTCTGTCGTGGGCGGTTTCGCTGAGAGGCTGGGACGGGTCGTAGAAGAAATAGGCGTAGGCGCGCTCGCGAGAGCGGCCGACCCTCCCCCGAATCTGGTGCAACTGGCTCAGTCCAAATCGCTCTGCGCGATCGACGATAAGGGTGTTCGCATTTGGGATGTCGATGCCGGTCTCGATGATGGTGGTTGACACCAACACATCAAACTTTCGCTCCCAGAAGTCCATCACAACCTGCTCCAGCTGGTCCTCGGGCATCTGGCCATGGGCGACGCCAATCCGGGCCTCGGGAACCAACTTGGCAAGCGCGGAGGCCGCGGAGTCAATGCTCGCAACTCGGTTGTGGACAAAAAACACCTGACCCTCGCGGATCAACTCTCGACGGATGGCCGCCGCTACCTGTTGCTCGCTGAAACCTCCAATGAAAGTCAAAATTGGCTGGCGCTCCTCTGGCGGGGTGGCAAGGGTCGACATCTCCCGGATGCCGGTTACGGCCATCTCCAGGGTCCTGGGGATTGGCGTTGCGCTCATTGCCAGCACGTCCACGTTGAGCTTCAGGTCCTTGATCTTTTCCTTGTGCTCAACACCGAAGCGCTGCTCCTCGTCAATTATCAAAAGGCCAAGATCTCGAAACTTCACGTTCCCGGAGAGCAGGCGATGGGTGCCAATCACCATGTCCAGTGCCCCAGACTCAAGGCCGGCCAAGACTTTCTTCGCCTCGGCTGCACTCTGGAATCTAGACAGCGCCCCCAAGTGAACCGGAAAGCCCGAGAACCTCGCTCTGAAGGTCTCAAAGTGTTGCGACACCAACAGAGTTGTGGGAACCAGCATCGCAACCTGTTTGCCCTCCTGGATGGCTTTGAAGGCTGCCCTGAGGGCAACCTCGGTCTTGCCGTAGCCAACATCCCCTGCAAGCAGCCTGTCCATGGGCACCGAGCGCTCCATGTCGCGCTTCACCTCGTCGATGGTGGTGAGTTGGTCGGGTGTCTCCTGGAACTCAAAGGCGTCTTCGAGCTCCTTCTGCCAGGGCGTATCGGAACCAAAGGCATGGCCTTTGCTCTTCATACGTGCGGAGTAAAGCTTTACGAGGTCAATGGCTATCTTGCGAACTGCCTTGCGAGCATTTCCCTTGGCTCTGGCCCAGTCCGTGCCGCCCATCTTGGAAAGTACCGGCGCCTCGGCGCCGACATAGCGCGATAGCAGGTCAAGCTGATCGGTGGGAACAAAAAGGGTGTCTGCTGGGTAGCCGCGCTTTGGCGGGGCGTAGTCAATGACTAAATACTCCCTGACCTGACCTCGGTTGTCGCGCTGCACCAACTTGTTAAACCTTCCGACCCCGTGGATCTCGTGGACGACATAGTCGCCTGGCTTCAGCTCAAGTGGGTCTACCTGTTGGCCCCTCCTGGGTGCAAGCTTGCGCTGGGTTGGACTGAGGTAGTTCTGACTGACCCCAAAAAACTCCTGCTCGGTGATTACTGTTAGCGCCTGCTCAGCTAGGGCAAACCCGCTGGGCAAAGTGGCAATCGTAACCACTACCTGCCCGGCAGTTGCCGATTTCACTGCCTCGCTGAAGGAGACTGGGACACCGGCCTCGCCAAGAATCTCAACGAGCCGGTCCGCGGTGCCATGGCCCCTTGCGGTAATGACTAGAGCCTGTCCAGCACCAATCTGGTCCAGCACCCAATCAATCGCAGATTCTTGAGTGAGAGCAGGTATCTCCCTGAGTCCGAGGTCCTTGCTGGACTCAGCGGCAAGTGAGTTCATCTTGATCAGTGGGTGCTTGGGGGCGACCAAATCAACAAAGTCGCTGAGTTCATAGAAGCCGCCACCGGAGAGGTCTATGGGTGCGCTACTGCCCTCAATTGCCGCGTCCCAAGCTGCATGCAGAAACTCCTGATTTGTTTCTACAAGGTTCTTTGCCCTAAGGCTGAGCCGCTCGGGATCTAAAAGCACAACCGGAGAAGTTGGGTTGAGGTAATCCGTTACCGGCCCCATGCCGCTTGCTAGGACAGGAGCTAGTGATTCCATGCCGCTAACGGGGATGGCGTTTGAAATCTTTTCGAGCATCTCAGTTAGCTGGGGAAACTCAGCCGCCATCTCCCGCGCCTTTGAGGCCACCTGAGGCGTTATTAGTAACTCTCTCGCAGGATAGATGTCAATTGCTCCCACCTTGGTCGCTAGGGAGCGCTGATCGGCGACCTGAAACTCTCTGATTTCCTCAAGCTCATCGCCAAAGAACTCGAGCCTTACCGCATGCTCGGCGGTGGTGGGAAACACATCCAGAATGCCTCCCCTAATGGAGAACTCGCCCCTGCGAGTGACGAGGTCGACCCGTTCATAAGCAATCTCGATGAGCTTCAGGGTCAGCTCAGGAAGTAGGTAGCTATGGCCGCTAATAATCTTCAGCGGCGGATGATCGCTCAATCCCCCGACCACAGGCTGGAGTGCTGCCCTAATCGAAAGTGAAAGTAGCACCGGGTGGTCAGCTTCCTGCTCTCTCAGCTGAGCAAGACGATGCAGGGCCTGCATTCTCTGCCCAACCACCTGAGGCGACGGAGAGAGACGCTCATGAGGGAGGGTTTCCCAGGATGGAAAGTTGATCACCTCGAGCCCAGCAACCAGATCGCTCAGAGCTGCTGCTGCCTCCTCGGCTGACCTGCCAGAGGATGAAACCACGACCAGCGGAGACTTTGCAGCGCTCAACATGGCGGCTAGGGCAACTAGGTGAGTTTTGGCAGGGGCAAAAAGCTCTGAGGACTTGAGATTCCGCGCAGGCTGAAGCGAACGCGCGGATGCGGCCGCAGAAATCAGTGAGCGGATGGTCACAGAGGAAGTCTAGGACTCAATCAGCTGGGCTACTTTTTCACAGGCATTTTCAATGAGCGAGGCTAATTCCTTGCGCTCTGAGGCCGAAAAGTCCCTCAGCACAAAGTCTGCAACGGGCATTTGCCCATCGGGTCGACCTATGCCAAAGCGAACCCGATGGTAGTTGGTGCCAACTTTTGCTGAAATGTCACGCAGCCCGTTGTGGCCAGCGTGACCACCATCGAACTTGGCCCGGATGTCCGAGTACTCGAGATCGAGCTCGTCATGAATCACAATAAGGCGGGTCGCATCCAGCGAATAAAACTTCAGGAGCTTTGAAACAGGATTGCCGGAGAGATTCATGAATGAGGTGCTTTTGGCAAGCACAATCTTGCTGCCGCCAACCATTTTGTATTCGGCTATCAGCGATCCTGATTTGTGAGAGCGAAACCCTACGCCGAATTTCTTCGCGAGCTCATCGACCACCATCTGGCCGATGTTGTGGCGATTATTTTGGTAGCCGGGCCCGGGATTACCGAGCCCGACCACCAACCAAATTTCGTTACTCTGCAGACTCTGATTCTTCTGCGGCTGCTGCTGGCTCTTCGCCCTCAGCGGCTTCAGTCTCTGCAGCAGGCTCTTCATCAGCAACTCCGGCTCTGGTCTCAACAACCGAAGCTACCAGCTCATCGCTTGCAAGCTCCATAATGACGCCGTCTGGGACACTGAGGTCACTTACGTTGTAGTGGTGGCCCGCCGGGTTCTCCTTCGAGATCTCCAGCTCGATGAACTGTGGAATGTGGGTAGCCTCGGCCTCGACCTTGACGGTCTTGTGCTCGAGGTCAACAACGGTTCCACCCATAGGCTCTCCGACGATGTGAACGGGAACCTCAACGTGAACCTTCTCACCCTTCTTCACCTCTACGAGGTCAACGTGCTCAATCACCTGAGTCACTGGGTCCTTGGCAGCACTCTTCACGAGCACCAGCTCTTCCTTGCCCGCAATCTTGATCTCAAGCAGCGCATTCTTGATGCGAAGCGCTAGAGCAACCTCGTGGGCTGGCATGTGGATGTGGCGGGTGGCATTGCCGTGGCCGTAAATAACTGCCGGGGTGCGCTGCGCGGCACGAAGCTTACGAGCTGCGCCCTTACCGAAGCTCTCGCGGACTTCTGCTTCAATCTTGGTCTCTGACATCTTTTCCTCTAATCACGTGGCGAGGAAAAGGACCCCGTCGATTACGGACACTTGTGTATCCCTCGCCGCTGAACAGCTTGAAGACTAACGGATTAGCGCAGCGCTCTCAAGCCCCAGCGCAATATCAGTGCCAGGGTCAAAACGGTTGCACCAACCAGCAATCCCCCAAGTGGCACGCTCAGCCCCAAAAGCACACACAACCCCAGGCCAACAAGGTTGAGCCACTTGGCCCTTCGAGTTTCGCTCTGGGGTTGGCGATAGGCGGCAAGATTCGCGATCGCGTAATAACTCAAAATTGCAAACGATGACAGTCCAATGGTCAAAAGAATGCTCCCAGAGACCACGAGCACAATAACCAGCAGAGAAATAATGATCTCTGCTAGCGCTGGAGAGCCGTTTTTGAGCTTATTGGAGAGCACCCTGGGAAGCTCACCGTCGCTAGCCATTTCAGAAGCCGTCCTACTCATACCCGCCAGCAGCGCCAGCAACGAGCCCAGGGTCGCGACCGCCGCAAAGACCGCAACAACACTCCCGTCAATGCCGAGCGCTACGCCTGCGAGGTCGGCAAGCGGAGTGAGAGAACCCGCAAAGCTAGGACCGAGTTTCATCATCAGCACCAGCGCTAGCGAAAGGTATGTCACAAGCACAATTGCCAGAGAGATCCGGATAGCCGAGGGAACGTTTTGCTCCGACTCTCTAACCTCACCTCCGAGGGTCGCGACTCTTGCATAACCGGCGAAGGCGAAGAAGAACAGTGCGGCCGCGGTGAGGACGCCGGGGAAACCTCCGGTAGCCATGGTTCCTTGGGCCGGCTCGGCAAACAGTCCCGCCAGGATCAGAGCGGTGAGGAAGCTGAGGGTAATAATCGCTAAGACCTTGGATCCAAATGCCGTTCGGTTGATGCCGGCGATGTTTATGGCTGCCATCACGACAACTGCCAACACAGCTGTCAAGATCTCGAATCCAGGGGTTAGGTATGTAGCGAAGACGAGCGCTATTGCTGCTGCAGACCCGATCTTCCCGACCAAGAAGCTCATCCCAGCAAGAAAACCCCAAGCATTACCCAAGTAATGCCTTCCGTAGGCATAAGCACCTCCAGAGCGCGTCACCACCGCCGCTAACTGAGCAATGCTTGCCGCATTCAGGTAGGAGACCAGGGCGGCAATAAGAATCGAGACCAAAAGCAAGGACCCCGCAAGCTCACTCGCAGGGCCGAAGACCACAAAAACGCCGGCGCCGAGCATTGCGGCAAGACCAATAAACACCGCATCGAAGCGGCTCAGAAGCTTCACGGGGTGATTTTAAGCGTGGCCTGGAAACAGCGAGTTAACCGAGTCGTCGTAGAAGACGGCCGCAATCGCCTTGGCAATTAGCGGGGCAATCGATAGCACGTGCAGCGTCTCGAATTCCTTATCGGGGGTGATTGGCAAGGTGTTGGTAACAACTACCGCGTCAATCACCGGATCGCTAAGCCTCTCGGTGGCCGGAGCAGAAAACACTGCGTGCGTAGCAGCCACGATAACCCTCGCAGCACCGTTCTCCTTCAGGGCCCTGGCGGCAGCGAGAATGGTGCCGCCGGTGTCGATCATGTCATCGACAATCAGGCAGTCCCTGCCCTCAACCTGTCCAACAATTTCATTGACCTGAACCTGGTTTGGCTTGTCAGGGTCCCTGCGCTTGTGGACTATCGCCAGCGGGGTGGCAAGCCTATCTGCCCAGATATCCGCAACTCGCACCCTTCCAGAATCTGGAGAGACAACGGTGAGCTTGTCGGTTCCAAACTTCTCTGCGACATAGTCCGCCAGGATGGGCAGTGCCCAGAGGTGATCTACTGGCCCATCAAAAAATCCCTGGATCTGCGGTGAGTGCAGATCGACAGACATCAGCCTGTCAGCGCCGGCGGTGCGGTAAAGATCGGTTACCAACCTCGCGGAAATTGGTTCGCGTCCCTTGTGCTTCTTGTCTTGGCGGGCGTAGGGAAAAAATGGTGCGACCACGGTTATCCGCTTGGCGCTGGCTCGCTTCATGGCGTCAACCATGAGCAGCTGTTCCATGACCCAGTGGTTGATTGGGTTGGGGTGAGCCTGAATTATGAAGGCGTCAACCCCACGAACACTTCTTTCGTATCTGACGAAGGTTTCGCCGTTTGCAAAGTCGTAGGCAGTAACCGGAACCAGTTCGGTCTTGAGGATTTCGGCAACCTCTTGGGCCAGTGATTGGTGTGCTCTTCCAGAAGCAATCACCATTTGCTTACTCGCTGGCTTCTCAATTGCCATTGACTACTCCGTCTCCTCGCTCGCGGCTTTCGCCGAGTCGGAACCCGGCCTTTTTTCTAATACCCACCCCGCCAGGTTTTTTTGCGGTGTCGTATTTAATGCTAGTGCCCCCGGCTCAACATCTCTGCGGATAGTTGAACCTGCTGCCGTGTAGGCGCCGGCACCGATGTTTACCGGTGCCACAAAGACATTTCCGCTGCCCGTTTTAGCGTGCTTACCCACCGTGCTGCGGTGCTTATTCTCACCGTCGTAGTTGGCGAAGATGGTTCCGGCTCCGATGTTGGCACCTTCGCCAATCTCTGCATCTCCGACATAGGAAAGGTGTGGCACTTTCGCACCAGAGTGAATTTTTGCGTTCTTGGTCTCGACAAAGGCGCCGATTTTGCCATCTGAGCCAAGCTCGGTACCGGGTCGAAGGTATGAAAACGGTCCAACGTTTGCACGGTCTGAGATTCGGGCTCCCTCGGCGTGAGTTCTCACAACCTTTGCATTGCTACCTACCTCGGTATCGAGAAGCGTTGTGTCAGGACCCACCGTACTTCCAGCGCCGACGCGGGTAAGACCGTGCAATCTTGTGGATGGCTTCAGCAGTACGTCCTGTCCCAGCTGAACTGTGACGTCAATCAAGGTGGTGGCAGGCTCGAGAACGGTTACTCCGGCAAGCTGCCACGCGCGAACGATCCTGCGGTTGAGCTCCGCCGCTACTTCACTCAGCTGAACTCGATCGTTAATCCCTGCAACTAGCCAGTGGTCGGCGATGACATGAGCCTCAACTTTTTGACCAGCCTCGAGCAAGATACCGGCGACGTCTGTGAGGTACTTCTCTTTTTGTGCGTTGTCTGTCCCAACCTTGCCTAGCGCATCGGAGAGTGCGTGGGCATCAAAGCAATAGACGCCCGCGTTCACCTCGGTTATGGCCAGTTGCTCAGCGTCGGCATCTTTCTGCTCGACTATCCTCTTGAGCTGACCAGAGGCTCGAATTATCCTGCCGTAGCCATTTGGGTTCTCTAGATCGCAGCTCACCAAGGTGGCAGAGTTCTTTGCCTCACGGTGTCTTGCTAAAAGCTCAGCTATCGACTGGGTGTCAAGCAGTGGAACATCTCCCGAAAGCACGAGTATGTCTCCATCAAAACCCTTTGGGAGGGCCGCTAAGGCCGCCTCGACCGCCCTGCCCGTGCCGGGAATATCGTCCTGCTCAGCAATTACGGTCTGAGGGAAGTGCTCTGCGACATAACCCTCGATGTCTTCTTTTTTGTGCCTGAGTACTGCGACTACGTGGTTGGCAGAGAGTGAGTGAGCGGTTGCAAGCACGTGGCCAATAAGAGGCAACCCTGCAATTTGGTGAAGCACCTTTGGGGTCTCGCTTTTCATGCGAGTTCCCTCACCGGCGGCAAGCACTACCACAGCTAGTTGACGCACTCAGCCTCCCAATCGCTTCCTGCTCCGCCCCTAGGATTCGAACCTAGACCGGACGCCTCCAAAGGGCGCCGTGCTGCCATTACACCAGAGCGGAACGAGGTAACCCTCGAAACCAAGTCTGCCAGAGAATTGCTACTGCTGTAGTTTCTGAGCCACCTCTAGCCAGCTTTGCTCCGATAGTTCTATCTCGCCCCTTATCGCAGTCTCTTTTGCCGATAATCCACTCAGCACCTCGTAGTCGCTTTGGTCAGCCGCCGCTAACTCGAGATGAATCTCAGTGAGCTGGGACTCCAACTTGGCAATTAGTCGCTCTAATCGAGCAGATTCCTTTTCAAGATTTCTGCGCTCTCCCCCAGAAAGTTCTTTAGATTGAGCCTTCTTTGGCTCGGCAACCTTCTTTGGCTTCTTCAGCTGCAGGTACTGGTCGACGCCCCCGGGAAGGTGGCGGACCTTGCCGTCTCCCAAGAGACCGTATTGGTTGTCGGTGACTCGCTCGAGTAGATAGCGGTCGTGAGAGACGACGATGAGTGTGCCGGGCCAGATATCCAACAGGTCCTCAATAGCCGCGAGCATGTCGGTGTCTAGGTCATTGGTGGGCTCATCCAGGATCAAAACATTGGGTTCGGTGAACATTAGTCGCAGCAGCTGAAAGCGTCTGCGCTGGCCCCCAGATAGGTCCTTGATGGGGGTCTGAAGCTCTTCAGACTTGAATCCGAGCTGCTCAACAAGCTGGCCAGTCGGGATCTCCTTTTTACCAACGACGAACGTCGTCTTTTCACGCTTGATCATGTTGAAAATGCGGTCATCGGCGTGCTGGTCTAGCTCTGCGACATCCTGCGAGAGCTGGGCAAACTTCACAGTCTTACCAATTTTGACCCGGCCGCCGGTTGGCGCAATGGCGCCTGTTAGCAGCTTGATGAGCGTGGTCTTTCCCGCTCCATTTGAGCCAACTAGACCAATTCGGTCAGCAGGCCCAAGGCGCAAGGTGATGTCCTTGAAAATCTCTTTGCCATCTGGAGTCTGATAGCTAACATCCTCAAGGTCAACCACGTCCTTACCAAGACGAGCGGTTGCTAGTTTCGAGAGTTCAATTGAATCCCGTGGAGGTGGTTCGTTGCCGATTAGTTCCAGTGCGGCATCAATGCGGAACTTTGGCTTGGCGGTCCGTGCAGGTGCTCCTCTACCCAGCCAGGCCAGCTCTTTACGCAACAGGTTCCGCCTTCTCGCGTCGATCGCAGCCTGTTGTCGAGAACGCTCTGCACGCTGCTGAACATAGGCTGCATAGCCTCCGCTAAATGGCTCGATGCGACCTGAGACAACCTCCCAGGTGGTGTTGCAGACAGCGTCTAAGAACCAGCGGTCGTGGGTGATGACCAAAAGACCACCACTTGAAGCGCTCCAGCGGGTCTTGAGGTGGTTGGCAAGCCAGTTCACGCCGTCAACATCTAGGTGGTTAGTGGGCTCGTCAAGCATGATCACGTCGTGGTCCCCAGCAAGTAGGCGGGCTAGTGCAACCCTGCGGAGCTGACCCCCTGAGAGGGTCCCGACACTCTGCTCCCAGTCAAGATCTGCAACCAGACCACCGAGGACATCTCGAATCTTTGGGTCCGCGGCCCACTCATACTCAGGACCGTCTCCAACCACGACCTTGGCAACCGAAAGCGCTGGGTCAAAGACATCTGTTTGAGTCAAGAATCCGACCCTGAGGTTGCCGCGATAGGTAACGTTCCCAGAGTCCGGAACTAGCTGCCTGGAGAGAATCTTTATCAGCGTGGACTTTCCGTCACCGTTTCTTCCGACGACGCCAATCCGGTCTCCCTCGGCGATGCCGATGGTTACCGAGTCAAAAACCTCGCGATTTGGAAAGCTGTGGGAGATGCTCTGAGCACCTAGTAGGTGAGCCACTAGTCGAGCCTCGCTCCGACCTGGTCGGTTTGGGTTGAGATGGTGAAGTGGCCAAGATCCGAAAGCGAAGAAGCAACATCCTCCGCCTGCTCTTTGGTGTTGGTGAGGAAGTAAAGGGTAGGGCCGGAGCCGGTCAAAAATCCCTGCTGACCCGGAATGAGTCCTGCATACCCGGCAAGTTCGGGTCTTAGATTGATCGCCGGTCCCCAAAGTGCGTTCTTACCTATCGGCAGTGTTCCATTCGAAAGCGCTGTTGCTGCTTCCTCTGGACTTAGCGTCATTTCCCCCTCGGGACTGAGTCGATCAAAAGCTCCGAATACCTCTTTGGTGCCAAGTCCGTGGGGGCTCACTAGCAGCACGACGTGCTTTGTTGGCATGTCAGGAAGTCGTTCAAGTTCTATGCCGGTGTCAACACCAAGGGCGGTGCCACCCAAAAGCGAGAACGGCACATCTGAGCCAACCTTGGCCGCAACCTCACTGAGCTCAGTCATTTGCAGGCCAAGGCTCCAAAGCTCATTTAGCGCCAACAGCGCAGCGGCCGCATCAGCGCTGCCTCCGGCGAGGCCGGCAGCAACCGGAACCTGCTTGATCGTCTCGAAGCGCACGGGCTTGGCTTCGATGCCGGCAAATTCAGCCAGCCTTTTTGCGGCAATAACAACGAGATTTTCCTCACCCGTCGGCACCAGCTCTAGCTGCTCGGGAGGCAAGTCCCCTGTGGTGGTAACCACCCAAGTCTCAGCCGGCGTCACACCGACTCGTTGGCGAATCGCAAGCGACTGGTAGATGCTCGTTACGGAGTGAAAACCATCTGGGCGCAGCGGACCCACCTCAAAGAAGAGGTTGATCTTTCCAGGGGCTGAGGCGTAAATCACTTGCTAGAGGCTACCCTGATGAATTCCGCTATGCCCAGCTCCTCGCCACGAGCACTTGGCGAGATGCCGGCACGAACCAATATCTCCTCCGCCTGCTGAGCGCCTCCTGCCCAGCCCGCAAGCGCCTGCCTGAGAGTCTTTCGGCGCTGGGCAAAAGCCGCATCAATCACCCTAAAAACTTCCTCTCGTCCCTCTCTGGGCTCGCCACGCTCGAAATAGACAAGCGCTGAATCAACCCCGGGGACTGGCCAAAAAACGCTACGGCCGATGTTTCCAGCCAGCCGAGCACTGCCAAACCACTCCAGCTTCACACTCGGCGACCCGTACTCTTTGCCCCCTGGCTTTGCAGCAAGACGATGAGCCACCTCAGACTGCACCATGACGAGAGCCCGCTCGATTGAAGGAAAGGTTTGAAGAAAGTGCAGCAGCACCGGAACTGAGATGTTGTAGGGAAGGTTTGCCACCAAAGCCGTTGGCACAAGAGGAAGAGCAGAGACTCGAAGAGCGTCTGCCTCAACGAGCTCAAACGTCTTCCCCGCGAGAAAGGCTTCAAGGGTTCTGGGGAGAATTGAGGCCAGCTTTGAATCCACCTCGACCGCTACTACCTTGTCGACCACCTCGAGAATGCCAAGAGTTAGCGACCCGAGACCAGGGCCTATCTCCACAACCGTGTCGGTTTCCCTTAGCTGAGCGGCCGCGACAATCCTGCGGATGGTATTTGGGTCAATTACAAAGTTCTGGCCGAGTTTCTTCGTTGGCCTCAACTCAAGCTCTGAGGCAAGGCGCCGAATATCGGCGGCCCCAAGCACTAGCTGGCCTCAGACCAAGACCCGTAGACGGCCTCGGTGTTTTTGTTTATCTGGGTCGCGAGCTCCTCAGGGCTCTGGCCCAAGTGGGCTGCCATGAATCTCAGGGTGTGGGGAACGAGGTAGGGGGCGTTGGGTCTTCCCCGCATTGGCTCTGGGGTCAAAAAGGGCGCGTCGGTCTCGATCAGGACCTGCCAAGGCTCACAGGCCACAAGCGCATCGCGAAGGTACTGGTTTTTCTTGAAAGAGATATTCCCCGCAAAGGAGATGTACCAACCGTTTTTCCTGGCGACTTCGACAAGCTCAACATCGCCCGAGAAACAGTGGAATACCGTTTTTTCGGGTGCTCCAACTCGAAGTAGCGTCTTCACTACCTCATCGTGTGCCTCACGGTCATGAATCTGCATGGCTATCGAGTTTTCTTTTGCTATTTCGATGTGCTGTTCGAACGAGTACTGCTGAAGCTTGAGGGCCTCTTCCCCCTCGGTTCGGAAAAAGTCCAACCCGGTCTCGCCGATTGCCCTAACCCTAGGCTTTGTCGCCAGCTGAGCAATCTCCGCGATTGCCTCATCTAACTTCGCTTTTGACTCATAGAGCGGCGCCTCGTTTGGATGAAGGGCAACCGCTGCCAGGAGCATGGGCTCCTTCTCGGCCTGCTCGGCCGACCACCTCGAGCTTTCCAGCGTGACCCCAACCTGCACCGCGCCCAACATGCCCACCTGGCGCATACGCTCAAGCTGCTCAGCAACACTCAAAGGTGAATCGCTGTCGGCTATCTCGAGATGAGTGTGGTTGTCGTAGGTGCCAACGGTGAGTGGCTCGGGAAGATCCGGATAGCGCTGGGGGCGGTTTTCGTTACCGTCGTAACTAATCCGAGTTCTTATTGGCTCAGTCATTTCTCTTCGACACGGGGGAAGAGCGCCTCAAGCTCGGAGATCTTGGTGGTGGGCTTGAGCTGCCCCCACTCTCCAGCCTCGCTAATGGACTGGTTCGAAAGTTCCCCTAGCGACGAACCAATTGCGGCCCATAGCTTTTCACAGGCCTTTGGCATCACTGGAGCAAGAAGCACGGCAAGCACTCTGAGTCCCTCGATGGATGTGTAGAGAACCGTTCCGAGGCGCTCCCGTGTGCTTTCTTCCTTTGCAAGCACCCACGGCTCTTGGGTGGTGATGTAGTTGTTCAGCTCATCCACTAACTTCCAGGTGCTGGCAATAGCCTCGTGAATCGCAACCCTGTCCATCGCTGCCTCTGCGCCCGCGACTGCCTGAGCCGCCACCGCCTGGACCTGCTTATCAGCTTGCTGGTATTCACTAGGTTGCGGGATCTCTGCATCAAAGTAGCGAGCAACCATGGCCACCGTTCGCGATGCGAGATTTCCAAAGCCGTTTGCAAGCTCAGCGGTGTAGCGAGCTGATAGATCCTCCCAGCTAAACGAGCCATCAGAGCCAAACCCGATCGCCTTCATGAAGTAGTACCGGAAGGCGTCGGAACCGAAGACATCCGTGATCTCGTTAGGAGCAATACCTGTGAGCTTGGACTTTGACATTTTCTCGCCACCAACCAAGAGCCAGCCGTGTCCGAAGACCTGCTTTGGTGGCTCCATGCCCGCTGCCATGAGCATCGCCGGCCAAATAACAGCGTGGAAGCGAAGGATGTCTTTTCCAACCACCTGCACATCAGCAGGCCATAGGGACTGAAGCTTTTCCTCGTCACTTCCATAGCCAATTGCTGTTATGTAGTTCAGCAGCGCATCAAACCAGACATAGGTGATGTGGGAGGTGTCCCAGGGAATGTCAATTCCCCAGTCAAAGCGCTCCTTGGATCTTGAGATCGAAAGGTCACTCAGTCCCGAGCGAACAAATGAGACCACTTCATTTCTTGCAGACTCAGGCTGCACAAACATCGGGTTTTTCTCGTAGTGCTCAAGCAGTCGGTCCTGGAAGTGCGAGAGCTTGAAGAAGTAGTTGTTTTCGTTGAGCTGCTCCACGGGCTTCGAGTGAATTGCACAGACCTTTTGGCCCTCAAATTCGCCAGAGCCATCTATGAGGTCCGACTCGTTCTTGTACTCTTCACACCCGACGCAGTAATTGCCCTCAAAAGAACCTTGGTAGATGTGTCCGGCATCAAAAAGCTGCGTCAGAAACTTTTGGACTGCCACTTTGTGGCGCTCTTCGGTGGTGCGAATGAAGTCTTGATTATCAACGTCAATGGTCTCAAGCAGCGGCAGCCACGAGTCCTTGACGAGCCTGTCGGTCCAGGCTTTGGGGTCGGTGTTGTTTCCAAGCGCGGTCCGAAGCACCTTTTCGCCGTGCTCATCAGTACCCGTCAGAAGGAAAGAAGAATTGCCGCGTTGACGATGCCAGCGGGTAATTACATCCGCTGCAACCTCGGTGTAGGCATGCCCAATGTGTGGCGCATCATTCACGTAGAAGATGGGGGTTGTCACATAGAACGACTTGGGCACCGTGATATCTTAGGCTTTCAGCCGCAGCGCGTGCTCGTAGATTACGCTCTTTGACGCTCCAGTAACCCTCGCAAGCTCCGCCGCAGCAGCCTTCATGCCAATACCTTCAGCCGCGAGCTGAAGAGCCTTTTTCGCAAGCTCCTCGTAGTCATACTCCTCTGCCTGCGCACCCGCTATGACCAGCACCATCTCACCCCGCGGTTCACTCTTTGCCCAATCAACAAGATCTTTGAGGGTGCCTCGCTCTGCGTGCTCAAACTTTTTTGTGAGTTCGCGAACAACCGCTGCCTGTCTCTCTTCACCAAAAACCGAGCTGGCATCCTCGAGAGCCTCCAAAATACGGTGAGGGGCCTCAAAGAAAATCATGGTCCGCTCTTCCCTAGAAAGAGACTGAAACAGTTTCTTTCGCTCTCCGCTCTTCCTGGGCAAGAAACCCTCAAAGGTAAATCGATCGGTGGCCAGCCCCGAGATTGCAAGCGCAGAGATCACGGCCGAGGGGCCTGGAATCACGCTCACCTCGATGTCTGCCTCCGCGCAAGCCCTGACGAGGTTATAGCCGGGGTCAGAGATGGTCGGCATACCCGCATCGCTCACCAGAAGGACATCGGCATCTCTTGCAAGCTCGACAATCTTGGTCGCGGCCTCGCGCTCGTTGTGGTCGTGGAGGCTGATAAGCCTCGCCCTCAGCGTGACGCCCAACGCCTTGGCCAGGTGAGCGAGATTTCGCGTGTCTTCACAGGCAATTACGTCGCTGTCAGCGAGCGCCGCCAAGAGCCTTGGAGAAGCGTCGGAAAGGTTTCCAATGGGGGTTGCGGCGAGAACAAGCACGCTTAGCAAACTAGCATCTAAGCGTGATTTCAGCGCTAAACCGGTTGGCTCTTCGGGTGCACTCCTCCCGAAGTCTGACAGTGCTTGCCGGCCTTGCCATCACCGCCCTGGGGGCACTGCTGCGCTTTGGCAATAACGCAAATCCCGCGACGCTGGTTTTTGATGAGACCTACTACGTAAAAGATGCCTACACCCTTGGTCTTTTTGGTTCTGAGCGAGCCTGGCCAGAAAACGCCAACCTGGACTTCGAAGCCGGCAACACAGACGTATTTGAGCAGGTCGGTTCCTACGTAGTTCATCCCCCTTTTGGAAAGTGGATTATTTTCCTTGGGCTACAGCTATTCGGGGCCGACAGTCCATTTGGGTGGCGTTTCTCAACCGCACTGCTTGGGACCCTGGTAATCCCCCTTGTGATGTTCATCGCGTGGCGCTTGATCGGCTCAAGAGTGTTTGCTCTTCTTGCAGGGCTGTTTATCGCGCTTGAAGGTCAGTCAATTGTGATGTCGCGAACCGCAATTCTTGACGGCATCCTCACCTTCATGGTCGTACTTGGGCTAGCCATCTTGGTGGTCGCCGATAGCTGGTGGCGAGGCAGAGTTGCAACCAAAGGCAGAGCGACCCTGACGCTTCAGCCCTGGCTGATACTCCTTGGGGTGGTGATGGGGCTTGCAAGCTCTGTGAAGTGGTCAGGTCTTTATTTCCTAGCTTTCTTTGGCGTCTACACCTTCCTTTCGGATCTCAGGCTTCGCAGAAGACTGAATCTTCGCCAATTGGGAGCATGGTTGCAGGGCTTTATAAACGCGGTAACTCTGCTGTCGTTTGGAATTGTTGCCTACGTGATCAGCTGGTCCGGATGGATCCTGGGAACCGATGGCTGGGGCAGGCAAGCTGAGGGAAGTTGGTGGCAGTCGCTGTGGGCTTATCACCAAAATGCATTTTCGTTCCACACCACTCTCGATAGCGAGCACCCATATGAGGCAAATGCGTTCCAGTGGTTATTGGCGCTGAGACCAACGGCCTTCTTCTTTGAGCGCTTCGAGGATGCGGAGATTTGTGGCGCGCTGGGAGATTGCACCGTCGCAATTACGGCGATTCCAAACCTCGTGGTCTTTTTTGGAGGACTGCTTGCCCTGCTCTGGCTGGTGCCAAGGATCCTCAAGGACCGCACCGCGCTGGTGTTGGTTCTTGGTTTTCTTGCAGGCTGGCTTCCCTGGGTCATCTATCTAGACCGGACGGTCTTCCAGTTCTACACCGTCGTGCTGATGCCGTTCTTCGCAATTGCGCTGGCCTATGTTCTTCACCACTACTGGCGCATTGGAGTGATCAGGGGCTGGCAGCTCAAGCGGGAGCGCAGAATCAGCCTCTTGGTGCTTGCCACGGTCTTAGTGGCTGTCTATTTCGCCAGCATCTGGATGGGGCTTGCAACGCCCGACTGGGTATGGCGAATTCAGATGTTGCTCCCGATTTGGATCTAGCTCTTCTTCTCGCGGTTTTTAGATGTGGCCGCCAAGGACCAGATGGTCGTGACCAAGAGAGTGATGAGAATGACGAAAAGCGAGAGCTCAGTTCCAATCTCGGGAACTATGGTGATCTTTTCGCCACCGTTTAGAAATGGCAATTCGTTTTTGTGGAGTGCGTGAATAACGAGCTTGATACCAATCCAACCCAGGATGATGCTCAACCCGATACCCAGATACTTCAGTCGCTCCATCAGACCGCCAAGAAGGAAGTAGAGCTGCCTCAGGCCCAGTAGGGCAAAGACGTTTGCCACAAAAACTATGTAGGGAACATCAGTCAGCCCGTAAATAGCAGGGATGCTATCTAAGGCAAAGAGAAGATCAGTGAAACCGATCGCAATCATCACCATAAGTAGCGGTGTCGCGAGGCGCTTGCCAGAGAGCTTGATGAACCATTTGTTGCCGTGGTACTCATCAGTTGACGGGATAATTTTTTGAATTGCAGCGATTACTTTGCCACCCGAATACTCGCTATGGCCGTTGTCTTTCAACCCGTCGTAGGTGTCTTTGAGAATCTTCAAGGCAGTGAGTAACAAGAAGGCGCCGAAGATGTAGAAAGCCCAGCTGAAGTTCTCGATGAATGCTGCACCTAGCAGGATGAAGATGAATCTCAGCACTAGCGCGAGCCCCACTCCGATAAGCAGGGCTTGGCTGCGTAGCTCTCTCGGAACGGCGAACTGCGTAAAAATGACCAGAAAGACGAAGACGTTATCTACCGAGAGCGACTTCTCGGTTATGTAACCAGCGAAGTACTCCTGGGCAAACTGTGCACCCCAGACACCGCCAACAACAAAGGTAAACAGCAGGGCCAGAATGATGTAGATGGCCGACTGAATCGCAGATTCTCTAAAAGTCGGCTCGTGAGGGTGCCTCACCTGATAGATGAAATCGACTGCCAAGACGGTTACTAGAATCACGATGGTCGCGACCCAGACCCAAATATCTACGTTCATTACTCCCTAAGAATGAGGGTGGAATAAACCCTCTGTCACCATTGTAGATAGTGTTATCACCCCTATAGAGAGCGTTGATGAAAGTACTCGTATCAGGTTCCAGCGGCTTAATCGGCACCGAGCTTATGAAGCAGCTCGAGGCCTCCGGGCACCAGCCAATTCGTCTTGTCAGGAGAAGCCCCAGAGGTGACAACGAGTTGCAGTGGTCCCCTGCGGAGGGCAAGATTCCAGAGCGCATCATGGATGAGGTCGATGCAGTAGTCAATCTAAATGGCGCGACAACTTCACGGATTCCATGGACACCGGCATATGTAAAGAAGCTGATCAGCTCCCGAATCCTCTCCACGAGGATGTTGGTAGAGGCCATAAACGCTGCTAAGACTCCCCCAAAGGTTTTTGTTTCTGGTTCCGCGGAGGGTTACTACGGAAATGGCGGCGATAAGGTCCTCACCGAGGAGAGTCCGCTCGGGACAGGGTTCATGGCCGAGCTATCAAACGACTGGGAGCAGGAGGCCAAGAAGGCCAAAATCCGCACGGTCCTCATCCGCACCACTCTCGCCATGAGCAAAAACGCAATCGCTCTAAAGCTGATCAAGCTGATGATCAGCCTGCTGTTTGTAAAGTCGCTGGGCAACGGCAAACAGTGGTGGGCCTGGATCACAGTCGAAGACCACGCGCGAGCAATAGTTCACCTGATTGAAAACCCCAAGGCAGAAGGCCCTTACAACCTCGTCGCTCCCGAGCCGGCAACCTGCGAGCAGATCTTTGCAGCCCTGGCCAAGGAGCTCAAGAGGCCCAACCTGATCAGGATTCCAGCGTGGGCAATGAGGCTAACTGCAGGGTCGGCAGCCGACCAGATTCTTCTTACCTCACACCGAATGAGCGCAGAAAAGCTGCTGGCTACTGGATTCAAGTTCAACCATCCAACTCTGAGTCAGGCGGCGAGCTACACCGTTCGCTAGTTACTTAGC
>CAYGJH010000002.1:16139-37658 GCA_964350385.1 uncultured Aquiluna sp. | reverse complement strand
GCTTTGGAAGCGGCGGTTGATGTCTTCTTCGCAGCCGGCTTGGCAGCGGTTTTTGCAGGGGCCTTTTTAGCAACCGGCTTAGCTGCTGGCTTTTTGGCGGCTGGCTTCTTGGCAGCTGGCTTGACCGGAGGCTTTACGGCGGTCGCCTTCTTAACCTTGCTTACCTCGCTAGCAACCTTCTGTGCGCCCTTTTCGACCTCAGTGAGAGCATCGCCGGCAAGATCCTTAGCTGCGACCTTCACCTCAGCAGCAGACTGGCCAACAGCTTTCGCCGTGCGGCCGAAAAACTTTCTAATTGAATCGCCTAGACCCATTTGAATTTATCTCCATTCGAACAAACGACTGAAGCTTATGTGAGGAAACTCTAGATGGCCCTGCGGCGTGCCAGGATTTCGTCGATGTCTTTACTCGCGAGGACTCTTCGCGGCTTCGAAATGTCGATGACATCGGCAACCGGCTTCTCTTCCGCCAGGTTGCTTCTCTTGGCAAGTGGCTCGGGTAGCGGGTTCGGGCTCCACTCTCTTGATCGAGCCCTGGCCCTGGCAGCGCTCGAACGGACATCTTGGCGAGATTTGTGAAGCTTCTTTGCAATTGCCTGAGCTTGGCTAGCGGCGGCCCGCGAAACTAAGAGGCTCAAGGTTGAGAAGACGCCTGCTGTGGCCGCTAGAAACCAGAAGCTCGAGTCAACTGCGGCTGACATGGCTGCCGCCAAGAAGCCCAAAAGAAACAGTGCGAAGAGGACTGAGAATCCACGCTGAGTCGCAAGAAGCCTGCCGAGGCGGTCGTGGTCGTTGAGGACCCTGTTGCGGTTTACCTCTCGAGCTTCCTTCCGCATCAGGCTCGTTGTGGCCTTGAGCTGCGCGCGCTGCGTGTAACCGGGGACGAAAATAATCAGCCAGACGATTGCGGCGATAACGAGAGTGACGCCACCTAATCCAACTGGTATGTCCATGGCTATAAAGATATGGGGACAGCTGGCAAAGTGGCGCTATTGCGAGTGCGTGTTCTCCAGTCTTGCGAGCATCGAGCCTTTGCGCTCCTCGAAAGTGATGGCAAAAATGCGGTGATCGCGCCACTGACCGTCGATGTGAATGAAGCGTTCCTTCAGCCCCTCTTCACGAAGCCCCAACTTCTCGACAACCCGAAGGCTCGCGCTGTTCTCCGGCCTGATATCGATTTCTACCCTGTGAAGATGCTTCTCATCAAAAAGGTGGTCAATCGTGAGTGCGACGGCAATTGGCATGGCTCCGCGGCCGGCAAAGTCTTTGCCTATCCAATAGCCGACGCTTGCAGAGGAAACCGAGCCATGAAGGATGTTTGCAACATTGATCTGACCGGCGAGCTGGCCATCAACCTCGATTATGAATGCAAGGCCCGTGCCCTTGCGCTGCTGATACAGCAGATTGCTAACCAGATCTCTTGCATCCACCGGATACCTGATGCCAGGGGTGGTTGCCTCCCAGGGAGATAGCCACGCTCTGTCCTTGACCAGGAGTGACTGCAACTTCCGAGCGTCGCGCTTTTTCAGGTACCTAAGTTCAACTGGACCAAATTTCAGCGCGCCGTTTCTCACGCTGGCAAGATTACCCCTATGGATTACCAAGGCAAGAAAGAGTTGCGAGCACAGCTGGCTAAAGCAAGGCCTCACTCTTCTAAGGGTTTGACCCAGCAGCTTGCTCAGATCGCCTCCTCCTGCGGTGCCAAGACCATCGCAAGCTACGTCCCACTTGCCACTGAACCAGATGTCTCGGAGTTCAATCGACTTGCATCGCAGAGTGCAAACCTAGTTTTGCCGCGGATCTCTGGAACCACCTTGGAGTTCGCATCAGGCGAGCAAGTTCGAGGACAATTCGGTATTCAAGAGCCCACAGGCAAGGCAGTCGAGCTTGCGAGCATTGAGCTGATGCTGGTTCCTGCCCTAGCAGTGGATGAAATAGGTAATCGACTTGGCAAGGGCAAGGGCTTCTATGACAGGATCCTGGCCTCATTCAGCGGCTTGAGTGTTGCTGTGGTGTTTGACAGCGAGGTCATTGGGACGGTTCCCAGTGAACCCCACGACCAGCGAATAACAATGATTGCAACCCCGCTTAGAACACTCGTTGTTGGCTAAACTTCTCAGGCTATGCCTACCTACGCCTACTCCTGCAAGTCTTGCGAGCACGTCTTTGAGATGCAGCTGAGCTTTAGCGACACAGGCCCCTCAGCGTGCCCTGAGTGTGGCGGAGAAATTAGAAAAGTCTTTGGCAACCTGGGAGTTAGCTTCAAAGGTTCGGGTTTTTACAAGACTGATTCTGCAACCACGGCGCCGGCAAAGAGTGAGCCGGCTCCCTCAAGCGACTAGCCCCAGTGCGGCGGCTTATCGTCTCTGAGCCTGTCGTCGTTTGAATCATCACCATCGCCCCAACCCTCTGGACGGTCTTCAGAGGCAGGCTCGTCAAAAAGCGGCTCAACACGGCCATTGAGATCAAGGCCCAATTTCATGGCAATCCTGTTTGCCACCTCCTGCGGTTGAGCAAATATCTCGAAAGCGTGAACCCTGGTGTACTGCCAACCCATTGCCTTCAAAAGACCAGGTCGCAGCCTGAGCTTCTCTTCCCAGCTCTCCCCCGCGAGTGACCAATCTGCATCAACCACAATCGCGCTCTTGCCCCTAGATGCCGCAAGCGCGATGCGTCCGGCAAAGTTCAGGTTCACCTTCAGGCCGAGCTTCTCAAGTCGCTTCGCAAGATCTGATAGCAGCGGGTCTGGATCTCCGTCCAGCACGTCAGACAGGAAGCTTGGGGCTATCAGGTCCTTGAGCCACTTCTGGTTCTCTGGAAGTGAGCCGCCAGCGAAGTCCTCGAAGTTGTAGCAGGAGACCACGCTAAGGCGCTTTCTTGCAGAGACGATTTGATTTACCATCCAGCGTCCTGCGTTAGGAGAGTTAAAGTCGCCAAGGGTTCCAGAGATACGACCCTCTGGAGTCCTGCCAAAGCCGACCGAGAAAATCACTCGATCCGCGAGCCGGTGGGTTAGCTCGCTCATAGTGACAGACTCGAAGCGTTCCCGGCCGTGGGCATCAAAAAACTCGGCAATTGCAGGTTGCTCCCTGACGGCCTCGGATACCCTCTGGTCAATTCGATCGGCGTGAGACTTTGAGGCGGTCACAACCATTAGGGACTCATCTGGGTGCCAGCGAGCGTGAGAGATCACCAGTTCAACTACCTTTTCCACCTCAGAGTCCATGGACTCAGTAGCACCTTCAATGGTCGACTCCGCGTTGGCGCCCTCGGTGACCTCCAAGTGTTCAAAGTTGTGCTCGCCGAAGAGCTGGCCAACGGTTGGCTCCAAAATAATCTCGTCATCGTAGAAGTTTTGGTTTAGGTAGCGACCCAAGACCTGGCCACTTATTCGGTAGCTTCGACTAATTAGTTCGTGTCCAAACCTCGACTCCACCAGCTCATAAACCGAGGGCCTGTCGGACTCGTGACTGTCTTGGTTGGCCCTGGCCACGGTGTCAAAGTTTTCTGGGGCAGCAATTGCTGGGTCTCCAAAGGCGATCACCTGCTCTGCTTTGGTGAGGGCAAATATCGTCTCGGCAGCCCCAGCCGACGCCGCGTCGAGCACTAACACCGTGTCAAAGCTGTCGCTTGCGGCTAGCTCCCAGATTCGATATGGGGAAACCAGGACGGCCGGCACCAGCTGCTGCCAAAGGGTGCCTCCCGCCAGTAACCCTTCTTTTAGGGTGATGCTGCGTTTCCTAAGTTGGTCACGAAGTTTGTCCGCGGAGGCCGGCTGCTTCTGAATACCCGTCTTCCAGCGCTCTGAGAGAGCGGCTCTGACGGTATTTCCACCCTCAGCAATGACCCTCTGACCTGAGGTCTCAAATGCCTCTTCTAGCTCCGCTAAGTGCTTTGCGTCGTACTCAAGAATCTCGGGGTTCCGCTGCACGATTGCCTCAAGTGCCGACTGCCACCAGGCCAGCTCGAACTCCAGCTGCACCTGGTGACTACTTGGGTTCAAAATAGAGAGCTCTTTAGCTAGCTGTCCAAGACCTGCGTCGCTGAGCTCCTTGACGATTGGCTTGCGATCTAGGTACTGGTCCAGATATTCAGTCTGGGTGGCGAGCTCCTCAAACTTAGCTCCAAGCTCCTCGAAGCCAAGTCTCGTAAGTAGCGGCCGATCTGGATCGGGATCGAGATGCTTGTCTAGCAGCGCGATTACCCCGCTGATGGTCTCAAACTTTGACTGGGTCTCCGCCAATCCCAGGGGAACGGTCGGTGGCGCCTGAGTCTTGTTGTGCTTCTCCCAGAGCTCACGCTGTTCCTGGGCGTCCTTCAGTGCTTGGTGGAGATTGCTGACCGAGGTCCCAGGCCTAAGAAACTCTTTAGCCAACTTCTTGAATCTTCTCCGCTGAGAGCCAGAGAGCTCGGTGCGCTCAGAGCGAGCCGCGGTCGCCTTGATTAGATCGTGTAGCGGGCGATCAAAGATGCTAGGTAGGAATTTGTCTAGGGTGTAGCGGACACCAAGGAGCAGTCTGAGTTGCTCGGCCCACTGCTCGACACTCTCGCAAGGAGTTAGCTCTAGGTCGGTTAGGTAGCGGTTGATCTGATAACTCAGAGTCCGCCAGTTCTCACCCTCGAGCTCTCGAACAGCGGCAAGAGCCTTGGCAATTTCTTCTTGATTTTCAAACCTTGCGCCATACCAGGGAGAGCTCTTTGGACCATATTCAAAGACTCGTGCATCATGGGCTTTGGCCAAAAGCTCGGGAGCAGAATTCCTTATGGTTCCTAGTAGTTCAGGCTTGATCCGGGCAGAGTTCACCGGAGGGTTGGCAGTTCCGGCAAGTTTTGCTAGCTCTTCTAAGGCCTCAATCAGAGAGATTCCAAGAACTGAATCGCTCGTTGCAACGGCGCTGAAATACTGCTCGATAGCTTCTTGAGCTTTGCGGTGCTCCGACTTTGCCTCAAGAAGTGTTCCGGGCAGTGCCTTCTCATTCCTCGATATAGCCGCCACCACATCGTTCCAGGCATCATTTGCTCTGACTGCTAGGCCTCCCAGCCCGTGGCTGCTCAACCGCTCGGCAAGCTCGTCAAGGGTCTGCTCCCTTGGGGCGACTACCAGGGTTCTTCGACCATCGAGGGCATTGTTGGCAAGCAGATTCACAACTGTTTGGAGATAGCCGCAGCCCGGCAAAGTTCTCACGGCAAAAGATTCGCCCTCGTGGGCTCTGCGCAGCACCAGCCGCTGCGAAGTATCGGCCTCTGCTACCAAGGTGACGGGAGACTCAGAGACCACTGGAGGCTTGCCCTGGTCTCCAAGAAGGGTCGCAAGGGATCTCAAATCCTCAGGAAGTTCTAGCTGTGAAAGCCTGATTAGATCCGGCACAAAGTTACCCAGCACTAGCAGCTTCTCGATGTCTGCCTCGGTGCTTTGGAGGTATTGAGACACAAGCGCCAAAGCGCCAACCGGAATCAAGTCTGACTGTCCCGTTGCCACCGCAATGAGATCTGCCTCTTTGAAGTCCGGACGATGTTGGGAAATTAGCTCGGTGACAGCAGGGTTTAGTACCGGCAGCTCCGAAATACGAAGCTCATAATCGTCTCCTCGAACCAGGAGGTGTGCCCGCCAGAGCAGGATGGGAAGCTTCCTCTCATCGAGACTGACAAGCCCGCCGGCAACAAAGAGAGCCTCGGCTCCAAAGGTCTGCTCGATGCGCTGGGCTTTTCTCAGAATTCGCTTTGTAGCGCTAAGGGCCCTTGCCAGAGCCACTCCATCACGCACAAGGTTGCCAATAGTGGTGCTCCGCGCGGAGACGAGCTGGGCAAGGCCTCCTGGGTGTGCCCTTGCCAGGTCTACCTGACCAAAGCTTGAGGGTTCAAATCTCGTGAGTGGATTAGTTCCACCAATGCCGGCAAACTGCTCTTTCCAGAGCTGCAGCTGCTGCGAATGGTCCACTGCCCAAGCCTAAATCTTGATGGTCTCTTCTCCCCTTAGCCTTGGCCGAGGAGAATCAGATCAAACTCCGCTAATCTAGAAGCTCTTTTGGCCTCGTAGCTCAGTGGATAGAGCAACGGTTTCCTAAACCGTGTGTCGGAAGTTCGATTCTTCTCGGGGCCACCAGGACACACCAACTCGTCAATGGGTTAGGTTTGTTTTGTCCAGGGCTCGTAGTCGTGCCAAATCACCCCAATGAAATCCGGCACGGAGCCAATTTGCTTTTATCTAAGATTCGTTCAATTTTTACCACTTCGGACCCCCGCTACAAACCAAGACCATCGGTCCGTGAGGCGCTTACCGACCCCAAACTACTTCTTAGAGAATCTCTGGCCGGATTGGTCGTTGCAATCGCCCTAATACCCGAGGCGATCGCCTTTTCTATCCTCGCTGGCGTAGACCCGAGGGTGGGGCTCTTCGCGAGCTTTGTAATGGCGATCACTACAGCGGTCCTAGGAGGGCGGCCCGCGATGATTTCTGCGGCAACCGGTGCAGTCGCTCTGGTGATCGCCCCGGTCGCCAGGGACTACGGCATTGACTACTTCTTGGCGACCGTAATTCTCGCGGGTGTGTTTCAGCTCGTGCTGGGTGTCGCTGGAGCTGCGAAGTTGATGCGGTTTATCCCGCGCAGCGTGATGATTGGGTTTGTAAACTCCCTGGCAATCTTGATCTTCATGGCTCAGCTGCCCCACCTCATTGATGTGCCATTCGCGGTTTACCCATTGGTAGCACTGGGACTGGTTGTGATGGTTGTTCTTCCCCGCTTCACCAAAGTCATTCCGGCCCCACTAGTTGCCATCGTCCTTGTGATGGGAACTGTTTTGGTCATGGGCCTGAAGGTCCCAACCGTTGGCGACGAGGGTGAGTTGCCCCAATCCCTTCCGGAGCTGCTAACCCCAAACGTTCCGATAACGATTGAAACTTTCAACATAATTGCTCCATTCGCTCTTGCCATGGCGCTGGTTGGTCTCCTGGAGTCGCTGCTTACAGCAAAGCTGGTTGACGAGATAACCGACACTCACTCACAAAAGACCCGTGAGTCACTAGCTCAAGGCGTTGGAAATATCATTAGCGGCTTCCTCGGCGGAATGGGAGGTTGCGCGATGATCGGCCAGACCATGATCAACGTCAAAGCCAGCGGCGCGCGAACACGAATCTCGACCTTTTTAGCCGGGGTCTTTCTACTGCTCCTTGTTGTCGCGCTTGGTGAGTTCGTGCAAGCAATTCCGATGGCGGCGCTGGTGGCAGTGATGATCATGGTCAGCATTGGTACCTTCAATTTCCACTCCGTCGCTCTGGCAACCCTCAAGCGCATGCCCAAAAGCGAGACTCTAGTAATGGTCTCAACTGCTGCGGTCGTCGTCTGGACGCATAACCTTGCAATCGGAGTCATAGCGGGTGTCCTGGTGGCGATGGTGGCCTTCGCAAGGAGGGTGGCTCACTTCGCAAATGTGAAGCGGTCAGTTGGAGGAGATGATGAGATTCAAGCGGCTCTCTACACCGTGGAAGGAGAGCTCTTCTTCGCCAGCAGCAACGATCTAACGACCCTGTTTGAATACACCGACGATCCTCACTATGTGGTCATCGACGTTTCGGCTTCACACATCTGGGACGCCTCGACTGTCGCCGCGCTTGATTCGATTGTTACGAAGTACGAGTCGCTGGGGAAAGAGGTCTACATCAAAGGCATGAACCAAGCCAGCGAAACACTGCATACGAGACTGGCCGGAAACTTTGGTGACAACATCTAGGCAGCCTGCTGCTGCAAAGCAAGGAACTCTTGCCACTGCGGCATCGGCTTCTCGGCTCCTCGGACACTCCAAACCAGACCGGTTGGCATCTTTGGTGTTACCCGAAGCTCCCAGCCCATCTCTTGAGGTGTCTTGTCGCTCTTAGCGTTATTGCACCTGAGGCAACAGGCAACCAGGTTCTCCCAGCTGTCCTGACCGCCACGCGACTTGGGAATCACGTGGTCAATCGTGTTAGCGCTCTTGCCGCAGTAGCCGCAGCGGTGGGCGTCTCTGCGTAGCACGCCTCTTCGAGAGACTGGCACCCGTCGCGAGTTAGGAATGCGAACATAGCGCTGGAGCAGTATCACAGCCGGCATATCAAACTCCTGCTTTGCACTGCGCACAACTTCACCACCAATCCCGGCAAGCACGGTTGCTTTTTGGTTGAGCACCAAGACCAGTGCTCTCTTGAAGGAAACGACCGCTAGCGGTTCGTAGCCTGCATTCAGTACGAGTGTGCGCAAGATGTTCTCCTATCGAATTCGCCCACACGGCTTGTGAGTATTCGTTACTGACTCCGGAAACAAAAAACGCGCCGCAAAAATGCGACGCGCAGGTTTCTCAGGCATGGGTATGCAGGGGTGTTGGTGGAGATGGATCCAGTTGCCATGCCTGGATTGCATGTCTAGTGGCACTTCACCGCCCCTTCCCAGCTAAGTCAATACTTGCAAAGAAGATTAAGTCTGGGAGCGGAAATCACGCGTTAGAAACGCTGGAGCGCTATGTGAACTTTTGGTATCAGTTTTGGATGTCCGCAAGGCGAACGATGTGGAATCTATCGGTGAAGATTGGAGCCAGCTTCACTCGGTCCCCTGGTTGGGGTGCGTGATAGAAGTTGCCGTTACCCGCATAGATGCCGTTGTGGCTGTAGTCATTGAAGACCACGATGTCTCCAGGTAGTGCCTCTTCAAGCGGCACCCTTTCGGCGTATCTAGCCTGCTGATAGACGCTGTGAGGAAGCTCGATGCCAAACTGCGCGTAGACAAAGAGCACAAGTCCGGAGCAGTCAATTCCATTTGGGGTTTGCCCACCGAAGACATATGGCGTTCCAACAACCTCAGCGGTTGCCTTCATAATGTTGGCGCTGGTGATTTCAGTGAACCTTGGGTCAGCTAGGTAGTCGGCTGCCAACGGACCGCGGTAGCGCTGCGAAGATCGCTTGACCTCAAACTCAGACGCGTCAGCTGGTTGGTACTCACCTCTGGTAAAAGAAACTGCCCTCACCGTTGCGACTGAGAGTCCTTGGGATGGGGCAGAGAGCTGAACCATTTCGTTAGAGGTAGTTAGGCCCGATACAGCAGTTGCCTCAGGTGAAAAACCATATGAGGGAAGAGCGAAGGTTGCCATGAGTCCCGTGGCCGAAGCCATGGTCCAGAATGAGCGCATCCCACCGCGAGCGACGACCATTCTTTCGGCCCGCTCTGCTTTTCTTAGCTCTTTGCGCGATGGCCTGGCATCAGCTGCACTCAAAAGGAATCCTCCGAGAAGTCTTTGAAACTTCTAACTGGAAAAGTATAACTATTTAGTTCCCAGTTCACATAAAAACAGGTGCTGACCAATTGAGTCGTCAATCAGCAGACCCTCTTGGTATCCCGATGCGGTGAGCAACTTCTCACCCGACTGAACTGTCAAAATTGTGGCGGCCTGGGGCACCAGGCCCAACTGCCTAAGCTGAGTAAGGAAGCTGGTATCCAGCTGCAACGGCTCGCCAATCCTGCAAAGCTCGTATTCGCCTCCCGATAACGCGCTAAGCGGCTGACAGCTTCTGACCTCGGGACTGGGAAGCCCCAGCAGCTCCAAGCCCGGTATCGGCATTCCAAAGGGCGAGTGAGTGGGGTTATTGAGAAGCTCGATGAGCCTTCGCTCAACAGCCTCGCTCATGACGTGCTCCCAGCGACAGGCCTCGTCATGCACTCGCTCCCAGTCAAGACCGATGACCTCAACCAGAAGCAGCTCAGCTAGCCGATGCTTGCGCATCACCTCAACAGCGGTGAGCCTGCCCTCGTCGGTGAAAAGAAGCTTGCGATCCTCTTCGACCCGAAGCAGCCCATCGCGCTCCATCCTGGCAACCGTCTGGGAAACGGTCGGACCGGAGTGGTCTAGTCGCTCGGCAATCCGAGCACGCATGGGCGTGATGCCCTCTTCCTCAAGCTCCAAAATCGCCTTGAGGTACATCTCGGTAGTGTCAATTAGGTCAGTCATTTATTTTCCTGTGGCTATGCAAGAAGACTAATAAAGCCGGAGGCTAAACTTACCGCCATGGCCCAGATTGTGATTCCCGAAAACCTCAAGCCCAAGGACGGCAGGTTCGGTTGCGGGCCATCAAAGATGCGCCCCGAGCAGATCACAAGCTTTGTCCAGTTCGCCAAAGAGCACATGGGCACCTCGCACCGCCAAATGCCAATTAGGAATCTGGTCGGCGAAATGAAGCAGGGACTCAGCGAGCTATTCAGGGCTCCGGCCGGCTACGAGGTGATCCTGGGTAACGGTGGAGCCTCAGCGTTTTGGGATGCTGCAACTTTTTCCCTTGCAACGCGCAAGGGACAGGCTCTTGTGCACGGAGAGTTCGGCAGCAAGTTTGCCAAGATCCTTGGTGCACCATGGCTTGAGAGCCCAACCGTAATCTCTGCAGAACCGGGCACCAGAGGTGATTTGGTAGCTGAGGCAGGAGTTGACGTCTACGCCTACCCTCACAACGAAACCTCGGCGGGAGTTGTCACGAGCGTCAAGCGAGTGTTGGGAGCTGACAATGACGCTCTCATGCTCACAGATGCCACGAGTGCCGCGGGTGGCATTGACTTCGAACTCAGTGAGACCGATGCCTACTACTTCGCTCCTCAAAAGAACTTTGGCTCGGACGGTGGCCTCTGGGTAGCGATGGTCTCCCCGAGAGCTATCGAGCGTATCGAGAGCGTTGCAGCGTCAGAACGCTACATCCCAAATATTCTCAGCCTCAAGCTCGCCCTAGATAACTCACGCGATAACTACACGTTGAATACCCCCGCCCTTGCCACCATCTTCTTCATGAACGAGCAGGTCAAGTGGATAAACCAAAACGGGGGACTGAGATGGGCGGATGCAAGAACCAAGCAAAGTTCCAAGCTCCTTTTTGATTGGGCAGAGCGCACCGAAGTCACTCACGCCTTCGTGGAAAATCCCGAGCACCGCTCTCAGGTAGTCGCAACAATCAACTTCGCCGATCACATCGATGCACTTGAGGTTGCCCAGATACTTCGTGAAAACGGAATCGTTGACACAGAGCCCTACCGAAAGCTGGGCAAAAATCAGCTCAGGATCGCAACTTTTGTCTCTGTCGAGCCTTCAGACATCGAGGCTCTCATCGAATGCATCGACTACGTACTGGAGCGAATGTGAAACTCTTTGTCCGCCACGTCGAGCGCAAGCCCGATCCCGAGCCGGTGAATGTCAACCAGAAGCTAGTTGTTTTCGTCGGCACCGGCGTCTGGGTTGTCGTCCTCATTGTTCTGCTCGCGTTTTACCAGTCGCTTGCGGACGCGGGTCTTCTTTGGTGGCTCCACACCGCCATCGTTGGAATTCTGCTCGGTGGCGTCGCCTACCTCATGGTCAGAAACAACTGACCCCATTTCGTTTATCAGTGCGTCTGCCTCGGCATCGGTCTTTGCCCGACCCTCTTCCCTCAGCTGGCGCCTGAACTCTTTGAGCCTCTCCGACCATGGGACCCACTCTGGAGCCAGCTGAGCGTCGGGACCAGCAAGCATGTTTATCTCTGCCACTGTCGCGGCCTTGCGCTTGTCGGGCTGAGTCAGCGTCACAACCCAGTGCCAACCGGTGTAGCCCTTAGCGGTTGATTCGAAGCGAACCTCCACCACTCCCTTGGTCTCCTCCACCTCTGAGATGAATTTGCCAAAGGAGCCCTCGGAGAACTCCTTTAGGGCGCTAGTTGCCTGATCGACGAGCTTGCTAGCCTTCGAGCTCATCCGCCACCCGTCTAAGTAGCTGCGCTACCTTGCGTCCGTGGGCTGACTCTGGATACTTACCACGCTTCAGGTTTCCACCCATCTGGTCCAAAAGCCCAATGAGATCTTCTGTGATGACCGCTAGGTCTTCCGCTGGCTTGCGACCAACAGGAGAAAGGGTTGGCACCTCCAAAATTCGAAGCGAGAGAGCCTGTGCGCCTTTGCGACCGTCGACGATGCCGTATTCGACCCGAGTTCCGGGACGGATGGTCGCGCTTCCCTGAGGGAGCGCGGAGGCATGAAGGAACACCTCAGAGCCATCGTCGCCCGCGATGAACCCAAAGCCCTTGTCGTCGTCAAAGAACTTGACCTTGCCTGTTGGCATCTTTCCCACTTTCAACTGAACCGAGGCAAGTGTAGCCGAAAGGCTTAGGCTTGTCTGATGGCCAAAAACAACAATCCTCGAAGGCTCGAGCAGGTGCTCGGAGGCATGGCCGTCGGCGTCATTGGGCTTTCCATACTCTCTCTGCTGACCACACTCTTGATGGTTTTCCTCGGAGTTGACAACCTCCCCGTGATTCTGGCTCAGCTGCCACTCATCGGTCTACCCGTGGGTTTTTTGATCATCATCGCAATGCTCGTTGCGGCAATCATCCGCCGCTCGCGCGAGGCCAGGAACTAATTGAGCTCAATACTTAGCCTCGCCGGAGTGCTCCGAGAGCACTCAACAAACCAGCTTCAACTAGTTCTCTCCCAAATGGTGGGTAACTCAGCCGGCTGCAAGGATCTTTTTGACCTGAGCAGGCTGCTACTCACCGGAAGAGAAATCGAATCTCGTGTTCGTAAGCTTCCGGCAAAAGATCTAGAGATGTTGGCAGCGGGCAAGAGCTCCAAGCGACTACAGGCAAGCTTTCTAGCCGACAGTAAGCCATACCCTGAGGCCCTCGAGGCACTCGAGAGAATCGAGCCAGGTAAGAGGCCGAGGTTGGAAACTGAGGGTGGAAACCTCTCCGCCTACGAGACCATGCTCTGCCTCACGGAGATTCACTTCGCGCTTGAGCAGCACTGGTTCGATGTTATGAAGACGGGCCTGAGGGCGCAGGATGCAAAGCTGATCGGTGAGAAGCTCAAGTGGCAAAGCAAGGATGTGCAGCTAAGGTTCCGACTTGCTATGCGGGCCGGCCACGTTGCCGAACACCACGGTCGCTGGGTGACCACAGAGCTTGGACAAAAGTGGCTCGGCATGACAAGGGAGCAGGCACTTGCTCAGCTGATCGAGAGCATCTGGGACCTGCCGCAGCTAAAGCTTTCGGAGGGTCCGATACTCGAGCAACTCCTCGAGGCGTTTCCGCTCATGGTTGCCTTCAACCTCGCGACCTTGGAGTTCGGGGCAACGCTGGGTCTGCTAAACGAGGGCCGCGCCCTCAGGCCAATCACACTGGGTCCAACTGGTGCAGCAAAGGAGATCGCAAAGAACCTTCCCGCAGCAGAAGAGCGCCTTATCGTCCAGGGAGATCTTTCGATTGTCTGCCCCTCACCGCTTACCACCAAGCTGCACAAACAGCTCGACTCATTTGCTGACAGCGAGGACTTGGGCCTTGCATCCCGATTCCGGCTCAGTGCCCTCTCGCTATCTCACCACCTGGAAACAGGCGGCGCTCTAAAGGACGTTAGAAAGACGCTTGAGGGCCTAAGTGGCAGCAAGCTGCCCCAGCCTGTTGAGTACCTGCTGTCCTCAGTAGAGCAGAAGTTTGGAAAGCTCAAGGTCTCTCGATCGGGCGAAACCACGACTATTGCCGCGGCGGACGAGATTTTGCTGACGCAGATAAAGAACGAGCGCGTACTCAATCACCTCAGTCTTGCAGGCTCCGCAGGCGCGCTAAAAAGTCCCAGTTCGCTTGAGCTTTGCTATTTCTCCCTCAGGGACGCAGGCTACGCAGCGGTAATGGTTGACGCAAAGGACAACATCGTGTCGCCGCGTTTCACAGCAAGCCTTTCTCTCGAGGTCCAAAGCGATGATGAACTCGAGGCCCGGGCCAAAAACCTCCTCAGCGGCGAAAAGACAGCGGCGGACCCATCGGATGTGCTCAGGCAATTGGAGTTCGCACTCAAGAACAAATTGAAGGTGCAACTTTCGATTGAGCTTCCAAGTGGCAGTGAGGAAAATTTCTTGCTGACCCCTTTGGGGCTTGGTGCGGGAAGACTCAGGGGACGCGACGAAGAGCGTCAGGCGGAGCGCACGCTCCCGGTCTCAAGAATCAAGTCCGTGGTGCTCAGTTAGGCTTAAACGATGTCTCCCGGCCCCCTAATTGTTCAGTCCGATAGGACTGTGCTTCTTGAGACTGGCCACGCAGATGCCTCCGATGCCAGGCATGAACTTGCAATCTTCGCGGAGCTAGAGCGAGCGCCCGAACACATCCACACCTACCGCATCACCCGGCTCGGGCTTTGGAATGCTCGCGCTGCAGGACACGATGCAGACTTCATCATTGACTCGCTGACTCGCTGGTCAAAATTTGAGCTTCCCGGCTCCGTGGTCAATGAGATTCGCTCGACAATTGACCGCTTTGGAAAGCTGGTCATTACAAGGGATGATGGGGGCCTAATTCTCATCTCCGACTCAGCTGCCGTAATGGCAGAGGTCTCCAGTAACAAGAAGGTAGCCGAGCTTCTTCAGGAGAGGGTCGACTCGGGTTTTCGAATTCAGCCCTGGGCCAGAGGGCAACTGAAGCAGCAGCTTCTAAAGCTGGGATGGCCCGCTGAAGACAATGCCGGATTCACCCCGGGGACCCCTTTCGAAATCTCCCTGGATAACTCCGAGTGGGATCTGCGGGACTATCAAAAGCAGGCGGTAGCAAAGTTTCAGGCAGGTGGCTCGGGAGTAGTTGTGCTGCCCTGTGGGGCGGGTAAGACCCTGGTGGGTGCAGCGACTATGGCCGAGCTCAAGCGCAACACCTTGATACTCGTTACTAACACCGTTGCCGCTAGGCAGTGGCGAGACGAGTTGCTTGCTCGCACCACCCTTGAGGCAGAAGACATTGCGGAGTACTCCGGCTCTTCAAAAGAGTTGGCTCCGGTGACAATCGCGACCTACCAAATACTCACCACTAAGCGAAAAGGAGAGTTCGCCCACCTGGCACTGCTCGATGCAAGGGACTGGGGCCTGATCATCTACGACGAGGTCCACCTGCTACCCGCGCCTATTTTCAAGATGACCGCGGACCTACAGGCCAGAAGAAGGCTTGGCCTAACAGCGACCCTGGTTCGTGAGGATGGCAGGGAGTCGGATGTGTTCTCACTCATTGGTCCCAAGCGTTTCGATGCCCCCTGGAAAGACATCGAGGCCCAGGGCTACATCGCACCCGCCGAGTGCTTTGAGGTGAGGGTTGAGCTTCCGGATGAAGAGCGCATGGAATACGCCATTGCCGATGGCGATGCCCGCTTTCGAATTGCCGCGACCGCAAAGGCCAAGATTCCGCTGATGAAGAAGATCCTCGCGAAGCATGCGGGTGAGCCGACCCTGATAATCGGTCAATACCTGGACCAGATTGACGAGGTGGCAGAGCTACTCAACATTCCAAAGCTGACGGGCCAGACACCAGTGGATGAGCGCGAGCAGCTCTACAAGGATTTCCGGAGCGGCAAGCTAACCGCGCTGGTGGTTAGCAAGGTTGCAAACTTCTCAGTTGATCTGCCAGAGGCATCTGTTGCAATCCAGATTTCCGGTGCTTTTGGATCGAGACAGGAGGAGGCTCAGCGCCTCGGCAGACTTCTCAGGCCGAAGCAGGATGGCCGGACTGCTCAGTTCTACACCCTCATTGCCCGAGACACTCTTGAGCAGGATTTTGCCCAAAACCGTCAGAGGTTTCTGGCGGAGCAGGGCTACTCCTATGAGATTCTCGACAGCGACTCGATCTAGTCCAGACAACTCCCAGAAAACTTCCAGAAAACAAGAGCACAATTCTCAGTATGGAAACTCTCAGGGTATTAGTTGTAGATGATGAACCAAACATTCGTGACCTGCTCTCAGCAAGTTTGAGATTCGCCGGTCACCAGGTTGCAACCAGCCCAAATGGCACGGATGCAATCTCCAAGATTGTCGACACCCAGCCAGACATTGTCTTGCTCGACGTGATGCTGCCAGACATCTCTGGCTTTGGAGTCACCAAGAAGATTCGCGGTATGGGGATTGATGTTCCGATTCTTTTTCTAACCGCAAGAGACGACACCGAGGACAAGATCGCTGGCCTCACAGTAGGCGGTGATGACTACGTCACCAAGCCGTTCAGCCTGGACGAGATCATGGCTCGCATCAGTGCAATTATGCGCAGGACCGGCAAGGACGGCTCAAGCCCATCGCACATAAAGGTCGGCGAGCTGGAGATCAATGAGGACGCTCACGAGGTCACGGTAAATGGCGCGGTAGTTGAGCTCTCCCCCACCGAGTATCAGCTGCTTCGCTACCTTGCAAGCAATCCCAACCGAGTGCTAACCAAGGCTCAGATCCTTGACCACGTTTGGGAGTATGACTTCAATGGAGAGATGGGCATCGTCGAAAGCTACGTCTCCTATCTCCGGAAAAAGCTGGACCCAATTTCAACCGAGCCACTGATTATCACCAAGCGTGGTGTTGGCTACATGATCAAAAGCCCCAAGGCATAGCCCTTGAAAAACAGGGTCTTAGCAGCCTGGGAGCGAGTCTCCCTCAGGGCAAAGCTCACAACACTCAGTGTTGGGCTCATTGGCCTCCTGCTAAGCGTCTCGAGTGCGGGAACTGTTGCCCTGCTGAGTACCTACCTCCAGCAGAACACTGACAACCTGCTGGTAGCGACAGCGAACCAGCTGCGTGAGGAAAATCCGCTGCGCATAGAAATCAGGGTCGCAACCGGAGACCTAACCCTCCCCGCACTTCCCAGCGACTACTACATCGCCATCTTGGATGCCGACGGCAATCAGTTCCTTGGATTGGTTTCATCAACCGGCGGCAACAGGACTGTGCCGAACCTATCGAGCCTAGATATCGAGGCAGTCATTGAAACCGGCGGTGTTCCATTTGACGCAGAGGTCGAAGACCCCAATGGCCCTGACAGAGACTGGCGCATGATCGCCCAGCCACTACTTAGGGCCAATGGCTCAGTGGTTGTTGCGCTGCCGACAAACACAAACCGGCAGATCATTGCGGAGTATGGAGTAATCGGGGGCAGGTTCGGAATTTTCCTGCTCGTCCTCTCGGGGCTGAGTATCTGGCTCACCATCACCGGAGCCCTGAGGCCGCTAAAAGAGGTTGAGCGCACCGCCGAAGCGGTGCAGAGCGGTAAGTTCTCATCGAGACTTGTCCAACGCCATGGCAAAACCGAAATTGGAAGGCTCAATAGAGCGCTCAACTCCATGCTTGACTCGATTGAGGGTGCAGTCAAGGGCAAGGACAAGACCCTGGAGCAAATGCGAAGGTTCGTCTCCGATGCCAGCCATGAGCTCCGCACCCCCCTGGTCACCGTCCGTGGCTACGCAGAGCTCTACCGAATGGGCGCTATCAAAAACAAAAAGGATTTGGCGGAGGCAATGAGCCGCATCGAGAGCGAGGCGGTAAGGATGTCCGGTCTCGTCGAATCGCTACTGACCCTCACCCGCATGGACGAGCTGGACAACCTAAAGCGTCAGGACTGCGACCTCGTCGAGATCGCTAAGCAAAGCATCAAAGACGTCGCTGTTACCAATCAAAAAGTGAGCTTCCGCCTCGCAACCAAACAGGAGAGCCTGATTCTCTCGCTGGACCACGACCGCATCAAACAGGTACTTACAAACCTCTTGGCCAACGCATCGCGGTTTGCTCCTGATTCGAGTGAAGTAACGCTAGAAATCAATGCCGAAGGCGAAAAGGTCATCCTCAAGGTAGTAGATCGCGGCGATGGAATTGACGACTCGCTCAAGGAGAAGGTGTTTGATCGCTTCTACCGAGCTGATAACTCGCGCAACCGGGAGACTGGAGGCTCCGGCCTCGGGCTCGCAATTGCCAAGTCAATAGTCGAAGCCCACGAGGGCAGGATTTGGGTCGAGGACACCATGGGCGGTGGAGCAACCTTCGTAGTTGAGCTTGGCAAGTAGCTCGCTTAAACGAGAAACGGGGTGGCAATTGCCACCCCGAATCTCTATCGAACCTTTTTAGAAGTCCATACCTGCACTTGGATCTGCAGGCATTGGAGCTGCTGGCTCTGGCTTCTCAGCCACAACAGCCTCAGTGGTGAGGAACAGACCTGCAATGGATGCTGCGTTCTGCAGCGCACTGCGGGTTACCTTCACTGGGTCGTTGATGCCCTCCTTGAGCATGTTTACATACTCACCGGTCGCGGCGTTTAGGCCCTCACCGTCAGGAAGGTTTGCAACCTTCTCAGCGATAACTCCTGGCTCCAGACCTGCGTTGAACGCAATCTGCTTTAGCGGAGCGGAGATTGATGCTGCAACGATCTGAGCACCTGTTGCCTCGTCGCCCTTGAGCTTGAGACCTGCGAAGGCAACCTTGCCAGCCTGCAGCAGTGCTACACCACCACCGGCAACAATGCCCTCCTCGACAGCAGCCTTTGCGTTGCGGACGGCGTCCTCAATGCGGTGCTTGCGCTCCTTGAGTTCAACCTCGGTCGCGGCACCAGCCTTGATAACTGCAACACCGCCGGCCAGCTTGGCAAGGCGCTCCTGCAGCTTCTCGCGGTCATAGTCGCTGTCGGTGTTCTCGATCTCGCGGCGAATCTGCTCAACGCGACCCTTGATCTGCTCGCCGTCTCCGGCACCCTCAACGATGGTGGTCTCGTCCTTGGTGATTACCACCTTGCGAGCCTTACCCAACATTGCGAGCTCGGTATTCTCGAGCTTCAGACCAACCTCTTCGGCGATTACCTGACCACCGGTGAGGATTGCGATGTCCTGAAGCATGGCCTTGCGACGGTCTCCAAAGCCTGGAGCCTTCACGGCTACGGACTTGAAGATGCCACGGATCTTGTTCACGACCAGAGTCGCGAGGGCTTCACCCTCAATGTCCTCAGCAATGATCAGAAGTGGCTTGCCGGCCTGCATGACCTTGTCAACAATCGGGAGCAGGTCCTTCATGTTTGAGATCTTGCTGTTTGCAATGAGAACGTAGGCGTCCTCGAGAACTGCTTCCTGGCGGTCTGGGTCGGTGACCATGTAGGCGGAGACATAGCCCTTGTCGAAGCGCATACCCTCGGTCAGCTCTAGCTGAATACCAAAGGTGTTTGACTCCTCGACGGTTACTACGCCCTCTTTGCCAACCTTGTCGATTGCCTCGGCGATAATCTCACCGATTGCGCTGTCGCCAGCAGAGATAGACGCGGTCGCAGCGATCTGCTCCTTGGTCTCAACTGGGACGGCCATCTTCAATAGGGCCTGGATGACGGCGTCAGACGCCTTATCAATGCCGCGCTTGAGGCTGATTGGATCAGCACCTGCAGCTACGTTGCGAAGACCTTCTTTGACTAGCGCCTGGGCTAGGACGGTTGCAGTGGTGGTTCCATCACCAGCTACGTCGTCGGTCTTCTTTGCTACTTCCTTGACGAGCTCGGCACCAATCTTTTCGAATGGGTCGGAGAGCTCGATCTCCTTTGCGATGGAAACGCCGTCGTTGGTGATTGTGGGTGCGCCCCACTTCTTCTCGAGCACCACATTGCGACCGCGAGGTCCAAGGGTTACCTTGACGGTGTCGGCCAGAATGTTGAGACCGCGCTCGAGGCCACGACGTGCCTCTTCATCGAAGTGAATAAGTTTTGCCATTTGGGTTTCTCCCGTTTGCACTAAGACTTGGATTAGCACTCACGATGTGAGAGTGCTAACTAAAGTTTTAGCACTCTCGGGCCCAGAGTGCAAGCGGAAGAAGGGCGTGTTTTTACACGCCCTTCAGCCAAATGGGTTTTAGAGGACTGTTACGTTCTCGGCCTGAAGGCCTTTGTCACCGGTCTTGACCTCGAATTCGACCCGCTGTTCCTCTTTGAGTTCGCGGTATCCGTCGGTCTGAATTGCTGAGAAGTGGACGAAGACGTCTGGGCCGTCGTCCTGAGTGATGAAACCAAAACCCTTCTCAGAGTTGAACCACTTAACGGTTCCTTGTGCCATTGTTGCTCCTGATGCTCATTCCACGTGTGTAAGTCACCCGTGCATCGGGCTCAACCTTGGTTAAAACTCGACATGCACAGCCTAACTGGGAAGTGCCATGCAATGAAAGTAGTTATTCGAAGGTTATAGACAGCATGGAGAGCAAAAAGATGAACTACGAAGTCTTCAAAACCGACGAGCAATGGCGCCAGGAGCTCAGCGAGTTCGAGTATCACGTGCTGCGAATGGCCGGAACTGAGCGCGCATATACCGGTGAGCTACTTGAGGAAAAACGCTCAGGCAGCTACCACTGCCGAGGCTGCGATGCCTTTTTGTTCGAATCTGACACCAAGTTTGACTCGCACTGCGGATGGCCCAGCTTTTTCAAGCCCCAGGGCAATGAGGCAATTGAGTATGTCGAAGATCGAGCTCACGGCATGCTCCGAACGGAGGTTCGCTGTTCAAAGTGCGGCTCTCACCTGGGACACGTTTTTGATGATGCACCGCAAACTCCAACCGGTGATCGCTACTGCATCAACTCTGTCAGCATCACTTTCAAACCCGCAGGCTAGCGCCCCAAGCCCTTCCGCCAGGCAGTGAAGCTTCGCACGGTTCCGGCCTGCGGAATGGCAAGCCACGGATAGGGATGCACCTGAGCAAGCTTTCTAAACTTCCGAAATGAGGGCACCGGAGCGTAGGTAACAGCCACCTCGTTCGCCTCGGTGAACTCCACCGGGTCTCCGACATAAATCTTCAGGTCTCTTCGCTTGCTGAGATCCGCGAGGGTCTCGAGATAAAAACCAATGCGCCGCGAGCTCAGCTGGAGTTTTGTCAATGCGGGCTCATTGAAAACAAAGGCAACAGGCAGGTCCGGATTGGCTGCCATTGCAGGATCCGCGTCGCCCAGTGAATCAATTGTCAACAGCACCACCTCGGGCTTTCGAAGCTCAACGGGAGTCAGCGGACCAGCGGTTCTTCTTGGGTCCGGATCGCGATTCAAAAGCGGGTTCGGCTCGAGCTGCCGTGGAAAAGTCTCTTGGGGAAACTCTTGAATGGGGCATGCGTCTTTTAGCTTGCACCCCGAGCAAAGACCTGGGGCACGCTTTTCGACCTGCCAGCGTGCAAAGCCGTAGGGCTTGCCCGTTCCAGCACCAACGGTCCATTGCCAACCAAGAAGATTTGCAGCTCTTGAGCCGTCAATTAGTTCGCGGTGCATACGCTCCTGGCCATTAAGCCAGCCCTGTCCGTTTCTCACGGTCCAGTGCGATGCCAACCACATTCTCGTTTGGTTTACGAGCCAGCCATCGGTTTCGAGTTCACTGACAACCTCGTCAATACATGCCATTTCACGGTTCCAGCCATCACCCTCGGACTTCCATTCGGCATCAAAGCGAAGATTCTGAAACAGTTCAGTGCCAATCCGGGCGTAAAGGTGACGAGCGTATTCCTGCCAATAAAGCTCATCCCTGAACTTTTCGCGGTCTTTATACGGGGCTTTTGAAACCTTCTCATAGGCCTCACTCAAGGTGATTAGGTTGTGGCGTATGTAAGGAGAGAGGACTGTTGCTCCCCTTGCAGACTCTGGAAGAACCTCTGATCTATTGGCTGCGTAGCCCGAGATATCCAGGCTCTGCAAAGCATCATTGGCAGCACTCTGGCCGCCGCGAATGCTGCTTAGACCAAGATCTCCTGAGTAGAGACCTGAGAATTCGGAC
>CAYGJH010000002.1:0-16039 GCA_964350385.1 uncultured Aquiluna sp. | reverse complement strand
GCCACCTGAACAAACTGGGCAAAGCGCTCAGCCGAGACCAGCTCCTCGCCAGTAGCCCAGGTGTACTGAAGGCCATTGACGAGGATGGTTGGTGTGCCGGTAACGGTCACTCCATCCTGTGGGTCGTTGAGGACATTCTGAGTGTGCTGCGCCACATAGTCTCCAAAGCTCTTTGCCTGGATGCAGCCCTTGATTTCCTCGGTGCCGGCACCAGCTTCCTCCGCGAAGGCGAATAGAGCGTTGTCATCGTGACCGTCTCCACCCTCACTGGTCTGGTTGAACATCATGATCTCGTGGAAGTCATAGAAAGCGTCCGGCTCAAAATTGGCCACACAGAATGCTGCATTCGCAACTCTTGATGAGTACTGATTCAAAGATGCACGGTCGAGGAAGGAAATTGGCCGAATCTCAACAGTTGCCGCTCCGGTGTCAACCCAAGAGCGAATCTGTGCCGTGTTTGGAACATCAAAGGCCTGACAAATTGGGCACTGATAGTCGACGTAGACGACGATCTCCGGCACTTCCCCTGCAGCGTCAGCGGTAGGGGTCTTAGTGTCGGTGAAAGCCTGGAGCCCTACTCCGATCTTGACACCGCCAAGCTCAGTGAGATTGTTGGGCACCTCATTAACGACCGGAGCCTCCGCTCGGTTGGCCGCCTCGATCGCAATAACTCCCGCGACTCCGCCGACGATACCCAATGCCACAAGCACAACCGAAATTTGAATTACGAGCTTGTTGCGCTTTTCTTTCTTGGCGCTCTGTTCTCTCAGCTCACGCGCTTTGTTCCTTGCTGCTTCGCGCTGCTCGGACCTAGATGGCTTGGGACTTGACAAGGTGGATTCCTTTTCATCTCAGTTAGATAAACCGACCCCCATTCTAGGTTGAAGATGGGATACTTATGAAGCCTCAAACGAGGCACTCATCACGAAGGATCGTCCGGCACGTACCTGCCGGTGAAGGAGTAGAAATGGCATCAGTAACTTTCAAAGCCGCAACTCGCCTCTATCCAGGCGGCACCAAGCCAGCTGTTGACAAGCTGGACCTCGAGGTGAAAGACGGAGAGTTCCTAGTACTTGTAGGACCTTCTGGTTGCGGTAAGTCAACCTCACTAAGAATGCTCGCTGGCCTTGAAGAGGTCAACGAAGGTGGCATTTACATCGGCGACAGAGAAGTCACCGACGTTCCACCAAAGGACAGGGACATCGCCATGGTGTTCCAGAATTACGCTCTCTACCCGCACATGACCGTTGCCGAAAACATGGGCTTCGCGCTAAAGATCGCGGGAGTCAGCAAGGAAGAGCGTGCCGAGCGTGTGCTTGAGGCTGCAAAGCTTCTCGACCTTGAGCCCTACCTAAACCGCAAGCCAAAGGCACTATCAGGTGGTCAGCGTCAGCGTGTGGCGATGGGCCGAGCAATCGTGCGTAAGCCTCAGGTGTTCCTCATGGACGAGCCGCTGTCAAACCTTGACGCGAAGCTTCGTGTCCAGACCCGTACCCAGATCGCCTCGCTTCAGCGCAGGCTTGGTGTAACCACCGTCTATGTGACCCACGACCAGGTCGAGGCTATGACCATGGGTGACAGGGTTGCCGTTCTGAAGGACGGACTGCTTCAGCAGGTCGACTCGCCTCGCAACCTCTACGACAAGCCTCAGAACGTTTTCGTTGCAGGCTTCATTGGATCTCCTGCCATGAACCTCGTTCAGCTTGAGATTGTTGAGGGTGGCGTGCAGTTTGGTGACGAGGTGCTGCCAATCGACAAGTCAATTCTTTCGAAGGCATCTTCAAACAAGGTCACGGTAGGCGTTCGCCCCGAGAAGCTGAGTCCAGCCCCACACGGTCTGGTCTGCGACATTGATGTCGTTGAGGAGCTTGGAAGCGATGGCTACCTCTACGGTCGCGTGCAGCTGGATGGCACCGAGCAGAACGTAGTTGTTCGCGTCGACCCCATCGACCACCCAAAGGCTGGCGACAAGATTCACCTGCACGCAGACAAGGACGCAGTCCACGTCTTCGATGCAGAGACTGGCGAGCGTCTGAACTAGTAGATGCCCTCCAGCCTCAGTATTACGGCTGCCACGGCAGAACCAGCACTTCTGGATCTGCCGTGGCATTTGCCATTAGAGGCATGGCCGCAAGAGACAATTGCAGCCCTCCCCAAGGGCCTTTCTCGCCACACCGTTCGCTTCGCTCACCTTGGCGATCACGTAATAGCCATCAAAGAGACGCTGCTGGATCTGGCCAAGCGCGAGTATGAGGTTCTCAAAAAGCTAGAAAAACTCGACGTTCCCTGCGTTGAGCCTTTTGCGATCATCTCAAATCGCAGGGACGAGGCTGGGAATGAGCTTCCTGCGGTGCTTATCACCAGGCACCTTAAGTTTTCCCTCCCCTACCGGGCCATGTGGTCGCAGGGTCTCAGGGATCAGACTGCTAATCGCCTCGTGGACGCTCTTGCGCTCCTGCTTGTTCGGCTGCATTTGGCCGGTTTCTTTTGGGGCGATGTCTCACTCTCGAACACCCTGTTTAGGCGCGATGCAGGCCGCTTTGCGGCTTACCTAGTCGATGCGGAGACAGGCCAGCTCTTCGAGGGCAGACTCTCCAATGGCCAACGGGAAAATGACCTTGAGATTGCAAGAGTAAACATCGCCGGCGAGCTCATGGACCTCTTGGCCTCTGGCAAGGCTGCAGATATCGACCCGAATTCGGTAAGTCAGCGCATCGTCGACAAATACCACGAGCTCTGGAAAGAGCTAACTGCAACAGAAGTTTTTGATGAGGCGGAGCGCTGGAGAATCTCAAAGCGCGTCAAGAGGCTAAACGAGCTTGGCTTTGACATAGAGGAGCTTTCCATAGTCAAAGATGACGAGGGCCACACCGTCAAGATCCAGCCAAAGGTTGTTGACGCAGGTCACCACGCCAGAAGGCTGCTGCTACTGACAGGCCTAGACGTAGAGGAAAACCAAGCCAGAAGGCTGCTAAACGACATCGACCAATACAAGCTTGCAAATGCTAGGCCCGGAGCCGACGAGGAGGTTATGGCTCACGAGTGGCTCTCCAATGTCTATGAGCCTGTAATTGGCTCAATACCCAGTGAGTTCACCGGCCGACTCGAACCCGCTGAGCTATTTCATGAGGTGCTAGAACACCGCTGGTATGTGTCGGAAGACAAGGGGACCGATGTTCCGCTGGTCGAAGCTGTAAGGAGCTATGTGTCCGAGGTGCTATCAAAGCGTAGGGACGAGGCCACCTACCTCGGAACCACAACCCTGACAGAGGATTTAAACCTCATTGAGCCCGTGCCAACAGGACTAATCGTTGTTGCAGATGATGATGAAGAGGGCGACTGGCGCGACAAGGTTTAGCGGTTAGCCGCTATCTGGTAAAGAGCAACCGAGGCCGCTATCCCTGCGTTCAGCGACTCGGTGTCGCTTGAGATCGGGATACTGACAATTTGGTCGCAGTTCTCTTGCACCAACCTTGACAGTCCCTTGCCCTCTGAGCCAACGATTACCAACAGTGGCTTATCGTTCAGGTCAAAATCCGGGAGCATGACATCGCCACCAGCATCAAGCCCGACAACAAACAAGCCCCTGCGCTGGTACTCCTTGATGACCTGGTTCAGATTTGATGCCAACGCAACCGGAATTCTGGCGGCAGCTCCAGCTGACGTCTTCCAGGCTGATGCCGTTACACCTACGCTCCTGCGCTGAGGCAACACAATGCCGTGTGCACCAAACGCCGCTACCGAGCGGATGATCGCTCCGAGGTTTCTTGGGTCCGTGATGCCATCAAGAGCCACCAGTAGCGGCAGCGGGCTCTTGGAGAGAGCCCTATCCAGCAGCTCATTCGGATCAACGTATTTGTATGGCGGAACCTGGAGTGCGATGCCCTGATGAACAAAGTCGCCACCTGTCATCCGGTCAATCTCGGCCCTTGTGACCTCGCTCACCGGAATGCCTCGATGGTTCGCGAGGGCAATCGACTCTCGCATCCGATCGTCCATCTCCACTCGCTGAGCGACAAAGAGTGAGGTCGCTGGAATCCTTGCCCGAAGCGCCTCCACCACCGCATTGCGACCAGATAAAACCTCGGCTCCTCCAGTCTTGGACGTGCCTTTAGAGCTGGCAACGAACTTGCCTTTTTTGGGTTTGGTTGTCTTCTCTGCTGCCTTAGCTGCCCGATAAGCCTTGTGATAGGGGCGATCTTCCGCCTTGGGTGTTGGGCCCCTGCCCTCCAGGGCCTTTCGGCCATGGCCACCGGTTCCCTTGAGGGGGCCTTTTTTGCCCTTAGCGGCTCCGGGTCTTCCTTGTTTTGCCATTAGCTCAGGCTCCAATGCGTGCCGCTCGGGCCATCAGAGAGCTCGATGCCAGCCCTATCTAGCTGATCTCGAATCTCGTCGGCGGTGTCATAATCCTTGTTCTCCCTGGCCTGGTCGCGCCGTGCAATTAGCGACGCGATCAACTTATCTAGCGCCGCGTGCTCCTCGGAAACACCCAACGACCACTGGCTTGGCGCCAGTCCGAGTATTTCAAGCATCTTAGAAACCTGATCGCGGTGCTGTGCAGCCTCGCGCAGCTGCTGCTCATCAAGCTCGGTGTTTCCGCTGGTTACAGCATCGTGAATGACCGCGAGCGCCGCAGGAATGTTGAGATCGTCGTTCATCTCATCTATGAATTCACCGGGAAGCTCGGGGTTTTTATCAACTTCAGCAAATTGGGTCTCCCCAAGTTCCCGCTCACACCTCTGCAGAAAGCCGTGAAGTCTCTCTAGAGCGCTGGCCGCCTCCTCCAAAACGGAGGGTTGATAGTCAAGAACTGAGCGGTAGTGGGCGGTGGTGAGGTAGTAACGAATAACCGCTGGCTCTGCAAGTGCAAAGAGGTCCTTGGAAGAAACCGAGTTGCCCAAAGACTTTGACATCTTCTGGCCGCCAACATTCACCAGCCCGTTGTGGATCCAGTAGTTCGCGAAGCTGTGGCCGGCTGCAAGCGACTGCGCAAGCTCGTTTTCGTGGTGCGGGAAGCGCAGATCTAGGCCGCCGCCATGGATGTCAAAAGTCTCACCCAAAAAGTGTGTGGACATTGCAGAGCACTCGATGTGCCAGCCGGGCCTACCCTTGCCCCAAGGTGAATCCCAGCTCGCGGACTCAGGTTCTCCAGCCTTGGTGGCCTTCCAGAGCGCGAAGTCCTGGACATTTTTCTTCTCGCCTCTCTCACCCTCAGACTCCATGTCATCCAGTGCCTGGTGGGTCAGCTCCCCGTAGCTGGGCCAGCTAAGGGTGTCGAAGTACACATTGGCAGAGCCCTCTGCCTGATAGGCGTGACCGCTCGCAATCAGCGTCTCGATTAGCGAAATCATCTGAGGGATGTGGCCCGTGGCTCGTGGCTCTCCCGAGGGCAAAAGCATCCCAAGTGCCCGATAGTCAGAGGCGAACACATTCTCATTCGAATGAGCAAGCTCCCACCAATTCAGCCCCCGCTCATTTGCCTTTTCCAAAACCTTGTCGTCAATGTCGGTGACGTTCCGAATTAGAGTCACCTGATTGCCAAGGTGCGAAAGCCAGCGGGTCAGCAGGTCATAAACAAGCGCAGAGCGAAGATGCCCAATGTGGGGCTCAGACTGCACGGTTGGACCACAAACATAGATGCCAACCTTGCCCATTTCAATCGGGACAAAGTCTCTAAGCTCAGCGGCTTTGGTGTCATAGAGCTTCATTGCAAAAAGCCTAGCTCCGGCTTTGAACCAGGGCCGTTGCCACGGCCGCAACGCCTCTAGAATCCGAGAGGAAGCCTAGGCCGTCTGTGGTGGTTGCCAGGACCGAAACCGGAGCTCCGACTACCTCGCTGAGGTGATGCTCTAACTCATGCCTTCGAGGGCCGATCTTGGGTTCCTCCGCGACAATCTGAACCGCAACGTTAGCTGGCTGGAACCCGGCCTCGGCCAATAGCTTGAGGGTCTGGGCGATAAATAGTTCCCCCGATGCACCCGCATACTCAGTGCGGCTAGTGCCGAAGTTGGAGCCAATGTCGCCGAGACCCGCAGCTGAGAGCAGCGCGTCCACCACAGCGTGGGCAACAGAGTCTCCGTCTGAGTGACCCGCTAGGGCCGGATAGCCCTCCCACTCAAGGCAGCCGAGCATCAACTTGCCCTCAGTACCGAACTGGTGAGCATCGACACCGATGCCGCTTCTGACGTCTGTGAATATGGCCCTGGCCCGCTCGAGATCGTTTGGTGTGGTCACCTTGAAACCGTGCTCGTGCCCCAGCACAATTGCGGTCTTGACGCCCTGAGACTCAAGCAGACCAGCTTCGTCCGTGAAGTCCCCAGTTGCGTTTTCAAAACCCTTGCGAAGGGTTGCAACCCTGAATCCCTGGGGAGTCTGAACCATTCGCAGAGTGTTGCGATCGATTGTTCTTTCCACCCAGTCGCTTGCAACCTGCTTGACGGTGTCAGCTGGATTCATCGCCGGGACAACACACTCTGCAAATTCGAGCGCTTGGTGGACCCTCTCAAAGACCTCTTTGGGGGTAAAGGCACGTGCAGCATCGTGGACCAAAACTAGATCTGTGTTCACCTCAGCCATGCCGTGAGACACCGATTGCTGGCGGGTCTCGCCGCCAACTACAACCTTGAAATCCTCAAAAAACTTTGCCGTTAGCCTGGTGAATTCCTCAAGCAACTCCTCGGGCGCCACAACCACCAGTTGGTCTGGCTTGAATTCAGAAATGTGCATGAGCGAAAGCTCGAGCAGAGACTTTCCCGCAACGCTAATTGCCGCCTTTGGCTGGCCGGCTCCGAGTCTTTTACCCTTACCGGCGGCGACCAGCACCACCGCTACAGACATCGCTAGCTGGCCAATACCTTGTCAAGCTCGGCTGAGGCTTTCTCCTCGTCGACCTTTCTGGCCAGCGCCAGCTCGGAGATCAAGATCTGCCGCGCCTTTGCAAGCATGCGCTTTTCGCCGGCGGAGAGACCACGGTCCTGATCACGCCTCCAGAGATCGCGAACTACCTCAGAGACCTTAACCACGTCGCCGGAAGCTAGCTTTTCGAGGTTTGCTTTATAGCGGCGCGACCAGTTGGTTGGCTCCTCGACAAACTCCGCGCGTAAGACATCGAAGACCTGCTTGACACCTTTACGGTCGATAACGTCGCGAACCCCTACCATCTCAACGTTGGCAGCTGGGACCTGAATAATCAGATCGCCCTGGGCGACTCTGAGCTTCAGGTACTTCTGCTTCTCACCACGAATCTTCTTCTCAGAAACCTCGATGATTTCTGCTGCTCCGTGGTGGGGATAGACGACAGTTTCGCCAACTTCAAACTTCATAAATAGCTTTCGGCTCTCAAAACTCCCATTTTACCACAGTTAGCCCAGTTTCCCTAGGGTAAACTTGGCTTGTCTAGGTGCCTGGAGGACCATTGAAAGCCAAGAAATTTACCGCTCTCGTAGCTGCAATCGTTACAGTCTTTGCGCTGGCTGGCTGCTCGCTCTCCCGCGAGGTTGCATCCCTAGACCCCTATGCACCAAGCGATGGCGTCCAGGTAGACACCGAGGCCCTAAAGGCAAGAAATGTCATGTTCGTGGTCGATGAGGATGGCAATGCGGTTTTGATTGGCTCGTTCATCAATCCCGGCCAAGGAGCGGTGTCGGCAACTCTTGAGACCATGGACTCAAATGGCACGGTGATCATGACCGAGATGACGATTGAGGCCGGTGCCAAGTATGACCTCGGCTACAACGGCACAGAGGGTAAGTATCTTTTTCTGACAGAGACTCCAGGCTCAATGCACCCGGTTTACATGCGAGTCACTGGCGACCCAACTCGGATGCTTGTGCCAATTCTCGATGGTGCTCTCGAGGAGTACCGCGGGTTTATCGACTAGACCTCGAACTTGTAGCCCAAGCCCCTTACCGTCAGCAGGTGCCTGGGTCTCGAGGGGTCATCCTCAATCTTTGACCTAACTCGCTTCACGTGAACATCCAAGGTCTTGGTGTCTCCGAAGTAATTGGAACCCCACACCCGATCAATAATCTGGCCCCTGGTGAGCACACGATTTACGTTCTCCATTAGCAGCTCGAGTAGCTCAAACTCCTTGAGGGGCATCTGGATCTTCTCGCCGTGCACACTGACCGTGTGGCGATCGAGATCCATCACCACCGGTCCAGCACGAAGCACTCCACCCTCACCCTGGGCTGGCTCCGCACCTCGCCTGAGAACAGCCTTCATTCGGGCCAGTAGCTCACGCGTCGAGTAGGGCTTGGTCACGTAGTCATCTGCACCAATTTCCAGACCGACCACCTTGTCAATCTCTGTGTCCTTGGCTGTGAGCATGATGATTGGCACCTGGCTCTCGGCTCGGATTATCCGGCAAACCTCATTGCCAGAAAGACCCGGGAGCATTAGGTCTAGAAGAATTAGGTCAGCACCAAGGGTGTTGAAGTTCTCGACCGCACTGTTGCCATCCTCGGCCTCGATGACGTCGTAGCCCTCTTTTTGCAAAAGGTAAACAAGTGGTTCGCGAAGGTTCTTCTCATCCTCAACGACTAAGACTCTGGTCATGCGCTCTCCTGCTGGTCAATTGGTAGTCGAAGGGTGAAGGTTGAGCCGGTGCCAACCTTCGAAAAAAGCTTTACCTCACCCCGGTGGTTGTAGGCCGCATGCTTCACAATGGCAAGTCCCAGCCCGGTCCCGCCAGTCTCGCGAGAGCGAGAGGGGTCAACCCGGTAGAAGCGCTCAAAGATGCGCTCCTGCTCACTCTCAGGGATACCGATTCCGGAATCGGTAACAGCAATCTCCGCCACTGAGTCCACGACCCTGAGTCCCACGCCAACCTGACCTCCGGGTTCGGAGTAGACGATGGCGTTCTCAATGAGATTCTTGACCGCCGTTGTCAGCATCTCGTAGTCACCGAACATATTCACGGGACCAACGGCGCTGGAAGCAAGCTTGATGGAGTGTTGCTCGGCTAGCACCAGGTTTCGATCAACGGCATCTGCAATGACTGTCGCAAGATCAAGATCACCGCTGGTCTCAGATAGCTTCGCTCCCTGAACCCTTGATAGCTCTATGAGCTCTTGGACGATATTCGCCAGCCGCTGCGATTCGCGCTGCAGCGATTCGGCAAACTTCTGAATTGTTTCTGGATCGTCAGTCGCTCCAGAGATGGCCTCGCTCAACAGGCTTATCGCCCCGATGGGAGTCTTTAATTCGTGAGAGACGTTAGCTACGAAGTCTCGCCTGGTCTCCTCAAGCTTGCGGGAATCAGTTCGGTCGTCAACCAGGAGCATGACGTAGCGCTCTCCAAATTTTGCAGCCCGCGCATGTACCCAGACGGTGTCTCTTCTCAATCCAGTCTCGAGTTCGATATCGACGGAAACCGCCCCCGAAGCCTTCTTGGCATCTTCTGCGAGCTGAACAAGTGCTGCGTGAATGAGCCTGCGGTTTTGCACCAAACCAAACTGCACAGCACCGGGCGATGCCCGAACTACCTGGTTCTGCTGGTCCAGCACGACACCGGCGGTGGCAATGACGTCGACTACCTGTGCCGCGACAACCTCAAAGGCATCGAATTCAGTCTCTGCAGAGCGCTCAGAGCGCCTGGAATTGAGAAGACCCAAGCCATTCCTCCCGCCGCAGTTCACTTAGTAAACAAGTACTTGTTACAAGGTTAGGAGTAAATTGGGGGCTAGCCGACTCAGTTTTCCGCTGGTTTGAATGAAATTAAGCCAATGTTTCACTGGTGCTGAGAGGCTTGCGGCCACAAGGCGAGGAGATTTAGACCATGCGCGTAGTTTTCCAACAGGAGCTTTCAGAGGTTCAGTCCAGGCTCGTAGAGCTTGCCAGTGGCGCCAGGACCATCATGCAGAAGGCCTCGGGCGCCTTTCTGAACTCGGACGTTTCGCTTGCCGACGAGGCCTTGGCACTTGCCGATAGCCACGAGGAAAAGGCGCTCGATCTCGACGAGCTGGTAATCAAAATCCTCGCCACGCAGTCCCCCGTTGCCAAAGACCTGAGAATTGTCGTGTCAGCACTCAGGATGAGTGCCAGCCTTGAGCGCATGGGGTCCCTCGCCTCACATATCGCCGCTATTGCCCGCTACCGCTACCCCGGAACCGCCATCCCAGATGCTCTGCGCGGAACTTTTGAGGAAATGAGCAAGCTGGACGTAGAACTTGCAGACAAGGCGGTCGAGCTTCTCAAGAACACCGATCTGGATCTAGCCCGCGAGATTCAAGCTCAGGACGAGGCAGTGGATCTTCTTCACCGCAGGGTATTCGACACGGTGCTCGCCCCCGACTGGCCAGAGAACGCGATGTTTACTGTCGATGTGACACTGGCCTCGCGCTACTTCGAGCGCTTCGCTGACCACGTGGTGGACATCAGCGCGAAGGTCAGCTTCCTGCAGACCGGTGAGTGGTAAAAACTACTTCTTGCCTTGACTTGCTACAGCGGCAGCTCCTGCAGCCGCGGCATCGGGATCTAAATACTCTCCGCCCTTGACTAGCGGCTTGAGGTTTGCATCTAGTTTGTAGTGAAGCGGGATGCCGGTAGGTATGTTGAGCTCGGCAATCTCATCGTCTCCGATGTCATCAAGGTGCTTCACAAGGGCCCTGAGCGAATTACCGTGGGCCGTGACCAAAACTGTTTTTTCAGCTCTTAGCTCTTCTGCGATCTCGCTTTGCCAATAGGGCAGCATGCGGACCAGCACGTCCTTCAGGCACTCGGTTTTTGGTAGCGCACTGCCCAGCCCCGCATAGCGCTCATCGTGAGCCTGCGAATACTCGGCGTCATCGGCTATCTCAGGCGGCGGAGTATCGAAACTTCGTCTCCAAATCTGGAACTGCTCCGGCCCAAACTTCTCTAAAGTCTCCGCCTTGTCAAGACCCTGCAGAGCCCCGTAGTGACGCTCGTTTAGTCGCCAGGACCGCTTCGTCGGAATCCAATTGCGGTCGATTTGATCAAGCGCGATGTGAGCGGTATTGATGGCTCTTTTGAGTACCGAGGTAAAAAGCACATCAGGCATCAGCCCGGATGATCCGAGAAGCTCTCCGGCTTTCCTGGCTTCTTCCCTGCCCTGATCGCTTAGGTCCACATCGACCCAACCGGTGAAGAGGTTCTTTTGGTTCCAAAGGGAGTTGCCGTGGCGAAGAAGTACGAGATTGAACATGCCTGAGAGCTTACTTGCCCGAGAGTTTGAAGGCCGATGGCCTAGGAAGGTTTGCCGCCTTTCCGGCATCTGCTGGCACTAACACTTGCTGAGATGCAGGGTTCACGCTCTCTCCCGAGTGAACTGCCAGATCGAGATAGGGGGTATTTCGATTCACTAACACCAGAGCAATCGAGCCCTGCTCGAAATGAAGAGCACCGGCGAGAACGTTGCCAACCTTCTTGTCTTGATAGAAGACCTCGTCTCCTTTTGCACACAGCGCATCGCCCTGCTCTAAGTGCAAAATCGCAAGGCGCCTGGGAGGGTGTCCAAGGTTGTGTACTTTTGCGACGCTCTCCTGGCCTCTGTAGCAGCCCTTCGTTAGGTGCACTGCTGAGGAAAGCCAGTCGAACTCGTGCGGCAGTGATCGCTCGTCTATGTCGGAAATCTCAGGCCTGCCGGCCGCAATCCTCAGTGCCTGATAAGCCATCAGGCCAGCTCGCTCTAACTCTGGTGGGGTATCGGCAACTAGCTCGCGGTAGGAAAACTGCGCTCGCTCAGTGGCATAGCTAACAGAACTCTTTGGAACTTGCGAGAAGCCATCGACCCAATTCGCACCTGGCAATTCAGCAAAGACCCCAAATACCCTCAGTTCGGTTTTGGTGACCATTACCTTGGCCCGAAAGCGCATCTTGGTTAGCCACTCGATTAGAGCTTCCGATCTGCTGCTGTCGGTAATCACGAGAAGCTCTTCTGCGTGGGAGATGATCTTTAGTTGGTGCTCGATGTGACCCTGTGGCGTGAGCAGGAGAGCCTCGGTGCTCTGACCGGGCTTGAGGTTCAAAATGTCTTGCGACACCAGAGCATGCAGCCAGCTGGCTCGATCCTCGCCAGCTATCGAGAGCACCACCTCATCGCTTCGCTCGACATAGGCCTTACCCTCATAGAGTTTGCGCTGCTCTAGGAGCGGATTGCCAAAGTGCTCAAGCGTCATTTCGCTCCAGACGCGCGGAGGCGTGCGACTTTAGCGGACTCCCGAGAGCGGCCATGTCCCAGGCCCAGAGCAGAGCGCCGTCAACAAGACCTAGCATGCGATGCGCGGATGAATACTCTTTGGCATTGGGTGAGCGCAGAACAGCGTCGGTTGCGATGTCCACCCGCGCGCCCTTTATTTGTCCAAAGTAGAGTTCGGCGACTCCCCCAGGGTGAATGATGAGCGCCTCGATGTCAAAGCCGCCTGCCTTATTCCTCCAGAGCTCGAGATCCTCGCGAACAGTTATGGCACTCTCGCCGGTTGCTGGCAACAGTCCTGGGCCGGCATCGGATTCGTTCAATGGTCTGGAGATCATCCAGTAGCCCCGCTCAGAGGAAATTTCCTTGCCCGTTGCATCCCTCACGACTGCTGAGTACTCAAGCTTGCCCGTGGGAAGCGGGATAAAGGAGAGCTCCTGGAAAAACTCAATTTCGGTGGGCTCGGTCTCACCTACAGGGTAGGAGACAATTCCTGAGCCCTTCCAAGTGCCGATTAGGAAGGCAAATGGAGTTAGCTCTATTGGGAGGTCATCCGGAAGGACGAACAAACTAGCGCTGCCCCTTGAAAAGCTTGTAAAGGACCAAGGCCGAAATGCCTGCAATCGCTATTGCGGCGAGGATTAATAGTCCGGTGAAAACAAGTTCAATGGCGAGAAGCATGTGCCAATTCTAACTGGCCAAAGTGGCGATGGTGAAAAGCCCAAGAATCATGAGGGTGCCGGCCGAAACATAGACCTGCTGCCTCACGGTGTCCTTGCTCTTGGAGGAGATTAGGTGCTCGAGGCTGACTAGGGCAATAGAGGCCGCCGCAATTGCGCCAAAGGCCGTGTAGCGGGCATCTCCCGAGAGTAAGACCATCGAAGCAGCCGCCCCAGCAAGGACCAATACCCAGATTGCAACTATCTGAAACCACTGCCTGCTCACACCAAGCACTCTAGCCAACAGGCAGGCAAAGCTGGGTATCATTTGCTAAGGCGGGAGGCATCTTTATGGCAAACATTCTCTGCATCTCCCCCACGCCCGAGAATCCGCTGCCACCCCTGGAAGTCCTCGGCCACACCATCCACCTAGCCGACTTTGAGCCGCAGTCGCTCGCGACCGCTCCGCGGCACGACATTGCCGTTCTAGACTGCAGAAACAACCTCGTCGCGGCCAGAGCAGTGACCCGCATCATTGGCGCAGCTGGCTGGCAAAAGCCAATGCTCATGGTTGTTACCGAGTCTGGACTGCCTGCGGTCAGCGCTGAGTGGCAAGCTGCAGATTTCATTCTTGACGGTGCTTCTCTCGCGGAGGTCGATGCAAGAATCCGGATGTTGCTGGACAGTAAGCCAAAGCCGCAGGCCGTTGATAACACAAGTGGACTGGTGATTGATCTTGGAACCTACACCGCCAAGATCAACGGCAGGGCCCTTGATCTGACTTTCAAGGAGTTCGAACTCCTGAGATACCTCAACGACAACCCCTCGCAGGTTTTCTCGAGGGAGCAACTGCTGAGCGAGGTTTGGGGATACGACTATTTCGGAGGCACCAGGACCGTCGATGTCCACATCCGACGCCTCCGGGCCAAACTTGGCGAGCACGAGGGTCTCATCGGCACGGTCCGCAACGTCGGTTACCGCCTTGACCCCAGCGGCAGTTCAATAAGTTAAACGTTTCTTGCTCGTTTACCAATAAGTGCAAAGATATCCCCTATGTCAGAAGAGACCACCGCGATTTTCATACCGCCGAGCGAGCATGAACTACCCGCGGATCGATTCCTGGAGCGTGAGCTCAGCTGGCTAGATTTCAACCAACGAGTTTTAGAGCTGGCGGAGGATGAAAACCTCCCGCTTTTAGAGCGCGTCAATTACCTTTCGATCTTTGCGTCAAATCTCGATGAGTTTTTTATGGTTCGAGTCGCGTCGCTAAAGCGAAGAATTGCAACGGGCATTGCCGTTCCATCACCCTCAGGTCTGAGCCCTCAAGAGGTCTTGCAGCAGATTGCCGATCGCACCCGCGAACTCCAGTCTCGTCACGCCGAGCTGTTCGCCGGCAAGATTTCCAAGCAGCTCGCCGAGCACGATATTCAGGTCGTCCACTGGAGCACTCTCACCGCAGAGGAGCGGGAGGAGCTTCACGCCTACTTTTCCTCTCAGGTATTTCCGGTCCTGACTCCGCTAGCGGTGGACCCAGCGCACCCGTTTCCCTACATCTCAGGGCTCTCGCTAAACCTTGCCGTGGTCCTTAGAAACCCCAAGACGCAGGCGGAGCACTTTGCGAGGGTAAAGGTTCCACCCCTGCTTCCAAGATTTGTCATTGTTCCCGGCTCTGCCTCGAGATACGTGCCACTTGAAGATGTCATGGGTGAATTCATTGGCGAGCTGTTCCCGGGTATGGAGGTGCTCAAGCACCACACTTTCCGCGTCACTAGAAATGAAGATCTCGAGGTTGATGAGGACGAGGGTGAGAATCTTCTTGTCCAGCTAGAGAAAGAGCTTCTTCGTCGTCGATTTGGTCCTCCGGTGAGGCTAGAGGTTGCCGAAGACATTGACCCTCAGGTGCTCTCGCTATTGCAGCGCGAGCTCGACATGAACGAACAGGATGTCTTTCCGCTCCCTGAGCCGCTCGATCTCAAGAGTCTGAGTGCGTTCGCATTCTTGCCGATACCTGAGCTTCACTTTGAAAAGCACCAAATAACCACCAACCGCTATCTCGAAGCAGATGAGGATGAGGCGGCCGACATCTTTGCCGCGCTTCGCGAGCGCGAGGTCTTGGTCCACCACCCCTATGAGTCTTTTGCAACGAGCGTGCAGGCTTTTCTGGAGCAGGCCGCTGAAGACCCCCAGGTTCTGGCGATCAAACAAACCCTCTACCGCACCTCCGGAGACTCCCCAATTGTTGATGCGTTGATAGACGCGGCTGCTGCCGGAAAGCAGGTTTTGGCGCTGGTTGAGATTAAGGCGCGGTTTGACGAGCAAAACAACATCGGCTGGGCGAGAAAGCTAGAGAGTGCCGGTGTGCATGTGGTTTACGGTCTGGTAGGCCTCAAGACCCACTGCAAGCTTTCACTTGTGATTCGCCAAGAGGGTGATCAACTGCGCCGCTACTGCCACGTTGGTACCGGGAACTACAACCCCAAGACCGCGAGATATTACGAGGATCTCGGTCTCCTCACCTCCCGGCCTCAGGTCGGCGAGGACTTATCGCAGCTATTCAACCTGCTCTCGGGTTACGCCAGCGAACCGACCTATAAGTCCCTCTTAACCTCTCCGGTGGGAGTGAGGGAGGGCCTTACCATGCGCATCAGGCGCGAGGCCCAGCTCTTCAGCGAGGGAAAGCCGGCTCGCATCGCCCTCAAGCTCAACTCACTGGTTGACGAGCAAATCATTGATGAGCTCTACCTCGCAGCAAAGTCAGGTGTCCCTATCGACATCCTGGTGAGGGGCATGTGTGCTCTAAAGCCAGGGGCTCCGGGCCTCAGTGAGAGCATTCGCGTCCACTCGGTGCTGGGGCGGTACCTCGAGCACTCAAGAATCTTCTACTTCGAAAACGATGGAGACCCGGATGTCTTTATTGGCTCTGCCGACATGATGCACCGCAACCTCGACAGGCGAGTAGAGACCCTTGTCAAACTGGTTCAGACCGACCATATCAAGGACCTCAAGGACATCATGGATCTAGGTATGAGTGGTCAGGTTGCAACTTGGGTGCTAAGCCCAGAGGGAGAATGGCACCGCAGGTCAACTGATAGTGAGGGAAACCTCCTGCCAGACATGCAGGATGAGCTTATGCAGCTCACGCTCAATAAAAAGAGGGTTCGTTAGTGACTGTTTACGCAGCTGGAGTCGTTTGCTGGCGTGAAGCGGATCAAGACATTGAGATTCT
>CAYGJH010000001.1:0-179276 GCA_964350385.1 uncultured Aquiluna sp. | reverse complement strand
AACTGAAACCGAAGCGCCTGGACTGGCACCGAGCAGACCTGCGATGCTTCCATCGGCTGATGAGATGACCTCAGTGCCAAACTGAAGACTTCCTAGCTTGCCCTCTGGCTTGATGATCTGGGCACGCTGTCCTGCTTCGTAATAAGTCCAATCTGATTCTTTTGCGCTCGGTACGAATTCCCTGAGCATTTCGAATTTGGCCTTCTTGGACTTTGTGACCTCTCTAATTAGGTAGACCAGGAGGTCAAAGTTCTTCAGCGCTACTGAAATGTAGGGGAGCAGGTTCTTGGGTCTTATGGAGAGCGGCAGGTCCATAATGGAACCCCTCTTGAGGAACTTTGGGTTTATCCCTGCGAATGGTCCAAAGAGCAACGAGGCTTGGCCATCAACGATTCTCTTGTCCAGGTGGGGAACGCTCATTGGTGGAGCGCCGACTGCCGCCTGAGAATAGACCTTCACGCTGTGCTGCTTCACAATCTCGGGGTTGTCGGTTTTCAGGAAATGGCCCGAAACAGGGAAGGTTCCGTAACCCTGGATCTCTGGAATACCTGATTTCTGCAACAGCTTGAGCGAGTACCCCCCTGACCCAACGAATACCTTGTCTGCAGCTACGAAGTCGTTCCCTGTTGATCCAAGCCATATCTGCCAGGAGCCATCTCGGTACTGGTACAGGTTTTTGACCTCAGTGGATGTATGAAGCTCCATGCCATTCTTGGTTAGCCATTTGATCATCTGTCTGGTGATGGCTCCGTAGTCAACGTCGGTACCCTGCTCGATCCAGGTTGCTGCGACCTGCTCATTTGACCGACCGGCCATCATCAAGGGAATCCACTTGGCAATTTGCTCAGGGTCGTCGGAGAACTTCATCCCTGCAAAAAGTGGCTGCTCTTTCAAGACCTCGAAGCGCCGGCGAAGGTAGTCAACATCCTTCGCACCTCTGACAAATGTCATGTGGGGGACTGTGCGGATAAAAGTTTCAGGAGCGTCGAGGATGCCGAGTTCCACGCAGTAGGCCCAAAATTGCCTGGAAACCTGAAACTGCTCATTAATCGAGATTGCTTTGGCGGGATCTGGCAGACTGCCGTCTTTGCTGTCGGGCATGTAATTGAGTTCACAGAGAGCTGCGTGGCCGGTGCCGGCATTGTTCCACGCATCAGACGATTCTGCCGCTACCTCTTCCAGGCGCTCATACATAACCAGCTTCTGCTTGGGATTGGCAAGCTTCAGGAGAACGCCCAGGGTCGCGGACATAATTCCGCCACCAACAAGAGCGACGTCATATCTCTGTAGCTCGGGCATGAAATAAGGGTAGCTGGTTAGAGGACCGTCACGCCGAGCAAAGTGCCGATTGCGTAAGAGATTCCCATGGTTAACAGGCTTATGATGACGTTTCTAATTATTGATTTAGCAGGGGAAGACTTTCCTGCCCAGGCTGCCCACCAACCAGTTAGAGATAAAGCGACGACGACCGCTGCCACCGTGGCGATTTCTCGATAGGCATCCCATGGGCCGGTGATAGCGATTAGAGGCAATAGAGCTCCCGCTGCAAATGCCACGAATGAACTCCAAGCGGCACCCCAAGGGTGCGCATTTACTTCCTCAGCTGTTCTTCCGTAAGAGATCTCAGTGTCTCGCTGCGCGCTAACCGAGACGTATTCACCGCCACCCATGGAGATCGAGCCTGCAACCAATGCCGCAATGCCTGCCAGAAGGACTGTAGGCCTGTCAGCGCCAGCTCCCGCAACGCCCATAACCATTCCGGCAACCGACACAATTCCGTCGTTCGCCCCAAGGACGGCGGCTCGTAGCCAATTCAGCTTCTTTTCAAGGGCTCTGTTATTTGCATCGCTCATGGGCAAACTATTGCCTAGTTCATGACATTTCTCTAGCAAGGCAAGCCTTACTTGATGGCTAGACTGGGCGGGTTAGGAGCGCAGTTGGAAATAGAACTCGCGGGGAAGACTCACCAGGTAAGTGAGGGTGCCACCGGATTCGATCTCTTCGAAGATCGATCCGTGATAGCCCTTCTAGTAAATGGGGAGCAAAAAGACCTTGCTTATGCGGTTAGGCAGGGTGATTCCGTTGAGGGTATCTCAATCGACAGCGACGCCGGGCTATCTATCTTGCGCCACTCAACTGCCCATCTGCTTGCGCAAGCGGTGCAAGAGCTGTTCGACGAGGCGAAGCTAGGCATCGGGCCTCCCATCCAGGATGGCTTCTACTACGACTTTGATGTGCCCGAGCCCTTCAACCCTGAGGACCTCAAGCGCTTAGAAAAGCGCATGAAAGAGCTTGTTGGAAAGAGCCAGAAGTTTGTTCGGGTCGAGGTAAGTGACACTGAGGCTAAAAAAAGACTTGCGCATGAGCCCTACAAACTTGAGCTCATCGGCCTGAAGAGCGCAGACGTAGGCGAGGGATCGGTAGAGGTCGGCGCAGGCGGACTCTCAATCTACGAAAACATAAATCCGGATGGCTCAACCGCTTGGTTTGACTTGTGCCGCGGGCCACACGTTCCAAACAGCAGAATGATCGGTAAGGGTTTTGCGCTTACCAGGGTCGCCGCTGCCTACTGGCGGGGAAACGAAAACAACAAGCAGCTTCAGCGAATTTACGGCACCGCGTGGCCCACCGTAGAGGCCAAGGAGGCCTACCTCGAACGACTGCAGGAGGCTCAGCGTCGCGACCACCGCAAGCTCGGTGCAGACCTGGACCTCTTTAGCTTCCCCGACGAAATCGGTTCCGGGCTAGCCGTATTTCACCCCAAAGGCGGTGTGATCAGACGTGTCATGGAGGACTACAGCCGAAGGCGCCACGAAGAAGCAGGCTATGAGTTTGTCTACTCGCCCCACATCACCAAGTCGAATCTCTTCGAGACCAGCGGGCATCTTCAGTGGTACTCGGAGGGCATGTTCCCAGCGCTAAAGCTGGATGCTGAACTGGACGCAGACGGCAAGGTGAAGAGGCAGGGGCAGGACTACTACCTCAAACCAATGAACTGCCCATTTCACATCTTGATTTTCAAATCTAGATCCAGAAGCTACCGCGAGCTGCCGCTCAGGATGTTCGAGTTTGGTTCGGTCTACAGGTATGAAAAGTCCGGAGTGCTCCATGGTCTGACGCGGGTGCGCGGCATGACGCAGGACGATGCTCACCTGTTTGTTACTCCCGAGCAGCTCGAGTCTGAATTGACGAGCGTCCTAAATTTTGTGCTCGACCTATTGAGGGATTACGGGCTAGATGATTTCTACCTTGAGCTATCCACTAAGGAAGAGGGAAACCCAAAGTTTGTTGGGGACGATTCGATTTGGACGAGTGCTACTGGAACCCTTGAGAAGGTAGCCAAGGCGAGTGGGCTCGAGTTGGTGCCAGATCCGGGCGGCGCTGCGTTTTACGGTCCAAAGATATCCGTGCAGGCTAGGGACGCCATTGGCCGCACCTGGCAGATGTCTACCATTCAGCTTGACTTCAATCTGCCCGATCGCTTTGACCTCGAGTACGTTGCCAGCGACGGAGACCGGCATCGCCCGATAATGATTCACCGGGCCCTATTTGGCTCGATAGAGCGGTTCTTTGGCGTGCTGACCGAGCACTACGCAGGACATTTCCCTCCTTGGCTAGCTCCGGTTCAGGTCGTTGGAATTCCAGTCGCGGATGAGTTTGCCGAATACCTCGAAGAGCTCATGGCCGAACTCAGAGCTTCGGGTGTTAGGGGTTTTGTGGACCGAAGCGACTCAAGGATGCAGAAAAAGATTCGGGACCACACTCTCGACCGCGTGCCGTTCCTGCTGCTTGCAGGGGAGCGTGATGCGGGCGCAATGACGGTGAGCTTCCGTTACCGCTCGGGGGAGCAGGTCAACGATGTTGGTCTAGTGGAAGCCAAGAAGATAATTCTCGATGCCATAAGCGAGCGGAGGCAGGTCTAATGACCGATCCACTCGACAATTTTGGAGCCATGAAGGATGGCTTCGAAAGACTTTGGACACCGCACCGCCTCGTCTATCTTCAGGATCTTCAGCAGCCAGCAGATGAGGATTGCCCCTTCTGCGCAGCTCCAGACAAAGATCCGGAAGATGGTCTGGTAGTCAAAAAGGGCGAGACCTGTTTTGTGCTATTGAATCTCTTTCCCTACAACCCTGGGCACATGCTCGTATGCCCGTATCGCCATGTTGACACCTACGACCTCGCCACAGAGGATGAGGTCGCTGAGATGGCGCTGCTCACCCAGCAGGCGATGCAGACGCTCAGGAATGTAAGTGGCACCCATGGGTTTAACATCGGGATGAATCAGGGAGAGGTAGCCGGAGCGGGCATAGCCTCACATCTTCACCAGCACATAGTCCCTCGCTGGCGAAATGACTCCAATTTCTTCCCAATCATCGCCCAAACGAAAGCAATGCCCAGACTGCTCGGTGAGGTAAGAGAAACAATTGCCAACAACTGGGTCAACGAAGCTTAGGATTGTCACATGTCCCAGAACAAAAATGAAGGTACTGATCTAGTTAAGCGCGGTTTGGCTGAAATGCTGAAGGGCGGCGTCATCATGGACGTCGTTACCCCTGAGCAAGCCAAAATCGCTGAGGATGCCGGCGCGGTAGCCGTCATGGCACTAGAGCGTGTTCCTGCGGACATTCGCGCCGAAGGTGGTGTGGCTCGCATGAGTGACCCAGACCTAATCGATCAAATCATCGACACCGTCTCAATTCCCGTGATGGCTAAGGCGAGAATTGGACATTTCGTAGAGGCTCAAATTCTTGAGGCCCTGGAGGTCGACTACATCGACGAGTCAGAGGTGTTATCACCTGCCGACTACGTGAATCACATCGATAAGTGGCAGTTCAACGTCCCCTTCGTTTGTGGTGCCACGAATCTTGGTGAGGCGTTGCGCCGCATCACTGAGGGGGCAGCCATGATCCGTTCGAAGGGAGAGGCCGGAACTGGAGATGTCTCGGAGGCGATGAAGCACATTCGGACAATTCGCGGTGAGATCGCTTCCCTATCAGCCAAAAGTGCAGACGAGCTCTTCGTCGCGGCGAAAGAGTTGCAGGCTCCCTACCAGCTCGTCAAAGAGGTGGCAGAGACCGGCAAGCTGCCTGTTGTTTTGTTTGTCGCGGGTGGCATTGCCACCCCCGCAGATGCTGCCCTGATGATGCAGCTAGGCGCCGATGGCGTCTTTGTTGGTAGCGGTATTTTCAAGTCTGGTAACCCTGCCGAGCGCGCAAAAGCAATCGTAAAGGCCACTACCTTCTACTCCGACGCCAAGCAGGTTGCGGATGCGTCGCGTGGTCTCGGCGAGGCTATGGTCGGCATCAACGTTGCTGACCTGCCAGCTCCACACCGTCTCGCGGAGCGTGGCTGGTAATTGCCAATCGGAGTCCTGGCTCTCCAGGGTGACGTTCGAGAGCACATACGCCTACTTGCCGACCTCGGAAGCAGCGCGGTAGAGGTTCGAACTACTGAGCAGTTGGCTTCTTGCGATGCTCTGGTGATCCCAGGCGGCGAAAGCACCACCATCTCCAAGCTGCTAGTCAACTTCGCTCTGATGGACCCGGTCAAGGAATTCGCCTCCTCCAAGCCAGTTCTAGGAACTTGCGCCGGTCTTATTCTGCTTAGCGAAGAGGTTGGAGGGAGGCTCCCTGACCAGCAGTTGATCGGAGGCCTTCCGATAACTGTGGAGCGGAACGCCTATGGAGGCCAGACCCACAGCTTTGAAGCTCAGGTTGATTTCACTGATGTCTCGGAGACTGTGGCATTCATCCGGGCCCCGCGGATAGTAGACGTCCAGGGCTGTGAGATTCTTGCCAGGTTGGGTGATGAGCCGGTGGCGATAAGGCACGAAAATCTATTTGGTGCTACTTTTCACCCCGAACTCACGGGAGCAAAAGAACTCCACAGGCAGTTTCTTAGCGCGGTTGAGAGCTCTTGAGGCTGTAACTTAGGTAACCATGTCAGGACATTCCAAGTGGGCGACCACAAAGCATAAGAAGGCTGCGAACGACGCAAAGCGCGCCAAGCTCTGGGCGAAGCTGATTAGGAACATTGAAGTTGCCGCCCGCACAGGTGGAGCGGACCCCGAGGGCAATCCCACTCTCTACGACGCCATCTACAAGGCGAAGAAGAGTTCAGTTCCTGGCGACAACATAGACAGGGCTGTCAAGCGCGGGTCCGGAGACTTAGGCGATGGCATTGACTACCAGAACATCCTTTACGAGGGCTATGGTCCCGGGGGAGTGGCGATCCTCATTGAATGTCTGACTGACAACAAGAATCGAGCTGCTGCTGAAGTCCGTCTAGCCTTTACAAAGGGTGGCGGCAATCTGGCGGATCCAGGCTCGGTTAGCTACCAATTTTCCCGTAAGGGAGTGATAGTCCTGCCAGGTGACGTCTCTGAGGACGCGGTCCTCGAGGCAACGATCGAGCACAACGTTGAGGACATCGAATCTGGACCCGATAGCGCCGTTCTCACTTGCGAGGCCAGCTCCATGGTTGCGGTCCGTCAGGCTCTCCAGGATGCTGGGATTGACTACGAGTCCGCTGACGTGGAGTTTGTCTCGTCGCTAAAGGTCGACGCAGACGCGGAGATTGCAGGAAAGATTGTTCGTCTAGTTGAAGCGCTAGAGGACCTCGACGATGTTCAAGAGGTCTACACCAACATGGATGTCTCCAACGAGGTGCTCTCGCAGCTCGCCGACTAATGGCCAAGATTTTAGGTGTGGACCCCGGGCTCACCCGTTGCGGTTTTGGCGTGGTAGACGGCAAAAGGGCGGTTGATTTCGGAGTCTTTCAGACTGACTCGAAGAGTGACCCGGCGGCTAGGGTCGGAGAAATTTCCCTCAGGCTGCAAGAGCTCATTGATAAGCACAAGCCCGAACTAGTTGCTTTAGAGCGGGTGTTTGCGCAGGCTAACCTTCGTTCAGTCATGGGCGTCGCACAGATTTCAGGCGCTCTCATGGCCACCGCCTACAGCCGCGGCATTCCAGTTGAATTCTTTACCCCCAGTGAGGTTAAGGCTGCTGTCACTGGAAACGGCCGAGCGACAAAGGACCAGGTCGGCCTCATGGTAAAGGCAATCCTTCACCTTGACGAAATACCTAAACCGGCCGATGTGGCAGATGCTCTTGCAGTGGCCGTCTGTGCTCAAAAACGTTCGACCAAGGCCACAACTGAGGCGCAGCGCAAGTGGGTCGCAGCATCGAAAGCAGCTAACGGGCAATTAGGTTAGGGCTGTGATATCGACTCTCAGTGGCACGGTCGCCTCCCTAGGGCTCGATTCCTGTGTGATTGAGGTGGGTGGAGTAGGACTACATGTTCACCTCACACCTCGCCACATACTGAAACTGAAAACAGGCGAGAAGGTCTCCGTCGCCACCAGGCTAATCGTTCGCGAAGATGAGCTGAGTCTTTTTGGCTTTCAGTCCTCTCAGGAGCGAGAGCAGTTTGACCTGCTCTGCTCAGTGAGCGGAATAGGCCCAAAGCTAGCAATGACAACTCTTGCCGGAATGGACGCTACGGGGATCGCAAATGCTGTCAACAGCCAGGACGAGGCGGCCTTCAGAGCTATCCCGGGGATTGGTCCAAAAACCGCAAAGCTAATCCTGATTTCGCTGGGCGGCAAGGTCGGGCTGAGCGCCGCAACGCCAGCGACGGAAAGGGTTCTTCAAGCCCTTATCCAGCTTGGTACTGAGGAGTCACAAGCGCGACGCGTGCTGTCGGAGATCGATGGCTCTCTGAGCGAGTCGGAGGCCCTTAGAGCAGCCCTTGCCCAACTAGGCAAAGGCAAGCTCAAATGAGCGAGACGGAGCGTGAGGACCTCGAGCTCGAGGCAGCCCTCAGGCCCAAAGACCTAAGCGAATTCGTTGGCCAGCAAAGAGTCGTAGACCAGCTCAGCTTGGTTATTGCTGCCGCGAAGAAAGACAACCGGAGCGCCGATCACATCTTGCTTGCTGGACCCCCCGGACTGGGTAAGACAACACTCGCGATGATAGTTGCAGCGGAGTCAGAGCGAACTCTGAAGCTATCGAGCGGCCCCGCAATTCAGTCAGCGGGGGATCTCGCCTCCATCCTTTCGGCACTCGAACCATCCGATGTTCTATTCATTGACGAGATCCACAGACTCTCGCGAAGTGCGGAGGAGATGCTCTATCTAGCGATGGAGGATTTCCGCGTCGACGTGATGGTGGGAAAGGGTCCGGGCGCCTCATCTATCTCTCTCGACATCGCTCCCTTTACGCTCGTTGGAGCCACAACGAGAAGCGGGATGCTACCGAATCCCCTCAGAGACCGATTCGGCTTCACGGCATTCCTTGAGTACTACGAACCAGCGGATTTGGAGCAGGTTATACGCGCAAGTTCTGAGAAGTTGGGGGTTGAGATTGAAGGCGATGCCCTCAGCGAGTTGGCAAAGCGATCAAGAGGCACTCCCAGAATCGCTAACCGGTTACTCAGACGGACCAGAGATTTTGCATCGGTGGGGGAGCATGGTGTGATCAGCAAGGACGTTGTCATTCAGGCAATGGAACTTTTTGGGGTGGACGAGGCGGGTCTGGACAGGGTCGACAACCAGCTGCTTGGGCTGCTCGCCACCAAGTTCAACTCAAAACCAGTGGGGCTTTCAACGCTCGCGGTAGCGCTTGGAGAAGAGCCCGACACGATAGAGGCCGTCTTGGAACCGTACCTAATACGTGTCGGGTTTATACAAAGAACTCCAAGGGGAAGAGAAATAACGCCGGATGGGATCGCTCACATCCAGCCTTAGCCCCATTGAAGGCCATTAACGCCTATAATTTCGGGGGACCTGTTCGGTAAGGAAAGTTTTTGGACGCTCTACTATTGGCCGTTTTGGCACTGATGATCATTTTTTTGGTCATGCAAAATCGTCGCCGTAAGAAGGACGTCGAGGCTATGCAGAACACCCTTGAGGTAGGAGTGCAGGTTATTTTGCATGCCGGAATCAAGGGCAAGGTCCTAGCTGTTTCAGAAGACGAGCTGGAGATAGAGTCCGGCAAAGGCACGAAGCTGCGAGTGCTTCGAGGAGCGGTTGGAAAAGTACTGCCCGCTGAGGAGAAGTAACCGTTGGCTGAAAATACGACCGCAAGGTCGGCCAGAAGCAGAATTTCCTGGATCACAGGTATAGCTGCGTTCTTTGTCGCACTTATCACCTGGGGCACAGTTACCGCTCAGCCGGGAGCTAGCTGGGCGCCTGAGCTCGCACTTGACCTACAGGGCGGTACCCAACTAATTTTGACGCCCTCCATTGCGGATGGCCAGCAGGCATCTCTTGAGCAGCTGAACCAGGCCGTCTCCATTATTCGCCAGAGGATCGACGGATCAGGTGTGGGCGAGGCTCAGGTAACGATTCAGGGCAATGAGAACATCGTCGTTGCGATTCCGGGAACTCCCGACGCAAACACTCTTCAGTTGATCAAGGCAAGTGCCCTTCTGGAGTTCAGGCCAGTCATAACCTATGCCGACTCAATTCCACTCGGCGAGGATGCGGAGCCGGTAGATCTCGAGTCCCTAAACGATGTGCCGGCCACTCAGCCGGTGAACGCATCTGATGCTGCTTGGGTGACTGAGCGCGTGCTAGCCGAATTTGAGAGCTTCGACTGCTCGACCCAGTTCAGAACTCCGGGACAGGTTGACGATCCGGCAAAGCCTTTGGTTACCTGTGATGATTTCCTCAGGTTCAAATACATTCTTGGTCCAGTTGAGGTGCGTGGTGAGAACATCTCCGACGCCTTCGCGGGAACCATCACCACCCAAACCGGTGCCTCGACAAACACCTGGGCCGTAAACCTTGAATTTGATGCTGAGGGCACGAACTCATTTGGTTTTGTGACCTCCAGACTCTTTGGTCTTCCCAGTCCGCAGAACCAGTTTGCAATCACCTTGGACGGTCTTGTAATCACCGCGCCTTCAACGAACGCGGTTATCACAAATGGCCAGGCGCAGATCACCGGAAACTTCACCCAGGAGAGTGCGACAGTACTTGCCGATCAGCTGAAGTATGGAGCTCTGCCAATTGGCTTTGAGGTGCAGTCGCAGGAGAACATTTCGGCGACTTTAGGAGATGAGTCGCTTCGCTCTGGTTTGATTGCTGGCCTGATTGGATTGATCTTCGTCATGATCTACATGGCGTTCCAGTATCGAGGCCTTGCAAGCGTGGTGCTCGGCTCACTCATAATTGCAGCCTTGCTGGTCTACCTGTTCATTGCCTTCCTGTCTTGGAGACAGGGCTACAGGCTTTCGCTCGCTGGTGTTGCGGGTTTGATCGTTGCCATTGGTATAACGGCTGACTCCTTCATCGTCTACTTCGAGCGAATTAGGGACGAGTTGCGTGATGGCAGAAGCCTTGAAATCGCCGTGGAGGCCGGCTGGAAGCGCGCCTTCCGAACCATCCTGGTCTCTGACGCTGTCAGCTTTACAGCAGCCGTCGTGTTGTACCTGCTCACTTCCTCCTCGGTACGAGGCTTCGCCTTCACTTTGGGTCTGACTACCTTAATTGACCTGTTGATTGTGACGCTCTTCACGCACCCTGTTGTGCAGCTGTTGGCAAGGAACAAGTTCTTTGCATCTGGACACCGTTTCTCAGGGTTTGACCTCAGTGCCGCTAAGGCCTCCTATCGAGGCCGTGGAGAGTTCCGGGTGGCTGCCGAAGTCTCATCTGGAAAAGTGAAGAAGGCTTCAAAAGAGGCGCAGAAGAGACAGACAATCGCGGAGCGAAAAGCCCGCCAAGCACTGGAGGACGGCGATGAGTAAATTCAGAAAACTCGGTAACCAGCTCTACTCTGGTGAGCGGTCCTTCGACTTCGTTGGTAAGAAGAATCTTTGGTACGCGATTGCTGCCGTTGCGGTAATTCTTGCCGTGTCGCTACCGATACTCCGCGGAGGGTTCAACTTCGGCATCGAATTCCGCGGTGGCAGTGAATTCCGTGTCAATAACTCCCAGGAGTTGCCACAGTCCTTGGCTGTTGAGACGGTTAACGAGGTTGTACCTGGCGTCCAGGTAAATGTTGCGGCAGTGGGCTTCAGCGATCTGAGGATTCAGACTGAGCAGCTTCAGGATGTTGAGTCAGAAGAGGTTCGACTAGCACTCGCCGCGGCCTTTGGCGTTGATCCGGCTGAGGTTGCCTCTAGCTTTGTAGGACCCAACTGGGGAGCCGACGTCACAAGACAGGCCTTGATTGGTCTAGGTGTCTTCTTGCTCTTGGTCTCCCTATTGATGGCGTTTTACTTCCGCTCCTGGAAGATGTCCGTGGCGGCATTGCTTGCTCTTGCCCACGATTTAGTGCTGACTGCTGGGGTTTATGCCGGAGTTGGTTTTGAGGTAACTCCTGCGGCTGTGATTGGGTTCCTCACGATTCTGGCTTACTCCCTCTACGACACAGTTGTTGTCTTTGACAAGGTTCGCGAGAACACGCTTGAGATCGAGCTATCTGACACCAGGACATTCGGCGAGATGGTCAACCTGGCTGTGAATCAGACCCTGGTTAGATCAATAAACACCTCTGTCGTTGCTGTACTGCCCGTTGGTTCAATTCTCTTTATTGGATCATTGATTCTGGGTGCTGGAACCCTGCGGGACATCGCCCTTGCGCTGTTTGTTGGAACCATTGTTGGTACCTACTCTTCCATCTTCCTTGCTGCCCCCATTTACGCTCACCTGCGCTCAGGTGAGAAGGAGCTAAAAGCTGCTTCTGAGAGGGTTTTGGCCGGTCGCGAATAGAATTCTCACTACCAGTTAGGAGTGAGAGATGTCCGATAGCCTCGCAAGCTCTCTGCGCTCCCGACTGCCCAGAATTTTTACCCGCTCAACTGGGCTGCTCTCGAATGAGCTAAATGAGCTCGTTCGCACAGTCAGGACAAACCATCCACGTTCTGACTACCAAGTTGTTGAGCGTGCTTATCGAACCGCAGAGCGCTCTCATGAGGGCCAGAAGCGCAAGTCAGGGGAGGACTACATAACCCACCCTCTTGCGGTAGCTCGGATACTCGCCGACCTGGGTAGTGGTCCGGCAACAATCGCGGCTGCGTTGCTGCACGACACAGTTGAGGACACCGATTACTCCATCGAACAGCTTCGATCTGACTATGGCGAAGAAATTGCTCTATTAGTTGACGGTGTTACAAAACTCGACAAGATGAAGTTTGGAGACACTGCCCAAGCTGAAACAATGCGCAAGATGGTCGTCGCCATGAGTCGCGATGTCAGGGTTTTGGTCATCAAGTTGGCCGATAGATTGCATAACGCTCGCACCTGGGGCTTCGTCTCACCCGAATCGGCAAAGCGGAAGGCACAGGAAACCCTTGAGATTTATGCTCCGCTAGCCCACAGGCTCGGAATCTCGACCATGAAGGTTGAACTTGAGGACATAAGCTTCGCCGTTTTATACCCGAAGGTTTACGAAGAAATAGTTTCTTTAGTTGGTCAGCGCAACCCATCAAGGTCTGATTACACAGACAGGGTCATTGAGGAGATAGACACCGAACTCAGAGGTGCCAAGGTAAAAGGGAAGCTCGATGGCCGACCAAAGCAGTACTACTCCATTTACCAAAAGATGGTTCTGCGAGGTCGGGAGTTCGATGACATTTATGACCTAGTTGGTATAAGGGTTATCGTTCCGACCGTGAGGGATTGCTACGCGGCGCTTGGTGCAATTCACGCTCGTTGGTCCCCGCTACCGGGGCGCTTTAAGGACTACATTGCGATGCCCAAGTTCAACCTCTATCAGTCTCTCCACACCACCGTGGTGGGTCCGGAGGGCAGGAGCGTTGAGATTCAGATTCGTACCCAGGAGATGCACCAAAGAGCTGAATTTGGTGTCGCCGCACACTGGAAGTACAAGCAGACCGCCACTAAGGGAGGCGACAAAGAGGTTGATTTCGCATGGCTCAAGCAGCTCAGCGACTGGCAAGAAGAAACCGCGGACCCCGGCGAGTTCTTGGACAATCTTCGTTTCGAGATTGGAGCCAAGGAGCTCTACGTCTTCACGCCAAAGGGAAAAGTGGTTGGCCTAAGTGCTGGCTCCACCCCTGTTGACTTTGCCTATGCCGTCCATACCGAGGTCGGTCACAAGACCATAGGAGCGAAGGTCAACGGGCGGCTGGTGCCTCTCGAAACCAAGCTCCAGGCCGGAGACGTGATCGAGGTCCTCACCTCGAAATCAGAGAGTGCGGGTCCGAGTAAGGACTGGCTGAACTTTGTTGCATCCCCTAGGGCCAGAGCGAAAATCAAACATCACTTCACGCAGGAGCGTAGGGAGCTTGCAAGCGAAGAGGGCAAAGAAGCCCTAGCCAAGGCGCTCAGACGCGCCTCACTGCCGGTCCAGTCAATGATGAACGGCGAGCTGCTTGCTGAAATCGCAGAGGAGCAGAAGTTGTCCGATGTTCAGGCGCTCCTCAGCGCTATTGGACAGGGCCAGGTCTCCACGGCAAGTGTGATCGAGCGCCTCAAGCTGCTTCATGGAATAAGCCCGGATCCGGACACTGAGGAAATACCAGTTCAGGTTCCGCGGTCGCTTAGGGGGCAAAGGTCCGACAACCAGGGTGTTCTCGTAAAGGGCTCTCCGGATGTCATGACCAAGATGGCCCGCTGCTGCACACCAGTTCCCGGTGATGAGATAACTGGCTTTATTACTCGTGGTGAAGGGGTTTCAGTTCACAGAGTCGACTGCAAGAACGTCAAGAGCCTTGTCAAGGAGCGCATAGTTGAAGTTTCCTGGGCAGATCAGGCTAGAGGGGTCTTCATGGTGCAGATCCAAGTGGAGGCACTCGACCGTTCAGGCTTGCTCTCCGATGTGACGCGGGTCCTCACCGAATCTCACGTAAACATCCTCAGTGCATCTGTCAGTACGGGGCGGGATCGCGTCGCGATTTCAAAGTTTGTCTTTGAGATGGCTGATCCCTCGCACCTCGACCACCTTCTGAATCAGGTGCGCAGAATCGATAACGTCTATGACGTTTATCGTGTCAAGAGTGCTTAGTCGACCGCGTTTTGGGCGGCCTCAAGAAGGGCCTTACGTGAGTCGATCTGAGCTTGAATTTCCTTTTTCTTGGCAGCTGGGGCTGAGCTCAGCTCCGCCTCCAAGACCGCTATGACGCTCTCAAGCTGGGCAGCAAGCGAGTTACTTCGCGCCTTTGCGGCGGGGTCAGAGCGCTGCCAAGCCTCCTTTTGAGCATCTGAAATCTTCGCCTCGACCGCCCGCAATCTGGATTCAACGCTCTTGACCTGATCCTTTGGCACGTGACCGATCCTTGACCAGGCGGATTGAACCTCGCTGATGGTTTTCTTGGCCTTGTCGAGATCCTCAACTTTGATACCTTCAGCCTGCTTTAGAAGCTCAAGCTTCTTCTCAAGATTTGCCTTGTGCTCGGAAGCTAGCTCAGCGTCCTGTTCCTTCTTCGCAGAGAAAATAGCGTCTCCTGCTGCTCGGAAGCTCTTCCAAAGTGACTCTTCGGCCTTGCCAGCCTTCCCTGCAGTCTTCCACTGTTCTTGCAACGCCTTGTAGTCGCCTGCGGCTTTTGCACCCTTGCTCACCAGAGCCTCGGCTTTTTTGACTAGCTCGGCCTTGGCGTTTTTCGCTTCCTTGAACTTGCTGTCGAGCGTTGAGAAATAGGCACGACGGCCAGACTCAAATTTGGCGCGTGACTGGCTAAATCGTTTCCAAATGGGGTCGGTCTGAGCTTTTGGAACCTTCGGGCCATCCTTTTGAATAGCTTGCCAGCGCTCAAAGAGCTCCGTCATTTCGGTCGCTGACTTCTTCCAGTTGATCCCACCAAGATTTGAAACGATGGCCTCTGCCCTGGCGGCGATTTCTTCCTTGTCCTTCATGGCCTGGGCGATTGCTTCTTCGCGGGCAGCAGATGCCTTTTCAGCTGCCTCGGCAATTGCGGGCTCAACCGCTGCCAGACGTTGTCTCAGTGAGGCGAGGTTTCCAACGGCCTTTGGCTCGGTGCAGTCCTTTACGAGAGTTGCGTGGGTGGCCCTCAAGCTCTTTACATCGCTAATCCCCGAGGCAATACGCTGCTCCAGGATTCTGACCTGCGCCTCTAGGTCCTCGAACTTCTTAGTGAAAAAGGCCATTGCCTCTTCGCTTGAAACATCGGGGTACTGGCCTACAAGCCTCTCGGTTCCGGCGTCGATTACATAGACGTTGTTCTTGTCGTCTACGCGACCAAATTCATTGCTTGTCAATTGTTCTCCCGACCTGCGACGCTTTACTCTACCGAAACATTTTCAAGTGTGACCGCTTCGACTGGAGGTCCATCAGTCGCTCCACCTGTAACCCCAGCTTCCGCGATTGCCTTGATGGCATCGAGGCCTCCTGTGACAGTGCCGAATACGGTGTAGCCTCCCACGCTATCGGAGGGAATCTGCGAGTCCTGGTAAACGATAAAGAATTGTGACCCCATTGAGTAGTCATCACCACCGCGTCTGGCCATGGCTATCACACCCTCATAGTAAACGTCAGCAATGGGGGCGTTCTCAATGGGTCCAAAGGTATAGCCCGGACCCCCGGTACCGTCTCCGTTAGGGTCGCCGCACTGAAGCACATAGATGCCAGCGGTCGTCAGTCGGTGGCAGCTGAGCCCTTCGAAGTACCCCTGTTGGGCAAGGCTCACGAAGTTGGCGACCGCTTGCGGGGCAGCCGCACCATCGAGCTCGAAGCCCACCTCGCTTCCAGCTACGCTCATGGTTCCAGTCCAGCTTCGCCCCTCCGCTATAGAAACGTCGGGCACAGCAGCATCTAGCTCACGCGGCTGAGAGGTCTCAGTAACTTCCTCCTGAGGCGTCTCTGTCGACTCTGCAACTATTTCCTCAGTGGTTGACCCAGGACCGAAGCCAAAGTAGGCGAGCTGCCCTCCAAAAGCGATCACGAGAGCGACAGCCCCGCCAATCAGGGCCAGACGGTTATCGCGTTTATTTCGCTCGGCACGCTTCTGGACGACCTGTTGCTTGGCTTGGTAGTTGGCTAATTGCTCTTTTGATTTCATGCTCACGCTCCAGCAGGTAATTCTAGGTGGAGGAATACAATCGGCGTGTGTCGCAACCACCGTTAGCTGAGAGACTCAGACCTCAAACCCTGAGTGACTTTGTGGGTCAAAAGGCAGCACTTATATCAAACGGCCCGCTGGCTAGGCTGGTTTCGGGCGATAGCTCAAAGCCAATGAGCTCTGTGCTCCTGTGGGGGCCTCCTGGAAGCGGTAAGACGACTCTCGCCAGAATGATTTCCCACACCGGCTCGGCAAAGTACGTGGAGCTCAGTGCAGTTGATAGTTCTGTCTCACAGGTCAGAGACGTCATAAACGAGGCTAAGGCGCTCAAGGACAGCTTCGAAAGACCCACTGTGCTGTTTCTAGACGAGATACATAGATTTTCAAAGGCACAACAGGATTCCCTCCTGGGCGCAGTTGAGTCCGGAGTAATCACCCTGATAGCCGCGACCACCGAAAACCCAAGTTTCAGCGTCATAAAACCGCTGATTTCTAGATCGCTTGTGATAGCCCTAGAGCCTCACGCCAAAGCAGACCTCAGAGCAATCCTCGAACGTGCGCTGAGAGAACCGGAGTTCAAAAGCCTTCAGGTTGACGATGATGCCCTCGAATACATCGCAACTATCTCGCAGGGGGATGCTAGACGTGCGCTTGCGATCTTTGAAGCGGCTTGCAACCGAGGTGCCAAGGAGGTCACGGTTGAAGTAGTGAAAGACACAGCCTCTTTGACCCTGGCCTATGACCCAGACGGCGACCAGCACTATGACACGATATCCGCATTCATCAAGAGTGTTCGTGGCTCTGACGCCGACAGCGCATTGCACTACCTTGCCAGGATGATTGTTGGGGGAGAGGACCCGAGGTTTATTGCTCGAAGACTCATGATTTTGGCCAGTGAGGACATTGGACTGGCTGACCCACAGGCGATCGTCGTCGCGGAGGCCTGTGCCTCGGTGGTTGAGAAGATTGGGATGCCAGAGGGGCGTATACCCTTAGCCCAAACCACCATCTACTTATCCCTTGCCCCAAAATCAAACAGGGCCTATGCCGCTATTGATGCAGCGATTGCGGATGTAAAGAACGGATTCACCCCTGCGGTGCCGCCGGCGCTTCGCTCTTCGGGGGCCACCGGTTACAGGTATCCCCACGATGCCGAAGCGGGGATCATTAGTCAGCACTATTCGGATGCTTCAAATTACTACGTTGCTAGCACCCATGGCTTCGAGAAGACCCTTGGAGAGCGTTTAGAGCAGATCAGGAAGATTCTCGGCTCTAGTGACAAGTAGTTTCCAGACTGCTAAGATTCTTGGGTTGCTCGGATTCAGCGGCTGGAATTAGAGCAAAATCCAAAAACAAGTTATTTGAGAGGTACCTTTTTGTCTAAGACATCAAGAACACGCAGTAAGACGCGGCTTTCGCGTTCGCTCGGAATCGCATTGACTCCGAAGGCTGCAAAATATATGGAAAAGCGCCCCTACGGGCCAGGACAGCACGGCCGCACCAAGCGCAAGTCAGATTCTGATTATGCAGTTCGCCTTCGCGAGAAGCAGAGACTACGCGCTCAATACGGAATTCGTGAAGCACAGCTTCGTAAGACTTTTCAGGAGGCTAAGCGCACCGACGGACTAACCGGTGAGACTCTGGTTGAACTGTTGGAGATGCGTCTGGACGCTCTGGTCCTTCGTGCTGGCTTTGCCCGCACCATGGCTCAGGCTCGTCAGCTGGTTGTTCACCGCCACATCCTCGTTGATGGTCAGCGCGTTGACAGGCCCTCCTTCAGGGTCAAGCCAGGTCAGATGATCCACGTCCACGAGAAGAGTGAGCGAACTGAGCCTTTCCAGGTTGCAGCTGCCGGTGGTCACGCAGATGTCCTACCAGCTGTCCCTGAGTACCTATCTGTCGAGCTCGACAAGCTCCACGCCACGCTTGTTCGCAAGCCAAAGCGCGCTGAAGTTCCAGTCACCTGTGACGTTCAGCTCGTGGTTGAGTACTACGCAGCAAGGTAAACAATTTGTCCGGCGGTGAACTAGCGGGAATCATCATCAGCGCTTCCATAGCGCTGTTGGTGCTATTCCTGGGCTTGCCGCTTATGAAGCTAGGTCGTCTCATCGACGAATCTGCTCGCACCGTTCGTATCTTCAACAACGAGCTTGAACCACTACTCGATGAGGCTAAGACCACCATGGCCGAGGCAAATCGTCAGCTAAAGCGGATTGATCAAATAACCGAGGACGTTGAGCAAGTCACGGAGAACATCAACTCCCTGGTGGCGGTATTCACAGCATCGGTAGGGGCTCCACTAACTAAACTTGTCGGTGTCGTCCAGGGTGTGGCAAAGACTCTGGGAAAGCGGAGGTAGAAAATGTCGAGACTCTCATGGTTCCTCGCGGGTATTGGACTTGGCGCTTTCGCTGTTGTTCAGCTTCGCGATAACCCAAAAGCGCAACAGGCTGTAGATGAGATCTATGAGGCGGCCAAGGACTTCGGTGCTGCGGTTGCAGACGGTTACCGCGAGCGTGAAGAAGAGCTAAACAAGCCAGCAAAACGCCCAACTACCCCTAAAAAGTAGATGAAGACCGCTGAGATAAAGCGGCGCTGGCTTGAGTTCTTCAAAAAGAAGAACCACACCGTCGTTCCCAGTGCATCACTGGTGAGCCAAGACCCCACCCTGATGTTCACCGTAGCTGGGATGGTGCCGTTCATTCCCTACATGACCGGGTTACTGCCAGCTCCATACGACCGCGCAACAAGTGTTCAAAAGTGCGTTAGAACTCTCGACATTGAAGAGGTTGGAAAGACCACCCGGCACGGGACGTTCTTCCAAATGAATGGCAACTTTTCCTTCGGTGACTACTTCAAGAAGGAGGCGATCTCCTTCGCGTGGGAGCTATTGACAAGTAGCGTCGAGGATGGCGGCTACGGTTTCGATAAAGACAGACTCTGGGTGACCGTCTACAAAGATGACGAGGAGTCAATCCAGTATTGGCTTGAGCAGACCGACATTCCTAAGGAGCGCATTCAAAAGCGTGGCATGGCCGATAACTATTGGTCAACGGGCCAGCGCGGCCCAGCCGGCCCTTGCAGTGAGATCTATTTTGATAGAGGCCCCGAATACGGAATTGAGGGTGGCCCGGAGGCCGATGAAGACCGCTACATAGAAATCTGGAACCTCGTCTTTATGCAGTATGAGCGGGCAGATGGCGGGACCAAGGATCACTTTGAAATCCTCGGGGAGCTTCCGAAAAAGAACATTGACACCGGCATGGGTCTTGAAAGAGTCGCCTTCCTGCTCCAAGAAGTAGAGAACATCTACGAAATCGACCAGGTAAAGCCACTGATTGACTTGGTAAGCAGGCTTTCGAATAAGAAATACGGTGCAAACGAGATTGACGATGTGCGAATGCGAGTCATCGCGGACCACATCCGCTCGGCGCTGATGCTAATGAGTGACGGCGTCACTCCCAGCAACGAAGGCAGGGGCTATGTGCTTCGCAGGCTGCTTAGACGCTCCGTAAGAGCCCTAAGGCTTCTTGGCATCGATAAGCCGTCCTTTGATGAACTATTTGCGACTTCTTATGAGGCCATGGTTGAGGCTTACCCAGAGCTTGCAGAGAGCTACGACCGAGTCAAGCGCGCGGCAATTCAAGAGGAAAGTGGGTTCCGAAAGACCCTGGAAACCGGTTCTGCCGTGCTCTCGGAGGCGATCGCCAAAGCTTCAAAGCAGCTAGATGGCGAGACAGCATTCCTCCTTCACGATACCTATGGATTCCCAATTGATCTCACCGTTGAGATCGCAGGCGAAAGCAATCTAGAGGTTGACCGGACTCGATTCGATGAACTGATGCAGGAACAGAGAGACCGCGCCAAGGCAGACTCAAAGGCCAAGAAGACTGGCGGTGCTGGGCTTCAGGTTTACAGCGACTTCCGATCAACGGGCGCCACCGAATTTGCGGGCTACGACTCCTTAGAGGCTGAGGGTAAAGTGCTGGGCCTTATTCGTGAGGGCAACGCAGTTGAATCAATGACACAGGGAGAAATAGGTGAGGTAGTGCTCGATCGCACCTCACTGTATGCAGAGTCTGGCGGTCAAGCGGCAGACGCAGGGGTCATCGTTGGAGAAGGTTTTGAACTCGAGGTACTGGACGTGCAAAAACCCGTTAGGGGACTCTTTTCACACAGTGTGCGAGTAGTGTCAGGTGAGATTTCTAAGGGCTCTTCGGCGCTATCAAAGGTAGATGCCCAATGGCGACTCGGTGCCTGCCAGGCCCATAGTGCCACTCACGTCATTCACGCAGCTCTCCGGCAGGTATTGGGCCCTCAGGCGCTCCAGTCTGGATCCTTCAACAAACCCGGCTACATGAGGCTGGACTTCGCTTGGGGCGAGGCGCTAAGTGAAGCCACTAAGAGCGAAATTGAAGAGGTCTCGAACCTAGCGATCCGTTCAGACCTGTCTGTGAGCGCGCAGTTCATGACCCTGCCCGAGGCCAAGACTTGGGGCGCAATTGCTCTGTTCGACGAGACCTATGACGAGATGGTCCGGGTAGTGCAAGTTGGCGGTCCTTGGTCTCGCGAGTTATGTGGTGGAACACATGTCACCCGTACCGCACAAATCGGGCTAGTTTCGATAACGGGAGAATCATCCGTCGGATCAGGCAGTCGCCGTATCGAAGCCGAAGTGGGCATCGACGCGCTTAGGTCGCTGATCCAGCACCGCGAAACTATTCGCAGGATAGCCGCCGGCTTCAAGGCACCCGCGGCCGAGGTTGAGACAAAGATTTCTGAGGCTCTTGAGGACGTAAAACGTGCTCAGAAGCTATTGGCCGAAGCGAATACTAAGGCCGCGATGGCCTTAGTACCCGAGCTCTTAGCCAGCGCCACTGACGTTGCCGGCGCCAAGCTGGTGGCCGCGTCTGTTGGCGAGCTTGCACCTGAAACGCTCAGGGAGCTAATCCTTCAGTTGCGTGAGCGCATGGGCTCCAACTCAGTCGTAATACTTGGGGCAAGCGCGACAGGCCGGGCCACCGTTATGGTGGCAGCTGGTGAGGATGCTGTTGCCGCTGGCAAGGACAGCGGAGCTCTCGCAAGGAAGGCAGCAGAGGTCCTAGGCGGTGGTGGCGGAGGCAAGAAAGACCTTGCCCAGGGCGGTGGTCCTGAACTGACAAAGCTTGAGCAAGCAATTGCTGAGGCTAAGGCGATGCTTTGAGGGCAATGGGTATAGACGTTGGGGCCGTCCGAATCGGAGTGGCACTCTCTGAGGGTTCCCTTGCTCTGGCACATTCCACCGTGGCCGTTGACGAATCGACGGCAAGGCTGCTGGCTGAACTCGCCTCTGAAAAGGGTGTCGACAAGATTTATGTAGGGCTCCCGTTGTCCCTGTCGGGAGATCGCACCAAAAGCACGGAGATGGCGGCCGATTTTGCTCGTGAACTTGCGACGCAAACACCCGCTGACGTTTTTGTAATCGATGAGCGGCTGTCTACAGTCTCCTCTCAGCGTTTGCTGCGCGAGGCGGGGAGGAATGCCAAACAGTCAAAGTCGATGATTGACGCCGAGAGCGCAAGGGCAATTTTGGACTTCGCACTTCAATCGGGACAATCTGCAATCAGGATTGGAGATCTTGATGCTTGATGAATTCGAGGCCACGGAGGTAAAGCCAAAGCGTGCCCGCTCCTGGATCGCTGCCATGGTATCGATTGCCATTGTCGGTGGTGGTCTTACAGCCGCCTATTTAGCCTTCAGAGACGCCTTTGAAGGCGGAGTTGGGGCGCTTATCAGTCGCTTCAGCGTAGAAGACTACGACGGCGATCCCGGTCCTCCCGTGGTAATTGTCATTGAGCCAGGTGACACCGGCGAAGATGTAGCGCGCAAACTTGTGGAAGCTGACGTCATCAAGAGCTTTGACGCCATCTACAGAGACATGCTCAATGTTGACCTCACCATCTATCCAGGTCACTACGAATTTCCCACCCAGATACCGGGCCTTGAGGCACTTCAGATACTGCTTGCTAGTGAGAACAGGGTTGTTGTGCAGGTGACGATTCCTGAGGGCCTCCAGCTGGTTGAGATAGTAGCCGTCTTAGTTACTGACCTTGGGCTATCTGAGGACAGCCTCCTAGAGGCAATTGAGCTAGCCAACATCGAACGACCTGGCGAAACACTGGAGGGCTGGCTATTTCCCGCCAGTTACACCTTCGATCCGGGCGTCGATGAGCAAACTGTAATTAGCACGATGCTCGCACGCATGGATGCCGAACTCGAAGGGCACGGTATCGGCGCTGAGGAGGGTTTTGAGTACCTCACCCTTGCCTCAATAATCCAGCTTGAGGGCCGTGCCGAAGATGACATGTACAAAATTTCCACTGTTTTCAATAACAGACTCGAGAAAAACATCGCACTTCAGTCTGACCCAACGGTGAAGTACTACTACGAGGGATCAATAGAGAGCTTTCAGGAGGGTCTGGCGGACACCGCAAACCCATACAACACATATGTCTTCCCCGGTTTGCCGCCAGGGCCGATCAGCTCACCAGGAGCGGCCGCGATTGATGCCGCTATCAACCCAGTAGCAGGCGACTGGCTCTACTTTGTTGCCATCAACTTAGCCACCGGAGAGACGGTTTTCTCCGAGACACTTATTGAGCATGAGCGAGCGGCGGAGATCTACAGGCAATGGCTGAGAGATAATCCGGGCTGGGATGACTAGTAACTTCGCGGTACTGGGCTCGCCAATTGCCCACTCAATGTCTCCTGCGCTGCACAGGGCAGCTTTCGCTGCCGCTGGCATTGAAGCAAGCTATGAGGCGCATGAGCTTGCCGGTGGCCTCTCTGGCTTCGTTTCTACACTGGGCCCAAGCTGGCAAGGACTCTCGCTAACGATGCCGCTGAAGGAAGAGGCGCTGGATGTCGCAGAGCAACTTCACCCACTAGCAATCTCGACCCGAGCTGCAAACACCTTGATACGAGTGTCTGATGCTTGGCTTGGTTACAACACCGATGTCATGGGCCTTCAGCAGGCGGTTGCAAACAACACTTTTCAGACGGTGGGTATCTTGGGCAACGGTGCAACTGCCAGGAGTGCTGCCGTTGCTTTTGAGGACAACGAGGTTTTCGTTTGGGCAAGAAATAGCGATCGTGCTATGGCAATAACCGAGAGCTACGGCGGCAGAGTTTCATCTCTGGACGATGCCCTTCGATGCGACCTCGTGGTTTCTACATTGCCTGCAGGAGCCCTAAACCCGCTGCTAAAAACAACTTACCCAGGCGTCCTCCTGGATGTTGCCTATGCGAATAGGGACTCCGGCTCTCACTTCACGTCGTTTATTTCAGGCCTCGAGATGCTGCTGTGGCAGGCAGTGGGGCAGCAAAGGCTTTTTAGAACCGGGCAGTTCGAGTCCGCGCTAGATGATGAGGTGGCGGTAGTGGCTGCAATGCGCTCGGCACTAGTCGTGGGAGAATAAAGAAATGATTAGGTGGCTGACGGCAGGCGAATCCCATGGACCCGAACTAATCGGGGTTATCGAGGGGCTGCCTGCGGGTGTGCCAGTTTTAGCCGAAGACATTCAAGACGCACTGGCTCGAAGGAGACTCGGCTATGGCCGTGGAGCGCGTATGAAGTTCGAGCAGGACGAGGTAACCCTCTCGACAGGCATCCGTTTTGGACTCACCCAGGGTGGTCCAGTCGCTCTTAGAATCGCCAACACAGAGTGGCCAAAATGGGAGACTGTGATGAGCGCAGCCCCAGTTGACGAGGCGGAGCTAACGGGTGGTAGGGCCGCCAAACTCACCAGGCCTAGACCCGGACACGCAGACTTCACAGGAATGCAGAAATATGGGTTTGATGAGGCCAGACCCGTGCTCGAGCGCGCAAGTGCAAGAGAGACGGCTACGAGGGTTGCGCTGGGGAGAATTGCCCAGAACTTTCTCAGGGAACTGGGAATTGAGCTTGTAACCCACACCGTTGCTATTGGACCAGTTGCCAATACCAGTGAGGCGCTGCCAAGACCAAAGGATGTAAAGGCGCTGGACGCGGATCCGCTGCGTTGTTTTGACAAACAAGCTTCGGCCGCAATGGTTGCCGAGATAGACGACTGTCACGCTTCGGGGGACACCCTTGGCGGTGTCGTTGAGACTCTCGTCTACGGCATGCCGCCTGGCGTTGGCAGCTATGTCCACTGGGATCGAAGACTAGATGCCCAGCTCTCAGCAGCCGTAATGGGCATCCAAGCGATGAAGTCAGTTGAGATTGGTGATGGCTTAGAGACCACGAGGCGCAGGGGTTCTATGGCGCACGATGAAATAGTTCGTGAAGCCGGTGAAGTATCGCGAAAGACCGACCGGGCAGGTGGGATTGAAGGTGGAATGAGCAACGGAGAGGTTGTTCGTGTTCGTGCCGGAATGAAGCCAATCAGCACTGTTCCCAAAGCGCTCGAGACCATTGACACCGCCTCCGGCGAGAAGACCACCGCTCACCACCAGCGCAGCGATGTCTGTGCAGTGCCCGCTTCGGGAATCGTTGTTGAGGCCATGGTTGCCCTGGTAATTGCAAACGCCGTCTTGGAAAAATTCGGTGGCGACTCTGTGCCAGAGACAAAGCGCAATATGGATGCATACCTAGCTGCAATCCCTGAGACCCTAAAGTCAAAGATTTCTAAGCCCTAGTGACCAATCCCATTGTCCTAATTGGGCCCATGGGGGCCGGCAAGACCACACTGGGCCGCAAGCTCGCAAAGCTGCTGGATCGGAAGTTCATTGATACCGACCGTTTGGTTAGTGCGAGCCACGGCCCCATCACCAAGATCTTCGAGACACAGGGCGAGGATAGATTTCGTGCCCTCGAAACAAAGGCACTCAAGAAGGCTTTGATGACCCCTGGTGTGATTGCGACCGGCGGAGGAGTGGTAGTCACCGCGGAGAATCGTGATCTACTGACAGGTATTCCTACTATCTTTTTAGACACCAACAGCGACTGGGTGCTGGCTCGAATCAACCTGGATAAGCGGCCACTTCTCAAGTCAGATCCTGAGATGTGGTCGAGGCTTTACGAGGAGCGACTCGGGTACTATCGGCAATTAGCGGATGAGACTGTCGTAACGGCCAATCGGCCTATCCGGGTGGTCCTCGAAGAGCTTGAGAGTAAGGCTAGAGATGTCATATAGCGTGATCGGCCGAGGCCTTCTCGATGAGATTCCAAAGTCCCTGGATGGCGTTAGCAAGGTACTAATCATCCACCCTCAACCGCTGGCAGCCACCGCAGAATTGCTTCGCGAAACATTGGTGCGAAGCGGCTTTGAGGCCCTCTTGGCTGAGGTGCCGCAGAGCGAGGAGGCAAAGCGGGTTGAAGTTGCCGCTTTTTGCTGGGGCATCATGGGGCAGGCCGACTTTCACCGGAACGATGCGGTAATCGGTCTGGGTGGAGGTTCGACCACAGACCTTGCAGGTTTCGTTGGAGGAACTTGGCTCAGGGGAGTTCGCACTTACCTAATTCCGACAACGCTGCTTGGGATGGTCGATGCCGCAATTGGAGGCAAGACTGGGGTGAACACTCAAGAGGGGAAGAACCTGGTTGGCGTATTCCACCTCCCGACCAAGGTGTTTGTTGATCTGGACACCCTAGAGACCCTTCCTCGCAACGAGCTGCTCGCAGGGATGTCGGAACTTGTAAAGTACGGCTTTATCTCTGACCCCGAGATCCTTGAAATTGTTCTCGACAATGAAAGCGCCACCGACTCTAGTTCTGATGTTTTCGCCGACCTTGTCAGAAGGTCGATTGCGATTAAGGAGAGAGTTACGACCGAAGATTTCAAGGAGGCCGGAAAGCGAGAGTTCCTAAACTATGGCCACACCCTTGGTCATGCCATAGAGCATGCTGAGCGCTACAAGTGGCGTCACGGAGCCGCGATATCAATTGGCATGGTTTTCGCCGCCGAATTGGCAATGCTCTCGGGCAAGCTAGCTGAATCAGATGTTGAGCTGCACCGAAGAGTCTTTGAGAAGATAGGGCTGCCGACTACCTACAAAGCTGAAAAGTGGCCCCAGCTTCTCGAAGTGATGCAAAGGGACAAAAAGGCAAGGGGCGGGTCCCTAAGATTTGTTGTCCTCGACAAGATCGGTAAGCCCACGATTCTCTCGGCTCCAACTCCAGAGCTGCTTTTCACGGCATATCAGGCGATTGTGGAATAGCGTAAGACCATGAAGATTTTCGTTCTCAACGGTCCCAACCTAAATCTGCTCGGCGTCAGAGAACCCGATGTCTATGGCACTGCGACACTGTCAGACCTAGAGAGCAAGCTGAATGAGGCGGCCAATGGCCTTGGTTGCGAGGTCGACTTCAGACAAACCAACAGTGAGGACGAGCTGATTGGGTGGCTTCACGAGGCCCTGGAGACTAAATCTCCTGTCGTACTGAACCCAGCAGCATTCACTCACTACTCTTATGCGCTCAGGGACGCCTGCGCCGCGCTGACCTCTGGCGGTGTCAAGTTGATTGAAGTGCACATTTCGAATCCTCACGCCCGTGAGCAGTTCCGGCAGAATTCTGTAATTGCTGCAGTAGCTACCGGCCAGATAGCTGGGTTTGGGTTCGACTCCTACGCCCTTGCGCTAAGGCAGCTAGCTAAGGGCTAAACTGCTTCAGGTTTAGCAAGGGAGATTCATGGCAACTTCAAACGATCTAAAAAACGGCATGGTGCTGCTTATTGACGGGCAGCTCTGGAGTGTCATCGAGTTTCAACATGTGAAGCCAGGCAAGGGCCCTGCTTTTGTTAGAACAAAGCTCAAAAACGTAAAGTCGGACAAGGTCGTAGATAAGACCTTTAATGCCGGTGTCAAGGTCGACACGGCAACGGTTGACAGGCGTGACATGCAGTACCTCTACAACGATGGCAGCGGGTATGTGTTCATGGATAACAGCACCTACGACCAGATGTCGCTCGACTCAGCTGTTGTAGGTGAAGTCGCCAATTTCTTGCTCGAAAACCAGATGGCGACGGTGGCAATCCACGATGGCTCACCGCTGTATGTTGAGCTTCCACCATCAGTGGTTCTGGAGATCACCTATACCGAGCCGGGGTTGCAGGGTGACCGCTCCACTGGCGGAACCAAACCAGCAACACTGGAGACCGGGCACCAGATTCAAGTTCCGCTTTTCATCGAGAACAACACCAAGGTCAAGGTCGACACCCGAACTGGTGAGTACCTCGGCCGGGCGAGTGAATAGTTGAGTAGCCGCAGTAAATCACGTAAACGAGCCCTCGATGCTCTCTACGCGGCAGAGCTAAACAAGCTGGACGCAATGGAACTTCTAGCCAATGCCCAGACAGCGGCCGAAGGACGCCAGAACCAAGACGCAATCTTTGACTACGCAGAGACTCTTGTCAGGGGAGTCACTTCCGAGCTCAGCTCATTGGACGCGAGGCTACAGAACCTAGCCGAAGGCTGGAAGCTGGAGAGAATGCCGAATCTCGATCGTGCTCTTCTCAGAATGGGGGCTTGGGAGATACTTCACAACCCAGAGGTCCCAAATGAGGTCGCTATATCCGAGGCCGTGAATCTTGCAAGTGAGTTTTCGACCGATGATTCACCAAAATTTATCAACGGAGTTCTGGCTCGCCTGGCTAAAGGTAGCGAAGCAATCTAGAGCTGTTATGCTGTAGCCAAATGTCCTTTAAATTCGTCCGGCGAGGCGAAGAAGGAGAGGCTCATGCCGCTGCGCACCGTTCTGGATAGCTCCGATATCTCGAGAGCGATTAAGCGCATCTCTCACGAAATTCTCGAAGCCAACTCGGGCTCTCAAGATCTAGTCCTTTTAGGCATCCCCACGCGGGGCGTAGAGCTTGCTGAGCGAATAGACGCCAGCCTCGCTGAAATTGATGCTGGGTACGTATCGAACCTCGGGGTTCTGGACATAACCATGTATCGCGATGACTCACTCAACGCAGAACGGGCAATCCGTCCCACGCAGATCCCAACCTCCGGAATCGACAACAAGGTTGTGGTTCTTGTCGATGACGTACTCTACTCGGGCAGAACCGTCCGGTCAGCTTTGGATGCTCTTGTAGACATTGGACGTCCGCGGCAGGTAAAGCTAGCCGTTTTGGTAGACCGCGGACACCGTGAATTGCCAATCAGACCTGATTTCGTTGGCAAGAATCTACCGACGTCTGCAGCAGAACGAGTCAACGTGATGCTCGCAAACACGGATGGTTCCGATCAGGTGGTGATTGAGCAATGAAGCACCTCACCTCAATAAGGGAATTGGATTTAGATTCAGCAATTGCGTTACTCGATAATGCTGACGAGCTTGGAGCTGTCAACGATAGAGAGGTCAAGAAGCTGCCCGCGCTTAGGGGTAAGACCGTGGTTAACCTCTTCTATGAAAATTCAACTAGGACGCGCATCAGCTTTGAGATTGCAGCAAAAAGACTCAGTGCTGACGTAATCAACTTTGCTGCAGCAACCAGCTCTGTGAGCAAGGGCGAGAGTTTGAAAGACACGGCTCAGACCTTGGAGGCTTTGGGGGCTGACGCAATTGTGATTCGCCACCCCATGAGTGGTGCTGCTCACACCCTTTCGACCAAGGGCTGGATCTCTGGCTCCGTGGTGAATGCGGGGGATGGTTCTCACGAACACCCGACTCAGGCCCTTCTGGACGCGCTAACGATTAGGCAACTCAAAACGTCCGGCCGCGACCTTGCTGGAATCAAAGTGCTCATTGTTGGTGACATTCAACATTCCAGGGTGGCACGCAGCAATGTTCTGCTACTTAGCCTGCTGGGTGCAGAGGTTACTCTCGCGGGGCCAGAGACACTACTTCCGACAGCATTCGCCGCTTTGGGATGCAAGATTTCACACTCGTTTGAGGAATCGTTAGCCGAAAAACCCGATGTCGTGATGATGCTCAGAGTGCAGCGCGAGAGAATGCAGGGCACTTTTTTCCCATCAGAACGCGAATACGCATCAAGGTGGTCCCTCTCTGGTGAAAGGTTCAAGATGCTAGGCAAGGAGACCGTAATTCTGCACCCGGGACCAATGAACCGAGGATTTGAGATTTCAAGCGAGGCTGCTGATGACCCACGCAGCGCCGTGCTGACGCAGGTTAAGAACGGCCTGTCAGTGCGCATGGCCGTGCTGTACAAACTGATGGCGGGGGAAGGCTGATGCAGGTATTCAAAGGAGTCCAACTTGCCTCTGGTGAGACAACTGACATCACCGTTGAAGGCTCTTACGTAACCAAGGTCGGCAAAACCAAAGAGACTGGGCTCGATTGCTCTGGGCTCATTGCATTACCCGGCTTCGTCGATCTCCATACTCATTTGAGGCAGCCAGGCTATGAGGCCAGTGAGACAGTCTTGACTGGCTCTCGCTCCGGAGCCGCAGGCGGCTACACAGCCCTATTCGCAATGGCTAATTCAGATCCGGTTGCCGACACCGCGTCGGTGGTTGAGCAGGTTATGAAACTCGGTGAGGAGGCTGGGCTGCTGGAAGTAAGACCAATTGGAGCAGTTACCAAGGGTCTTGCCGGCACTGAGCTGAGTGCACTTGGTCTAATGGCCAACTCGGCTGCAAAGGTCAGGGTATTTAGTGATGACGGGCATTGCGTGCACGATCCACTAGTTATGCAGCGAGCACTTACGTATGTAAAGGGTCTTGGTGCAGTAATCGCCCAGCACGCCCAGGAACCTGGGCTCACCGAAGGCTCTCAGATGAATTCGGGGGAGCTATCAACCGAGCTGGGCCTCAAGGGCTGGCCCAGTGTTGCGGAGGAGTCCATCATTGCTCGGGACGCCCTGCTTGCCGAGCAGGTTGGGGCAAGGCTCCACATCTGCCACCTGACGACCGCTGGAGCGGTAGATGTGGTGCGTTGGGCCAAGGCGAGGGGAATTCAAATCACAGCGGAGGTCACTCCGCACCACCTGATGCTCACCGAAGACCTAGTACGAAGCTATGACCCTGTCTATAAGGTAAACCCGCCACTTCGCAGGACAGAGGACACTCTCGCCCTTCGCGCAGGCCTAATCGACGGCACCATCGACATAATTGGCACCGATCATGCTCCGCACTCGTCCGAAAAGAAGGACTGCGAATGGGAGCAGGCCGCCTTTGGAATGGTTGGTCTTGAGCACGCGGCCTCGGTGGCCCAGGAGGTGCTAATCGAATCTGGCGGCTCTGATTGGCGGCGCTTCAGCGAGGTGATGTCATCTAAGCCAGCTCAGATCGGCTCACTTGATGGTCATGGCACTTTAGCCGAGGGTCAGCCGGCCAACTTGGTACTGCTGGATCCCGCTGCAAGCAGGGTGGTAACTGCAAAAACTCACTCGCTTTCGAGCAACAACCCCTTCGCGGGTATGGAGCTGAAGGGCCGAGTCGTTCACACAGTATTCAGGGGCAAGTTCAGCCTCAAAGATGGAAAGGTCAGAAATGCTTAGGGAGCTAATCGGGGCAATGCTGATTGCACTTGTTTTTGCTATCGCTTTTCGAATATGGCGGTCGGTAGCAAATCGAAGGAGCATCCAGGAATCGACGTTGCCCAGATTGCTCGAGTCAAAGGGTGGTCTGGAAGTAGGTTCGGCCCTATACGTCTCAACAGTTTTTGCGGCTAGACCACTGGATAGGCTTTGGGCCTTTGGTCTTGGGTCTAGGGGTAAGTCAAAGGTTTTTGCCTCTGAGGATGGAGTCTCGATAGAGCGGGTTGGTGAAAGCAACTTCCTCATCCCGACAGGCTCAATCGCAGGCTTTACAAGGGAAACAGCAACCATCGACAAGGGCGTCGAACAAGATGGTCTAATCGCCATCCATTGGACACATGGCAAAGAACGTTTGGTGACTCACTTGAGAGTAGTAAGCGAGCCGGGGGGATTTTTGAAACAACTTGCACACGTGACAGGAGTCGACATTGGATAACGCCTACTTAGTCCTTGAGGACGGTTCCATCTTCTCAGGGGAGGCCTATGGGAAGCAGGGTAAGACGTTTGGCGAGCTGGTCTTCGCAACGGGGATGACGGGATATCAGGAAACGCTAACCGACCCGTCATATGCTGGCCAGATCGTTCTCCAGACCGCCCCTCACATTGGGATCGTGGGAACTAATGCACGCGATGACGAGTCAAGCAGGATTTGGGTGGCCGGCTACGTTGTGAAGGAACCCAGCAGGATGGCGAGCAACTTCCGCTCAGAGAAAGACCTCGGTTCTGCACTTATCGACTCTGAGATAGTCGGCATTTCCGGAGTTGATACTCGCGCCATCACCATAAGGATTAGAGATGCGGGAGCCATGCGGGCCGGCATCTTCTCAGGCTCAGAGGCTGCCTCGGAGGAGCAGATGCTCGCAGAGGTTCGCTCCCAGATGCAAATGAAGGGACAGAATCTATCTGGGCAGGTTAGTGCTGCTGAGCGTTATCTTCTGCCAGCTGTCGGGGACAGAAAAGGTAGCGTTGCGATTCTCGACCTAGGAATCAAGCGTTCAACGCTAGAACACCTCAATGAGCGAGGGCTTGACGTTGAAGTCTTTCCCTCAAGCGCTAGCGCCAATGAGATCCTCGACAGCAACCCGAGCGCGGTGTTCTTTAGCAATGGACCGGGGGACCCTGAGGCAAGCGAGTCACAGGTTGAGATGCTCAGGGAGCTGCTTAAAGCCAAGAAGCCCTTTTTCGGTATTTGCTTTGGAAACCAACTTTTGGGCCGGGCTCTCGGCTTTGAAACCTACAAGCTGACCTTTGGCCATCGCGGCATCAACCAACCGGTTCAAAACAAGTCAACTGGTCAGGTTGAGGTGACTGCTCACAACCACGGTTTCGCCGTGAAGCTCGAAGAGGACGAAGCAATCTCACCTCAAGGGTTTGGACGGGTGCGAGTATCACATCGAGGGCTAAACGACAACGTGGTTGAGGGGCTCGAGTGCCTTGATATCCCCGCCTTCTCGGTCCAGTATCACCCCGAGGCGGCCGCCGGCCCCCACGATAGCCACTACCTATTTGACAAGTTTCTGACCCTAATCGAGGAGAACTAATGCCCAAACGTCCTGACATCAACTCGGTTCTGGTGATCGGGTCGGGACCTATTGTGATAGGCCAGGCGTGTGAGTTTGACTACTCCGGTACCCAGGCCTGCCGGGTCCTGCAGGAAGAAGGCATCCGGGTCATTCTGATCAACTCCAACCCAGCAACAATCATGACCGATCCAGACTTTGCAGATGCGACCTATGTCGAGCCAATCACCCCCGAGGTAATCGAGTCGATAATCGAAAAGGAGAAGCCCGACGCGATCCTGCCAACTCTCGGTGGACAAACAGCCCTGAATGCAGCGATGGCTCTTTACGAACGTGGTTCGCTTGAAAAGTACGGTGTTGAGCTCATTGGGGCAAACGTCGATGCCATCAGGGCAGGAGAAGACAGGCAGGAATTTAAGAATCTGGTGTTGGCGGCCGGTGCTGACGTTGCCCGTAGCGCGATTGCGCACAGCATAGAAGATTGCCTTGAGGTTGCGGCAGAGTTTGGCTATCCGTTGGTTGTGAGGCCCAGCTTCACAATGGGAGGCCTTGGGTCAGGCTTCGCCTATGACGAGAAGGACCTTAGGCGTATCGCGGGCGCCGGCATCCAAGCATCTCCAACATCAGAGGTTCTGCTTGAAGAGTCCATCTTGGGCTGGAAAGAGTACGAGCTCGAGCTTATGCGCGACAAGAACGACAACACCGTGGTCGTCTGCTCCATCGAGAATTTTGATCCAGTGGGTGTCCACACGGGCGACTCGATTACTGTCGCTCCGGCAATGACGCTTACCGATCGCGAATATCAAAATCTAAGAGACATCGGAATCCAAATAATCAGGGATGTTGGTGTTGATACTGGAGGCTGCAACATCCAGTTTGCTGTGGACCCCGCTGACGGCAGAGTGATTGTCATTGAAATGAATCCCAGGGTGTCTAGGTCCTCGGCCTTGGCATCGAAGGCCACCGGCTTCCCGATCGCCAAGATAGCGGCGAAACTTGCCATCGGCTACACCCTCGATGAGATTCCAAACGACATAACCAAAGTCACCCCCGCCAGCTTCGAGCCAACGCTCGATTACATTGTCGTGAAGGCGCCTCGGTTTGCGTTTGAGAAATTCCCGGCCGCGGATCCAACCCTCACTACCACCATGAAGAGTGTTGGTGAGGCAATGGCCATTGGTCGCACCTTCACGCAAGCTCTGCAAAAAGCGCTTAGATCTCTTGAAAAGCGCGGCAGTTCGTTCCACTGGGGAGCTCAGGATCGTACCAAGGAGGAGCTCCTGGAGCTTATTGCGACGCCCACTGACAAGCGGGTCGTACAGGTCCAGCAGGCGCTGAGGCTAGGCGCAACAGCTGGGGAAGTGTTTGAACAAACCAAGATCGATCCATGGTTTATAGATCAGATTGTTCTAATAAACGAGGTTGCAGATTGGATTGCCTCGCTAGAAGATCTCGACACGGATTCACTAAGAAAGGCCAAAAAGCACGGCTTTAGCGACAGCCAGCTAGCGCAGCTGAGAGGTGTGAGCGAGGAAGAGATCAGAGCTAAGCGCTATGCGGAGGGGGTCAGGCCGGTTTTCAAGACGGTTGACACCTGTGCGGGGGAGTTCCCAGCCCTTACGCCTTACCACTACAGCAGCTACGACCAGTTCACAGAGGTGGTCCCATCGCAGAGGCAAAAAGTAGTAATCCTTGGAAGTGGACCAAACCGCATCGGTCAGGGAGTGGAGTTCGATTACTCCTGCGTTCACGCTGCCTTTGCACTGCGTGATGCAGGGATCGAGACCATCATGGTCAATTGCAATCCCGAGACTGTTTCGACCGACTACGACACCTCCGACAGGCTCTATTTTGAGCCCCTGACGCTGGAGGATGTGCTCGAAGTCATCCATGCCGAGAGCCAGTCCGGAGAGCTGTTGGGAGTGATGGTGCAACTAGGAGGGCAGACAGCCCTGGGTCTGGCAAATGGCCTTGAGGCTGCTGGCGTGCCAATCCTTGGCACTACCCCTGAGGCCATAGACAAGGCCGAGGAGCGCGGTGCTTTCCAGAGGATTCTTGACGACGCCGGTTTGATCTCACCTGCTAACGGAACTGCTACCAATCTGGCCGAGTCAATTGAGATAGCAAGAAGAATCGGGTACCCGGTATTGGTGAGGCCATCATTTGTTCTCGGCGGTAGAGGCATGGAAATCGTCTATGACGAAAAAAGCTTGGAGGGTTACTTCGACCGGATTGCTGAGCACGCTCTGGTCGATGAGAGCCACCCTCTTTTGGTAGACCACTTTTTGGACGACGCCATAGAAATCGACATCGATGCCCTCTATGACGGTCAGCGTCTCTACGTCGGTGGTGTGATGGAGCACATCGAAGAAGCGGGTATCCACTCGGGCGACTCCAGCTGCACACTCCCACCAATAACGCTAAGCGATGCCCAGATTGAGAGGGTTGCGGAGGCTACCGAAGCAATCGCCAAGGGCCTTGGGGTCAAAGGTCTTATAAATGTTCAGTTTGCCCTCGCCTCAGATGTGCTCTACGTCCTAGAGGCGAATCCAAGGGCCTCTAGAACCGTTCCGTTCGTTTCAAAGGCCCTCGGTATAACTCTTGCTAAAGCCGCTTCTCTTGTGATGATCGGCAAGAGCATTGATGAGCTAATCAAAGATGGCCATCTTCCCGCAGCAGATGGTAAGCACCTGCCAAGCGGAACTCCGGTGTCCGTAAAGGAAGCTGTGCTGCCCTTCAAGCGCTTTGCCACAAAAGATGGTCGATACGTCGATAGCTTGCTTGGGCCAGAAATGCGCTCTACCGGAGAGGTAATGGGTATCGACAAGACATTCCCAGCTGCCTTTGCCAAGAGCCAAGCTGGAGCAGGGTCTGCGCTTCCACTGTCTGGATCGGTGTTTGTGTCTGTGGCAGACCGGGATAAGCCACAGATCATCCTTCCGGTGGCGAGGTTGTCACAGATGGGATATCGGATCCTTGCAACGGAGGGAACAGCAAGAATGCTCGAGCGGCACGGCATTGCGGCCGAGACCGTCATCAAGCACTCCAAGGCGACCGAGGGCCAACGGTCAATTGTGCAGATGATTACTGACGGTGAGGTTGATGTGGTTGTCAACACACCCTCTGGTGCGTTTGCTCGGGTCGATGGCTACGAAATTAGAGCTGCAACAACGGCAGCCGACAAGCCCATCTTCACCACCGCAGCTCAGTTGAGCGCTGCCATTGGATCCTTTGAGGTGATAAGGCAGGGCAGGTTCGATGTGACTCCTCTCCAGGAACACGCGGCCACGAGAAGGGCTCTGCTGAATGCCTAAATACTTGGAGAAACTCGAAGCAGCGCGAACCGAGTATGGAGCGCTGTGTCTTGGCATAGACCCAGCAGAGCAGACCCTAGTTGACTGGGGTTTGCCTGATTCGCCCTATGGACTCAGAGAGTTCGCCTTTGCGCTAATCGAGGCAGCTGAGGGACGAGTCGGAATCTTGAAACCTCAAGTGGCATTCTTCGAACGATTCGGGGGAGCAGGACTAAGTGCGCTCGAAGAGGTGCTTCAGGCAGCCAGAGATGCTGATTTCGTTGTCATAGCCGACGCTAAGCGCGGAGATGTCGGCTCGACGATGCTCGGTTACGCTCAGGCTTTTTTTGGAGATGACTCGCCGCTGCGCTCTGACGCGCTCACTGTATCCCCGTACCTGGGGCCAACTTCCCTCGCGGAGACGCTGGGCTATGCGGAGGACGTGGGTGCCGGGCTATTTGTGCTTGCGGCCACTTCAAACCCCGAAGCTAAACAGCTACAGACGGCCAAAATAGGCAAAGGCACGGTTGCCGCCAAGGTAGTCGAGCAGGCAAAGAAGCTTGGCCCCAGTTGCGGAGTAGTTATCGGAGCTACCCAAGACCTTTCTCAGTTCGGTCTGGAGGCAGTCTTGGAGTCAGATATTGGGATCCCCATTCTTGCTCCGGGGTTCGGGCATCAAGGGGCGTCGCTTGCGGAGGTAGAGAAGATCTTTGGACTAAGCGCCAAGAGGGTCATCTGCAACGTTTCACGAGCCGCGACGGAAGCGGGCCCGCAGGGAATCATTCGCTCAATCGAGCAGCTAAAGTCGCAGCTATGAGTTTGGTTGTGTTAGTTGGTCCCGCAGGGGTTGGTAAGGGATCGCTGGTAAAGCAGATCCTTGCGAAGCACGATGATTTTATGCTGTCGGTCTCAGCGACCACACGTGCTCCGCGGCAAGATGAGGTAGACGGCACTCACTATCACTTTGTCAGCCGCGAAGAGTTTGAGGAAATGATTACTCAAGATCAGCTACTCGAGCACGCGACTGTGCATGGCGAGCACCTCTATGGCACGCCCGCAGCGGAGCTCGAAAGAGCAAGTTCTCTCGGGAAGCACCTGATACTGGAAATAGACCTGCAAGGCGCTAGGCAGATTCGAGAGCACGAGCACGAGGCCATCCAGTTCTTCGTTCACCCACCCTCTTGGGAGGAGCTGGAGCGTAGGCTGCGCGATAGGGCGACCGAGACAGAATCCGAAATTCAAACTAGACTTGCTACAGCCCGCTCGGAAATAGCTGCCGCGGGAGAGTTTGAACACCAAGTCACCAACGACAACCTCTCAGAGTGTGCAGAGGAAATCGTAAGGACAGTTAGAGGAAGAGACAGATGACGCAGGCCGAAGGCATTATTGCCCCACCAATTGACGAACTTCTAGAGAAGGTCGGCTCCAACTACGAGCTAGTGATCTTTGCATCTAAGCGGGCCCGTCAGATTAACGAGTACTACTCCGCACTGCACGAAGGGTCGCTTTTCAATTACGTTGGTCCACTCGTCGACTCCTCAATCGACGATAAGGCGCTCTCGATTGCCCTCCACGAGCTTCACCAGGGCAAGCTAACAAAGAAGACTGACTAGTAGACCAAATTGCGAATTCTGCTTGGCATCACCGGCGGAATAGCTGCCTATAAAGCTGCTGGCCTGCTGCGGGCAATGTCCGAGCTTGGCCATGAGGTAACCGCACTACCTACCCAGAATGCCCTTCGCTTCATTGGCGAGGCCACGCTGGAGGCTCTAAGCGGGAAAAACATTGACTCTGAGCTCTACGGTGATGTGGCTAGCGTGAGGCACGTCCAACTCGGTCAGGAGTCCGACCTGATAGTCATCGCCCCAGCAACTGCGGCCTTTCTGGGGCGCTATGCGGCAGGTATTGCAGATGATCTATTGCTCAACGCAATTCTGGCATCAACGGCACCTGTGGTTGTGGTGCCAGCTATGCACACCGAGATGTGGCAGAACCAGGCGACGATTGAAAACATCGAAACCCTGCGCTCTCGCGGCATAAGGGTTATGGAGCCAGCCTCTGGCCGCCTAACAGGAGATGACTCTGGCCCCGGCAGGCTCCCAGAAGTAGAAGACATCATTCAGTTCCTCTTTGCGTCTAGTCCTCTAAGTGGCAAAAGTGTCACGGTCACAGCGGGAGGCACCAGAGAGCGAATCGACGATGTCAGGTTTATAGGGAATCGCTCATCCGGAAAGACAGGTGTTGCACTAGCAGTCGCGGCAAGGGACCTGGGCGCCAAGGTGCGTTTGATTGCGTGCAATCTCGCTCAAACACCCAAGGGAATCGATGTAACACACGTTGAGAGCGTTGCTGAACTGAGTGCTGCTTTGCAGGAACCAAGTGACGTGCTTGTAATGGCAGCGGCAGTTAGCGATTTCCAAGTGGCCAACCCCCACAAAGGCAAGCTCTCGAGGTCTACAGTTCCAGAGCTGAAGCTGAAATCAACCCCAGACCTGCTCGCCGCCTACACAAAGCAATTTCCCGAAAGCTTCGCCGTAGGGTTTGCTCTCGTCGATACGGAAGAAGATGTTGTCACCGCTTCCCAGCGCAAGCTTGAGGCCAAAGGAGCCAATGTAGTGATTGGAAACAGCCTTAGTTCCTTGGAAGGTAGCGAAACTCTAGTTCATTACGTCGACGCGGCTTCAGCAATTGAGATATCTGGCTCAAAAGACGAAGTAGCGCGAGAGATCATGAGGCGCGTGGCGGCGCAATTGTCATAGTGACTTACTAGACTTTGCGTCTATGACGCTAAGAACATTTACCTCAGAATCGGTCACAGAAGGCCACCCAGATAAGATCTGCGATCAGATCTCCGACACCATTCTCGACGCAATGCTGGAGCAGGATCCAGATGCTCGAGTTGCGGTGGAAACCCTTGTAACTACCGGTCTAGTTCACATTGCCGGTGAAGTTACCACCTCCAGCTACGTAGAGATTCCGCAACTTGTTCGGCAGAAGATTCTCGACATTGGTTACACCAGCTCAGACATTGGCTTTGACGGAAACTCTTGCGGAGTATCTGTTTCTATTGGGGCCCAGTCGCCAGACATCGCAGGCGGTGTCGACGACGCTCTTGAATCTAGGGCTGGAGAACAGGACGAGATCAGCAAACTGGGTGCCGGTGACCAGGGCATGATGTTTGGCTACGCAACAAATGAGACCGACACATTGATGCCCGCACCAATTTTGCTCTCTCATCGGGTTTCGGAGAACCTAAGCCGGGTGAGACGCGAGCTGAACAATGGCATTTTGCGACCCGACGGCAAGACTCAGGTATCCGTTGACTATGACGGCAATACACCGGTTGCTATCAACACGGTTGTGCTATCAACTCAGCACCACCCAGACGTGTCCCAAGACGATCTTGCAAACCTCGTGCTGGAGAAGGTCATTGCGCCAGTTTTAGCCGAAAGCAAGTTGGACACCTCAAATGTCCGCTACATCATCAACCCATCCGGTCGTTTCGTAATCGGTGGACCTCAAGGGGACGCCGGACTCACCGGAAGAAAGATCATCGTCGATACCTACGGAGGCATGGCCCGACACGGAGGTGGCGCATTCAGCGGCAAAGACCCATCGAAGGTGGACCGCTCCGCTGCATATGCGATGCGCTGGGTGGCAAAGAACGTCGTAGCCGCCGGTCTCGCAGACAAGGTGGAGCTCCAGGTTGCCTATGCGATTGGTGTAGCCAAGCCTGTGGCGGTTTTTGTGGAATGCTTCGGCACTGAAAAAGTAGAGGTTGACGCCATTCAAAAAGCTGTGATGGAGACTTTTGACCTGAGACCGGCTGCAATTATTCGCGACCTGGATCTGAAACGGCCAATTTTCTCTAAGACATCTGCCTATGGACACTTTGGCCGCGAGCTACCTGAGTTCAGCTGGGAGAAGACAGATCGCGCAGCGGCGCTTCGCGAGGCTGCGGGTCGCTAAATGGCTCGCTTCGCGCGGGTGGTTGCTGAGTCAAAGCTACTGCAACTAGATAGGCAGTTTGATTTTGTAATACCCGCCGAGTTATCCGAGTCAATTCAATTTGGTCATCGCGTGAGCTTCTTTATTGGTCGCTCCAAGACAAAACAAACTGGTTTTGTCGTTGAGCTACTAGAAACCTCCGACTATGCAACAACTCCTCTTGTTGAGATAGTCGGGGATAGACCAGTCTTGACCAAAGAGATTTATGGATTTGCCAGAGATGTGGCAAACCGGCAGTGCGTAGCGCTCGGAGAAATTCTCTCTGCGGCAATTCCGGATCACATGGCAAGAACTGCCATCGCGGAACCCAGCACAACTTTGCCTCTGGAGCTCCCATCAAAGCCAGTCCGACAAGTACTACTGGCGAATGGACGCCAAGAACTGGTTGAAGGTGTCCTACTGCCTTCTTGGATGGGAGAGTTTGTCCGCCTTGCGAAGGTGGCGAGTGACAGTGGACAGTCGGCACTGCTTTTAGTTCCTGAGATCAGTGACGTTGACGCACTAGTTGGGGCCTGTGAGCGGGCAGGACTGACCCCCGTTGCCATGAGGCCGGACCTAAAGAGATCAGAAAGGTTCAAGGTTTTTCATTCGCTTCTAGGCGCTACTTCGGTTGTTGTCGGCACGCGCAGTGCCATCTACGCACCCCTGGCAAACCTCGGGTTGATATGCATGGCCGATGACCTAGACGACAGCTGGCGGGAACAAGGTTCGCCCAACACCCACACCAGAGAGCTAGCTCTTATGCGTGCCGGCGAAAAAGTGAGCTTGCTGTTTGCGTCTCCTTACAGGTCACTGGAATTGCAGCGCCTTGTAGAGATCGGGTATCTCGCGGAACACTCCAAAAACAGTGCGCCGCCAAGAATCTCTTTCACAGAACCCGGTCTGCGCCTGGATTCGGCAAGTTTCGAGATGGCAAAGGAGTCAATCAAGAAGGGGCCCTTGCTCGTCGTGATGCCAAGAAAAGGCTCCTCCGCGGCAGCCTATTGTCAATCCTGCGGAGAGCGACAACGCTGCGATTGTGGCGGGTACATATGGGAGCCAACAGGCGGGCGTTATGAGTGCAGAATCTGTAGCAAACTCCACACAGCCTGTCAGGCATGCGGTTCTGCCAACCTTAGAAGAGGGCGAACTGGCAGCCAGAGAACCGTTTCCGAGATCGGCAAGGCCTTTCCCAACTCAACAATCTATGAGGCAACCGCGGACAAGGTCCCGGCTGTTTCCGACAAACCAAACACGATCGTGGTCGCCACTCCAGGGGCTGCTCCGAGGGTTGCAAGCGGCTATGCCGGAGTCTTGGTGCTGGACTGTGATATCTGGCTTGCCGCCCAGCACCTGACCGCGGAGCAGCTCGCCATGCGCGACTGGACCGAGAGCCTAGAGCTTCTCTCTCCAAATGGCAGAGCGGTCTTCGAAGGGCTCGGGAGCCATCTGGGTCAGCCATTGGCACTCTGGCAACACGTTGAGTTAGCCAAGTCCGCACTTGAAGAGACCAAGGCTCTGAACTTGCCCCCAAGCGTGCGCATTGCGTCGCTAGAAGCTACCCCTAAAGTCCTCGAAGAAGCGCTCAGAGTTGCCACCGAAGCTGGAGCTGAAGTAATTAAGAACTCAGGCTCAAGGGCACTCATTAGGTTCAAGTACTCTCAGGGTGTGGATGTCGCACAGGGCTTGAGGGCAATCGCCATCAAAACATCTGCAAGGACAACTGCTGCTGGCAATCGCAGGGGACTCAAAATAGTCATGGACGACATGAAAGCGTTGAACTCATGAAAATTGTGTTTGCGGGCACCCCAGAGGTTGCTGCGATTGCCCTAGAGCGACTGCATAGAGAACATGATGTGGCACTCGTGATCACAAGACCTGATGCACCAATTGGCCGAAAGAAGCTGCTGACCCCGTCACCTGTGGCATTGAAAGCAAAGGGCCTTGGGCTTCAAGTCCTGAAAGCAGACAAGATCGGTTCGGATGAGTTAGCCCTAATTGCCCAAGCGGATGCAGAAATAGGCATCGTGGTTGCCTACGGAGCACTGCTCGGACCAAAGGTGTTGGAGCAACTTGATTGGTGGAACCTGCACTTCAGTCTGTTGCCGCAGTGGCGTGGCGCGACCCCTCTCCAGCACTCAATATGGCACGGGCAGGGCCAAGGACTAACCGTCTTCAAACTTGATGCTGGTATGGACACTGGCGAGATCGTCGGCTCAGTACCAATTACGTATTCAGCTGACTCTTCAGCCTTTGATCTGCTGCCAGAGCTCGCTGAAAAGGGTGCTGAGCTAATTTGCGAGCTCATGCGCGAGAAACCACAGCCAAGGCCGCAAGAGGGAGAGGCTACCTATGCACCGAAGCTCACCAGGGCCGATGCAAGACTGTCCCTCTCTGAAACGGCCGAACTAATTGCTCGCAAGGTCATGGCACTCAACCCAGAACCAATGGCATGGGCCCAGTTCCGTGGAGAGCCCATTCGCATCTTGAGGGCAACCGCCGTGGGAAGTGTTGACTGGTCAGCACTAGAAAAGGCAGATAACCCGATTGGGAGTGTTGAACTTTCTGGCGAGAAGGTATTGGTTACCTGCGGATCTGGAACAAGACTGCAATTGTCTGAAGTGCAGCCAGGAGGCAAGCGTGTCATGAGTGGCATTGAGTGGTATCGCGGCCTCCAGGGGAGCGTAGTCCTTGACTGACTCTAGGCAGATTGCTCACGAACTGCTGATGCGCGTGCACGATACCGACGCCTACATAAATCTGCTTCTTCCTAAGACGCTGGCTCGCCACAATGTTGCCGACTCTGAGCGAGGGCTTATTCAGGAGTTGAGCTACGGAGCCCTTCGGTGGCAGCTGCAGTATGACGCAGTGATAGATCACTTCACAAAGGGCAAAGAGCTGTCGCAGCCAATCAGAGGAGCGCTTCAGCTGGGTCTGCACCAGCTCTTTCGTATGAGGATTCCTGCCCATGCGGCCATAAACGAAACGGTCAATCTCGCCAAACAGATTGAACCGCGTGCGGCGGGGTTAGTGAACGCGGTGCTGAGAAACGCGGAGCGTGAGGGCCTGGAGCGGTTGCTATCCCAACTCACACAAGGACTTACTGAATCCAGAAGCCTCGAAATCCTGCACTCGCATCCAGCGTGGGTCATCGACTCTCTTCGTGAATCACTGCGCATAGACGGTCGTGAGGGCGAGCTTGCCCAACTTCTGACCGCTAACAATGAGACGCCTGAGACGTTTCTGGCAGCCTCCGATGGGCAGGCTGTAGTGGCGCTTATCGCGCAAGGCTTGGAAGCAACTACTCAATCCCCAATCGGGTTTCGGGTAGAGGGTAACCCTGAGCCTTACCTAAGTCTTGGCAACATCAGGGTTCAGGACCTCGGGTCGCAGCTGGTTGCTCTATTGACGGCCGAGCTTGCGAACCTGGGTGGAAAGACGCTTGATATGTGCAGCGGACCCGGTGGCAAGTCAGCGATACTTCAAGGTCGCATCAGGCCATCAGGTGGCGCACTCGACTGCATGGAGCCACAGGAGCATCGGGCAGAGCTCGTTCGAGAGGCACTGGGAACAAACCCGATTGGCAGGGTGATTGTCGCTCCAGGTCAAAAGGCAGAAGAAAACGCCTACGACACGATTTTGCTCGATGCTCCCTGCTCTGGGCTGGGGTCGGTTAGGCGCAAACCAGAATCCAGACACCGAAAGAAGCAGGCCCAGCTCTCCTCCCTTGCCTCAGTCCAAAGAGAACTCCTTGAGGCTTCCCATGCCGCGCTCAAATCGGGAGGTGTCCTCGTGTATGCCACATGTTCACCACTAATAGAGGAAACCATCACACCCATCCAGGACATACTGGCTAAGCATCAGGACCTTGAACTTGTTGATCTGAAGCCGGTAATGAAAGCGATCTCACCTGATCTCCAACTAAATGACTCTCGCAAGACGATTCAGCTTTGGACACACCTGCATGGAACCGACGCCATGTTTATGGCTGCACTGAGAAAGAAATAGGCTGTTAGCGTGCACATCCATCCCTCTCTGCTATCGGCAGACTTTGGCAACATAGAGTCCGAGCTCGCTTCCATCGCGACTGCTGATGCTGCGCACCTTGATGTGATGGACAACCACTTTGTGCCAAATCTCACCTTTGGGATTCCAGTCGTGGAGCGCATGATTGAGCTCTCACCAATCCCAACAGACATCCACCTCATGATTGAAAATGTCGACACCGAGGCCGCCAAGTACGCAGAGCTAGGTCCCCACTCCGTCACCTTTCACATCGAAGCATCTAATGATCCTGTTAGCACCTGCCGAAAACTGAGAGAGATGGGCGTCAGGGCTGCAATTGCCATCAAGCCAAACACACCCGTGAGCTACCTCAACGGCCTTCTAGAAGAGATTGACATGCTTTTGGTGATGACCGTCGAGCCGGGTTTCGGGGGTCAGAAGCTGATTGCCGAAACGATGCCGAAGGTGGCTGAAGCTCGCGCACTTATTTCGGGCTCAAAGTTTGAAATCGCACTCCAGGTTGACGGCGGTGTCACGCAAGAAAACATTGCTGAGCTAGCAGCGCTTGGAGCCGACACCTTTGTGGCTGGAAGCTCCGTTTTCGGATCTGCTGACCACGCCCAGCAGATCCTTGAGCTGAGAAAATCGGCGGCAGCGGGGCTCAATCAGTAATCTAGAGGGCATGAAATCCTTTGACCAGCTCTTTGCCGAGCTCAGCCAGATAGCAATCGATCGTCCCGAGGGAAGCAACTCCGCAGCGCTATTGGACTCTGGCATTCATGCAATCGGCAAAAAGGTAGTCGAAGAGGCAGCGGAAGTCTGGATGGCTGCCGAGTACCAGACCGACAAGGATTTGGCCCTTGAGGCATCTCAACTTATCTATCACCTGCAGCTTTTGCTGATAGCCAAAGGCGTCAAGCTCGAAGAGATAGAGAAGGTTCTCTAGTGTTACGGGTCGCCATTCCTAACAAGGGCATCCTCTCTGACAGCGCTATCTCGATGCTCAAAGAGGCTGGTTATGCAACCAGGAGGGAGCCCTCAGAGCTTCACCTGGTGGACGAGGCAAATAACGTCGAGTTTTTCTACCTCAGGCCTAGAGACATCGCTACCTACGTCGGTAGCGGCTCACTAGATGTTGGAATCACGGGCCTTGATCTCTTGCTGGACTCCGGCTCTGAGGCGGAGGAGGTCGCAGACCTAGGTTTTGGAGCTTCGACGTTTAGGTTTGCAGCAGAGCCAGGCTCGGGGTTCAAAGAGCCTAGGGACCTAAGTGGCAAGAGGCTGGCAACTGCCTACCCAAAGCTCATCAGTGACTACCTTGCCAAGAGTGGAATCGAGTGCCAGGTTGTCTCGCTTGATGGTGCCGTTGAATCTGCGGTGAGGCTTGGTGTCGCCGATGCGGTTGCCGATGTTGTTTCGACCGGAAACACCCTCCGCAAGGCAGGTCTTAGCGTTTTTGGTCCGGAAATACTCTCATCCACCGCAAGGCTCATCTCCGCTCCCGGAAAGGCGGAGGAGTCAGCCAAGTTGCTCCGAAGACTAAGAGGTGTTCTGGTCGCCAGAGAGTACGTCATCATGGACTATGACTGCCCGAGGTCCCTCGTTGAAAAGGCGTCGGCAATCACTCCGGGTATTGAGTCTCCGACGATTTCACCGCTAGCGGATGAGAATTGGGTTGCAATTCGCGCACTTGTGAAAGCAGCAGAGACCAACCAGATTATGGATGAGCTGCACGACATTGGCGCAAGGGCAATCTTGGTAAGCGCGATTCACGCCGCGAGAATCTAGTGCCGGCTGTCCGAATAATTCCATGCCTTGATGTTGCCGCTGGCAGAGTGGTGAAAGGCATAAATTTTCAAGGACTGCGAGACATCGGCGACCCAGTCGAGCTGGCTTCTCGTTACTACCAGGAAGGTGCCGACGAGGTCACATTCCTAGATGTCCACGCCTCCGTTGAGAATCGCAAGACCATGCTGGATGTTGTTACAAAATGTGCGGAGCAGGTATTTATCCCGCTCACTGTTGGTGGAGGCATCTCATCGCTCGCTGATGTTACGTCGCTACTTGCCGCTGGCGCTGACAAGGTTTCTGTCGGTAGCGCTGGAATTGCCAATCCTGGTTTGCTGGAGGAGATAGTCCGTGAGCACGGCTCCCAGGTTCTAGTGATCTCCCTCGATCTCAAAAGAGCTGCCAGGCCAAGCGGCTTCGGCGTAACAAGCCACGGTGGCAAAAACCTCACCGACCTAGACGCGCTCCAATGGATACGTCAAGTCGAGGAACTCGGTGCTGGAGAGCTCCTGGTGAACTCGATAGATGCCGATGGAACCAAATCTGGCTTTGACATCGAGCTAGTTGAGCTAGTCAAGGCGCATTCGTCGCTTCCAGTGATCGCATCGGGTGGAGCGGGTAAAGTCGAAGACTTTGTTGAGGCAGCTGCAGCAGGAGCTGATGCAGTCTTGGCCGCCAGCGTCTTCCATGAGGGTGAAATTAGTATTGGTGAGGTAAAGAAGGCTCTAAATAAGGCGAATGTTGAGGTGAGACTTTGATCGATCCAACAGTCTTGACCTATGACTCGAATGGGCTAATCCCTGTTGTCGTGCAGGACGACTCAACCAAGGACGTCCTAATGCTCGGCTATGCCAACCAGGAAACCCTTTTGGAAACAATTGAATCGGGCCGCATGGTCTTTTACTCACGCTCCCGAGCACAGCGTTGGCTCAAGGGGGAGACCAGCGGAAACTTCCTGCACGTAAGTTCACTCTCGATGGACTGCGATAAGGATGCCCTGGTTGCGAAAGTTCACCCTGATGGGCCCACCTGTCACCTTGGAACCACTTCGTGCTTTGAGGCGCAATCGTGATCTCCCTCGATGAGGTCAAGGGATTGGCCACTACCTACAACGTAATTCCGGTCGTGAAGAAGCTCTTTAATGGAATTGAGACGCCAATCGGGCTCTACCAAAAGCTTTGTGGTGAGCGTGAGGACACGTTTCTGCTTGAGTCGGCAGAACAGGGAGTCTGGGGACGTTACTCATTTATTGGCGTGGCAAGCCGCGGAACGCTGACCGCGGATGAGAATCAAGCCACCTGGAACTCCGAATTCAGTGCGCTGCCGTCGGGGGAGCTATCCGCAGAGCCGATCGAGGCCCTAAAGCAGCTCCAGAGCAGCTGGCAATCTGCACCAGTTGATTTTCCATTGAGCTCAGGTCTCGTTGGCTTTGTGAGTTGGGGTGCGGTGAATCTCATTGAAAGGCTTCCAGCGCCAAAGAATGCGGACTACGAGCTCCCGCTCTATGGTTTCAATCAATTCTCCGATCTTGTTGTACTGGATCATTCAAAGGCGGAGATGCTCCTGGTACACGTAATTTTCCTGGACAGCGATGGCTCACTGGAGTCAAAGTACGAAGCGGCACTCGCATCGATAGATTCAATGCAAGAGGTCATCGAGACCCCATCGGCGTCCAAGTTCACCTCGCCAAAATGGCCCGAGCCTAAATTTGTCGCCAATACTTCGAAGCAGGACTTTCTCGACAAGGTCGATAGGGCGAAGGAGCACGTGCGTCTAGGCGATGTTTTCCAGGTAGTCATCTCGCAACGGTTTGACTCAAAGCTTGACGCTGACGCCCTAGATGTTTACAGGGCGCTCAGAGCTACGAACCCGTCGCCATATATGTACCTCACAAGGTGGAGTGACACCTCGGGCAACTTCGCAATTGCCGGATCATCGCCGGAGGCACTCGTGAAGGTAAGTGGGGGTAGAGCGGTAACCCACCCGATTGCCGGGTCAAGACCTAGGGGAGAGACCTCGTCTTCGGACATGGCCCTCGCGTTAGAGCTGAGCAGTGACAACAAGGAGCGTAGCGAGCACCTAATGCTCGTTGACTTGGCGCGCAATGATCTGCTCAAGATTTGTGACCCATCAAGCCTTGAGGTCACCGAGTTCATGGAGGTACACCGATTTAGCCACATCATGCACCTCGTTTCGACAGTTGAGGGGCAGCTGCGCGATGGTGTCACAGCAGTTGATGCCATGCTGGCTACGTTCCCCGCCGGAACGCTCTCCGGAGCACCTAAACCTCGAGCCCTTGAGATAATCCACGACCTTGAGCCCAGCTATAGAGGCCTGTTCGGGGGAGTGGTCGGCTACTTCGACTTTGAGGGCAACTCGGACCTCGCAATAGCAATTCGGACTGCATTGATTAGAGATGGAGTTGCTCACATTCAGGCTGGTGCTGGCATCGTGCTTGACTCAGTTCCCGAAAGCGAGCATGCCGAAACCGAGGCCAAGGCAGCCGTGGTTCTCAGAGCTGTTGCCGCCGCGAACGCTATGCATCATGACTAGGGCGGTTTTGGTTCTGCTCCTCCTCGTTGGAGCATGGTGGTCTCTCCTGCTGGTCGAATGGGTGGCTGTTGATAGCAGCGGCATCATTGGGGCCGACCTAAATCAGACGATGGCCCTTCTACCCGCAGTAGCTGCGCTTGCACTCTTGATGTCCCTATATCGAAAAATGCCTCGGCTGTTAGTTGCACTAGGTTCGCTGGCCATAGCAGCCACTTCAGCAATTGCGCTACTAGGAGATCTCGCCAGTTCACCTGCGGTAATTGAGGCAAGAGAACAGGTTTCTGGCATCGCAGGTGGCGGAGCGGTTGCTCTCGAAATGTCGCCCGTTATTTACGTCTTTGGTCTCTGCGGTCTCGCACTTGCACTGGCGGCGGCCCTCTTGATTTTTGTGAAGCCCGGTGGTCGTTCAGTGGAAACTGAGAATCAGGAGCCAGATGCTAGAGACCTTTGGGACGAGCAGTCTGAGTAATTGTTATCATTGGCTGTAAGTCGAGAGGAAAAGATGTCACAGAACGAAGAACCTGGTCACGGAAACTCACTTGCCGCCTGGGTGACGGTGGGGCTTGTCACACTAGCCTTTGCTATCGGGACACTCTTTTTCTGGTTTGACAACGCGCTGGTGGTTTGGCTGTCAGCCGGCCTCGCGCTAGCCGCCCCAGTTGTGGGTTACTTTCTGAAGCAGGCGGGCTATGGAGTCGGTGGCTCCAAGAGCTCCTCGCACTAGTGCTGCAAGGACTTTTTGATGCCAGTTTGAAGGCATCCGATGCTCGTCAGGCTCAGCTCTCGCGCGAGCTGCTTGAGGAAAAGTGTGCGGTCGTTTCCGCTGCCCCCGATGCCTATGCAGCGCTTCAGCCAGCGCAGCACATCAAACTGATCGCCGAAATCAAGCGGCGTAGCCCATCCCGAGGCTTCCTCGCCGAAATTCCAGATGCAAAGGCCTTAGGCGCTGGATACGAAGCCGCAGGAGCTCATGCAATCTCCGTGCTCACTGAGGAGTCGGGGTTTGGTGGAAAACTATCTGATTTGCAAGAAGTGAGCCAAGCAGTTTCCATACCTACACTCCGAAAAGACTTCATCTCTAACGAATACCAGATCCTTGAGGCCAAAGCCGCAGGGGCATCGATGGTGCTCTTAATCTTGGCTCAGCTCTCTCAGGCGGAGTTTCAAAGGCTCTACGATTTCTCCAAGTCCATAGGCCTAGAAGCTCTGGTTGAGACCCACAGTGTCACTGAGATAGACATTGCCGCAGATTATGGCGCCAGGCTGATAGGCATCAACACTAGAGATCTCGAGACTTTCAAGACCGACATAGGGCTGTTTGAACAACTAGCCGCCAAGCTTCCCAGTGGCTGCGTCAAGATTGCGGAGTCTTCGGTCAAAGAACTGGCAGACGTTGAGCGCTATCGGAGCGCTGGGGCTGATTGTGTTCTCGTGGGAGAGGCTTTGGTAAGCGGAGATTGGGCCACTCTGATACCCGAATTCACTTCGGTCTCTTAGGATTTACGCATGTCCCAAAAGCTAGGTGAGCAGGTTGGCCCGTACTTTGGCCAGTACGGTGGCCGTTTTGTGCCCGAACCGCTTATCGCAGCACTAGATCAGCTCTCCCAGGTCTATGAAGCAGCCCGCAAGGACCCCACATTCCAAGAGGAACTGGCGGAGCTTCATCGCACCTACACCGGTAGGCCCTCGATAATTACCGAGGCCCAGCGCTTTGCCGCAGTCACGGGAGGGCTTCGAGTATTCCTAAAGCGGGAAGACCTGAACCATACCGGAAGTCACAAGATAAATAACGTGATGGGTCAGGCACTGCTTGCCAAGCGAATGGGCAAAAAACGCATCATCGCCGAGACTGGTGCTGGACAGCACGGAGTTGCCTCTGCCACCGCCGCCGCTTACTTCGGACTCGACTGCGTCGTCTATATGGGCGAGGTAGATACCGAGCGTCAGGCCCTGAATGTTGCCCGCATGAAACTTCTCGGTGCTGAGGTCGTGGCGGTAAAGACCGGTTCGCGTACCCTCAAGGATGCAATCAATGAAGCGCTCAGAGATTGGGTTGCAAACGTAGAGAGCACACACTACTTACTCGGCACTGTCGCAGGTCCCCACCCGTTCCCGACTATGGTTCGTGACTTTCACAGCATTATCGGCAAGGAATCCAAGGAGCAGATGCTGGAGCTCACAGGTGAGCTACCAGCTGCGGTTGCAGCATGTGTTGGCGGTGGTTCGAATGCCATTGGTATTTTCCACGCTTTTCTGGACGACCCAGGCGTTCAGCTTTGGGGTTTTGAGGCCGCAGGTGACGGGATTGATACGCCCATGCACGCAGCTACCTTGAGCAGGGGGGTCCCAGGGGTGCTTCACGGAGCCATGAGTTACATGCTGCAGGACGAAGATGGTCAGACCTCAGAGTCGCACTCGATCTCGGCTGGTCTCGACTATCCAGGTGTGGGTCCAGAGCACTCCTGGCTAAAGGATCTTGGTAGAGCCCAGTATCACGGGGTAACCGACAGTGAAGCGATGGAGGCAATGAAGCTATTGTCCCAGACCGAAGGAATCATCCCCGCAATCGAGACAGCCCACGCTCTAGCCGGCATTCCGCATCTTGCCAAAATCCTTCCTGCTGGGGCATCGGTGCTTGTAAATCTGTCAGGTAGGGGAGACAAGGACATGGAGACAGCCGGTCGTTACTTTGGACTGCTCGGCGCATGAGTGTCCAGAGTGTCCTAGAGACAAATAGGGAGAGCGGCAGGGGAACCCTCGTCGGTTATTTCCCAGCCGGCTACCCAACTGTAAAAGACTCTATAGAGGCCTTTGTTGCCCTTGCACAAAACGGCTGCGACATTCTTGAAGTTGGGGTTCCCTATTCCGATCCGGTGATGGACGGTCTTGTTATTCAGAAGGCGACCGAAAAAGCTCTAGAGAACGGCTTCAAGCTAGGTCAGTTGTTTGAGGTGATTCGCGGTGTTCGTGAGCAGGTCGACACACCAATGCTCGTAATGAGTTACTACAATCCCGTGCTTCGCTACGGTGTCGAAAAGTTTGCCGATGAGCTCAAGCAGGCCGGCGCTCAAGGAATGATCACTCCAGATCTCATTCCAGATGAGGCATCAAAGTGGCTGGAGTCTGCTGATAAGCACGATCTAGACAGAGTATTTTTAGTCGCTCCATCGAGCTCTGACGAAAGAGTTAGTGCAAACACCCAAGCCTCTCGCGGCTTTGTCTACTCAGTTTCGACAATGGGAATCACTGGTGAGCGCGCCGAGGTCGACAAACTAGCCAGGGAAGTAGCAGGGAGAGTTAGGTCAATTGGAAGTGCCCCAACCTGCGTTGGTGTTGGAGTTTCGACAGGTGCGCAGGTAAGGGACGTGAACACGTACGCCGATGGAGCCATTGTGGGTACTGCTCTGATTGCCGCCTATGAAAGCTCCGGGCTGGATGGATTGATTGAAAAGACCCGCGAGCTAGCGAGCGGTTTAGGATAGCTGGGTGGACTTTCTAACCGGCATCCCTTCACCTGAAATCAGCTACATAGATCTTGGGCCTGTGCGAATTCACTTTTATGCGCTCTTTATTTTGACCGGCATCGTTATCGCGACAACTCTCGCTGATTTCAAGCTTCACCGCCGCGGCGCAGAGCGGGGCAGCATGCTGGACATCGCCCTCTGGGCTGTTCCGTTCGGCATCCTAGGTGGCAGGTTTTTCCACGTAATCACCCACCCAGACGACTACTTTTACGAAGGCGCGGACTTACTGGCTACCCTGCGGATTTGGGAGGGCGGCCTTGCCATTTACGGGGCAATCTCGATAGGCGCAATTGGTGCATACATCGGCGCCAGACAGCTCGGGATTCGGTTTTTGACCGTGGCGGATGCCGTGGCACCAGGAATCCTGATTGCCCAGGGCATAGGACGCCTTGGTAACTATTTCAACCAGGAGCTCTTTGGTCTACCGACAGAGCTCCCATGGGGTCTCGAGATTCCTAGCAGCAATCCTGCATACCCGAACGGACTGCCAGAAGGGGTTCTGTTTCACCCCACTTTCCTCTACGAGATGATCTGGAACCTCACCGGTGCGGCCCTGATTCTCCTGTTAGCGGCAAGGCTAAATCTTCAGTGGGGGAAGGTCTTTGCGCTTTATTTGATTGTTTATTCAACTGGAAGAGTTTGGATTGAAAGTATCCGAATTGACCCCAGTGAGATTATTCTTGGTTTACGGGTCAACATCTGGTCAGCGCTGATCGGTTTGACTTTAGGAATCTTGATTTTCTTGGTTCAATCACGCCGCCACCCTGGCCTGGAACCATCCATCTGGATGCCCGGCAGAGAACCTGCCACTGAGGGCACAACCGAGCCTCTCGCAGTAGACTCTGCCGAGGACAAAAACAGCTAACTTTTACGCCTGGGCCGACGAAGTCCCTACTCAACATAGGAATTCGATTGGAGAGGCATGCCTATATCACCATTCCAGCGCTTCAGTAGCCTGCCTGCTGCGCAGGGTCTCTATGACCCTGCCGCTGAGAAGGATGCCTGTGGTTTGGCAATGGTTGCAACACTCAGAGGTCATGCGGGTCATGACATCGTCGAGATGGCCCTGAATTCCCTTCGAAACCTTGAGCACCGGGGAGCGGTTGGTTCTGATGCCGGAACCGGTGATGGAGCAGGAATCCTCACTCAGATTCCGGATCGCTTCTTCCGAGAGGTAGTCGACTTTGAGCTGCCCGAGAGGGGTAGCTATGGAACCGGATTGGTGTTCCTAGATGCCGCAACCAGCAAAAAGGACCTTTCCGGCCTCAGCAAGTTGGCAGAGGAAGAGGGCCTGAAACTCATCGGCACTAGGACTCCACCCACGGACCCCAGTGTTCTTGGGGATCTTGCTCGGGAGGCAATGCCTGAGATCCAGCAAATTTTCCTGGCGGGTGATGGGCTACATGGACTTGAACTAGAGCGAGCGCTATTTAGGTTGCGCAAACGCAGCGAGCGCGAGATTGGTGTTTATCACCCTTCGCTATCTATGCGAACGATGGTCTACAAGGGCATGGTCACGACCCTGCAGCTTGAGCCGTTCTATAAGGACCTCTCGGACGAGCGCTTCGAATCGCTCTTGGCGCTAGTTCACTCCAGATTCTCAACCAACACATTCCCGTCTTGGCCGCTTGCCCACCCCTTCCGTTTTATTGCCCACAATGGCGAGATCAATACGGTCAAGGGAAATGCGAACTGGATGGCCGCGAGAGAGTCGCAACTCTCTTCAGCGCTCCTGGGTGACATGGAGTCGCTTAAGCCAATTGTCTCCGATGGCGCTTCGGACAGTGCAACGTTTGATGAGGTACTAGAACTGCTGGTTCTTGGTGGCCGGTCTCTCCCTCACGCCATGATGATGATGATTCCTGGTGCGTGGGAGAAGCAGCTCGACATCGACCCCAAGGTCAGAGACTTCTTCGAGTATCACTCAATGATCATGGAACCCTGGGACGGGCCGGCTGCTGTCGTCTTCACCGACGGCAATCTCGTTGGGGCAACCCTTGACAGAAATGGCCTCAGGCCAGGTCGTTTTGTTGTTACCGAGGATGGCTTCGTAATCCTTGCAAGCGAGATTGGCGTCTCGGACATCCCTGCAGACCGAATCGTTCGTAAGGGCAGGCTGCAACCAGGAAAGATGTTCCTGATTGACACTGAGGCCGGCCAAATCATCGAAGATGAGGAGATAAAGGCAGAGGTTGCCTCCTTGGAGCCATGGGGAGAATGGCTTGACGCAGAGAGGATTAACCTCAAGGACCTTCCAGAGAGAGAGCACATTCGCTACTCCTCGGCATCGGTTGCGAGAAGGCAGCGGGTTTTTGGCTACACCGAGGAAGATCTCAAAGAATTCATCTCTCCGATGGCCAGATTCGGGCAGGAGCCGATTGGCGCAATGGGAAGTGATACTCCTATTGCTGCGATCAGCGACCGACCGAGGCTGCTCTTCGACTACTTCACTCAACAGTTTGCACAGGTGACGAACCCGCCACTCGATGCGATTCGAGAAGAGGTTGTCACATCAATGACTGCCAGCATTGGTCCGGTTAGGAACCTGCTGGATGCCTCACCCGAGCATGCGAAGCAGATGGTTCTTGACTACCCGATCCTGACCAATGACGAGCTTGCTCGAATTAAGCACATTGACCGCGGCAACAACATCGGTAAAGCAATTACAGTTTCTTGCCTCTATCGTGTCGACGAGGGCGAGGAGGCCCTCCAGGAGCGTCTCGAGGCGATGTGTGACGAGGTTGATCGAGCGCTTGAGGCTGGGGCTACTTTCGTGATTCTCTCAGACCGAGACTCGAACCGTGAGCTTGCCCCCATTCCATCGCTTTTGAGCTGCTCGGCAATTCACCACCATCTAATTCGGCGTGGGACAAGAACCATGGCGGGGCTCATCGTTGAGTGCGGTGACGCACGCGATGTGCACCACATGGCAACCCTCCTGGGCTATGGTGCCTCAGCCATAAACCCCTACCTAGCCCTAGAGACGGCTGAAGACATGGTAATCAAGGGTCTGATCACTGGCATCACCCCTGAGCGTTCAAGCAAGAACATGATCAAGGCGCTCGGTAAGGGTGTGCTGAAGATCATGAGCAAGATGGGAATTTCGACCGTCGCGTCCTATGCAGGAGCCCAGTGTTTCGAAGCGGTAGGACTCTCACAGAAACTTATTGACCAGCACTTCACCGGAACCATTTCAAAGCTCGGGGGAGTAGGGCTGGATGTCCTACATACCGAGATCGAAAAGCGTCACAGACACGCCTACCCACTAGAGGGGGCGACCAGTGTCCACATGCCACTTGAAGTTGGTGGCGAGATGAAGTGGCGCCGCGAGGGCCCTCCGCACCTTTTCAACCCGGAGACCATCTTTAAGCTTCAGCACTCAACCAAGCAGAAGCGCTACGACATCTTCAAGCAATACACCAGCGCAGTCGACGACCAAGCCGAGAGGCTCATGACCATTCGGGGCCTCTTCAAACTCCGAACGGACCAGCGCAAGTCAATCCCAATCGAGGAAGTCGAGCCGGTTTCCGAGATTGTGAAGCGTTTCGCCACCGGTGCCATGTCAATGGGTGCCATCAGCCCAGAGGCCCACGAGGTGCTGGCGATCGCAATGAACCGTCTCGGAGGAAAGAGCAACACCGGCGAAGGTGGTGAGTCGGTCGAGCGGTTGCTGGATCGGGAGAAGCGATCTGCGGTCAAGCAGGTGGCATCTGGTCGCTTTGGCGTCACCAGCATGTACCTAACCCACGCCGATGACATCCAAATCAAGATGGCACAGGGAGCAAAGCCTGGCGAAGGTGGTCAGCTTCCTCCTCACAAGGTTTATCCGTGGATTGCCGACCTCAGGCACTCAACTCCTGGAGTTGGCTTAATTTCACCTCCTCCTCACCACGACATTTACTCAATCGAGGATCTAAAGCAGCTCATATTTGATCTGAAGCGAGCCAACCGCCGAGCCAGGATTCACGTGAAGCTCGTTAGCCAGTTTGGTGTCGGAACAGTTGCTGCAGGTGTCGCGAAGGCTAAGGCCGATGTAGTTCTCATTTCTGGACATGATGGTGGCACCGGCGCCAGCCCATTGAACTCTCTGAAACATGCCGGCACCCCTTGGGAGCTGGGGCTCGCCGAGGCCCAGCAGACATTGCTGCTGAACGGCCTGAGGGACCGCATAACGGTGCAGGTCGATGGATCCATGAAAACAGGCAGGGACGTCATCATCGCAGCGCTGCTTGGTGCGGAGGAGTTTGGTTTCGCTACCGCTCCTTTGGTGGTGGAGGGCTGCATCCTGATGCGTGTTTGCCACCTGGACACCTGCCCAGTTGGGGTTGCGACGCAGAACCCCGAGCTGCGCGAGAGATTCCGAGGCCAGGCAGATCACGTTGTGAATTTCTTTGAGTTCTTGGCTCAAGAGGTTCGGGAATATCTCGCAGAGCTGGGCTTTAGGTCGCTTGAAGAAGCAATTGGTCACGCTGAACTGTTGGATGCAAACCAGGCAATCAAGCACTGGAAGGCAGATGGACTAGACCTAGCCCCCATATTTGCAGCCAAGGACATCAAGACCGACTCTGCTCTGCACCGAACAACGGTTCAGGACCACGAACTTGAGAATCACTTCGACTACCCACTGATCGAAGAGGCTGCCCCCGCACTTGTGGAGGGCAAGAAGGTCTTCATCGAGCGCGAGATAAACAACACAAACCAGGCAATCGGAACAATGCTTGGTAATGAGCTGACCTACAAGTGGGGCGAGCAGGGTCTAGAGCCTGGAACCCTAGAGCTCTCACTTACCGGCAGTGCGGGTCAATCGCTGGGAGCATTTGTGCCCAGAGGCATAAAGATAACCGTCTCGGGTGACTGCAATGACTACGTGGCAAAGGGGCTATCCGGCGGCACCGTGGTTGTGAAGCCACCGGCCGGTGCTGCCTATGTTGCGGGTGAAAATGTGATCGCCGGCAACGTAATCGGCTACGGCGCAACCGCTGGGAAGATTTTCCTCAACGGCATAGTGGGTGAGCGCTTCCTGGTCCGCAACTCCGGAGCACACGCGGTTGTGGAGGGTGTCGGAGACCACGCCCTCGAGTACATGACCGGCGGCAGGGCGGTAATCCTTGGCAAGACTGGTATCAACCTCGGGGCCGGAATGTCTGGCGGCATTGCCTACGTCTACAAGCTCTCCGAGGCAAGGGTTAACCGTGAGGCTTTGCAGCTTGGCGAAATAACCCTGGGTGCGCCAGATAATGACCAGATTGCAGAGTTGCGTGAGCTTCTGGAGGAGCACCTCGCTGAGACAGGCTCACCAAACGCCAGAAAAATACTTGCCGACTTCAAAAACGAGGCGATGAACTTTGTCCGCGTGCTTCCTCGGGACTACGCACGAGTGATGGAGATTCAACGAAACGCCCAGGAACTCGGCTATGAACCAGACGGGGAAGAGGTCTGGACCCAGATTCTGGAGGTGTCAAATGGCTGATCCAAGGGGATTTCTGAAGGTAACCGAGCGTGAGACAGCGCCCCGGCGCCCCATCCCGGTGCGCATCAAGGACTGGAAAGAGGTCTACGCGGAGCGCAACGGCGAGGTAATTGTCAGGCAAGCAAGTCGATGCATGGACTGCGGTATTCCCTTCTGTCACCAGGGGTGCCCGCTTGGAAACCTAATTCCGGAGTGGAACGACCTCACCCATCGCGGCAGAGGCAAAGAGGCCATTGACAGGCTTCACGCCACCAATAATTTTCCCGAGTTCACCGGGCGCATTTGCCCCGCTCCCTGCGAAGACTCATGCGTGCTGGGTATTAATCAACCGGCGGTCACCATCAAGGAGATCGAGGTGTCGATAATCGACAACGCCTTCGATCAGGGCTACGTGACACCTCAGGTTCCAGAGCGGCTAACGGGTAAAACGATCGCTATTGTCGGCAGCGGTCCTGCCGGTCTTGCAGCAGCGCAACAGCTGACCAGGGCGGGCCACACCGTTGCAGTATTTGAGCGAGACGACCGCATCGGAGGGCTTCTTCGCTACGGAATTCCCGACTTCAAGATGGAGAAGATCCACCTAGAGCGCAGGATCTCCCAAATGGAGGCCGAGGGCACACGGTTCCGCACTGGCGTAAACATCGGCGTTGACATCAGCTGGCCGGAGCTCAAGAAGCGGTATGACGCAGTTCTTGTAGCAACCGGGGCTCTCAAGCCTAGAAACCTGGATGTAGCCGGTAGAGAGCTTGAGGGCATTCATTTCGCTATGGAGTACCTCACCCAATCAAACAAACGAATTGCCGGCGATGAGGTTTCGGAGCAAATTCATGCTCAGGACAAGCACGTAATAATCCTCGGTGGCGGTGACACCGGAGCTGATTGCCTCGGAACGGCGACGAGGCAGGGTGCCAAGAGTGTGACGACCCTCGCCATCGGAGTGAAACCGCCTGAGGACAGGACCGAGGACATGCCTTGGCCGATGGTGCCGAACCTTTTTGAGGTTCAGAGCGCCCACGAGGAGTTTGGCGAGCGGAAGTACCTGCACTCAACCGTTGAGTTCGTTGGAGAAAACGGCAGGGTCACCGGAGTCAAAGTTGCCGACACGGAGTTTGTTGGGGGAAAGCGCGTGCCAAAGAAGGGCACGGAAAGAATCTTGCCTGCCGACTTGGTACTACTCGCCCTTGGTTTCGTAGGTAATGAATCTGAGAGTATTTCAGAGCAGGCTGCGGTAGAGCTAGATGAAAAGGGCAACATCAAACGCGACAACAAGTACCAGGTCGCGCCGGGATTGTTTAGCGCAGGTGATGCCGGTAGAGGGGCGAGCCTAGTAGTCTGGGCAATTGCTGAGGGTCGTGCAGCCGCCTCCGCAATAGATGAATATCTCGAAGGCGAGACCGAGCTGCCTTTCCCGGTAAAGCCAACAGATCAACCCATAGCTGTTTACAGCTAGAGAAGAGACAAATAAAGATGAGACGCGCCAAAATCGTCGCTACATTTGGCCCAGCCGTTAGCGACTACGAGAAGGCAAAAGCCATCATCGAGGCGGGTGTCGATGTCGCCCGAATGAACCTCAGCCACGGAGACCACTCGGTCCACGAGAAGGTTTATGCGACTATCCGCAAAGCAGCAGCCGAGGTCGGAAAGCCAGTTGGAATATTGGTTGATCTCCAGGGCCCAAAAATTAGGCTGGGGCGCTTCAAGAATGACAAGGAGACGATTACCACCGGCGGCACATTCACCATCACAGTAGATGATGTTGAGGGTACCGAGAGTATTTGCTCCACAACTCACAAAGGCCTTGTCGGCGACGTGAAGGTCGGAGATCCAATTTTGATTGACGATGGCCGACTGTCTCTGAGAGTTAGGTCCCTTGAGGGTAATAACGTGGTTTGCGATGTCGAAATCGGTGGACCAATCTCCAACAACAAGGGCATAAACCTTCCAGGCGTGGCCGTGAACGTCCCCGCGCTAAGCGAGAAGGACGAGGATGACCTCAGGTGGGCACTCAAGCTCGGAGCTGACATGGTTGCGCTCAGCTTCGTAAGAAACGCCAAGGACATCGTTCGTGTTCACGAGATCATGGACGAGGAGGACGTCTTCGTCCCTGTCATCGCCAAGATAGAAAAGCCCCAGGCAGTGGCAGCCCTGGAAGAGATTGTTGACGCATTTGACGGCGTGATGGTCGCCCGAGGCGACCTGGGTGTCGAACTTCCCCTGGAGCAGGTTCCACTCGTTCAAAAAAGAGCCGTTGAGTTAGCAAGGCGCTGGGCAAAGCCCGTGATTGTCGCAACTCAGATGCTTGAAAGCATGATCTCGGCATCGCGTCCGACGCGCGCAGAGGCCTCGGATGTCGCTAATGCGGTGCTCGATGGCGCAGATGCCTTGATGCTCTCAGGCGAGACGTCGGTGGGTGAGTACCCGCTAGAGACGGTCCAGACAATGGCAAGAATTATCGAGTCGACCGAAGAAAACGGGTTGGACAGGATTCCTGAGCTTGGCACGAAGCCCCACACCCACTCCGGTGCTGTGGTTAAGGCTGCGATGGACATCGCGGAGCTTTTGGGCAGCAAGTATGTTTGCGTGTTTACCGAGTCTGGAGACACCCTTCGCAGAGTATCGAGACTTCGCTCGCGAATTCCCGTCCTCGCCTTCTCACCGAACGAGGAGGTTAGGCGAAAGCTATCGCTTATCTGGGGAGCGACGACTTACCTCGTTGACAAGGTGACCCACACCGACCAGATGGTGAAGCAGGTTGACGAGCTCATGCTCGAAAGTGGCAAATGCCGGGTTGGCGATGAGGTAATCATCGTTGCTGGTTCCCCTCCAGGAATCCCAGGATCAACCAATGCCCTTAGGGTTCATAGGGTTGGAGATGCGGTCTTCGTAGCGGCCCCCGCTTACAAGAACTAAGCAAAAAGGACGGTGAAGTCACCGTCCTTTTTATCTGTGCCGGAAGTGGGATTTGAACCCACACGCCCTTTCGGACAAAGCATTTTGAGTGCTCCGCGTCTGCCGTTCCGCCATTCCGGCTGGCAGCTAGAAGTGTAGTGGATACCCGATTGGGTAGAGTATTGCCCATGTCAGAGGCCCTAAGAGTAGTCGTCGTCGAGGACGAAGCTCTCATTCGCATGGACGTAGTGGCGACGCTGGAAGAGGCTGGCTTTGAAATCGTAGGCGAGGGCGCAGACGGTGAAGAGGCTATCTCGCTCGCAAAGGAGCACGAGCCAGATCTTGTGGTCATGGACATCAAGATGCCGAAGCTCGATGGCATCAGCGCGGCCGAGAAGATTGCCGAGCTCAAGATTCCGGTAGTTCTACTCACCGCCTTTTCCCAAACCGATCTGGTCTCTAGAGCAGCGGAAGCGGGAGCTATGGCCTATGTGACAAAGCCCTTCAAGCCCGGTGACCTGCTGCCAGCGATTCAAATAGCTCTCGCTCGGCACGAGGAACTCTTGTCTTTGGAGTCCGAGATTGCTGACCTTTCGGATCGGCTGGAGACCCGCAAGATGATGGACCGCGCCAAAGGTCTGCTGATGACGCAAATGAAACTGAGTGAACCAGACGCCTTTAGGTGGATTCAAAAAGCCTCAATGGACCGCCGGCTCTCTATGGCACAGGTTGCCAAGGCAGTGATTGAGCAGCTGGGACCTAAGACCCCTTCGGGCGGAGATAGTTAGTAATTCTCACAGTTGAAAGCAGGCGACCGTTCTCGTCTGTCATCTTTATTTCGTGCGTTGTGAGGGTCTTTCCAAGCTTGACTGCGGTGCAGGTACCGGTCACTACTCCGGACTCTATTGAACCGTGGTGAGAAGCGTTTAGTTCGATGCCAACCGCATAACCCCAGGGGTGAGCGTGAACATTCGCAGCAAAGGAACCAAGTGACTCGGCCAAAACCACGTGGGCCCCGCCGTGGAGAAGTCCAATCGGTTGAGTGTTTCCCTCTACGGGCATCGTGGCGACCGCACGCTCTGCACTCAACTCGACAAGCTTGATGCCCATTGAGTCGGCAAGTGCACCCAAGCCGCGTTGTTTCATGACCTCGAGAGCCTGCTCTGAGGTGACTACCTCGTCCTTGTCCACCCCACGACCTCCTGCAAAGTAGGCTACTTACATGTCCTCTGAACAGCCTACTCTGCTGCTAATCGACGGACATTCTCTAGCCTTCCGGGCCTTCTATGCTCTAAACCCCGATAATTTCAAGAACCAACAGGGGCAGCACACAAATGCCGTTCACGGCTTTATCTCGATGCTTCTGAACATCCTTGAGGGAGAGAAGCCGACACATCTTTGCGTGGCCTTTGATGTCTCGAGGGAGAGCTTCAGAACCGAGGAGTTACCCGAATACAAGGGGACCCGAGGGGAGACTCCAGAGGAATTTATCGGACAGACCGAGCTACTAGTTGAGGCACTGAGTGCAATGCGCATTACCTCTGTTTCTAGGGAAAGATTCGAGGCTGACGATCTAATTGCCTCGCTTGCTCACCTAGGTGAAAAGGCCGGGATGCGGGTTCTGGTGGTCTCAGGCGACAGGGACACCTTTCAGTTGATTACCGAACAGACCACGATTCTCTATCCCGTCAAAGGCGTCATGAACCTCGCTCGCATGGATGATGCGGCTGTTTTGGAGAAATACGGCGTCCACGCAAGACAATATCCAGAGCTTGCCGCTTTAGTTGGTGAGACCTCAGACAACCTCAAAGGCATTCCGGGCGTCGGCCCGAAGACAGCTGCCAAGTGGATTCAGCAGTTTGGTTCGCTAGATGCCATCCTCTCCTCGGCGGACGAGATCCCCGGCAAGGTAGGGGAGAGCCTGCGCGAAAACAAAGAGCTGGCGGTTAGGAATCGAAGACTCAATGAGCTCGTCCGTTCCCTGGAGTTTGATTTTGAGATCGGGGACCTGGAATTGGGCTCGGTGGACGAGGATCAGGTCAAAGAGGTATTTGCCAAGCTCTCATTTAGAACACTCTTGACACGAGTTTTGAAGCTACGTGGAGTAAATGGCACGCAGCACCCAGTGCGCTCGGCAAGGGTCGAGGATGACTCTCCTGAGCATGAGCCAATGTTGGAAGCCCCAACAGGCCCAGACCTCCCCACGGAGCCACCAAAGCAGGCTATTTCGTCTCTCAGCGACATCGAGGAACTCATTTCCAAGGGGGCTTTTGTGAAGCTCGAAATCGCAGAGGGTTCCCTGGTTGGGCTTGGTGCGGCGACCACAACAAAGAGACTGGACTGGGATGGCAGGGACGCCGAGAGAGCTCGCAAGTTAGTAGCCAGGGGTGGCTTCGGATCCTGGGATGCAAAGAACAGCTACCGCAGGTTTGCCGAGGCTGGGATGGAGCTCGGGGAACTCACTAATGACGCACTTCTTGCCGCCTATCTAATTGACCCCAGCGGTAAGGATCTTGACCCAGATGCATTGGTAAGGCGCTATGCCGGGGTTGATGTGGTGAGGGCGGATGCTGACCAACTTCTTAGTGAAGCAGAGCCCTCTCTCGATGCCTGGTGCTACGCCATGATTTGGGCTGCTCTGGGACCGCGACTGGAAAAGGAGGAGTCACTTCCTGTTTACAAGGACATTGAGCTCCCCGTTGCTGGTGTGCTCTCACGCATGGAGGTTCATGGCATTTCAGTTGCCAAAGATGTGCTGCAGAGCCAGTTCGATGAACTCAGTGCAGAGGTTGATGAGATAGCGAGGCAGGCCTACGAAATCATCGGCCACGAGGTTAATCTTGCGAGCCCAAAACAGCTCCAAACCGTTCTTTTTGACGAGTTGGGCATGGAGGGCACAAGAAGCGTGAAAACTGGCTACTCAACCAATGCAGAGGCTCTGGCGACCCTGTTCGAACAGACCGAGCATCCTTTTTTGGAAAAGCTTTTGGCTCACCGCGACTCATCAAAACTTAGGCAGATCACCGAGACCCTCATCAAGGCAGTTGCGGCTGATGGTCGAATTCACACCAGTTACTCGCAGGTCGGCACCTCAACCGGGCGCCTGAGTAGTGAGAATCCAAACCTGCAGAACATCCCCATCAAAACTGATCGCGGGATGCGGCTGAGAAGTGCGTTCATTGCTGGCGAGGGCTACGAGACCCTTCTCACCGCGGACTATTCGCAGATTGAGATGCGAATCATGGCTCACCTGTCCGAGGATGAGGGACTCATTGAAGCCTTCAATAATGGTGAGGATCTTCACAACTTTGTAGGTGCGCGCATCTATGGCGTGGAGCCTGAGGCTGTAACTGGTGCCATGCGCTCAAAGGTCAAGGCCATGAGCTATGGGTTGGTCTACGGCCTAAGTGAATACGGTCTGGCTCGCCAACTCAGGATCTCCAAGGCTGAGGCCAAGCAGCTAATGAGTGACTACTTCGAGCGATTTGGGGGAGTGAAGCGCTACCTCGACACCGTGGTTCAGCGGGCAAAGAGCCTTGGACACACAACGACCGTCTATGGCCGAAGGAGACCTTTCCCAGACCTGCAATCCAAAATCTTCCAGGTTCGCGAAAATGCCCGCCGGGCAGCGCTAAATGCCCCTATTCAAGGAACAGCTGCAGACATCATGAAGCTGGCAATGATTGAAGTTGAAAGCGGGATGCTGAGAGAAGGTTTGAAGTCTCAGCTGCTCTTGCAAGTACACGATGAGTTAGTGATTGCGGTAGCTCCAGGAGAACTTGAGAGTGTCAAGAAGGTTGCCTTAGAAAAAATGACCGAGGTGGCAAAACTGTCTGTTCCGCTTGATGTTCACATCGGCATCGGAGAGAACTGGGAGCTAGCGGGACACTAGAAATGTCGCTAAGCTTTCCCAGGTGCCTCCCGGCACCATCCCTGTCCGTTCGTCGGGCTAAAACCACAGAAGAATCGTGGCTCTAGCGCGACCCGAGTAAAACAAGTGGAGTACCCACAAATATGGCAACCAAAACGACCGCAAAAACCACCAAGGTAGCAGTCAATGACATCGGCTCAGAAGCAGACTTTCTAGCAGCGGTCGAAGCAACTCTCAAATTTTTCAACGATGGAGATCTCATCTCCGGCACCGTGGTCAAGATTGACCGCGACGAGGTGCTACTAGACGTAGGTTACAAAACCGAAGGCGTCATTCCCTCCCGTGAACTTTCGATCCGCCAGGATGCAGACCCAAATGACATCGTCAAGGTGGGTGATGCAGTTGAGGCACTTGTTCTTCAGAAGGAGGACAAGGAAGGCCGCCTGATCCTAAGCAAGAAGCGCGCGCAGTATGAGCGTGCGTGGGGCGACGTGGAGAAGATCAAGGAAGTAGATGGTGTTGTTAAGGGCACCGTCATTGAGGTAGTCAAGGGTGGTGTCATCGTAGACATCGGCCTTCGTGGCTTCCTTCCCGCCTCTCTAATTGAGCTTCGCAGGGTCCGCGACCTGGGTCCTTACCTCGGCACCGAGGTCGAGGCGAAAATTCTCGAGCTAGACAAAAACCGCAACAACGTTGTGCTCTCTCGTCGTGCCCTGCTAGAGCAGAGCCAGAGTGAGAGCCGTTCAACCATGATGAATGACCTGACCAAGGGTCAGATCAGGACTGGAACCGTCTCCTCAATTGTGAACTTCGGAGCGTTCATTGACCTCGGTGGTGTAGACGGCCTGGTCCACGTATCCGAGCTGAGCTGGAAGCACATTGAGCATGCCAGCGAGGTAGTTGAGGTCGGACAGGAAGTAACCGTGGAGGTTCTCGAGGTTGACCAGGACCGCGAGCGTGTTTCGCTGTCTCTCAAGGCCACCCAGGAAGACCCATGGCAGGTATTCGCGAGGACTCACGCCATCGGCCAGTACATTCCAGGCAAGGTCACCAAGATTGTTCCATTTGGTGCATTCGTGCGGGTGGCAGATGGTATCGAGGGTCTCGTTCACATCTCAGAGCTCTCAAGCAAGCATGTTGAGCACGCAGACCAGATTGTCACCGTCAACCAGGAAGTCTTCGTCAAGCTAATTGACATTGACCTTGAGCGCAGAAGAATCTCGCTGTCCCTGAAGCAGGCGGTAGACGAGGTTGACCCAGAGAGCACCGACTTCAACCCGGTTCTTTATGGAATGGATGCCGACTATGACGAAAAGGGCAACTACCGCTACCCAGAGGGCTTCGACCCCGAGAGCAACGAGTGGAAGCCTGGTTATGAGGAAGCCAAGGGTAAGTGGGAGGCTGACTACGCAGAGTCTCACAAGCGCTGGGAGCTCCACAAGACTCAGGTGAAGGCGATCCGGGAGCAGCTTGCTGCACTTCCAGAAGCGGCCCCAGCCGAAGAGCCAAGTGCCACCTCGGGTGAGGCACAAGATGCCGGCACGCTTTCTGATGACGAGTCCCTAGCTGCACTGCGCGATCAGCTCAGCGAAGACAAGTAAAGAAATTCAACTATCGAAGCGGAGGGTCCAACAGGGCCCTCCGTTTCGCTTTATCCTTGCAAGATGCTTATTGCGCTAACCGGCGGTATTGGTTCTGGAAAGACCACGGTCGCCAGCCGTTGGGTGGCCCTTGGTGCCCACGAGGTTGACGCCGACGTGCTGGCGCGAGAAGTGGTCGAGCCGGGAACCGAGGGACTATCAGCTGTTGCGGCTCGCTTTGGGGATCAAGTTCTCAAACCAGATGGCTCCCTAAACAGAGGCGCTCTGGCCTCCGTCGCATTTGCATCTGAGGAATCCCGCAAAGATCTGGAGGCTCTTCTTCATCCAAGAATTCAAGATCTTGCGGCAGAGCGTGTGGTGGGGCTCGAGGGCATAATCGTCTACACAATTCCCCTGTTGGCGGAGACGAACTCCAAGCTAAATTTCGATCGGATTGTCACGGTGAGCTGTGATGAGAGCGTGCGCATCGACAGGTTGGTAACTCTTCGCGGGATGTCCAAAGAGGAGGCGATGCAGCGAATTGCAGCTCAGGCTACAGACGCCGAGCGCGAATCCAGAGCGGACACCGTGATTGATTCAAACTGCCCCATGGATGAGCTCCTAGCGAAGGCCGACGATGTCTTCGCGAGTTTCTCTTAGGCTTGCAAGGTGGAGCAAAGTCAAAAGCCTTTCAAAGTAATCAGTGATTACCAGCCCAGCGGTGATCAGCCCAAGGCTATAGACGAGCTCGAAAGAAGGGTTCGAGCGGGGGAGCGAGACGTTGTCCTTCTGGGCGCCACAGGAACCGGAAAGAGTGCGACAACCGCCTGGCTCATAGAGCGACTCCAAAGGCCCACACTCGTTATTGCCCACAATAAAACCCTTGCGGCTCAGCTGGCGAGTGAGCTTCGGGAACTCTTTCCAGAAAATGCCGTCGAATATTTTGTTAGCTACTACGACTATTACCAGCCTGAGGCCTACGTACCCCAGACCGACACCTTCATCGAAAAGGACTCGACGATAAATGAGGAGGTCGAAAGGCTTCGCTACTCGGCCACGATGTCTCTGCTGTCTCGAAGAGACGTAATTGTCGTTGCAACAGTTAGCTGTATCTATGGTCTTGGTGCACCCAAGGAATACCTGGCTCAGTCGCTTCCGATTTCGGTTGGGCAGAGGATTGATAGAGACGAGCTGATTCGCTCGCTGGTTGCCATTCAATACCAACGTAATGACGTGGAGTTTGTGAGGGGCAATTTCAGGGTCAAAGGCGACACAGTTGAGGTAATTGCGGTCTATGACGAGGAAGCAACCCGAATTGAGTTCTTTGGCGATGAGGTCGAAAAGATCTACCGCATTCATCCTCTAACAGGTGAAATTCTGATGGAGCGAGAAAGTGTGGCCATCTATCCGGCCAGCTACTACGTGGCTCCCGCTGAGCGGATGGGCAAGGCCATAGAGGACATCGAGAATGAACTGGAGCAGCGCTATCGCGAGTTTGAGCGCCAACAAAAGCTATTAGAGGCGCAGCGCATCAAGATGCGCACGACATTTGATCTGGAGATGATTAGGGAGCTTGGCTTCTGCTCCGGCATAGAAAACTATTCAAGGCACATCGACGGGCGCAATGAGGGTGAGCCGCCCGCCTGCTTGCTTGACTACTTTCCCGAGGATTTCCTCACCGTCATTGACGAATCACACGTGACCATTCCCCAAATAAGAGCAATGTATAACGGCGACTCCTCGAGAAAGCGAACGCTTGTCGAGCATGGCTTCAGGCTCCCATCGGCACTCGATAACAGACCACTTCGGTTCGAGGAGTTCTTGGAGCGAACGGGTCAGACCGTCTACCTCTCCGCCACACCCGCAGACTACGAGTTGAACCTGGGAGACGGTGTAGTCGAGCAGATCATCCGCCCAACGGGTCTTGTAGACCCAGAGGTGCATGTCAAGCCCGCCAAGGGTCAGATTGACGACCTGCTGGAGGAGATAAAGCTCAGAACCGAGCGCAATGAGCGCGTATTGGTAACGACCCTGACTAAACGCCTAGCCGAGGAGGTCACGGAGTACTTGACCGAGATGGGCATCAGGGTCCGCTACCTTCACTCCGATGTTGACACTCTCAGAAGAGTGGAGCTACTGAGAGAGCTCAGACAGGGGCTCTATGACGTTCTTGTGGGTATCAACCTTCTCCGTGAGGGACTTGACCTTCCGGAGGTATCGCTGGTTTCGATACTTGATGCTGACAAGGAGGGCTTCCTACGCTCTACGACATCGCTGATTCAAACGATTGGTAGGGCGGCGAGAAACGTCAACGGTGAGGTCCACATGTACGCGGACAAGGTGACTGCGTCGATGAAGCGAGCAATTGACGAAACAAACCGTAGACGAGAGAAGCAGGTCGAATACAACAGGCTGAACGGCATCGATCCGACCCCGCTGCGCAAGAAGATTGCAGATATCACCGACAGCCTAAACCGCGAGGAGCTCGATACCGAGGCCCTGATGGAAAGCCTAAGGAAGCAGCCAGCGAGGAAGGTCGCATCAACACCAATGCGGGGAAGACGTGACATTGGAAAAGCAGGCAGCGAGCAGCTACTAGCAACCATCCTGGACTTAGATGCCCAGATGAAGGCGGCAGCAGCGGAGCTAAAGTTTGAACTGGCAGCCAGAATCCGTGACGAGATCGGAGAGCTCAAAAGGGAGCTGCGGCAATTTGAACAGGCTGGCCATGCATAGACTTCTACGGTGATTATTGAGACCCCCAAAGGCCCCCATCTAGCCATCAAGGGCGCCCGAGTTCATAATCTCAAGAACCTTAATCTCGAGATCCCTCGCGATGCGATGGTTGTATTCACGGGCCTGAGCGGTTCTGGAAAATCCTCCCTGGCCTTTGACACGATCTTCGCCGAGGGGCAACGTAGATACGTAGAGTCTCTCAGCGCCTATGCAAGACAGTTCCTGGGGCAGGTTGACCGGCCCGACGTTGACTTCATCGAGGGGCTCTCACCCGCGGTGTCGATTGATCAGAAATCCACCAACAGAAACCCGAGATCAACGGTTGGAACTATCACCGAGATTCACGACTACCTGCGACTTTTGTGGGCAAGGATCGGCATCCCCCACTGCCACGAATGTGGCGAGGTAATCTCAAAGCAAACCCCGCAGGCAATAGTCGACCAACTGATGACTATCAAGGAGGGAACTCGTTTCCAGCTACTTGCTCCGATAGTCCAGCAGAAAAAGGGGGAGTTTGCGGATCTGTTCGCTTCCTTGCAATCGCAAGGATATGCCCGAGCGGTAGTTGACGGTGAAACTGTCACCCTCTCCGAGGCGAAACCTCTAAAGAAGAGCTTCAAGCACGACATCTCGGTAGTCGTTGACCGACTTGTGGTGAAGGCGGATGCTCAGGGCCGAATCACCGACAGCGTCGAGACAGCCCTAAAACTTGCCGATGGCAGGGTGATTGTGGACTTCGTGGATGAGAAAAAGACCCGGACCTTCAGCGAGCGTCTGAGCTGCCCAAATGAGCACGAGATAGTCCTAAGTGAGATAGAACCCAGGACTTTTTCGTTCAACGCTCCCTTTGGCGCCTGCCCAACATGCACCGGCCTGGGCACGAAGATGGCGGTAGACCCGGAGCTGGTTGTGGGTGACCCGGCAGCAACCATAAACGAGGGTGTTCTGCTGCCATGGTCAACCCAGGGTAAAGGCCTATACAGCTACTTCACCAGGCTGCTGGCGGGTCTTGCAAACGACCTCGAATTTGACCTTGATACTCCATGGGAAAAACTCCCTGAGGCTGTTCAGGATGCCGTGCTTAATGGAAACGACTTTGAGGTTCAGGTCAAATGGCGCTCAAAGTATGGACGAGAGATGCGCTACACCTCTGGATTTGAGGGCGTGCTTCCCTACGTTGAGCGGCGTTACCTAGAGTCTGACTCAGATTGGGCTCGAGGTAAATGGGCGGAGTTTCTTAGGGAGATACCCTGTCCAGCCTGTCAGGGCGCAAGACTCAGGCCCGAAGTTCTTGCGGTCAAGGTGCACGGGAAGTCCATCCACGATGTAGCTGTCTACTCACTCGGTGAGGCTCACGACTTCTTTGAAACCCTGAAGCTGACAGCCCGTGAACAAAAGATCGCTGCTCAGGTTCTCAGGGAGATTCGAGCGCGGCTTGACTTCCTACTTGCAGTGGGACTGGATTACCTCTCACTAGAGCGAAGTGCGGGGTCTCTCTCTGGTGGTGAGGCGCAGCGCATCAGGCTTGCCACGCAGATTGGCGCTGGACTGACAGGCGTTCTTTATGTTTTGGATGAGCCGTCCATTGGCCTGCACCAGCGCGATAATCGCAGGCTTATTGAGACGCTCATCAAGCTCCGCGACCTAGGTAACACCCTGATTGTCGTTGAGCACGATGAGGACACCATAAAAGCCGCGGACTGGCTAGTGGACATCGGACCAGGTGCGGGTCTTGGGGGAGGTGAGGTTGTCCACTCCGGCTCCTACGCCGCCATATTGGACAACCGCACATCAATCACCGGTGACTATCTCTCCGGGAGACTCAAGATAGAAACCCCCGCAAAGAGGCGCAAGGTTAGTAAAGATCGCCAGATCAAAGTTGTTGGAGCCAAGGAAAACAACCTCCGCGATGTCTCAGTTAGCTTTCCTCTTGGAGTTATGACCGCAGTTACGGGCGTAAGCGGCTCGGGCAAGTCATCGCTAGTAAATGACGTGCTCTACCAGGTTCTTGCCAACAAGCTAAACGGGGCCAAGGGAGTGCCTGGCAGGCACATCAGGATCGAGGGCCTCGAGCAACTGGACAAAGTAGTTCACGTCGACCAGGCACCCATTGGACGCACCCCGCGCTCCAACCCCGCCACCTACACCGGAGTCTTCGATCACATTAGAAAGCTTTTTGCCGACACTCCTGAGTCGAAGGTGCGCGGTTACCAGCAGGGCAGGTTCTCGTTCAACGTGAAGGGTGGTCGCTGCGAAAGCTGCAGCGGTGACGGCACTATCAGAATTGAGATGAACTTCCTGCCCGATGTCTACGTCACCTGCGAGGACTGTAAGGGGGCTCGCTATAACCGTGAGACTCTGCAGGTGAAGTACAAGGGCAAATCTGTAGGGGATGTTCTATCAATGCCCATTAGCGAGGCTGCCGAATTTTTTGCCCCGATCAACTCCATTGCTCGGTACCTCAACACTTTGGTTGATGTTGGGCTCGGTTATGTCCGGCTTGGACAGAGCGCCACCACTCTCTCCGGCGGGGAGGCTCAGCGTGTGAAGCTTGCGACTGAGCTGCAGCGCAGGTCGACTGGAAGGACCATTTACGTCCTAGACGAACCGACAACTGGACTGCACTTCGAAGACACGAAGAAGCTTCTGAACGTGCTCGCAGACCTAACCGACAAGGGCAACACCGTCATTGTCATCGAACACAATCTGGATGTTATTCGCTGTTGCGACTGGGTAATAGACCTGGGACCTGAAGGGGGTAGCGGAGGTGGACAGATTGTCGCTGAGGGCACTCCCGAGAAGGTTGCGACCAACAAGTCCTCTCACACCGGTAAGTTCTTGGCCGAACTGTTGGCCTAGCCATGACAAAGCTCACCTTCAGGCCGAAAACCTCAGAGATTCCGACCCAACCTGGGGTGTATCGCTTTCTGGATTCCCGAGGCAAGGTCCTCTATGTCGGTAAGGCCAAAAACCTAAAGTCCCGGCTTACCAGCTACTTTGGTACCTTCTCAAAGCTGCACGAGCGCACCCAAAGAATGCTTCTGGCGGCGGCGGACGTGAAGTGGACGATAGTCGACACCGAATACGATGCGCTCCAGCTCGAGTTCATGTGGATCAAAGAGTTTGATCCGCCATTTAACGTGAGATTCCGTGACGACAAGAGCTACCCCTATCTTGCTATCTCAGTTTCAGATGAGGTACCCAGAGCCTTTATAACTAGAAATAGAGAGATCAAAGGTCTTCGCTATTTTGGTCCCTATACCCAAGCGTGGGCTATCCGGGAGACCCTCGACACCCTGCTCAAGGTCTATCCAGTCAGGTCATGCTCAAAGGGCGTATACGACCGCGCTGTGCGCTCGGGAAGGCCATGTCTTCTAGCCGAGATAGGAAAGTGTGCCGCGCCATGTGTGGGCAGGATCTCCAAGCCCGAGCACAAGGCTCTCGCCAAACGTCTCGGGGACTTTGTGGCCAGCGGTAGCGAGCAGCATGTTCAGGAACTGCGAAAGAAGATGCAGGCAGCGAGCGATTCGGAGAACTATGAACTTGCTGCCAACCTAAGAGACGATGTTTCCGCCCTCGAGAAAGTGCTCGAGAAAACCACGGTGGTGCTCTCAGATCAGACGGACGCGGACCTCATTGGACTTTCCAGGGACGAACTAAGCGCCGCAGTTAGCATCTTCATTGTGCGCGGGGGCCGCATACGAGGCAACAGGTCAATGGTTGTCGATCTTGAGCTCGATAGAAACAACTCGGAGCTAATGGAGTACCTCATTCAAGAGCTCTACACGCCCAACTCCAAGGGAACTTCCATGGAGGTTCCGAAGCTGCTTTTGGTTCCGGAGATTCCGAAGGACAAAAGACCCATCGAGGCCTTCCTCAGCGAGCTGCGAGGCAAACCGGTGAAGGTTGCAGTCGCCCAGCGCGGTGAAAAGGCGACCCTTGCTAAGACGGCTCTCAACAATGCTGCGCACGCTCTAAACAGCTACAAACTCAAGCGCAGCAGCGACTTTACTGCCCGAGCGGATGCACTGGCCGGCATTCAGAGGGCCCTGGGGATGAAAGAGGCGCCACTTCGAATAGAGTGCTTCGACATCTCCCACCTATCAGGAACGGGAACCGTTGGCTCCATGGTCGTCTTTGAAGATGGACTGCCCAAAAAGGACCAGTACCGAAGGTTTAATCTCGAAACTGCCGATGACACGGAATCGATCTATCAGGTCCTATCGCGCAGGCTCAAATACCTGGGGGAAGAGACGAGCGAAAAATTTAGCTATCGCCCATCCTTGATGCTCATAGATGGTGGACTACCCCAAAGGGGAGCTGCGCTGAGAGCCCTGCAGGAAAGTGGCGTTGGGGAGATTACTATCGCCACACTCGCCAAAAGGCTTGAAGAGGTGTTCACCACCTCGAGCGATTACCCGGTTATCTTTCCAAGAACCTCCGAGGAGCTGTTTTTGCTGCAGCGGATTAGAGATGAGGCCCACCGGTTTGCGATAACTGCTCAGCGGGCTAAGCGGAGTAAAACTATTGCCTCCCAACTGCTCGAAATACCAGGCCTCGGCGAGCGGAAGGTGAGGCTGCTGCTGAGAAAGTATGGTTCGCTAAAGCGGATCAGAGCTGCCAGTGCCGAAGAGATTGCGACTTTGGATGGTTTCGGACTGAAGCTGGCCAAACAAATCGGCGAATATCTGGGTGATTTGCAAGAAGGCGACACGCGCGACACGCCGAAGGACTAACCTGTAAGCAATCATCAGGGGAGAGATGGAAGACGCTAAAAAACCCGAGCTGCTTGTAGTCACCGGCATGTCCGGCGCGGGCCGCTCCACGGTTGGAAATGCTCTTGAAGATCAGGGCTGGTATGTCATAGACAACCTGCCTCCGCAGATGCTCGGCCCGATCAGTGACCTATTTGCACTTAGCAAGTCCAAGCTGCCAAAGATTGCCGTTATTACCGACGTTCGGGGTGGAGAGTTCTTCAACGAGCTTCAAACGAAGCTTGCGGAGCTGAAAGTGCGGGACATCGTGGTTCGGGTGCTATTCCTTGAAGCTAGCGACAGCGCGCTTGTGAAGCGCTTTGAGTCAGTACGCAGGCCACATCCGCTTCAAGGAGACGCGACAGTACTCGATGGAATCACAAAAGAACGCAGTGAACTTATGGGTTTGCGCGAGAGTGCAGACATCGTCTTCGATACCTCAGAAACAAATGTGCACCAGCTCACCAACAGAGTTGCCGAGGCATTCGCAACGAACTCAAATGCGCTAAAGATTAATGTGCTGAGCTTTGGGTTCAAATATGGTCTGCCGGTAGATGCCGACCTAGTAGCCGATGCAAGATTCATAGCTAACCCGCACTGGAAAGACGAGCTTCGGGCTAAAACAGGAAATGACGACGAGGTCCGGGCTTACGTTTTAGGTCAGCCGGGTGTTGAAGACTTCCTCACAAACTACGTAGCCGCACTCAATAGCGTGCTTGCAGGCTACCGAAACGAAAACAAGAGATTCGCAACCATTGCGATTGGATGCACCGGCGGCAAGCACCGATCGGTGGCGATGGCTAACGAAATTGCAAAGAGACTTGAGAAGGAGGCTGATGTGACAGTCAGCGTGCAACACCGAGACTTAGGCAGGGAGTAGTCGTGGCGCTCACAGCTGCAATCAAGGAAGAGCTCGCAAGAGTACCGGCTGGCAACAGCCTGGTCAGGGCAGCCGAGCTTGCCACAATCCTGCGCTTTTGCGGGGGACTGCACCTTATATCGGGCCGGATAGCGATTGAGGTTGAGCTTGACTCTGCTACCCTCGCCAGGCGTCTGACCAGAGCTATTGCGGAGCTTTACGGGATTCAAGCCGAGCTCAGCGTGGTATCTGCGAGTGGTCTTCGCAAGAACAGTGGTTACCAGATTCGCGTGCTCAGAGATGGCGAGCTGCTCGCCCGCCAGACCGGGTTGATTGATAACCGCGGAAGACCCGTCCGCGGACTACCCGCCACCTTGGTCTCATCAACGATGGACGAGGCAAGGGCAATTTGGCGTGGTGCCTTCTTGGCTCACGGAACCCTAACGGACCCCGGACGTTCCACGTCGCTTGAGGTGACAGCTCCGGGCAACGAATCGGCGATGGCACTTGTTGGAGTTGCCAGACGATTGGGAGTAAACGCCAAGGCCCGTGAGGTTCGAAACGTCTTTCGGGTAGTTGTTCGAGACGGCGAGGGAATTACCGAACTCCTAAAGCAAATGGGTTGCATCGACCAGGTGGACAAGTGGGAAGAGCTCAGGAACCGCCGAGAGGTCAGGGGAGCGGCGAATCGACTTGCGAATTTTGACGATGCAAACCTGCGTCGCAGTGCCCAAGCCGCTGTTGCCGCGAGTGCACGTGTGCAAAGAGCACTTGAGATCCTAGGAACCGATGCACCCGAGCACCTCAAGTACGCCGGAGAGCTCAGGCTCAAGCACAAGGACGCTTCCCTGGACGAGCTCGGCAGACTGGCAGAGCCGCCGATGACCAAGGATGCGGTTGCAGGGCGCATCAGGCGACTGCTCGCAACGGCCGACCGAAGAGCGGCAGATCTGGGCATTCCAGACACCGAATCTGTTATCGCAGACCTGCTCGAGGAATAATCCAGCCGCTTCACGCTTGGAACTAACTACTAGAAGGAGAAACCCATGACCTACCAGCTTCCAGAACTCAGCTACGACTACTCAGCCCTCGAACCTCATATTTCGGCCCGAATCATGGAGCTCCACCACTCCAAGCACCACCAGGCCTATGTGACCGGCGCAAATGCAGCTCTGGAAGCCATGGAGAAGGCCCGGAGTGAAGACAATTTCGCAACTCTTCCAAAGCTTCAGAAGGATCTCGCCTTCAACCTCGGGGGACATGTCAACCACAGCATCTTCTGGAAAAACCTGAGCCCAAGCTCTTCGACTCCGGAAGGCGACCTTGCAGCCGCAATTAGCGAGTACTTCGGTTCCTTTGAAGCCTTCAAGAATCACTTTTCGGCGGCAGCAATTGGAATTCAAGGCTCGGGGTGGGCATACCTGGCTTGGGACGCACTTGGGAACCGGATGATAATTGGTCAGCTCTATGACCAGCAGGGGAACCTTGCAATGGGAAACATTCCGCTATTGATGCTCGACATGTGGGAGCACGCCTTCTACCTCGACTACCAGAACGTCAAAGCTGACTACGTGAAGGCTTTTTGGAACATCGTTAACTGGGAAGACGTGGCAAACCGCTTTGGCTCTGTTTCGGTGCACTCAAAGTCTCTACTGCTAGGCTAGGCCGGTCCGCCCAAAGGTGCGCGGGGCTTTCTATTCAATAAAAATCTGGAGTATTTTTCGTGACTCGTGTTGGAATTAATGGCTTTGGCCGCATCGGACGCAACTACCTGAGGGCGGCTCTCGCTCAGAACTCGGACTTAGAGATTGTTGCTGTAAATGACCTGTCTGACCCCGCGGGGCTAGCACACCTTCTGAAGTATGACTCGGTAACCGGTCGCCTGGGCGCTGCCGTCTCGGTCGACGGCGACAGCATTGTCGTCAACGGCAAGAGCATTAAAGTTCTCGCCGAGCGCGACCCAGCAGAGCTGCCCTGGGGAGAGCTTGGGGTCGACATCGTGATTGAGTCCACCGGAATCTTCACCGACGGCGAGAAGGCTAAGAAGCACATCGAGGCGGGTGCTAAGAAGGTCCTCATCTCAGCACCGGCAACCAACGAAGATGCAACTTTTGTAATCGGTGTAAATGACCACCTTTACGACCCAGAGAAGCACCACATCATCTCAAATGCCTCCTGCACCACCAACTGCCTCGCACCGCTTGCGAAGGTATTCAACGATCGTTTCGGCATTGTCAATGGCCTGATGACCACAATCCACGCCTACACCGCTGACCAGAATTTGCAGGATGGCCCACACAAGGATCTTCGTCGCGCACGCGCGGCAGCGATCAACATCGTCCCCTCATCAACCGGTGCCGCAAAGGCCATCGGCCTTGTGCTTCCGGAGCTAAAGGGCAAGCTCGATGGCTTCGCCCTCAGAGTTCCAGTTCCAACTGGTTCCATCACGGATCTGACTCTGGTTTCTGAGAAGAAGGTGACCGTGGATGAAATTAAGGCCGCCTACAGAGAGGCAGCGGAGGGCCCACTCAAGGGCATTCTCCTCTACACCGAGGATGAGATCGTCTCGAGCGACATCGTGACCGACCCACACTCTTCAATCTTTGACGCAGGACTGGTTCGAGTTATCGACAACACAGTCAAGCTTTCGAGCTGGTATGACAACGAGTGGGGCTACTCAAACCGCCTTGTCGAGCTCACCGCGATGGTAGCCGCCAAGCTCTAATGCTCAGATCCATCAAGTCGCTTCAGGATTTGGGCGGCAAAAGGGTAATCCTGCGCTGTGATTTCAACGTTCCGCTTTCTGATGGGCAAATAACTGACGACGGCAGAATTCGCGCGGCCCTGCCAACAATCAAGCATCTGATTGCCGCAGGTGCCAGGTTGGTCATCTGCTCACACCTTGGAAGACCCGAGGGCCAGGTAAATCCAGAATTCTCATTGGAGCCCGTGGCGGCTCGGCTGGAGGAGCTGCTGGGCCAGCCAGTGGTGTTCGCTTCCGACACGATTGGGGCCCAGGCTAAAGCTGCCTCAAAGCTGCTCGAGGACGGCGGTGTTGCACTAATTGAAAACCTCAGGTTCAGCCCTTTGGAAACTTCAAGTGACCCTGAGGAGCGTGAGGAGTTTGCTAGATCGCTAGCTGCGCTCGGAGACGTGCTAGTTAGTGATGGCTTTGGTGTTGTGCATCGAAAGCAGGCAAGCGTCTATGAGCTTGCAAAGCTCATACCAAGCTATGCCGGACTGCTAATTGAGCGTGAAGTTGAGGTACTTAGGTCTCTAACTGAAAACCCTGAGCGTCCCTACTGCGTCGTGCTTGGTGGGTCCAAGGTTTCCGACAAGCTTGCGGTAATCGAAAATCTGCTTCCCAAGGTCGACAAACTCCTAGTTGGTGGCGGCATGGTGTTCACACTGCTTGCGGCCAGGGGCCACGACGTTGCCTCCAGCCTCTTGGAGTCTGACCAGTTGGAGACAGTCCGCGGCTTTTTGGCTCAGGCGGACGAGCTTGGAGTAGAGATCTTGCTACCCAGCGACATCGTGGTTGCAAGTGGGTTTAGCAGGGACGCTGAGTTTGAGACAGTTCCGGCAGATCGCATCGCCGAGTCGCGCTTTGGTGGCAACGGTATTGGCCTCGACATCGGGCCAGAGTCTGCGGAGAAATTTGCAGAGGTTGTAAGAAGCTCTAAGACGGTGTTCTGGAATGGGCCGATGGGCGTATTTGAATTCGAGAACTTTGCACACGGGACTAAAGCGGTAGCCCAGGCCCTCACTGAGATTCAAGGGCTTTCAGTAGTCGGAGGTGGGGATTCAGCATCGGCTGTAAGAGCGCTGGGGTTTGCCGATGATGCCTTTGGCCACATCTCAACAGGCGGCGGAGCTAGCCTTGAATATCTCGAGGGTAAGAAGCTACCCGGACTGGAGGTTCTAGATGACTAAGCGGACGCCACTGATTGCTGGCAACTGGAAGATGAACCTGGATCACCTTCAGGGAATTGCGCTGATTCAGAAGGTTTGCTGGACCCTGAACGACGCCGACCATGACTACAAAGACGTCGAGGTAGCTGTCTTTCCGCCTTTTACTCACCTTCGGAGTGCGCAAACGCTTATCGATGCTGAGAAGTTTGAGGTAAAGCTGGGAGCACAAGACATCTCTGAACACGAGGCTGGTGCTTACACCGGAGAGATTTCGGGTGCGATGCTCAAGAAACTCGATGTTGACTACGTGCTCATCGGTCACTCAGAGCGCAGGCAGTACCACAACGAGGGTGATGAGGTGGTCAACCGCAAAGTCGCTGCGGCCTTTAGGTCAGGCATTGTGCCGGTTATCTGCGTAGGGGAGACCCTCGAGGAGCTAGAGAGCAGAGGACAGAGCGCTGTTCCTGTCGAGCAGACGATTGCGGCACTCTCAGGACACGAAAGCATTGGCGAGTTTGTCATTGCCTACGAGCCGGTATGGGCAATCGGGACCGGCAAGGTTGCAACTGCTCAGGAAGCTGAGGACGTCTCCAAGGCAATTCGCGAGGCCCTGAGGGCTAACTTTGGCGAGCAGGCGGCTCAGTCGCGCATTCTCTATGGCGGGTCGGTAAAGGCAAATAATGTCGCGGGCTTCTTGCAAAGTGATGAGGTAGATGGTGTGCTTGTAGGCGGTGCATCGCTTGTTGCCGACGAGTTTTCGGGTATTGCCCGTTATAAAAAGCACATAGTTCTATAATTTGACGAGGTTTTCGGAGGAATAATGGCCGCACTACAAACAGCACTGCTGGTGCTTCTAGCAATTACCAGCGTCTTGCTGATACTCATGATTCTGCTTCACAAAGGCCGCGGTGGTGGTGTTGCAGACATGTTTGGTGGCGGTGTGACCAGCTCCATGCAGTCATCTGGAGTTGCCGAACGCAATCTAAACCGGATCACGGTGATTCTCGGATTGGTTTGGGTCACGGTAATCATCATCCTCGGACTATTCACAAGATTCGGTTGGGCCTAAATGTCATCTTCACCATCAATTAGGGGCGCCCGAGTCGGTGCTGGTCCAATGGGCGAAAAGGACCGTGGACACCAGGTCGAGAAGGTCACGATCAGCTTCTACTGCGCAAATGGTCACGAGAACCACCCCTTCTTTGCCGCTAGCGTCGAAGCCGAAGACATTCCCCAGGAGATTGACTGCCCAAGCTGTGGTTTCCCCGCTGGTAGGGACAAGGAAAACCCGCCACTAGTTGCAAAAATTGAGCCCTACAAGACTCATCTTGCATACGTAAAGGAGCGTCGCACAGACGCCGAGGCGAAACAGATCCTTGATGAGGCGCTGCAGCTGATTCGTGAGCGCCGTGAGAAGGCAGCGGCTGCCGCTAAAGCGCGTCGCTAATCTCTTTATCTAGATACCATCTGGTCTCTGATAGGCCTTGAACTTTCGCAGCCGGTAACTCACCCGCGTAAACACGTCGCAATGCATCGGCCTTGCCCGCACCCGCTACCAAAAACCACACTCGCTCAGAGGTGTTTAGTGCTTGGTAGCTGAAGCTGAGCCTCTGGCTTGGAGGCTTCGGAGAGTCATCTTCCGAGACAATCCGCCCACCCTCGTGCTCCACACCCGGGAAAAGGCTTGCGATATGGCCATCCGGCCCCATTCCCAAAATGGTCAGATCAATTTGCCTCAACGGGCTTTCAACTGGCCCCAAGAGATTCTCAATTTCGACCGAGAAACTCTGCTTGGCATCTTCTAGATCTTCGCTAGCCTCCGGATAACGAATTAGCTGGCGCTCCAAACCTGGAAATACCTTTAGCGCCTGATGTTCATTTCTCTCTTCGTGATCTCTTCGCACATAACGCTCATCTCCAAAAATAAAGAGGATGCTCGAGAGATCTACGGCTGTTTTTCCTAGCGCTGCAATGAACTCGATTCCGAGGGTGCCACCGGTGAGCAAAACTGTAAGTTCGGACTTGGATTTTTTGAGCTCGCCAACAAGTGCTACAAAATCCTTTGTGGCCTGGGCAATTAGGGCCTCAGGGCTGTCGAGAATCTTCCTCTCCATTAGCTACCCAGAGTTCCGGTGAGTACTTTGCCATAGACGCTGTCCTCGCCTAGGTACCGCATGTCCTCGACTAGGCAGTCCATATCACTGCGCTGCGGCAACAGCACGGAGGAGTCTGGGGCATCGGGTTGTGAGATTAGTGCGACCTGCCCCGATCGCAGCACACTGAGCTCTCCGCTGTCAAAGCTGATAACGACACCGGCTATGCCCTGTACGGTTTTCCCGTCAAGGGCCTCAGTCACGTCTGTCTTAGCGTTCAAACTTTGACCGAGCCAGGCAGCCAGCAGGTGAGCACTTGGAGAGCTAAGTGCTCCATAAACAGTTACCTTCTCTACCTTTCGGTGGCCATGTGAGTCAAAGAGCGCAGCTAGCTGGGAGCGCCACAGGGTGATCCGGGTCCATGACATGTCGCCATCTCCGGGGGAGTAGTTGGTCGCGAGCTGCTGCAGGAATGCCATCGGGTCTGGTTGCGAGGAGGCGTCCGTTATGCGGCGGGAAGCGATCTCACCAAGAGCAGTAGCAGATGGGTCTCCAGAGCACTCAGACGGCCACCACGCCACGACAGGAGCATCCGGGAGCATAAGTCCCGTAACGAGCGACTCAGGGTTGCTGGCGGCATTACCCAGTGCCTTGAGAATTACCACCTCACTGGCTCCAGCGTCCCCGCCAACCCTGATCTCTGCATCAAGTCTGTCCTTACCGTCCTTGCCTTGATCCTTAGCTAAGACGATGATTCGTGAGGGGTGGAGCTTTGAGGCGCCATTGGCGGCAGTGACGGCTGCCTCGAGGTTCTCTAGATCGGTCTCAACGATGAGGGTTAGCACGCGGCCGAGGGCGACGACGCCTCCAGCTTCGCGCAGCTCCTGCAATCGCTTACCAATTTTTGAGACTGTTGTGCTGGGCATATCGACGATCATGGACGCCTCCAGCTTCTTCCATCGACCTCGAGCATCTTGTCCGCTGAGTCAGGTCCCCAGGAGCCGGGAGCGTAGCTCTCGGGAGCCGAGGATTCTGCCCAATACTTCACAATCGGATCGAGAATCTGCCAGGAGAGTTCAACCTCGCGTTGTCTTGGAAACAGTGGCGGCTCGCCAAGCAGGACGTCAAGGATCAGCCGCTCGTAGGCTTCGGGAGAGTCCTCTGTGAAGGCGTGGCCATAACCGAAGTCCATAGTGACATCTCTAACCTGCATAGTCGGACCAGGAACCTTGGAACCAAACCGAATGGTTACACCCTCATTTGGCTGCACCCTTATCACCAGTGCATTCTCTCCGAGTTGAGCGGTTTCGGCCTTCCCAAAGAGCTGATGTTCGGGGCGCTTGAAAACAACTGCAATCTCGGTAACTCTTCGCCCTAAGCGCTTCCCAGCTCTGAGATAGAAGGGGGCGCCCCTCCAGCGAGCCGTGTCTACTTCAAGTTTCATGGCAGCGTAGGTTTCTGTCTTCGACCCACTCGCTATGCCGTCTTCTTGGAGATAGCCGAGAACTTCTTGGCCGCCCTGCCAGCCAGCCGCATACTGCCCTTGGGCGGTGTGCTTTGAAAGATCTGCCGGGAGCTTTACGGCGGCCAATGCGGCCTCCTTGCTACTTCTCAGCTCGGTTGCGTCGAAACTATTGGGTTTCTCCATAGCTGTCAGGGCCAGAAGCTGCAGCAGGTGGTTCTGGATTACGTCTCTGGCGGCACCAATGCCGTCGTAGTATCCCGCCCTGCCGCCAATACCAATGTCCTCGGCCATCGTGATTTGTATGTGGTCGATGAACTTGCTGCTCCAGATAGGCTCAAAGAGCTGGTTGGCAAACCGCAAAGCCAGGAGGTTTTGGACGGTTTCCTTGCCGAGGTAGTGGTCGATTCTAAATACCGAGTCAGGCGGAAAAACCCTCTCGACAACCTCATTGAGTTCTTTGGCGCTCTGCAGATCGCTGCCAAAGGGTTTCTCCACCACCACCCTTCGAAACTGACCCTCGGCAGCCTGGGAAAGCCCTGCCCTCTCGAGTTGGTCTAGGACAAGTGGGAAGTCTCTTGGGGGAATTGAGAGGTAAAACGTGTGATTACCCGCAGTACCACGCTGGTCGTCCAACTCATCAACGACCTCCTTGAGCTTGGCAAAGGCATCGGGATCATCGTGTTTACCAGAAACAAATCGAATACCCTTCACAAGCTGTTCCCAGACCGACTCGGACCAACTAGTTCTCGAGTACTGCTTCACCGATTCATAGACGACCTTCTCGAAATCCTCCTCGGACCAATCCCGCCTAGCAAACCCAACGAGGGAGAATGCCGGAGGCAAAAGGCCGCGATTTGCAAGGTCGTAAATGGCCGGAAGAAGCTTTTTCCGGGATAAATCTCCGGTTACTCCAAACATGATCAGCCCTGATGGGCCAGCAATCTTCTGGAGCCGGATGTCCTCGGCACTCTTTAGGGGGTTAGAACTCACGACTCAATGATCTTCTTCAGTAGCTCAAGTTGTCCCAACGGCTCTGAAAGATGAATCGAAACTACCGGCGCCCCGCTCTCGGCTATGACGTTCGCGTCCCCAGCCGCCTGGGCTGAAATGAGTTCCCCAAATGTAAATGGCCTGTCCCTTATCTCAAGGTCCATACCCGCCTCGCCAGTAATCTGAATGAAGAGTCCCTGGGTTGGGCCTCCCTTGTGGTACTGGCCTGTGGAGTGCAGGAACCGAGGGCCCCAACCAAAGGTCGTGGGCCGATTCGTTCGAGCAGCAGTTACGTCTCTAAGAGCCTCGAACTGAGGATACTCACCGCGGTTTAGGTAGACATGGAATGAGAAGTAGCTGTGGTCACCGGCCATTGCCATGAGCTGCTCGAGTGCGGCCTCCACGGTCTGACCAACAATCTCAATGCCAGCGGAACTCACTGCCATACCTCTGTCAACAAACTCGACCTCGGCAGCCTGCTGAGGGGAATCAAGCAAGGCCCTAGCCGCAATCTTCGCGCTCTCCACGTTTGGCTGGTCAAAGGGGTTAATCTCGAGCAGGTACCCAGCAAGAGCGGTTGCCCATTCCCACAACAGAAAGAGTTCACCGAGCTCACCCTCAAAACTCAAGTGTGAGCTGAGGTTACGTGCTCGAATCGAGATCGTGTCGGCGGGTACCTGGGAGAACTCTGGTGCGCTGCTGGTTACAACAACGGGAAGGACTCCCCGTCCCTCTTTTCCGGTGCTCTCGGCAACCAGCTGCTCAACCCAGTCGCCGAAACCGGGGTAAATATCGCTTTCGATGAGGAACTTGTCCCAGCTCGCTGGGTCTCCAGCCATCGCCGAGGCTAGCCAGATAGCTGGGTTGTCCTCAGAGTCATACTGCAGAGCCGAGCTGGCGGACACTGCACTTGCAAGCAGCTGTGAGATGTCCGCGCCGGCAAGACCCGAGGGGACAAGACCGAAGGCTGTAAGTGCTGAATAACGTCCACCAACATTGGGGTCGGCGTTGAAAACCCGGTAACCGGCCTCCCTGGATGCTTGATCCAGAGGGGAACCAGGGTCGGTAACGATAACTATTCGTTCGGCAGCATTGATACCGGCGGCAGCGAAGGCACTCTCAAAGGCACGTTTTTGACTGTCGGTTTCAACGGTGGAGCCTGACTTTGAGGAGACCACGACCACGGTTCGCTCTAGTTCGACAAGTGCTGAGGCGACCTGATCAGGTGATGTTGCATCGAGAACCACTAGGTCAACACCTGCGTTTTTGCAGATTACCTCTGGGGCCAGTGAAGACCCGCCCATGCCACAGAGCACAACCCTGTCTAGGCCCTTTTCACGCAGCGAGTCCCTCAGTGAAAAGATTTCCCCCAGCAGCGACGAGGAGTCGCTTGCGGAGGTGATCCAACCAAGACGTTTACTCGCCTCTTCCTGGGCGGCTTCTCCCCAGATGGTGTCGTCCTTCTCGGCCAGACGAGAGCTGATCTGATTATCAATCAGACGCCTAACGGCAGGCTCAATGAGAGGTCGAAAATCTTCTGAGACAGTTAGCTGCATTACGCGTTGTCCAGGGCCTGAGAAACAGAGTTGACCAGGTCTTGCCACGAGTCAATAAATTTCTGAACGCCCTCGCTCTCAAGAAGTGCTGTGACCTCCGCAAAGTCGATACCAGCGGCCGCCAGTTCCGCCATGGTTTCCTTGGCCGCGGCGATGTTCGGAACGATCGAGTTTCCGGGAATCTCTCCGTGGTCTGCAGTCGCCATCATGGTCTTCTCCGGCATCGTGTTGACCACGTCCGCTGCCACCAGCTCGGTTACGTAGAGGGTGTCTGGAAGATTTGGATCCTTTACCCCGGTTGAGGCCATTAGCGGTCGTTGAATTCTTGCTCCCTTACCCGCGAGCTCTGCCCAACGCGGAGATGAGAACTGTGCTTCGTATAGCTCGTAGGCGAGCCTTGCATTTGCCAAAGCGGCCTTGGACTTGAGGTCAGCCCTTCCAATTGCCTCTAGTCGCTTGTCCACCTCAGTGTCGACTCTCGATACAAAAAATGATGCGACCGAGTGAATTTTGCTGACATCAACGCCATTTGCCAGAGCCTGCTCGATGCCGGTCATGTAGGCGTCAATAACTGCCTGGTAGCGCTCCACCGAGAAGATAAGAGTGACGTTCACCGAGATACCAGCTGATGTGACGGCAGTTATCGCCTCAAGACCCTCCAAGGTGGCAGGAATCTTGATCATCACGTTCTCTTTGCCAACCTTTGCGTAGAGCTCTTTCGCCTGAGAGATAGTCGCAGCCGCGTCGTGGGCGAGACCCGGCTCAACTTCAATTGAGACCCTGCCGTCCACGCCACTGGTGGCGCTATAAACGCCCTGGAAAATCTCACAAGCGTTTGCAACGTCTTCGGTGGTGATGTCGAAGATTGCGCCCGTTGCATCGCGACCTGCGGCCTTCTGTGCCGCAATCGCAGGGGCATAGCTGGGGGAGGAGAGTGCCTGAGCGAAGATAGTTGGGTTCGTGGTAACGCCACGAACGGAGAAGTTGGCAATCAGGTCCTGCAGGTTTCCTGATTCGATTCGGTCTCTGGAAAGGTCGTCCAGCCAAACCGAAACTCCGGCTGCGGTTAGGTCTCTTAGTCTCTCGTTCATGCGCTTAGCTCCAGGCTCTTCTTGGCTGCCTCAATAACTGCCTCTGTGGTGATGCCGAACTCTCTGTAAAGGGTCTTGTAGTCAGCCGATGCACCGTAGTGGTCGATGCCTACGGACACTCCGCTGTCCCCAACAAACTCTCTCCAGCCGGAGGTGAGACCTGCCTCTACCGAGACCCTGGCCTTGACCTTTGCGGGGAGAACTTCCTCGCGGTAGCTCTGGGGCTGGTCCTTGAACCACTCGACGCAAGGCATCGAGACAACTCGAGTAGCGACTCCGTCTGCCTCAAGCTTCTCTCTTGCCTCGACCGCAAACTGCACCTCGCTACCGGTTGCAATCAAAATGACCTCGGGGTCTTTCGAGCCCTCCTGATAGATGTAACCGCCCCTAGCGGTTAGTTCTGCATCGCCAAACCCTGGAGAGCGGTCTAGGACAGGAACGTTCTGCCTGGTTAGTACGAGTCCCGCTGGCCTGTTGGAGTTCCTCAGCGCACCAAGCCATGCGTGTGCAGTCTCGTTGGCATCGGCCGGCCTGATGATGTCCAGGTTTGGGATAGCTCTTAGCGCAGTCAGGTGCTCTATGGGCTGGTGGGTTGGGCCGTCCTCACCAAGGGCAACGCTGTCGTGGGTCCAGACATAGATTGGTGCGATGCCCATAAGCGCCGCAAGTCTCACTGCAGGCCGCATGTAGTCAGAGAACACCAAGAAGGTTCCGCCAAATGGCCGTGAGTGTCCCGACAGGGTAATGCCGTTGAGGATTGACCCCATTGCATGCTCCCGAACTCCAAAGTGGAGAATCCGGCCGCTCTTTTTTGGTTCCCAGTGAGCGGTGTCCCACTTAGCTGGAACAAATGAACCCGCGCCCTCAATCGTCGTGTTGTTGGACTCGGCCAGATCGGCAGACCCGCCCCACAGCTCAGGAAGCTCGGCCGCTAGAGCGTTGAGAACCTTGCCCGAGGCAGCCCTGGTGGCAAGCTCGGCGCCCGCCTCAAAAACCGGTACAGCTTTCGCTATGTCTTTGGGAAGTTGGCCGGAGCGGAGCCTCTCAAGAAGTGCCGCACTCTCCGGGTTGGCCTTTTGCCAATTTGCAAACTCCTGATCCCAGACTGCGCGATCGGCTCTTGCGCGATTCGCGAGATCTCTGGTGTGGCTCAGAACCTCTTCGCTCACCTCAAATGACTGCTCCGGATCAAACCCAAGAGCTACCTTGAGCCCCTTAACCTCGTCCTCGCCGAGCTTTGAACCGTGGATCTTGCCGGTGTTCTGCTTGGTAGGCGAAGGCCAACCAATGATGGTCCTGAGAGTGATTAGGGTTGGCTGCTCAGAGTTTTGCTTAGCTTTTTGGATTGCCTCGTAGAGAGCGTGGACGTCTTCTTTGTACTCGCTGCCGCGGAAGCTAACCTCTAGGGTCTCCCAGCCGTAAGAGCGGTAGCGGGCTGCAACATCCTCAGTGAAGGAAATGTTGGTGTCATCCTCGATGGAAATCTGGTTGGCGTCATAGATCGCGATGAGATTTCCAAGCCCTAGGTGGCCAGCAAGTGAACCGGCCTCTCCACTTACGCCCTCCATCATGTCGCCGTCTCCGGCTATGACGTAAACGAAGTGATCAAAGACTGACTTACCGGCACTTGCCTCAGGGTCAAACAGCTCACGCTCGAACCTAGTGGACATCGCGAAGCCGGTTGCCGAGGCGAGACCCTGGCCCAGGGGACCGGTAGTGATTTCAACGCCCTTGGTGTGGCCGTACTCGGGGTGACCTGGAGTCTTCGAACCCCAGGTTCGAAGTGACTCAATGTCCTCCTTCTCTAGCCCAAAGCCACCGAGAAACAGCTGGTTGTAGAGAGTAAGTGAGGAGTGACCTGCGGAGAGGATAAAGCGGTCTCTACCAATCCAACGATCGTCGGATGGATCGTGGCGCATTACCTTCTGAAAAAGTAGATAGGCGGCAGGGGCAAGGCTGATGGCAGTTCCAGGGTGGCCGTTGCCAACCTTCTCGACCGCATCTGCGGCCAATACCTTGGCGGTTTTGACTGCTAAGTCATCGATTTCGTTCCACTGAAGCAATGTGAATATCCCGTCATTTGGGGGTGAAAACCCAGGAGAAAAGACCAGGCGACTCTGCCTTGAATAAGGCCTAAAGTCTATACCCTGAGCCAGATCCGGCTCCTCGGACAACGTAGACTAGAAGAAATGTCTGCTCCCACACGCTCATCTGTGCCGCTTGCGCGCAAGCTCGCGGCTTATCTTGCTTTGACGAAGCCGAGAGTAATTGAGCTACTGCTGATTGCCACTGTTCCGACTATGGTCTTGGCCGAGCGAGGACTTCCAAATCTTTGGCTAGTTCTTGCAGTGTTATTTGGTGGCGCTTTGAGCGCGGGGAGTGCGAACGCCTTCAACTGCTACATAGATGCCGACATAGACAAGGTCATGGGTCGAACCAAGAACCGGCCCCTGGTCACCGGAGAATTAACAAAAACCGAGGCCCTTGTTTTTGCGTGGGTAATCGGAGGCATATCAGTTGTCTGGTTTGCGGTCTTGGTGAATCCGCTGTCTGCGCTTCTGAGCCTGGCGGCAATTCTCTTCTACGTTTTTGTCTACACTCTGGGCCTCAAGCGCCGAACCCCGCAGAACATCGTCTGGGGAGGAGCCGCCGGAGCGATGCCGGCTCTTATCGGCTGGGCAAGCGTGACCGGAGAGGTTTCGTTTACCGCTTTCGTGCTTTTTCTGATCGTTTTCTTGTGGACTCCACCGCATTACTGGCCCCTATCAATGAAATACCTTGATGACTACAAGAGTGCGGGCGTGCCCATGCTGCCCGTAGTAGCTAAGAACCAGGTTGTAGCAAGACAAATCATCCTCTACGCGTGGGCCTACCTGGCGGCATCGCTTTTGTTGATACCCGTGGCGCAAATGGGGCTCATTTACACGGTTGTGGCCCTAGCCTCCGGGCTGTGGTTCGTGGTCGAGTCGCACCTTCTCTACCGTGAGGCCAAGACCTCAATTCCAGCAAACCCCATGCGTCTCTTCCACAGCTCCATCACTCAGCTGACAGTGTTGTTTATCGCGATCGCGGTTGATCCGCTGATCTACCTCTAGCTAGACCTTTATCTCCTCAAGCCTTGCAAGCGATTCATCTCGCTCCTTGGCGTGATCGACAATCGGTGGGGGATAGCCGTGTGCGTGTCCATCGACTAAGAGCCATGGCTGGTGAATAGAGCTGTCCTGGATGTGCCTCAGCTCAGGCACAAATTTCCTGACGTAATCACCTTTGGGGTCAAACTTCTCGCCTTGCAATACTGGATTGAAAACTCGGAAGTAGGGCGAGGCGTCCGTGCCACATCCTGCCGTCCACTGCCAGCCGTGGGAATTTGATGCTGGGTCATGGTCAGTGAGGTGCTCTTCAAAGTAGCGAGCGCCGATCTGCCACTCGAAATGCAAGTCTTTGACCAAGAAGCTCGCAACTATCATTCGTGCCCTGTTATGCATCCAGCCGGTCTGCACCAGCTGACGCATTGCCGCGTCAACTATTGGATAGCCCGTCATCCCGTTCTTCCAAGCCTGCAGCTTGCCTGCGTGCTCCTCAGGATCGTCAAAGCGCATATTCGCAAACCGTGGCTCGAGGTAATCATGCAGAGTGTGGGGGTTGTGAAACAGGACATCCGCATAAAACTCTCGCCAGGCTATTTCCTTGCGAAATACCTCTTCGCCCTCGCTGTTGCCTAGCCCTGCGAGCAGGGTCCTTGGGTGTATCTCGCCGTGGGCAAGTGCGTGAGAGAGATGCGAGGTTCCCGAGATGTCGCACCGATTGCGATCCTCGTGATAGCGATCTATTCGCCCCCTAAACCGCTCGAATGTTTCAAGTGCACGGGCTTCACCGGCCTTTACCGAAAAAGGTGCGCTGCCAGTTGGTTCAAACCACCGCGAAACCTTTGCAGGAGCCCAGTTGACACTTGATGTGTCCAAAGCCGCGGGAGCATCCCAGCCGTTCAGGTGCCAGCGCTTGTAAAAAGGCGTATAAACCTTCAAGGGGCTGCCATCGTCTTTTCTAATGGTCCCAGGCGTGACCGCGTAGTAACTATCAACCAGCTCCAGCTCAACTCCCAACCGCGCAAGCTCCTGTTCGACCTCGCCCTGCACCGCAATGCCCGAGGTGTCAAAACCTCGCGTGGCGAAGACCTTTTCAATCTCGTGGTCTTTGCAGTAGGAAGCAATTGCGTCGGCTGAATTACCGGTGGTCACGGACAATCCACCCGGAAGAGAGGCATCAAGACTTTTTGCGGACTGAAGAATGCTGTGCTGTCTAAGCGGTGAGCGACTTTGGAGCCACTGCGGAAAGACAAAGAGGGTGTGGAGTTCGCTGGACGCCTCGGCCGCGAGCTTTAGCGCTAAATTGTCCTGAATTCTCCGGTCACGACGAAACCAAAAAAGAGTCTTCAACGACTTCTCGCAAGAGTTAGATACTGGAAAGTCAGCATTGAGCTGAGCACTGCCGCGCCGAGCATGTGAAGTGCCACGAGAAATTCAGGTACGCCCAATCTGGCCTGCAGCACGCCGACCAAGGCCTGCAAGATTGTCACTCCCAACAAAAGAACAAGAGATCGAGTAGCGAGGTTCGCAATAGAGAACCCCGCCTGCCCAGTCTGCAAGTAGAGCTGCAAGGCAATGAGGCCGAGCATTAGGTAGCCCGGATAGCTGTGGTAGTGCTGCCATATCTCCAGATCGAGTCCATTTCTGGGTGTCATGGCGTCTCCGGCATGTGGGCCAGCGCCTGTCACCAAAACCCCAACAACAATTGCAACGACTCCAACAACAATTGTGGGGACAGAGAGCGCCCTAGCGGCTGGACTCACCTCACTGGCCGGCTTTGGAAGAGCCCGGAACACCAAGAGTGAGGCCAAGGCAATTAGCAGCGAGGAGATCAAAAAGTGAATGCCCACAATCCAGCTATTTAGCTCAGTGAGAACGGTGATGCCACCCACAACAGCCTGCAGAATGATGCCAAAACCAAGTCCGAAGCTAGGAAGTGTCAAGCCCCTCGGATCCTTTTTTCTAGCAACCACTGCGAAGCTGGCCGCAGTGGCTAGTCCCCCCAGGGAGGCGGCCGCAAGCACTGAGATCGACAATCCATCGAGGGACCTAACGGCCAGGGCAAGCCCGATGACAAACATCGCGACGAAGCCGAAGAAGGCAAAAACCAGACGCAGCAGCTGACTTCGGTCCTCTAGGGCTCGAAGAATCGTGGAAAAGGTCAGCAGAGCCACGATTAGCAGAACAAAAGTCAATAGTCGGTTGCCAAACTCAATGACGCCATGAATGCCCATTTCGGCGGTGCTTACCAGTGACTCATCGGTGCACTTGGGCCAAGTCGGGCAACCTAGACCCGATCCCGTGAGCCTCACCAGACCCCCGGTCACAACAATCAATATCTGAGTGGCGAGCGAGAGCCAGACATAAAGTCGCAACCTCTTGGGTGAGGTCAGGCGCTCAAACCACAGGTTCCTTACCGGTGCCAGAACTGAGCTCAACTTAGGTATGCCTTACTAGTTTTTGATAGCTATCTGATTTAGCCTATTACCTCACTCAGAACAACCTCGCTGTTCTGCTTTATTCCGGAATAGCAGGGCTCTGCGAGTGTTGTATTGATTGAACCCAGGAGGTTTCATGTCAGAAAAAATCATCGATCGACCAGAGCTAGACGATCTAGGTACTTACGAGTTCGGTTGGTCCGACTCCGACACCGCGGGAGAGAGTGCCCGCCGGGGCATCAACGACGAGGTGGTTCGTGACATTTCGTCGCGCAAGGAGGAGCCCGAGTGGATGCTGGAGCGCAGGCTCAAGGGATACGATTTTTTTGGCAAGAAACCAATGCCGACTTGGGGCTCAGACCTGAGCGGTATCGACTTTGACAACATCAAGTACTTCGTGCGTTCGACTGAACGTCAGGCTCAGAGCTGGGAAGACTTGCCCGAGGACATCCGAAACACCTACGAGCGACTCGGCATCCCTGAGGCGGAGCGTCAGCGCCTGGTTGCCGGTGTTGCGGCGCAGTATGAGTCCGAAGTGGTTTACCACCAAATCCGTGAGGACTTGGAGGAGCAGGGAGTTATCTTCCTGGACACCGATACTGCTCTGAAGGAGCACCCGGAGATTTTCGAGGAATACTTTGGCACCGTCATTCCTGCGGGAGATAACAAGTTTGCCGCCCTCAACACCGCCGTTTGGTCAGGTGGATCCTTCGTTTACGTTCCAAAGGGCGTGAAAGTTGAGATTCCACTTCAGGCCTATTTCAGAATTAACACAGAGAACATGGGGCAGTTTGAGCGAACGCTCATCATCGCGGACGAGGACTCCTATGTTCACTACATTGAAGGTTGCACGGCTCCGATCTACCAGTCCGACTCGCTACACAGCGCAGTTGTGGAGATCATCGTCAAGAAAAACGCTAGGGTCCGCTACACGACCATCCAGAACTGGTCTAACAACGTTTACAACCTTGTGACCAAGCGAGCAATTGCCCATGAGGGTGCCACCATGGAGTGGATCGATGGCAACATCGGATCCAAGGTAACCATGAAGTACCCGTCGGTGATTCTGGCCGGTGAGCACGCCCGCGGCGAGACTCTCTCGGTTGCATTTGCAGGCGAGGGACAGCACCAGGATGCTGGAGCAAAGATGATTCACCTCGCTCCCTACACCACCAGCTCGATTGTCTCCAAGTCCATCGCCAGAGGCGGTGGCCGCACCTCATACCGCGGCGAGATTCGAGTAAATCCAGGAGCCCATCACTCAGCCAACACTGTTCGGTGTGATGCGCTATTGGTAGACACCATTTCGCGCTCGGACACCTACCCAGCAAACGACATCCGCGAGGATGATGTTTCGATGGGTCACGAGGCAACTGTCTCCCAAATCAGTGCCGAGCAGCTGTTCTACCTGCAGTCAAGGGGTATTGAGGAAGACGAGGCCATGGCCATGATTGTCCGAGGATTCATCGAGCCAATCGCCAAGGAGCTCCCAATGGAGTACGCCCTGGAACTAAACAAGCTAATCGAGATGCAGATGGAAGGAGCTGTCGGATAGTGGCAGCACAGCATGGCCTAGAGGCCCATTCACACGGCAATGTGCCCATCCAGACCAGAAGCGAGCGACCTAGGTCGACTAGCGTCAGCGACTTTCCTGAGCTTTCTAACCGTCAGGAGATCTGGCGCTATGTTCCGCTTGACAAGCTCCGCGGACTCGACAAGGAGATTATGGGGGAGCTCTCAGAGTCCGAGGTTACTGCTGAGCTTGCCGAGGGAACCAGCATGCGCTGGGTTGACTCCACCGATCCACTGATTGGTTCTGCCGGGCTACCCGAGGAACGAGTTTCCGCAGCGGCATGGACCAACGCCTCGAAGACCCTGGTTATAGAGGTCGAAGCCGAGTCAGAAACCGCCGATGCTTCATTTGTAAAGATTGCTCCAAGCCAGGCCGATGCCAAAGCACTTCATGTGGTTGTCTCGGTGGGAAACCACGCGAAGGCCACCATCGCCCTTGACCACCTGGGTCAGGGTGTCCTGGGGGAGAACGTCGAGATTATCCTCGGCGATGGGTCTCAGTTGAACTTTGTCACTCTGCAGGAGTGGGAGAGCGGATCGACCCACGTCTCAACCCAGTTTTCGAAGCTAGGTCGCGACAGCAGCCTGAAGCATGTCGTTGTCACCATGGGTGGCGATCTGGTTCGAGTAGTTCCAGCGGTTTCTCTTAGCGCGCCTGGTGCAGAGGTAAACATGTATGGGGTTTACCTTGCCGGCAGCAACAACTACTTTGAGCACCGTCCATACGTAGACCACATCGCAGAAAACTGCGTCTCAAACGTCGCCTACAAGGGAGCGCTCCAGGGAGCCGGTGCTCACACTGTTTGGGTGGGAGATGTTTTGATTCGTGAATCTGCTGTTGGAACCTCGACCTACGAGCTCAACCGCAATCTTCTCCTGACTGATGGTGCCCGCGCAGACTCGGTCCCGAACCTCGAGATCGAGACCGGGAAAATCGAGGGCGCAGGTCACGCAAGTGCTTCTGGACGATTCGACGACGAGCAGCTTTTCTACCTAATGTCACGCGGCATCGACGAGGACCAGGCAAAAAAGCTTGTCGTTCGCGGATTCCTCAGCGAGGTAATCCAGAAGATCGGCATCGAATCAATCGAGCAGCGCCTAATCTCCGCAATCGAATCAGAACTAGAGAAGGCGGGGGCGTAAATGGCAATTCGAATTTGTGCGCTGGATGATCTCAAACCGGGCAAGGCGTTGAGAGTAAAAATTGGCGATCACGCACTTGCCATCGTAAGGACACCGTCGGGGGATGTGAAAGCTCTTGATGACAAGTGCTCTCACGGTGAGATCTCCCTGAGTGAGGGGTTCGTGGACGATAAGACCATCGAGTGCTGGGCACACGGTGCAAAGTTTGAGCTTGACACCGGAAAACCACTATCGCTTCCTGCATACGAGCCGGTAGCAACCTACGAAGTATTGATTGAAAACGACGAGATTTTCGTCGAGTACGAAGACTAAGACCTTAGGAAAGCAGAATATGACCACTCTAGAAATCAAAAACCTACACGTCTCGGTAGAGACCGACCAGGGCAGCAAGCAGATCCTGCGCGGAGTCGACCTGACCATCAAGTCAGGAGAAATTCACGCCGTTATGGGGCCAAACGGTTCTGGTAAGTCAACTCTTGCCTACTCCGTCGCCGGTCACCCCAAGTATGAGGTCACCGATGGCCAGATCCTGCTCGATGGCGAAGATGTGCTGGAAATGAGTGTGGACGAGCGGGCGAGGGCAGGCATGTTCCTAGCCATGCAGTATCCAGTGGAGATTCCAGGCGTTTCCGTTTCGAACTTCTTGCGGACTGCCAAGACCGCGCTCAGCGGTGAGGCTCCAAAGCTGCGTGAGTGGGTTGGTGACCTGCGCGATGCCATGGGCAACCTGCGGATGGACTCAGACTTCACCGAGCGCAACGTTAACGAGGGCTTCTCCGGCGGTGAGAAAAAGCGCCACGAGATTTTGCAGCTTGAGCTTCTGAAGCCAAAGATCGCAATCCTCGACGAGACCGATTCGGGTCTGGATGTGGACGCTCTCAAGGTTGTCTCTGAGGGTGTAAATCGCGCCCACGCAGACAACGGGCTTGGCGTGCTGCTAATCACCCACTACACCCGCATTCTTCGCTACATCAAGCCTGACTTCGTTCACGTGTTTGTGGCGGGCAAGGTTGCCGAGCAAGGCGGAGCAGAGCTAGCAGAGCGCCTTGAGAACGAGGGCTACGACCGCTACACCAAGGCCGCCGTATGACAGAACCAAAAGAGTTAGCCCCTCAGCGCTACGACGAGGTCATCGAGGCCATGAAGGAGATCATTGATCCCGAGATTGGCGTGAACATCGTTGATCTCGGATTGGTCTACGGGCTTCAAGAGTCTGATGACGGCGCACTACTTATCAACATGACCCTGACCTCTGCCGGTTGCCCGCTAACGGATGTTATCGAGGAGCAGACGGCAGAAGCGCTTGATGGGGTGGTCGAGGCCTTCAGAATCAACTGGGTCTGGATGCCGCCATGGGGCCCGGAGAAAATTACAGAGGATGGGCGCGAAATGATGCGGAGTATCGGCTTCTCTATTTAGCGAACAAACTTCCAAGCTATGGGGAGCAGCGTGGCCGCCGCTACAGCCTTGATTGCATCGCCAACCAAAAATGGTGCAACCCCTGCAGCCAAAGCCTGGGGGAGTGTCAGCCCAAGACCCACCACGAGCCAGCCAGCGCCGAGCACATAGATGATTGCGCTACCTAGGGCAAAGGAAGCGGCGACTCTGATTGGGGTCGTGGAAAAACCTCGCGCGGCCAGCGCTCCGACAACGAAGCCAGCAACCACGAATCCAACTAGGTAGCCCGCGGTCGGCAGCACAGCGGTGAGCGCCTTGGCGCCCGCGAAAACTGGAAGCCCGGCTGCACCCATCGCAAGATAGACACCCATAGACGCAGCGCCCCTTGAGGCGCCGAGGGTAGCGGCTACTAGCAGGACGGCAAAGGTCTGGAGGGTCATAGGGACCGGATACATCGGAATCTGAACCTGAGCGGCAAGCGCGGTTAGAGCGGCTCCCGAGAAAACAAGCGCCACGTCATTCACACGCGTGCGGGGGACAATTCTGTCAACCAGGGTGGCAGTTGCAATGGTCATCTGATTCCTTCCGACTGCTTCGAAGTTTACTGGTTCAAATCCTCATACTCGGCATCGATGACGGCCTGGGTGCGCTTTTGCTGCTTCGGCTCGATAAGCCCAGCCTCTTCGAGTCTGATTCGCCGGTCGTTTCTCAGGGCCCAGAAAAAGGCTGCGAAAGCCATTACTCCAAAGATGATCCACTGGATCGCATAGGAGAGGTGATTACCCTCGTTGAGAGTCGGCTTTGGCATTGGGAAGGGGGCATCCTGATAGCTGGGTTGCTCTGTCACCACTCGTCCATAGTGCTCTTCAATGACCTCTCCCGAATCCGCAAATCGCTCTGCCAATCGTGGCAAATCAATCGATGCGATCTGGCCAACCACATCGTCACGGTTAAGGTCAGGCTCTGACACCCTGAGTCTGAGCGTGAGGCTGTGTTCGTCACCAGAGGGGAGAGGGTTCGAATCCGGGGTGACAAGCTCAGAGGAGGCGAAGAGCCAGCCTCGTTCGACTATCAAGAGCTCTCCGGATGGCAACCTGAGCGGCACCAGCTGGAGAAATCCGGGTTGGCCGTTGAGTGGCCTGTTCCTCACCACCGTTGCCAATTCGGGTAGGTAGGTACCGGTGACCTCAACTGGCGTCCACTCTTGGTCAGAGGTGCCGTCGGGATTTATCACCCAGTCGATATCGGAATAGGGGACCGGCTTGAGGTCGTAGTTTTGAATGACCTGGTCAATTCGCTCGACTCTCTCCGCTCGTCTGGAGAACTGCCACCAACTGAGCAGCGAGGTTGCGATTGCAAAAAGCAGCACCAGTGCGAGCCATGGGCCCCACCTTCTAATCGTGCTTTGCTTCAATGATCTTTGTCCCTAGGAAGAAATTTCTTGCAGAAAGATAGTCAACCAGAAAGCTCAAATGCTCATCACAGGCTGCCCAGGTCTTGGTTCTGCCGGAGGTGTGAATCTTGGGGTTAGCCCACTCGATAAGAGAAGTGGCAGCGGCGCCACACCCTGCCCTGGAGCAGTTAGCGCTCATCGCCTATTTTGATGTCGCTGGCCTTGACCGAGAGCTTTGGTGCGATAACACCCGACTGGCCTTTGGAGCGACTTGGGCCCTGAGCGTTTGCAAGCACAACAGCGAAGTAAGGGAGGAAGATTGCGCCCGCGAAAAAGAACCACATCCAGAACCCCTGTGTTACCACTCCGAGAATGATGCAGAGCGTTCTAATCGACATCGCAATCGAATATCGAATCATTCGTTGCTTGCGCTCCTCGTCTGGAGAGAGCTCCAGCGAAGTTACGCTTTGCCGTTTTGCCAAAAGGGTTCCTGACCGTGAAATTACTAGACTGTGGTATTCATAACGCCAGAGACTCAATGGTATTCCCGCAAGGAGATGAAAAGATGCCGCAACCAAGGACTGTTCTTGTCACAGGCGGAAATCGCGGCATTGGTTATGCGATTGCAGCAGAATTCGTCGCTCAGGGACACCGGGTTGCCGTCACCGCGCGCAGCGGAGCCGGCCCAGCTGGTTCGCTTTCGGTGAGTGCAGATGTGACGGACTCCGATTCACTAGATGCCGCCATCGCGAAGGTGGAGGCTGAGCTTGGTCCAATCGAGGTAGTTGTGGCAAACGCTGGCATCACCAAGGACACTCTGCTGATGCGGATGAGCGATGAAGAATTTGAGTCCGTAATCAATACGAATTTGACCGGGGTCTTTCGCGTTCTCAGGCGAGTTACCAAGTCAATGTTGCGTGCAAAATACGGACGAGTGGTGTTGATTGGTTCGGTAGTTGGACTTTTGGGAAGTGCCGGACAGGTGAATTACTCGGCAGCCAAGAGTGCACTTGTTGGCATGGCCCGAAGCATCACTCGTGAGCTTGGCGGCAAGAACATCACTGCCAACGTGGTGGCGCCGGGATTTATCGATACTGACATGACCGCCGAGCTGGGCGAGGATCTCGCTGCAAAGTACCGCTCTCAGATTCCAGCCGGAAGATTTGCCTCCCCTGAAGAGGTGGCAAAGGTCGTTGCCTGGGTGGCAAGCGAGGATGCCAGCTACATCTCCGGTGCCGTGATTCCAGTCGATGGTGGCCTGGGAATGGGTCACTAGGTAGTAGTTTTTAGCAAAAGGTAGGAGACGCATTGGGAATCTTAGAGGGCAAAAAAGTCCTAATCACAGGGGTTTTGACTGAGGCATCAATAGCCTTCTCAGCTGCAAGACTGGCTCAGGAGCAGGGTGCGGAGGTCCTCCTCAGCTCGTTCGGCAGAATGCTGCCCATCACCACGAAGATTGCAGAGCGCCTGCCTAAGCCAGCAGAGGTTATCGAGCTTGATGCGACAAACGCCGAGCACCTGGCCAATCTTCCGGGGCTAGTCAAGGAGAAGCTTGGATCCCTGGATGGCATCGTCCACGCCATCGCATTTGCTCCGCAGAGCGCCCTTGGCGGAAACTTCATGGAGACCGGCTGGGAGGATGTCTCAACCGCCGTTGAGGTCTCCGCCTACTCGCTGAAGTCGATAACTACAGCTTGCATGCCTGTTCTCAACAATCCCAGCTCTGTGGTTGGACTCACGTTTGACGCCACCGTCTCCTGGCCGGTCTATGACTGGATGGGCGTGGCAAAGGCTGCGTTCGAGTCGACCTCACGCTACCTAGCTCGCTACGTAGGGGAGCACGGTGTAAGGGTGAACCTCATCTCGGCAGGCCCTCTTCGAACCACAGCCGCCAAAGGAATTCCTGGCTTTGCGACCATGGAAGAGCTCTGGACTGGAAGGGCGCCGCTTGGTTGGGACCTAACCGACACCGAGGCTGCGGCCAAGGGTTTGGTGGCGCTTCTCAGCGACTGGTTCCCCGCCACAACCGGAGAGATGATTCACGTTGATGGTGGACTTCACTCCACCGGCGCCTAGGGGAGTAACTCAATAACGCTTGCGAGATCTCGCTCGTCGATTACGACATCCGCGCTCTCGCGCACTACAGGTTTCGCACAAAACGCCACGGAGACTCCGGCAATCGCCATCATTCCCAGATCATTGGCACCATCGCCAATTGCCAGTGTCCTATCGAGCGGGATGTCATTCTCCTCGGCCCAGAACTGAAGATATTTCGCCTTGGCCTCACGGTTTACCAGCTCACCAACGACCTCACCGGTGAGCTTTCCATTCGCAATTCCCAGAGTGTTGGCCTGCGCATAGTCGAGATTTAGCTCGCGCTTCAAGCCAGTTAGAAGCTGAATGAAGCCGCCCGATACGGCTGCCGCCTTGCCGCCTCTGGCGTGAATCTCTTGAATAAGCTCGCTGGCGCCTTTTGTTGGCGTGAGGCTCTTGGCAGTTAGCTCAAGCACGGACTCAGGAAGGCCCTTCAAGGTCGCGACCCGCTCAATCAAGGATGTCGAGAAATCAATTTCACCTCTCATTGAGCGCTCTGTTATCTCGGCTACCTTCTCCCGGTTACCAGAATGTTCGGCGAGCAGCTCAATTGCCTCTTCGTTGATGAGGGTGGAATCGACATCAAAAACTACTAGGAAGCGCGTCAAGGTGTGACCAGGAGACCCTTCGGCACAACTGTTAGCCCGGACTCGGTGACTGTAAAGCCCCGTTCAAGATCGCGCTCCCGACTCACTCCAATGCTCGCCCCGTCGGCTACCACGACGTTCTTGTCAAGGATGGCTTTGCGTATTGTGCAGTCCCTGCCCACCTGCACCGCATCCAGCAGCACCGAGTCAGTGACCAACGAGCGCGATCCAACCCTCACGATTGGGGAGAGCACGCTTCTTTCGACAATTCCGCCGGTCACAACCACACCGAGTGAAACGATGGAATCGTTGGTGCGACCCTGATTGCCCTCAGAGTCGTGGATGAACTTTGCCGGTGGCATGTTGATCTGCTGGTTGAAAACCGCCCAGTCTGAGTTGTAGAGGTTAAAAATTGGCATGGTTGAGATCAGATCCATGTGCGCCTCGTAGTAGGAATCAATTGTTCCAACATCTCGCCAGTAGGACTTGTCTCTGTCAGTGGCACCGGGAATTTCATTGAATGTGAAGTCGTAGACACCACACGTTCCAGCATCCACAAAAGCTGGAATGATATCCCCACCCATATCGTGAGATGAGCTCTCGTTGTCTCCATCGCGCTGAATCGCGTCAATGAGGGCCTCCGCATTGAAAATGTAGTTGCCCATCGAGACAAGAGCCTGAGAGTCATCTCCTGGAACAGGCTTTGGGTCGCTGGGCTTTTCCCTAAAAGCAGAGATCTTCCCAGGGCTCTTCTCGTCCACTTCGATGACCCCAAACTGGCTTGCCAGCGAGATGGGCTGCCGAATCGCGGCAACGCTTGCCTCCATGCCGGACTCGATGTGAGCCTGGAGCATCTGATCGAAGTCCATTCGATATACGTGATCCGCACCGACCACGACGACGTAGTCAGGCCGCTCATCGCTGAGCGCGTTCATGGACTGGAGGATGGCATCGGCGCTTCCTGTGTACCAGCGCTTACCTAGCCTCTGTTGAGCAGGGATAGAGGCGACATAGCCACCCAGCAGGGGTGACATACGCCAAGTCTGCGAGATATGACGGTCAAGAGAGTGCGACTTGTACTGAGTCAGCACCACGATTCTTCTCAGACCTGAATTCAGAAGGTTGGAAAGCGCAAAGTCAATTAGTCGATAGCTGCCGGCAAAAGGAACAGCTGGTTTTGCCCGGTCTGCGGTTAGTGGCATCAGCCTTTTACCCTCGCCACCTGCGAGGACCATTCCGAAGACTCTTGCGACTGCCATAGCCAAATGTTAGTTGCCTCAGCCTTTACCCGCACTAGCATTTGCCTATGCGTGTGGATTTCGTTACCAAGGAGTACCCGCCAAATATCTACGGTGGAGCCGGTGTTCACGTCACAGAGTTGGTTTCGGTCCTTCGTGAGCGAATCGAGGCTCGGGTCCACGCTTTCGGAACCCCAATAGCGGAATCACTGACCTACGGCTACGAGGTTCCTGCCGCAATGCAAGGGGCAAACCCGGCTCTGCAAACCATGGCAACGGATCTCGAGATTGTAAAGAATCTGGCCGGCGCCGACCTGGTACACAGCCACACCTGGTATGCAAACTTTGCAGGTCACATCGGTTCGATGCTGCATTCGATACCTCACATCATCACCGCACACTCGCTCGAACCGCTCAGGCCTTGGAAGCGAGAGCAGCTCGGTGGTGGCTACGAGGTTTCCTCCTTCATCGAGCAAAGCGCGTACGAGCAGGCGACGCGAATCATCGCTGTTTCGGCAGGCATGCGGGCCGACATTCTCGCTTCCTACCCGCAGCTCGATGCAAAAAAAGTCGAGGTGGTTCACAACGGCATCGACTCAAACAAATGGGAACCAACCGTCGACGAAGATCTCCTTGGGCGCCACAGCATTGACCCAAACCGACCAATTGTCAGCTTTGTCGGCCGAATCACGAGGCAGAAGGGCCTCACCTACTTCCTGAGGGCAGCAAGAGCACTTCCCAAAGAGGTTCAGCTAGTGCTTTGCGCGGGCGCTCCCGATACCCCAGAAATCCTCTCCGAGGTCGAGCAGCTGGTTGCTGAGCTCAAGCGAGAACGTGATGGCGTTATTTGGATCCCCGAACACCTGCCTCAAAAGCAGCTTGCGGCAATCTTGACCGCTACCGATTTGTTCGTCTGCCCATCGATTTATGAGCCGCTTGGCATCGTGAACCTAGAGGCCATGGCGTGCGGTGCCGCCGTCATCGCCACCGCAACCGGTGGGATTCCAGAGGTTGTGGTTCCGGGTGAGACAGGATGGCTGGTTCCAATCGACCAGGTGACCGACGGCAGCGGGACTCCAAAAGAGCCAGAGAAATTCATTACCGATTTTGCTAACACCCTTGTTGCAGCAATCGAATCTAAGGACCTAGAAAAATTCGGCACTGCAGGTAGAAAGAGAGCAATTGATGAATTTAGCTGGGAGAGCATCGCGACTCGCACCCTAGAGGTCTATAACCAAGCCCTGCGGGGCTAGGATTTTGCCGATGGCAAAGGTAATTGATCTTCAGAATGTAGTCGTTAAGCGCTCTAACAGGGAGATCCTGAAAGCCATCAACCTATCTCTAGATGCCTCCGAGCGTTGGGTGATTCTCGGACCAAACGGAGCTGGCAAAACTACTCTGCTCAGAGTTCTGGCTGCGCAGATTCAGCCCAGCTCAGGCAAAGCCATGATCCTCGACGAGAACCTGGGCGAGGTAAATGTTTTCGAACTTCGCACCCGAATCGGATTTGCATCAAGCGCGCTAGCTGCACAAATTCCAAACAGTGAAAGCGTCCTAAACGCAGTAATGACGGCAAGTTATGGAATTACAGGACGCTGGCGCGAGGAGTACGACGCGATAGATGAGCGCCGCGCAAGAAGAGTCTTGGCCGAGTGGCAGCTGTCTGAGTTTGAAGACCGACCAATCGGAACTCTGAGCGACGGAGAGAAAAAGCGCGTTCAAATCGCGCGGTCGATAATGACCGACCCCGAACTGTTGCTACTCGACGAGCCGGTTGCAAGCTTGGACATGGCAGCGCGCGAGCAGACCATAAGCCTGCTCTCAGGTTATGCCATGTCGGAAACTGCACCTGCGATGGCCATGGTCACCCACCACATTGAGGAAATCCCTGCCGGCTTCACGCACGCACTTCTTTTGCAAGACGGTGCAGTCGTTGCGAGGGGAGAGATCGCGAGTACCTTGACTTCAGAGGCGATCTCAGAGACCTTCAGATTCCCACTCAAAGTAACGCGGGAAGACGGCCGCTTCAGGGCAACCGCACGCTAGCGCTGAGGAATCGAATCTGCTAGGCTTTGGCGCTGTTGCTCAAAGCAACAAAACTCACAAAAAAGGAAATCATGAAGGCTGATATTCACCCAAGCTACGGACAGGTCATCTTCCGCGACCTAGCGTCCGGCGTTGCCTTTCTAACCCGTTCCACCCTCACCAGCGACAAGACAATGGAGTGGGAAGACGGAAACACCTACCCGGTCTATGACGTGGAGATCAGCTCCGCGAGCCACCCGTTCTACACAGGTAAGCAGCGCATCATGGACTCCGCAGGTAGGGTCGAGCGCTTCAACGAGCGTTACAAGAACTTCGGCTAATTCTTTATTGGCCAACCCAATTCCGCCCGGAAATCCGGGCGGTTTTGCTTTTTAAGGAACTCCTGCATCGATAGCTGCCACTCGTCAGCCCAGCGAGCCTGGAGATCGTGGAGCTCGCCAAGATCAATGTCAAGCTCGGGGTATTTAGCAGCCATCCGCTGTGCAAGCTGGCCCGCGGCAACAGCATCCGCGGTTGAGTTATGGGCATCGGAAAGCTCTACTTTGTAGATTGCAGTTAGGGTTGCGAGATTCTTTTTGCCACTGCGGTACCTCTCGAGCTTGCGATCAATGACGAGTGGGTCAATAACGGGCTTTGGGTCAAGTGGCTCGAGAGAGTATCTCAGTGCCTCTGAGCGCAGAATGCTGAAGTCATAAGAGGCATTAAAGGCAACCAGGGGCATCTCAAGGTTCAGACTGCGAAGTAGTTCGACGATTTCTCGGACGGAGCCAGCGGGTTCGGCACCTTTTTCCCTAGCGACCTCCGTAGTCACTCCATGGACGCGGCTAGCAGCTTCGGGTATGTCGATTCCCGGGTTAATCAGCCATTCGGAGACACTCTCGGTCTCACCGTTTTGATCGATAACTGCGACACACGCGGTCACAATCCTTGAGGTGTTCAGATCCAGACCTGTCGTTTCCAGGTCAAATACCGCCAGGCGCTTGGCCCAGGCTGGCATCTGGGGGTCAAAGTCAAAATCGAGCAAGTTCTTAATCTCCTGAGAGCACCCTATTGCAGGGCTTCGAGGAACCTAGACTTGTGCCGTGCAGGTGTTGAAAAGTTCTCCGCAAAGCCTTTTTAGGCTTGCTCAGCTAAGGCTCAAGCGGGCGGATGTCGGTTCAACCGCAACCTGGCACCTAGGTGACGGCGGGCCGCGGGTTCTCCTTATTCACGGCTTTAGAGGCGATCATCACGGACTTCTTGGGGTGGCGGGAGCATTGCCACAGGTGCGATTTACGATTCCAGACCTTCCAGGGTTTGGAAAGACTCCTGCTCTTGACTCTGAGCACAGCCTCGAAACCTACGGCCACTGGTTAGTTGACTTCGTGAAGACCTCCGGTGACTATGACCTGATTCTCGGCCACAGCTTTGGGTCGCTTGTTGTGGCATCTGCATTTAGCCAAGGCTTGGCCATCGAAAAAGTAGCGCTTCAAAACCCCATCACGACTAGGGCGAGCGAAACGGGCTCGAGAGCTACCAAACTTGCCGACCGCTACTACGAACTCGGATCCCGAGATGGCTCGAACCTCCTTACATCTCAGGCAGTGGTTCGAGGGATGTCTGTGGCGTTAGCAAAGACCAAGAACCCAGGAGTCAGAAGGTTTATTCACAAACAGCACTCGAGCTACTTTTCGGTTTTTGAGAGCAATCGGGTGGTCGCAGAAGGTTACCGGGCGGCCAGCAGCGGCAACGTCCTGGATTTCGCCGAGAGCCTCCCCAGCAAGCTGCTTGCGATTGCGGGGGATAGGGACGTAGTGGCGCCCCTGGAGGGGCAGCTTGAGCTTGCAAGGAAGACCGGGGCAGATCTTCGAGTACTGCGCGGAGTTGGACACCTAACGCACTATGAGCGGCCCTCAGAGGTCGCAACCCACCTCAGCGAATACCTGGTGGCCTGATGGAGGGCATTTGGTTTGACGGCAGGTACATAAACCCAACCAAGCCAGATGGCATCACCAGCTTTTCTCTCGGTCTGATTGAAGAGGCGCTGAATCTGGCACCACTGACTGTGATGGTGGATAGTCAGCAGAAGGCTGACCTGCTGCCAAAAAGCGACAGGCTTCGCATCTATTTCACAAACCCAATTGCTTCACCGAGAGAGCTTTTCTCTGCGCGCAGGCTAAACAAGGAGGGGATCAAAGTTTTGTTCTCTCCAATGCAGACGACCAGCGGCTTGGGAAGAAACTTCAAGCTGGTCTACACCCTCCACGACCTCATCTACTATCGCCACCGCACGCCTCCCGCAAATTTCAATCTCTTTATTCGCGTCGTGTGGTTCCTTTATCACCTGAGCTACTGGCCGCAGCGCAGAATTCTCAACCTCGCGGATGCAGTCGCAACCGTCTCAGAAACCACCAAAGATCAAATGCTCAGACATCGACTCACCAAGCGCCCGATCTATGTGATCCATAATGCCGCCCAAGCACCAGAGCGAGTCGAGAAGGCAAACCGCCACGACTCAAAGTTCTTGGTCTACATGGGTAGCTTCATCGGCTACAAGAATGTCGAGACCCTAATCAGGGGGATGCAGTACCTCTCGGATCACACTCTTGTCCTGCTGAGCCGAATTACCCCAGAGCGCAAAGCAGAGCTGGAAGCAATAGCCGATGAGGTCGGGGCGGATGTGCGCTTTGAAAATGGTGTCACCAGGGACGAGTATCACGAGTGGCTTCACGCAGCAAAGGCCCTGGTAAGCGCATCCATGGATGAGGGTTTTGGTATTCCAGTCGTTGAGGCAATGGAGCGTGGTTGTCCCGTTATTCTCAGCGACATCCCAATCTTTGACGAGGTTGCAGGCCCTGCTGGGCTGAGATTTGCAGCCACCGATGCGATTGCATTTTCAGAGCAGGTAAAGAGACTTGGGGTAAAACAAGACTGGAAGCTGCACAGTGATCTTGGCTTGACTCAAGCCGAGTTTTTTACCTGGGAAGACAGCGCCGAGCTCTTTATTGAGCTTTGTGAGGAGCTAGCTGCTTCCTAGCGGCTTGGGAGCCCAAGCGTCTAGAGTCCAGCCCTGCTTAGCGCGCAGCACATGCAGCGAGGCATTTTCTAACCTTTCGCCCTTGGGCGGCACCTTGCCCTCGGTGACCTCGGAGAGCACAAACCGAATGAGCGCACCGTGGCTGACGGCCAGAACGCGAGCGCCGGCGTGGCGTTTGGTCACTTCTGAGAGCAGGAGCTTCGCACGCTGCGTGACGGCCTGTGTTGATTCGGCACCGGGTATTTCGTCTAGTTGCGAGTACTTCTCGTGCCACTCGGTGTAGAGCATGCCCTCACCGATTCCAAAGGCGCGCTCTAAGAGCAAGTCGTCCTGCACTACCTCTTTGGCACCGATTCGCTCCGCAAGAATTTCAGCTGTGTGCCTGGCTCTCTCAAGAGGTGAGGAGAGCACGATGTCCCACTCGGTTGGAAGATGAAGCGCTGCCTGCTGAACCTGCTGAATGCCAACCTGATTCATGGGGATGTCTGCAGTGCCCTGCAGCCTCAGGTCTATGTTCCAATCGGTCTGGCCGTGCCGAAAAAGACCTAGTACCGTCTCGCTAGCCAAGAATCGCACCTAGCAAATCTGTAGTTGAGCCGTTTATTCTCACGCTCGCGAACTCATCTGCCCTGGTTGGACCCAGGTTTACAATCACAACCGGCTTATCATCTGCTACCGCGCGCTTTACTAACCTCAGGCCAGAGTTCACCGTCAGCGAGCTGCCTGCAACGAGGATTGCCTCTGCTGCGGCTACACGCGCTTCGGCGTCCGCAACTCTGGGCTTTGGAACCTGCTCGCCAAAGAAGACCACGTCTGGCTTGTAATGAGATCCGCAGCTGCAGTCAGGAACGGTGAAACCCTCAGGCACCTCAACCTCGGCATCGCCGTCGGGGGAGAACTCAACGCTGAAGTCTCTAATTAGCTGCGGGTTTGCCTCCGCTATGCGCTCATCCATCTCGAGACGGGAGAAGCTGTCCCCACAACCCACGCACAGCACACGGTCTAGTCGGCCGTGGAGCTCTAAGACTGACCTCGAACCAGCCTTTTGGTGAAGTCCATCAACGTTCTGGGTTATCACTGATGAGATGACGCCTCGCTTCTCAGCAGCGGCAATTGCGTGGTGGCCGGGGTTGGGGTTTGCACTTGAAATGCGGTTCCAACCCACATAGCTGCGGGCCCAGTAGCGGGCCTGGTTTGACTTGGAGCCCATGAACTCATCAAATGTGAGTGGGTGCTTTTGAACTCGGCCCTCGCCTCGGTAGTCGGGAATGCCGCTGTCTGTGGAGATACCCGCTCCGGTAATGATCAATGCGGTGCGGTCAGCAAGAATCTCTCTGGCGCGCTCAACCGAGTAGCTAATTGCTGGGCTGAGGGAATCTGTCACTTACCGATTCTAACTGAGTCATTTGTTGTGTCCGAGGGGGGACTTGAACCCCCACCCTCTATGCGAGGACTAGCACCTCAAGCTAGCGCGTCTACCATTCCGCCACCCGGACTCAAGGATGAAATCTACCACGAAAGCAGGTAGAGAAACAGCGGGGGTACTTGGAAAGCTGCAGGTGAAGCGATAGCTTTTAGATATGCATGAGGATCCAGCAGTTGCCCTGCAGAGGTTGGTTTCCGCGCTAGAGCGGCACCTCGATGCCTCCGCCACCAGGCGGGAGGGCAACGACGAGGCACTCAACCTTGCCTACGATCAGCTCGAAGAGGCATTCCTCGGCTATGAAGAGGCGCTCCAGCAGACCTACGGGGAGTATCTGCCTTTCGAGCAGGCCGAAGAGCAGTGAGTTTCTTTGAAGCCATACTGCTGGGACTAATTCAGGGCCTAACAGAATTCCTACCCATATCCTCCTCAGCTCACGTGCAAATCGCGCAAGAACTGATGGGTCTGAGTGAGCTCAGCAAACCGCAATTGACCGCGTTCATCGCCACGATTCAGATTGGCACCGAGTTGGCCGTGATCAGCTACTTCTTCAAGACCATCGTTTCTATAGTCTCCGCGTGGCTGAGCTCTGGTTTTCAGCCCTGGTCCAGCCAGCCAGGAGAGGCGCGCATGGGCTGGTTGATCATCGTTGGAACCCTCCCCATTGCGGTTTTGGGGCTGCTCTTTAGACAGCAGGTAGAAAACGATGTTCGGCAGCTATGGGTCATAGGAGTGACGCTGATCGTCTTTGGGCTCCTTCTTGGGCTAGCTGATTTCATTGGCAAAAAGCGCAAGGCGATTGGCGAGCTGGGTGTGGGTTCGGGTATTGCCTTTGGTCTTGGCCAGGCGTTGGCTCTGATTCCCGGGGTCTCAAGGTCGGGTGGATCGATTACCGTCGGGTTGCTCTTGGGATTCACCAGAGAGGCAGCCGCTCGCTACAGCTTCTTACTCGCAATACCGGCGGTTTTGGCAGCCGGCACGCTGCAGTTTTTGAGCTCGTTTGGGGATCTTCCGCAGGATCTTTTGGCGGCCACCATCACTGCCACAATTGTGAGCTTTGTCTCTGGCTATGCGGTGATCGCCTGGCTCCTTCGCTACCTGGAGCGAGGATCGTTCTTGCCGTTTGTCCTTTGGCGGGTGATGGTGGGGTCGCTGCTGCTAATTGGCCTCGCGGCCGGCGCTATTTAGCCCTGGTCTCCCGGAGAGTCCGGGCGCTGCCTGAGGTAGCGCTCAAATTCTTTGGCCAGAGCATCGCCAGATGCCTGCTGTGAATCCAATTCATCGCGACTGGTCTCCAGCTGGGTGACGTAGGCGGCCATCTCCTCGTCAGACTCCGCCATCTCATCGATTGAGCGCTCCCACTCAAAAGCGAGTTCCGTAAGAGTGTCCGAGTCGAAGGCGAAGGGCGTGACCGTGGTCAGCTCGGATAGAAAACTGATAGCAGCCTTTGGGTTTGAGGTGTTGTGGACGTAGTGAGGAACCGAACCCCAAAGCGAAAGGACCGGGATACCCTCCGCCTCAAAGGCCTGAGACAGAACCGTCAAGATTCCCACGGGCCCCTCGTATCTAGAAGGCTCAAGGTCAAAAAGTTCTCTCAGTGCGGGGTTCTGTGAGGAGCGGAAGACCTGCATTGGTCTGGTGTGCGGCACATCAGCCAGCATCGCCCCCAGCATGATCACGTAGTCGATCTCGCGGTCCTGAACCATCTCTAGCACCTCACCAGCAAAGCTCAGCCAACGCCGAGAGGGCTCGGTCCCAATAAGCAAATAGAGATCATCAAGCGCAGGAATCTTTGCGATCTGGTCTTTAGAAGCCTGCATTAGCTCAGTGCCTGGCCAGCTGAGGGTGCGGTTTCCGTCCTCATCAAGCTCGAGCATCGGGCGGGAAAACTGGAAGTCGTAGTAATCCTCGGGATCAACCGCATCGATTGTCATGGCCTGAATCTGCTCGGCGATGGCTTTTACAGCACCCGAAGCAGCCTCGGTGGCGTCGTTCCAACCCTCAAATGCCACCACCAGAATTCGACCGGAAAGCATCTAGCTCCTTTGTTCCAGGTGAAAACTCTAATTCACTCCTCAAACTAGACTTGCCGCAATGTCAAAAAACGCTTTCCCCCTCGCCGTGCTTTGGGATATGGATGGGACTTTGGTCGACTCCGAGCACTACTGGTCAATCAGCCAAAACCGGCTGGCGAACCAGTACGGCGCAGTCTGGACGGACGAGGACGAAAAGGGAGTGATCGGGTCATCGCTTTATGACTCCTCTGACCTTATAAAGCGCAAATTTGGCATCGAGGATAAAAGTGTCCAGGAGATTATCGACCACCTCACCGACGAGGTCATTGAACAGCTGAGGCAGGTTTTGCCTTGGCGTCCGGGAGCTCTTGAATTACTCCTGGAACTCAAGCAGGCCGGCATTAAGACCGCTCTGGTGACCATGTCGATGCGCAGAATGGCCCTGGCGGTTGCGGAGTCGATTCCTTTTCCCGCCTTTGACGTGGTGATTGCGGGAGACGACGTTCAATACGGGAAGCCCCATCCGGAGCCCTATCTGACTGCGGCGGCAAAACTTGGTGTTACACCCATCGACTGCATCGCCTTTGAGGATTCGGTGACCGGTCTCAACAGCGCAGCTGCTGCCGGAACACATGCAGTCGGCGTGAGAAACTTGGTTGAATTACCCGGTGGCAGCGACAGACGAATCATTGACACCCTGGTGGGACTGTCTGCCACAAACCTCCACGAACTGAGAATTCATGAGTGAGATATTCAAAGCAGGGGACCGGGCCCAACTAACCGGCCCCAAGGGCAAGATGAACACCATCGTGCTCGAGGCAGGTGGCAAGCTTGGCACCCACAAGGGGGACATTCACCACGACCAGATAATTGGCATCCCCTCCGGTTCGGTTATCGAAAACCGCAACGGCGACAAGTATCTGGCTCTAAAGCCCCTGCTATCGGACTATGTGCTTTCGATGCCAAGAGGGGCCCAGATCATCTACCCAAAGGATGCTGCGCAAATCATTGTCGAGGGCGACATTTTCCCGGGTGCAACCGTCATAGAAGCTGGGGTTGGCTCGGGAGCACTCTCTGCTTACCTCTTGCGGGCAATCGGCAGCAAGGGCCACCTTCACTCGTTTGAGGTTCGCGAAGAGTTTGCCCAGATTGCGAGGGCAAACGTAGCTAACTTCCTTGACGGGGAACCGAAGAACTGGACCGTCGTTATTGGAAAGCTTCAGGAGCAGCTTCCTGAGGCCATCGCTGCCAAGAGCGCGGACCGGGCAATCCTGGACATGCTGGCTCCGTGGGAGTGCGTCAGGGCGGTCCATACTGCGCTCAGGCCCGGGGGAGTGCTCGTGGTCTACGTTGCCACTGTCACCCAACTGAGCAGAACAGTCGAGGAGATTAAGTCTCTTGGCGGGTTTACTGACCCGAGCGCGTTTGAAACCACTGTTCGACCCTGGCACCTTGAGGGCCTTGCCGTGAGGCCAGAGCACCGCATGATCGGCCACACCGGCTTTTTGATGACCGCCAGGCGGTTAGCTGATGACACTACGCTGCCGGACTTCAGAACCAGAAGGGTGAATAAAGCCGAATTCACCGAGGCGGACATGGACTCGTGGCTTCCCGAAGCTATGGGGGTGCGGCCAATTGGTGAGAAAAAGCTGAGAAAGACCGTGCGAAAGGTCACATCCGAGACCGATAAGCGGAAGAATTAGGAAATCGAAGGGAACCCATTGAAAAAACTTCTGGCACTTGTTGCGCCCGTGTTGCTGATCGCAGGATGCGCAGCTGCAGAGACTGAGCCCCAGGGCTACGCGCAAATGTCCACCAAGCTCGAAAACTACTGCGAGACATACTCGACTGGTGATGCCGCTGACCTAATTTCAGCAGCGGGAGATTTGGGTCAGCAGCCAGAGGTTAGCTTCCCCTATCCGCTTAGTGGAACCGGGGTGGAGACCAAGGTGATTATCGAAGGCTCTGGTGGCGCGATCGTGGGTGGACAGCGAGTTTCACTTCACTACGCAGGATTCAATGCGGCAACCGGTGAGCAGTTCCAGGCGAGCGACTTCACAACCGACGATTACATCTTCCAGGATCTTGTTCAGGGAAACAGCCCGGACTTCTGCAAGGCACTCACCGGTGTTCAGGTCGGCTCTAGGGTGGCAGTATTGCTAAACCCCCAGGCCGCACACGACTCAGCAGGAATCCCAGCGCTTGGTATCGAAGCCTCTGATGGCATCATCTTTATCTTTGATGTACTGGATGCATTCCTACCTCGCGCCGTGGGAGACGCCAGGGCAGCGGAGGCGGGCATGCCCACCGTAATCCTCGCACCGCAGGGTCAGCCAGGTATTCAAATCCCGACAGAGGAAGCCCCAAGCGAGTTTCGCAGAACAGTATTGATAGAGGGAACGGGAGAACCAATCGAGATTGGTGACCAGGTAATTGTTCACTACGCGGGTTGGACCTGGGAGGGTGAACAGTTTGACAACTCGTGGGATCGCATCTCGCCTGCAAGCTTTACCGTCTCCTCAAATTCATTGATTGAGGGCTTCGTCCAAGCACTCGAGGGGGTCAAGGTTGGGTCACAGGTAATAGCCGTGATTCCGCCAGATCTCGGCTACGGCGATTCAGCGCAGGGCTCGATACCACCTGGTTCTACTCTGATATTTGTAATCGACGTTTTGGGCAAGGACTAAAAAAGACCTAGGGGGCAAGGTGGCAAAGCAAACTCCAGCTGAGCGCCTCTTCACCCTGACCTGCTGCCTTCTTGCCTCGCCAGTAATTGGGCTGAGCAAGCAAGACCTCTTTGATGCTGTGCCTGCCTATCGGGAATCCAGTGGTGGCGATGCCCTAGAGAAGATGTTTGACAGGGACAAAAAGGCACTGCGCAACATGGGCGTGCAGCTAGAGGTAAGAAACAGCGACGCCTTCGAAGAGGGCGAGAATGCCCGATATCTCATCAGTCGTGGAGCGTTCGTGTGGCCCAAAGAGTTTGAGCTCAACCCTAAGCAGCTGGGCCTGGTGGAGCTTGCAGCAAGATCGTGGAACACGCAAATCTTTGGAAGCGCAGCTCGCAGTGGCCTTACCCGACTGAAGTCTCGGGGCATGGTCGAGATAGACAGGCAGCTGCACCACATTTCACCGCGGCTTGTTGCAAAGCATGAGTCTTTTGGGCCGCTAGCCGATGCCATCAGCGCCACGACGACCGTCGTCTTCGAATACCGCAAGAGCGATGGCAGTCAATCTGTGAGAGAGGTAGAGCCGCTCAAGTTACGCCTTATTGAGGGGGAGTGGGTCTTGCTGGCCCGGGAACGAGAGGTCGTCAAAAATTTCCTTCTGCGCAGGATTATTAGCAAGATCAGGGACACCGAAGCTACTTTTGCTCCTCCCAGTGATGCAGTTATTACCCAGGCGGAGCAGGACCTAGTTGCCTTTGCCGCCTCAAATATTGCAGTGATAGAGATTGTCCCCGACAGCGAGGCATGGTGGCACTTTGGCGCAGAGAAAGAGCAGTTGGAGCTGAGCTTTATGGATGAGGCGCTGATGGCCGAGGACCTCATGGAATTTGGGGCAGACCTGAAGGTCGTTAGTCCAAAGTCTCTGGCCGATCGCGTCCAGGCGGGATTTGAGGCGGTGATTGCATCTCATGCCTAAGCAGGAGCTGGATGGGGTTGAGCTTTTCAATCTCTCGCTATCCATTGTCGGCGCAGTGCTGCGCGATGGTGACCAGAGAGTGGCCGACCTCGCCGAGCTCTTCGAGGTTAGCGAGGCGGCTATCAAGAAGGCGGTAATGGCGGTCGCTAACAGTGAGGACGTCAAGAACTACGAGACTCACTTTTATGTTGATGTCGATGAACTTGCGGAAGGCTACGTGTCGCTGTCACAAGGAATGTCCTCTCTGAGCGAGCCGCCTTCGCTCTCCAGGAGGCAGCTGAGCTCTATCGCTATTGGTCTGGACTACCTCGCTGCGATTCCGCAGTTCAAGGCTGATGCAGACCTGCAAGCCCTGAGGGCACTAATCAGTGAGAGCTCTCCCGCATCGGCCACCTCGCACATCTCCTCGCGCCTAACCCAGCAGATCGAGACTCTGCAGGAGGCGATGAGCAAGGAAGTGGCTATTGAGTGCGAATACATAAATCAAACCGGGGCAAAGTCATCGCGAACCATAGACCCGCTTCGCATCGACTTCATCGGCCGTCGCCACTACCTACGTGGTTTCTGCAGGACAAGCGATGAACTGAGGGCCTTCCGACTCGACCGAATCCAGAGTCTTCACATAACTGGCAAATCCACTCCTGAGACGACCAAGAGCCTTCCGATTCCCGAAGAGGTGTTTGGCGATGTCACCGAGGAGCAAATTGTGGAAATCACTGCGAGTGCCGAAGCTGCAGAAATCTTCTGGAACTTCCCGGTAGCCGGCAATACAAAACGAACTGGCGACCAATTGCAGGGTTCGATACGGGTCGGAAACTTAGCAGCACTGGGAAGGCATGTGGCAAAGTATGGTGGCATGGTGAAGGTGATTGCTCCAGAAAGCGCTAGGTCAGCGGTCAGAGACTTTGCACAGCGTGCCCTGGCAGGCGCCAGCACTCCAGGTGACGAGGACTAATGGACCTAACCACAATTGCAATATGGGTCGCTGTGCTGGGCGGCCTTTACGCGCTCGGGCTGAGCGGCTACCGCATCTTCTTGGCCATTAGGGCCCTGAAAGTCCAGTTGGATAGGGCCAAAGGCCTAATCACTGACATCACGAGTGCAGAACCTAACGATCCGACACCCGCGGCGCCAACCAACCGGTCGGACCTAGTTAGAGTTATTACAGAAAGACAAGCTCTCAAACGTGCAAGAGCGCGAAAAGCCGAGGTGCGACAGCGTAGACTGGTGCAGCGGATTCGAGAGATCGAAATAGATAAGAGGTAGGCATGAGACTTCAAGGCTGGGAATGGATCATCATTCTTGCAATCGTCCTGTTGCTTTGGGGAGCGCCGAAGCTTCCAGCTCTAGCAAAGAGCGCGGCTCAGTCGATGCGCATCTTCAAAAAGGAAATCGACAAGAATGGCGAGCCGACTGAGGCCGCCAAAGAGGCCAGCGAGAGCGAGAAGAAGCAAGACTAATGGCTCGGCGCAAAGACAAAGAGCGCCGAATGAGTCTTGGCTCCCACCTCAGGGAGCTGAGAACGCGTCTTTCATGGTCGGCGGGTTTTATTCTTGCTGGCTCGGTAGTGGGCTGGTTCCTCTTCGACCCAGTTTTTAAGATTCTCCAGCAGCCCCTTCTTGATGTGACGGAGCGACGAGGCATCGAAGCCATCGTCAACTTCGGCACCGTGGTTTCAGCATTCGATCTGCGAATTCAAATTTCAATTTTCCTAGGAGTCATCCTCACCTCACCGGTTTGGCTCTGGAACTTTTGGGCCTTTATCGCACCGGGGCTGAAGCAGAAGGAGAAGCGCTACGCCACTGGTTTCACGGTTGCGGCAGTGCCGCTGTTCTTGGCGGGTACGGCCCTGGCCTGGACCTCCCTGCCGGGCTTTGTCGTGGTACTTATCGGTTTTACCCCGGAGGGGAGCTCTAACGTCATTAATGCGAGCGAGTACATCCTCTTCGCGATCCGCATTCTGCTGATCTTTGGCATCGCGTTTGTGATGCCTGTGGTTTTGGTGCTTCTAAACTTCGCCGGCCTTGCTACCGGGAGGGGAATCCTGAAGTCCTGGCGTCTGGCGGTCTTCATCATTGCCGTGGTCTCAGCGCTTGCCACCCCGACAGCCGAGCCAATGACCATGTTCCTTCTCATGGCGCCGCTGAGCGCCCTGTATTTCTCGGCAATCGGAATTGCGATGGCCAACGACAAGCGCAGGGAACGCAAACTATCTAAGTTGGTGGGCGCCGATGACCTCGAGCTCGACTGAGCCGAGTCCGGCGGAGCGCTATAAAAAAGCAAAGAGTAAAGCTAAATTTCCCGAGTTTGAGCTTTTCAGCGCAGAGCTTGCCTTTCCACTAGACGACTTCCAAGAGCAAGCTTGTCGCTCGCTTGAGAGCGGCCATGGGGTTTTGGTGGCTGCGCCCACCGGTGCCGGCAAGACAATTGTGGGTGAGTTCGCCATTCACTTGGCGCTGGCCTCGGGTCAAAAGGTTTTCTACACCACTCCGATAAAGGCGCTCAGCAATCAAAAGTTTGCAGAACTCGTCAAGCGCTATGGCAAGGAACGGGTTGGGCTCCTAACGGGTGATAACAACAACAACTCTGAGGCCCAGATCGTTGTGATGACCACCGAGGTGCTTAGAAATATGATCTATGCCACCTCCACGACTCTCAAGGACCTCGGATTTGTAGTTATGGACGAGGTTCACTACCTAGCCGACAGGTTCAGGGGAGCGGTTTGGGAAGAGGTGATTCTCCACCTTCCAAAATACGTGAAGGTAGTTTCGCTCTCGGCCACAGTTTCTAATGCTGAGGAGTTTGGTGCCTGGCTCGCGGAGGTTAGAGGTAACACTCAGATCATCGTCTCCGAGCATCGTCCCGTGCCACTTCACCAACACGTCCTGTTCGGTGATGAACTCCTAGAACTATTCGAGAACGGCAGTGGCCAGCTGCGCGTCAACCCAGAGCTGACACAAAAACATCAGGCCCGCGCTCGCTCTCCCATTCGTAGTCGAGGGAAGTACGGCAAGGGCAGGGGCGATAGTCGCGCAAACCCAAATCAAAGAAATTTTCCGCGTCTAGACAAACCAGAAATTGTCGAGAAGCTAGAGGATCTTCAGCTGCTCCCTGCTATCTTCTTCATTTTTTCGCGTGCGGGCTGCGATCAGGCCGTCATCAACTGCCGGCGCGCGGGTATTCGGCTTACATCCAGGGAAGAACAGCAAGAGATCAGGTCACTTGTTGAAGCCCGTTGCTCCTCAATTTCGGACGAAGACCTAGACACCCTTGGGTATTTCGAGTGGCTCGAGTCCTTAGAGCGAGGCTTTGCCTCGCACCACGCGGGCATGCTACCGGCGTTCAAGGAGGTCGTTGAAGAGCTCTTTCTAAGAAAACTTGTGAGAGTTGTGTTCGCAACCGAGACCCTCGCCCTTGGCATCAACATGCCTGCCAGGACGGTGGTGCTCGAGCGGCTCGACAAATACAACGGCGAGGCCAGGGTAAACATCACAGCGGGGGAGTACACCCAGCTCACCGGTCGAGCGGGCCGTCGAGGCATCGACACCGAGGGTCACTCGGTGGTGCTTTGGGGAGCACAGCTAGACCCAAATATTGTTGCCGGTCTCGCATCAAAGCGGACCTACCCGCTAAACAGCTCCTTCCGCCCGACCTACAACATGGCAGTAAACCTGATAGCAGCTTTTGGCAAGGATCGAGCGCGCGAAGTGCTGGAGCGCTCTTTTGCTCAATTCCAGGCGGATAGGTCAGTTGTTGGAGTCGCACAGGTAATTAGAGACAAGCAGGAGTCCCTGAAGGGCTATGAGGACGCCTTGAGCTGCCACCTGGGCGATTTCAAGGAGTACGCGCGCATCCGCAGAGAGATCTCCGACCTAGAGCGCGAGAGCGCCCGAATAAGGGTGAGAGTCGGAAACGACATTCGCCAAACCAAGCAAATGCGCACCATCGAATCTCAGCTAGGCAGATTACGCAAGGAGCTCCGCGGGCACCCCTGCCATCAGTGCTCCGATCGAGAGGTGCATGCGCGGTGGGGAGAGCGATATTTCAAACTCAAGCGCGAGGTGGATGCCTCGCTTAGGGACATGGACCAAAAAACTGGTCAAGTCGCCAAGGTCTTCGACCGCATCTGCGACCTGTTAGCTGATCTTGATTACCTCCGCGAGGAAGCGGGGGAGTACGAGGTAACAAACTCTGGTGCGAGACTCTCAAAGATTTATGGCGAAAGAGACCTGCTAATTGCCGAGTGCATCAATCACGGAGCTTGGAAAGACCTCGATCCTGCGGCAATGGCAGCCATGGCTGCGTCGCTTGTCTACGAGGGACGCTCGGACGAGGGGGAGTTCGAGCCGAAACTGCCAAAGGGGAACTTCCGCGATGCGCTTGAGAGAACTGAGCGCATTCAGGAGGACCTGTTAGAACTTCAAGAGCGTCATCGTCTAAAGAAGGAGCAGCCTCTGGACCTGGGGCTAACCTGGGCAATCTATCGCTGGGCAACAGGCAGCAGACTTGATGACGCACTCAAACTTGCCGGATTGCTCGCAGGTGACTTCATCCGCTGGAGCAAGCAAATAATTGACCTCTTGGACCAGCTCTCGCAGTCTGCAGATCCAGAGCTTGCCGAGACCAGCTACCGAGCCATTGACCTGGTGAAGCGTGGCATAGTCGCCTACAGCTACTACCTATAGAAATTAGGCTGTTCACATGCGCGAGATGTTGTGGCGACTGCCCCTAGCGGCCCTCGGTGGAATGGTGGCGCTCTACACATTTCCAACCGAGAACATTTGGGTTCTTACGCCCCTGATCCCGGCTTTGGTGCTTCTTGCAACCCTCGGGGTTGGCTTCTGGAAATCCTTTCTAATTGGTTTCGTTGCCGGACAGGCTTTCTACATTTCCCACATCGAGTGGATCTCGCTGTATTTGGGTCCAGTGCCGCTATTGGCACTAAGCACCCTGATGGCCCTCTATTTCGGCCTTGGCACGGCACTGACCTCGTGGCTGTATCAGAGGTACAAACCAAAGGGCCTGAAGGTTTTTTCCTTTGCTTTTGTGGCAGCGGGGGTCTGGACGTTGAGAGAGTTCGCAGCCAACAACTTCCCCTATGGCGGCTTCCCCTGGTCGAAGCTCGCAATGACCCAATCTGAGAGCATCTTCGCAAACTGGGTTTGGTGGGGAGGGCTATCCCTGCTCAGCTTCGTTATGGCACTACTTGGAGCATTGCTAGCGCTATTTGTGAAGCACTTCTCGGACCGCAAGCTGCCTAAACGAGCATTTGTAGCAACGGCTCTTGCGGCGATGCTGATCCCAGTAATTACCCCCCTGGGACTCACCACCCAAGAAGCGGGGGAGAAGGTTATTGCTGCGGTGCAGGGCAATGCCAATGCCGGACTGTTCTCGAACGTCGACAAGGGCACCATCTTGCAAAACCACGTTGACGCGACCGAGCTGGTCTTCGACTCTGAACTGGCAGGGGAGATTGATCTTTTGGTTTGGCCTGAAAATGCATCCGACATCGACCCGCTTAGGTCACAAACTGCGAGAGCGAAGATTGAAGAGGTGGCGACAGCTGTCGACGCACCGTTTGTTTTTGGAACCCTAACGGTCAGAGGAGACGAATCCTTCAACTCCACCCTGCTTTGGCTCCCTGGAGTTGGTCCGGTTGACTACTACGACAAGAAGCAGCCGGTGCCGTTTGCGGAGTATGCACCTGACCGGGAGTTCTGGAGAATGTTTGCGCCCGACCTTGTCGACATGATCCCCAAGGGCTACAGCTTCGGGGTTCGTGATGGGATCTACGAGATTGACGACTTTGTTGCCGGGACACTTATTTGTTTCGAGATTGCCGAGGACTCAATTTTGAGAGAGCTGACGACCTCCGGAGCCCAGGTAATTCTGTCTCAGACCAACAATGCGGACTTTGGTTTTTCAGACGAGACCTACCAGCAAGCCGCCATTGCCCAGCTCAGGGCCATAGAAACCGGCAGGTCGGTTGTAAATATCTCAACAGTGGGGGTTTCAGTTATCTACCTCCCCAATGGAGAGGTGCTCTCAGAGGTTGAGTGGTACACACCAGCTGTGATGGTCGAGCGGGTTCCGCTCTTCACGGGAAATACCCCGGCGATGACCATTGGGGCAATCTTTGACTGGCTAGTCGCCGCACTGGTGCTGGTTTTCACCGCAGCGATGTTCGCGAGGAGACGACGTTGAGGGCGGTAGTGCTCATGCCGACCTATAACGAATTAGACGTCCTGGAGCACTCGGTTCAACAATTGTTTTTGGCCATGTCCGACATCCACCTGACCATAATCGACGATAACTCTCCCGATGGGACAGGCGAACTTGCAGACCGATTGGCCAGCAACAACAGGCTGATTTCGGTCATACACAGGCCAGCAAAGAAGGGTCTTGGGCTTGCCTACGTGGAGGGCTTTAGGTGGGCCATTGACCGCGGGTTTACCCATGTGGTTCAGATGGACTCGGACGGCTCACACAGACCCAGTGACCTACCCGCGCTCATTGCAGAGGCCTCCTCAAATGACCTGGTTATCGGCTCTCGCTGGGTCGATGGGGGAGAGGTGAAGAACTGGCCGGCAACGAGGATGTTTATCTCCCGAATTGGAAATCGCTATGCAGCTCTTATGCTGGCCAGCAAGCTGAGGGACCTCACCGCTGGCTATCGGGTTTACTCAACGGATTTGCTAGCCAAGCTGCCACTTTCTAGCATGCGTGCCCATGGCTACGGCTTTCAGGTTGAGATGACGCTACGAGCAAGTGAGGCTGGTGCGAAGATCGTAGAGGTTCCGATTCACTTTGTGGAGCGCGAGAGCGGCAAGAGCAAAATGACTCTCGGGATTGTTCTTGAGGCTTTCCTACTCTGCACTCGTTGGGGGATCGCCCGACTGTTTAGGCGGTGAGTCTTCCCTCGCTGCGACGTTTGCGCATGTCTACCAAAACCTCTTGCAATAGAGCTTCGAGCTCCTTCTTGGTGCGTCTTTCCAAAACCATGTCGTAGTGGCTGCGCTGGGAGCTTAGCTCGCCAGTGGCCAAATCGACTTCCTTGCCTGCTTCCAGACGCGTTGCAATCTCATCGCACTTCTTGCACTCCCAAGTGTCTGGAAGCTCGGCGGTGAGCGAGAAAACCATGGTGAACTCGTGTGCTGCGCTGCAGCGATATTCGATCGTCTGACGCTCTGAAAGCTCGACGCCTCGATCGGACTCCAACGACTGGCTTCCCAGTCTCATTCCGCGCATAGATTCAGCCATTTGTTCTCCTTTGCTAAGAAGAACCGCTGCTTGCAAGAGATAAGTCCTCGCTGCTTCCGATTCTCAGCTAGTTGCCAGTTTCGAAGAGGTCAACCCTGTCCGAGACGATTCCGTCTGCTCCCAGTTCAATGAGCCTGCGCATCTCATCGGGGTCATTTATGGTCCAAAAGTGGACTTCGGTTTGATACCTCTGGGCTCGCGCGATGAAACTCTTGGTGGCAAATCTCACCGGACCTCGCCTCACGGGTATTTGGAAGGCGTGGACATCTTTCACAATTGCAGAAAAACCTGCGCCAAATAGCAAGGTGTGACTGAGCCATGCACTCAAGACCGTGGATAGCGAACCCGAGGTCGCAATCGGCCTCGAGAGGCCCGTCAATGCGCTTTTTCGGATTGGGTTAGAGAAGCTTGAAACTAACACGCGATCGTGAGCCTGGAGCTTTTCAATGGCCTCAATGGTGGGGGAGATAGCAGGCCTAGTCTTGATGTCGAGATTGAATCGAGCTCCGGGGAGTGTTTCGAGAGCCTCTGCGAGTGTTGGGATTTCACCACCATTTCTCAATCTCGTTGTCTTCAACTCGCTAAGCGACAGCTCCCGAATTTTGGCGTCTACACCGGCCACTCTTGAGAGATCCTCGTCATGAAATAACACCGCAACATCATCTGCCGTGGCCTGAGTGTCAGATTCAAGGTGGGTTGCGCCGTGCTGCAGTGCGGCCTGAAAGGCGGGAATTGTGTTTTCGTCAAGATCCGCATGCTGCGCGAGACCGCGATGGGCAAACAGCCTTGGCTTCGGGGGGTCGAAATAAGGAAAAGAGCCAGTTGCTTTCATTCTTACCCCTAACATTTAGCAGTGCCTCAGTCTAAGTTTCCCACTCGCTTTATAAAGCTAGTTGTCGGGCTATTCATCTATGGCGTTGGTGTCGCAATGACCGTGGATGCACAGCTCGGACTGGCACCCTGGGACGTGCTGGCACAGGGTATTTCAAAGCAGACCACGCTCACTTTTGGCTACGCAACGGTCGCAGTGAGTGTCTTGGTGCTGATTGCCTGGATTCCCTTGCGGGTAAAGCCTGGGCTCGGCTCCATTATGAACGCGGTGATGGTTGGTCTGGTAGCCGATCTGGCACTTACCTATATCCCAACCCCGGATCTCTACTGGCAGAAGCTACTGCTCTTTTTGGGAGGAATGGTCGTAATTTCCTTTGCGACTGGACTCTACATATCCTGCGGCATGGGTAAGGGACCTAGGGATGGACTGAACGTAGGAATCGCCCAGCGCTTCAAGCTGCCGTTTTGGAAAGCGCGCTCAATAGTTGAGGTAACTGTTGTCGCGATCGGATTCCTTCTGGGCGGTCAGGTTCGCGAAGGAACTCTGATCTTTGCTCTGGGAATTGGCTACATGAATCAGTTGGGAATGCGGCTATTCGGTCTAGCGGATAAGAGCGGCAAGGTTTAGTCGTTATTGCCAGCTCGCCCGGTGAGGTCCCGGATAGGCCTTAGGCCCTCCCGCAGCTTTGGGTATAAAGCCGATAATAAACATTATGTCAAGTAATGTTTTTCTGTCCCCTCCCCGCCCAAATAGAGGGATTTAGCTGGATACCGCCTGGGTTGCGGCGGTCCAGGTATCGAGCTTTCGCTTGGCGGCTCCAGAGGATATCGCCTCTTGAGCTATGCCAATGGCACTTATAAATCGCTCTGTCAGATCTTTGTTAGCCAGATCTAAATCCTTTGCCAGCTCGTAGGCAACTATGCCTGCAGCCGCATTCAGCGAGACCACATCGAAGATAGCTTTCGAGTTCCCAAATTCCTCACCGGCGAAGAGCTTTGTTGCCACATGGGCGTTTTGTCTTGCATCGCCGCCGAGCAGCTGACTGATTTCGGCTTTTGCCAGGCCAAGACTCTCAGGCACCAGGGTGTGCACGGTCACTTCACCAGCTGCAACCTGCCAAATCTGTGCGTTAGCGGTGGTGCTGAGCTCGTCCAGGCCGTCATCGGATCTAAATACCAGAGCGGTTCTTCCCCTCTGGGCCAGCTCTTCAGCCATGAGTGGGGCGATCTTTTCGTCCGCGACACCGAGAGCAGTTGCGATTGGCTGAGCAGGGTTTGCTAGAGGTCCCAAAAAATTGAATGTGGTCGGCACACCAAGCTGCTTCCTAACAGGTGCCACAAATCTCATTGCGGGGTGGAAAACTGGAGCAAAAAAGAAGGTTATCCCCGCGTTATCAAACACTTTTTTGACTTGAGCTGGGGACAGATCTAGGCGAACACCCAATACCTCGAGCATTTCCGAGGAACCGGTCTTGCCAGAGGCTGATCTGGATCCGTGCTTCAGCACTGGAACTCCGCTCGCTGAGGCAACTATTGAGGCCATAGAGCTGATGTTGACGGTCCCGACTAGGTCTCCCCCGGTTCCGACGATATCCACGGCGTCACTTCCCGTTTCGAGAAGAAGAGCGTTCTCGAGCATCACGTCAACTAGCCCGGAGAGCTCTTCAACCGTCTCGCCCTTGGATCTAAGTGCCATCATGAAGGCGCCAATTTGCCCCTCTGAGGCCTCTCCGGCCATGATCTGGCGCATCGCCCAGCTGGATCCCTCACGGGTAAGGTTCTCCCCCGCTAACAAGGTGGTGAGAACAGAAGGCCATGTGCTCTGAGTCATGAGGAAAGTGTAATGGTCAAAAAAACACCCTCGAGAAGTCGATTTTTCGAGAACTTTGGCTTCGCAAGGCCTTTTTCGAGAGTGGTAGCGGTTACAATTGGAGCATGTCCACAACCTCTCCAGCTGCCCCTATGACCATTCAGCGGCCAAACGCGACAAGCGTCGGCACGATTGTTTGGCTTGGCAGCGAGGTTATGTTCTTTGCCGGTCTTTTCGCGATGTACTTCTCGCTGAGAGCCGGTGCTCCTGATTTGTGGGCAAATGACACTCAGATTTTGAACGTTCCATTTGCGCTCGTGAACACTCTGATTCTGGTTGCAAGCTCATTTACCGCACAGTTTGGTGTTTTTGCTGCAGAGCGCATGCAGGCTCGCAGAACTGGTCTCTCCCCCGCTAAGTGGGGAATGGTCGAGTGGTTCTTCCTCACCTACCTCATGGGTTCAGTATTTGTTGCCGGCCAGGTTTGGGAGTACGCGCAGCTCGTCGCCGAGGGTGTCACGCTCAGCAGCAACTCTTATGGCTCTGCGTTCTACATCACAACCGGTTTTCACGCCCTGCACGTAACAGGTGGCCTCATTGCTTTCTTGCTGGTTATCGGCAGGGCCTATGCCGCTAAGAATTTTGGACATCGCGAAGCCACAAGTGCGATCGTTACTTCGTACTACTGGCACTTCGTTGACGTTGTCTGGATTGGCCTGTTCCTAGTTGTCTACGTGCTGAAGTAATCGAAGATGGAGAGAAATTTGAACCCTCAGAAGCCAATGCGTCGTCGCCCCTGGGCCCTTGGCGTTGTGATCTTCCTAGGACTCATCCTGTCCGGTGGGGGCTACGCAGCTGCGACCCAGACCTTCGAAGCAGAGTTTGGCTCACCTGAGCAGGTTGAGGAGGGTCGCAAGCTGTTTCTAGCCAACTGCGCGTCCTGCCACGGCACCAATGGTGAGGGTGCAATTGGAGGGCCGAGCCTAATTGGTGTTGGAGCAGCCTCGGTTGACTTCCAGGTTGGAACTGGCCGCATGCCGGGTCAGGCCTCGGGCCCACAGCTTTACAAGAAGCCTGTCCAGTTCACTGAGGAGCAGATTGCAGCCATGGCTGCCTACGTAGCGTCCTTAGCCCCCGGGCCCGCTATTCCGCCCGAGGAGTACCTCAGGACTGACGGTGACCCAACCCACGGTGGCGAGCTCTTCCGTATCAACTGCGCGATGTGCCACAACGCCGTTGGTGCAGGTGGCGCGCTAACCGAGGGTAAGTTCGCTCCAGCACTTGACGGAGTGACCGAAAAGCACATTTACGAGGCAATGGTCACCGGTCCCCAGAACATGCCGGTATTCAACGATGCCAATCTGACCCCCGAGGACAAGAAGGACATCATCACCTACCTGAAGTACGTTGAAGAGAACGGTTCTGTCGGCGGTTTCGAGCTTGGTTCAATTGGTCCTGTAGCCGAGGGACTGTTTACCTGGATATTCGGGTTAGGTTTCATAATCGCAATTACGGTTTGGTTGGGAGCGAAGGCTAACTAATGAGTGAGCTCAAGAAGTACGACTCGGGCAGCGCGACGAATATCGAGCGCCCGATTTCGGATCCGGGAATCGAGCCGCACCGCGTCCGCATGACGGACAAGAGCGAAAAGCACGCGAAGACAGCCGAGCGTCAAATCTCATTCATGTTCCTTGTCTCCATAGTGGGCGCAATCATTGCGGTTTGGGGTTTCGTGGCTTTCCCAATTGTCGATGGCGATCTATCTGCAACGCGCAACAATGCGTTCTGGATGGGCATTGGTATGGCGCTGTCGCTGCTTGGTATCGGTTTTGGTGCGGTTCACTGGGCCAAGACGCTGATGCCTGACAACGAGGTTTCCGAGTCTCGTCACCCCGCACGCAGTTCAGATGAGGCGCGTGCTAAGGCGATCGAAATCGTGAAATTAGCAGACGGTGAATCAGGATTTACCCGCAGAAAGCTAATTCGACGCACTTTGTACGGTGCACTTGCATTCTTCCCAATCCCAGCTGTTGTCATTTTTGGTGACCTCGGCCCACAGGTTGGAGACACCCTAAAGCGCACGATGTGGCGCGCCGGTACCCGGCTTACCAAAGATCCAACCGGCATCCCCATCAAAGCTTCCGAGGTAACAATCGGATCAGTTTTCCATGTCATCCCTGAGGGGCTCAAAGACTTGGAAGAGCACAAACTGGAGGAAAAAGCCAAGGCTGCGGTTCTCCTGGTCCGGGTAAATCCGGGTGACCTAAAAGAGGACCCAGAAAAGGCCAACTGGAGCTATGACGGTATCGTCGCGTACTCCAAGATCTGTACCCACGTGGGCTGCCCTGTGGCTCTTTATGAGCAGCACACACACCACCTGCTATGCCCTTGCCACCAGTCGACATTTGACCTGGCAGATCACTGCAAAGTTGTCTTCGGGCCGGCAGCACGTCCTCTCCCCCAGCTACCAATCGCTGTGGATGACGAGGGCTACCTGGTCGCACAAAGCGACTTCCTCGAGCCAATTGGCCCATCGTTCTGGGACATAAGGAAGTAAGCACATGAGTTCAGTAACCGAACCGAAGACACCGGTAGGCAAGACAGCCGACTATCTAGACGATCGACTCTCCCTGGGGACGGTCATCAAGCAATTTGGTCGCAAGGTATTCCCCGACCACTGGAGCTTCATGCTCGGTGAGGTAGCGTTGTGGTCCTTCGTGGTCGTTGTGCTCTCAGGAACCTTCCTAACCTTCTTCTACGAGCCATCCATGGCTCACACCTACTACGACGGCAGTTACGCACCATTGAAGGGTGCGGAAATGACCGTCGCATACGCGTCTTCCCTTGACATCAGCTTTGACATTCGTGGCGGTCTGATTATGCGTCAGATTCACCACTGGGGTGCACTGATCTTTGTTGCCGCATCAGGTCTGCACATGCTTCGCGTGTTCTTCACCGGCGCATTCCGCAAGCCACGCGAGCTCAACTGGGTCATCGGCTTCCTTCTCTTCCTCATGGGCATGGGTGCCGGCTTCACCGGCTATTCACTGCCAGATGACCTGCTCTCCGGTAACGGACTGCGAATCATCGATGGAATGATCAAGGGAATCCCAGTAGTTGGCCCCGCTGTCTCGTCAGGCTTCTTCGGAGGCGAGTTCCCGGGCACGGAGGTAATTCCAAGGCTTTACTCGCTCCACATCATGATTCTGCCGGCGCTGATTATTGCGCTGCTTGCAGCTCACCTCTTGCTGCTAGTAATTCACATGCACACCCACTACCCCGGACCTGGACGCCGTGACGACAATGTTGTTGGCTACCCACTGATGCCGGTCTACGTGGCAAAGGCCGGAGGGTTCTTCTTCCTGGTATTTGGTGTAATCGCCGCAATTTCAGCGCTATTTACCATCAACCCAATCTGGAACTACGGTCCCTACGACCCATCGCCTGTCTCCGCTGGCACCCAGCCCGACTGGTACATCGGCTGGCTAGATGGAGCATTGCGTCTGGCCCCGGGTGGTCTTGATGTTGCGATCTTTGGCTACGTCATTCCTATGGGAGTCATGCTGCCAATCATCATCTCCCTGGTGTTCTTGGTACTGGTTGCCGTTTACCCCTTCGTTGAAGCCTGGGTAACTGGCGACAAGCGTGACCACCACGTCCTGGATCGACCACGCAACGCCCCAACCAGAACTGCCATCGGTGCAGCCGGAGTAACCTTCTACGCAGTTCTTTGGGCCGGCGCATCCACAGACCTGATTGCGATCTTCTTCCAGATGTCGCTGAACCACGTTCTGACCGCAATGCAGGTGCTGCTAGTGATTGGACCAGTAATTGCATACTGGGTCACTAAGCGCGCCTGTCTCGCACTTCAGCGCAAGGACCGCGAGATTGCCCTTCACGGTCGAGAGACCGGAAGAGTAGTCCGACTCCCCCACGGCGAATACATCGAGGTTCACGAACCAGTCGACAAGTATGAACTGTGGAAGCTAGTTGACTTCAAGGATTACGAACCGATCATGCCCAGACCCAACAAGAAGGGCAAGATCACCGTTGGCACCAAGCTGCGCTCTGCAATCTCAAAGATTTACTTTGAGGATCGTATTGCTCCAGTGTCAAAGGCCGAGTACGAACTCGCTCACGCTGACCACTCCCCCGCAATTGAGGAGCAGCCAAAGCGTAAGCCCAAGCAGCTCAAGAAGAAGTTGTAACTAGATAGCTAAAACCCCGTGGGAGATTTCCTGCGGGGTTTTTTCTATAGGTCTCGACTGACCAGAACATGCTGCTCGTCGAGCATTGGCCCCTCTGTGAACCCAAACTTCTGATAGAGCGATAGCGGGCCACGATACCCCCAGGTTTCAAACTGACCGCTCGCAAGAGGAGCGGCCTGAACCCTGAGGTACCCGAGTTTAGGGAGATCTGTCAGCGCAAACTCCAATAGCTTCGTTGCGACCCCTTTTTGCTGGCTCTGGGCAGCCACCGAGAAACAGATAATTGTGGCCGTGTCATCTTCCGCTGGCGGGAGCAATCTGAAGTTGTTATGGCTATTGGCAGCCATCCAGCCCACAACAACCTCGTCGCTATCGCCCTCCTCGAAAGCCAAATAGCCCTGCATAACTCCAGACGCGATCCGGTCGCAGGCGAGGCGGCGGTTTGATTCTGGCGAAGCAGACTCGTTCTCGTGCTTGGTGTTGAGGTACTCCTGGCAATAACAGCCTTGCCACTGGGGCTGGGAGGTAAAGGCGGGACCGTCCATGAAACTTAGAAACTTCTCAGTCTCCGCTTCAGAAAGGCGTCGGATCTTAAGCACGAGGCTCAGGATAACGGAAAGCAAAAAGCCAGCCAAAACTTGGCTGGCTCTGTGCATGGTGGAGATGCCGGGAATCGAACCCGGGTCCACTGCAGCGTTCATGACTCTTCTACGGGTGTAGCCTCCAGAGGCGTTCTACTCGGCTGCGGAATTTGTCGGAGGCAACTACGCCGACCAGCCCAGTCAAAGTAAAAAGTCCCGATCGAGCCTTTGACGCACTCAACCAGCAAGATTTCTAAATGACGCTTGGATCTAGGTCGAAATCAAACCTAGGCAAACGGACTTCGGGGCTAGCTTAGGCAGCTAGGGCGAAGTCGGCGCGCTTTGTATTGGCACCTATAGTTTTGCACAGAGCGTTTACGAGATAACTGTGCATCCTCGACCCGCTTCTTTCACTCATCATTACAGTGTCGAAACCGATCATCCCCATGTTTAGTTATTTAGCTACAAGCCCTTTCGGGCAGCAGAAAAGGATAACACCCAATGGTGTCATCTTGCTGAGAATTACTAGTGAGCGTGTGAGAAGCGGTCGTATTCGAACACGAAGCCAACCACGGCAACCACGGCAAAAGGAACGGCGATGAAGAACAGCCACCACCCGACGGCAAGAGCCGCAAAGGCCAAACCACTGGATGCCCCCAGGAACAATGGCCACCAGCTCCATGGAGAGAAGAAGCCGACCTCGCCTGCTCCCTCTTCAATCTCGCCGTCAAGATTATCTTCGGGAAGTGTCGCACTGCGGCGCATTCCGCTGAAGAGGTAGAAGGCGATAAAGATTGAAAGCACGACAAGTAGCCCAATTGCAGCAGTACCGATTGGCTCGACTGCCCCACGGTCCAGGTATGTCCAAATTGCGTAAGCGATATCTGCAACCGTGAAGTAAGCAGCCATCACCAGGAGGATGACTATGTTGGAGCGCATTAGATGCGTCCCTCCTTGGCATAGGCTTCCTTGGCCTCAGGAGCTGCATATTCTGGGTAGTTCATGTCAAACGCAGGAGACTCAGAACGGATCCTTGGAATTGAGTGGAAGTTGTGCCTAGGAATTGGCGACTCAGTTGCCCATTCCAGGGACCTTCCATAGCCCCAAGGGTCCTTGAGCTCTACCTTCACACCATTGCGGTAGGTGATCCAGACATTCCAGAGGAATGGAACCATTGACAGAGCTAGGATCGCTGCCCCGGCGCTCGATAGAAGATTCATCTCAGTGAAGCCATCCTCCGGCAAGTAGGTGGCGTAACGACGTGGCATACCGAGTACTCCGAGCCAGTGCTGAACCAGGAATGTGGTGTGGAAGCCAACGAAGAGAATCCAGAAGTGAATTTTTCCGAGGCGCTCGTTGAGCATCTTGCCAGTGAATTTTGGCCACCAGAAATAGAAGCCGGCAAACATCGCAAACACCACAGTTCCGAACACTACGTAGTGGAAGTGGGCAACCACAAAGTAGGAATCAGATAGGTGGAAGTCAAGGGCGGGCGAAGCCAGAATTACACCGGTGAGGCCTCCGAACACGAAGCTCACCAGGAATCCCAAACTCCAAAGCATTGGTGTCTCAAAGGTCACTGACCCTCGCCACATTGTCCCAATCCAGTTGAATATCTTCACTCCCGTCGGAACCGCAATCAACATTGTCGTGAATGCAAAGAACGGCAGCAGCACCTGGCCTGTGACATACATGTGGTGAGCCCAGACCGTCATTGACAAAGCAGCGATGGCGATTGTCGCGTACACAAGGGTCTTGTAGCCGAAGATTGGCTTTCGGCTAAAGACGGGGAAGATCTCGGAGACGATTCCGAAGAATGGCAGCGCGATGATGTAAACCTCTGGGTGCCCAAAGAACCAGAAGAGATGCTGCCAAAGCATTGCTCCACCGTTCTCAGGATCAAAAATGTGAGCGCCAAACCGCCTATCAGCTCCCAATGCAAACAGTGCAGCCGCAAGCGGTGGGAAGCACATGATGATCAGGATTGATGTCACCATGGTGTTCCAGGTGAAGATAGGCATGCGCCACATGGTCATACCCGGAGCGCGCATGGTGATGATCGTGGTGATGAAGTTCACGCCACCGAGGATTGTTCCGAAACCACTCAATGCAAGGCCAAAGACCCACAGATCACCGCCAATTCCCGGCGAGAACGTAGTGTTCGATAGCGGAGCGTAGGCAAACCATCCGAAGGAGGCTGCTCCCTGGGGAGTGAAAAAGCCTGCTACGGCAATAAACGAGCCGAAGCTAAAGAACCAGTAGGCGATTGCGTTCAATCTTGGGAACGCGACATCTGGCGCTCCTATTTGGACCGGCATGAGAACGTTGGCAAACCCAGCGAACAACGGAGTTGCAAACATCAGGAGCATGATCGTGCCGTGCATTGTGAATAGCTGGTTGTACTGCTCTTTAGTCGCGACAATGTCCAGCCCGGGAAGAGCCAATTGAGCGCGGATCACCAGCGCCATGACACCAGCAATCAAGAAGTAAATGAAGCTCGTGGTTAGGTACAGGTAACCGATCTTCTTGTGGTCGGTAGTGGTGAGCCAGTCAACAATCACCTGGCCCTTGGAGCGCTTAGGCGTAAACGATGAAGGGTTTGTAGTTCTTGGTTCGGTAAACGTCGCCATTTTTAGCCCCTAATCTCTGGATTGCCGCCGGGAAGGTTCTGATTCCTGTCGTAGTCGGTGGAAAGCTGACCAACGTTGCCCTTGGCGGCCAGAGCCGCCATTTGCCTGTCGTACTCAGCCACGGACACAACCTTGACATTGAAAAGCATCATTGAGTGATATTCGCCACACAACTCAGCACACTTACCGACGTAAGTGCCTTCCTTTAGCGGTGTGAAATACATCTCATTCTGTTGACCTGGGAACATGTCCTTCTTGTAAAGAAACTCGACTACCCAGAAGCTGTGAATTACGTCTCGTGAGGACAGGTCGATTTGAACCGTCTTCCCCACGGGCAGATACAGTGTTGGAAGCGTCTCCATGACATTCTCTTCGGCTCCAGTGAACTGGGCCTGAATACCTGAGTCATAGACATTCTCATCGACGTAGTTGAAGTCCCAACTCCATTGCTTTGCAATGACGTGAATGTGGACGTCTGGGTTCTCCGTCTTTGCCTCAATAGCGGCCGTGTCTCTGGCTGTGAAAGCAAAGAATCCGAGAACAAGAATCAGGGGGACCGCGGTGAAAAGAGCCTCAATTGGCATGTTGTAGCGAAGCTGAGGGGGCAGTCCAGTTTCGCCTTTTTTACGGCGGTAGGCGATCAGAGCCCATGCCATCAATCCCCATGCAAGTGCACCCACCGCCAATAGGACAATCCAAGAGGTTGTCCAAAGCCCGATAATGCGGTCGGTGTGGTTTGTAACTCCACTTGCGTCTGGGAGGAATCCGCGCTCTAGCTCTGGGGAACAGCCACTAAGGACAAGCACCAAAGCGGCGCTAATTCCTGCAAATGCCAGCCGTCCAAGCTTCATAGTCAAAGAAATACCCTTCAAATTCGCTGCGGATGGCTCTAAGTTTACCCCGAATCCACCGGCCTAGTTGGCCATTTGAGGGGGTTTAGGAGAAGGAATCTCCGCAGGCGCAGGATCCCGAGGCGTTTGGATTGTCGATTGTGAAGCCCTGCTTTTGAATTGTGTCTTCAAAATCAATCTCGGCTCCATCGAGGTAGGGCACGCTCATCATGTCGACGACGACCTCAACACCTGCAAAGTCAACTACCGCATCCTCTTCCTCGAGCTGCTCGTCGAAGAAAAGCTGGTAGATCAAGCCAGAACATCCACCCGGCTGGACCGATACTCGGAGCCGAAGGTCATCGCGTCCCTCTGACTCAAGCAGGGCCTTTACCTTGCCTACAGCGGTCTCTGTGAGCTTTACTCCGTGGGTCATAACGTCTGTCATTGAATTCCTCCGATGCTCAAGTTTAACTACTTTCTCACCATCTTGTTCCCATGCATTAGCAGCGCCGCCTCGGCTGTCATTGCTCGCTTCAGGGTTGGTAGGTGCTGAGACTCGTTGGGGCTGTGAGCTCGGGAATCTGGCTCCTCGACTCCGGTGACCAAAATTTCCGCCTCTGGAAACAGGGCTGCGAAGTGGGAAATGAACGGAATAGACCCGCCGACTCCAATGTCGACGCTCTCCTTAGGCCAGACATCGCTGAGGATCTCATGTCCGAGCTTTGAGGCCCATCCCTTGGAGGCAAAGTAACCAGGACCCATCTCGTGGGCTCCAAATGAGACCTCGGCCCCGAATGGTGCATGGTTCGTTAGATGCTCCCTTAGAAGCTGGAGGCCGCGCTCGGGATCCTCGCTTGGAGCGAGCCTAAGCGACACCCGCGCCGTAACCTCAGGCAGCGCAGTGTTTGACGAAACTGCGACGCTAGGCGCATCAAAGCCAATAATTGTTACTGCGGGTTCGCCCCAGATTTGCTGCGTCACGGGTTTGGTGCCCATCCTGTCGACCCCCGGCAACAGTCCCGACTCTTCACGAAGTTGCTCGAGTGAAACATCGGGACCGTTCGTCTGATCCGAAACCAGTCCACTTATTGCGACATCCCCAGCCTCATCGGTCAGCGTTGCAAGCAACTTAATCATCGCCGTCATAGCATCTGGCAGCGGACCTCCATACATTCCGGAGTGAAGAGCGTGGTCCAGCGTCTTCACGGTGAAGACCTGCGAAACCACTCCCCTGAGGCTTGCCGTCAAAGACGGTACCTCGGTGCTCCAGTTGCCGCTGTCGGCAACGATGATTAGATCCGCCTCAAGGTCCCTCTGGTTCTCCTTCAGAAAATTAAGGAAGGACTCTGAGCCCGCTTCCTCTTCTCCCTCAATGAAAACGGTAACTCCTAGCCTGACGTCCTCGGCTAGTGTTGCGAGAGCCCTCAGGGCATAGACATGCGTGATGATCCCCGCCTTGTCATCCGATGCTCCCCGTCCATAGAGCCTCTCCCCCACCCGTGTGGCCTCAAATGGCTCGCTATTCCAAAGCCCTCTGTCCCCAGGAGGTTGAACATCGTGGTGCGCATAGAGCAGAACGTGGGGAGCATCTGAGTTACCCGCCCGCCTGGCCAGCACGGCGGGCGCACCTTGGGTGCCATCTGGCTTTGGGGCACTGCGGATCTCTACAAAGTCAAAGAAGCCGAGCTGCTCGAATTCACTTTTCACCGCCTCGGCAGACCTTTGAAGCTCTCCTGGGTCAAATGAGGGCCAGGCGATGCCTGGAATCTTTACGAGCCTGGTTAGTTTGTCAAGGGCCTCATCAAATGCGGAATCAACAAACGTGGACGCTTTATCGATGATTGACTTGTCTTTGGAAATCTCAGCAAATGACATGCCAGTAATCTAGTGGCACACTCCGAAAGGTGCAGATGTCTGAAGAAGCCAGTGAGAAAAAGGGCAAAGGCCGGCCAACGCCTGCTCGCAAACAGCAGGAGCAGATGCGCAAAAAGCCTCTGGTAGGCGACCGCAGCAAGGAAGCAAGGCAGGCTGACAAGGAGAAACTCAGGGTTGAGCGCCAAAGGGCCCGCGAGGGAATGATGGCTGGCGATGAGCGCTACCTCACCGCACGTGACAAGGGCCCGCAGCGCAGGTTTGCGAGAGACGTTGTGGACACCCGCTTCACAGCCGGAGAACTCGTGCTGCCAATGCTTTTTGCTGTGGTGCTTCTCACCTTTATTGATTCATTCGTCCTCCAGGTCATTGCCCTATTTGGGATGTGGGGACTTTTCGGCATAGTTGCGATAGACGCCACCTTCGTTGGGCGAGCCGCGAAAAAGAAGGTGGCCAAGAAGTTTGGCGAGGACAGGCTAGAGGGCGGCATTGCTTGGTATGCAGCGATGCGTTCCATACAGATGCGGGCGCTGAGAATCCCCAAGCCCCAGGTTGCAAGATTTCAAAAACTCGATAGCTAAGGAAAGAGAACTCACATGGAATTTAGGTACCTAGGTAACTCCGGCCTCAAGGTTTCGGAAATTATTTACGGAAACTGGCTGACTCACGCGTCTCAGGTCAACGATGACCAGGCGGTCAAAACGGTCCATGCAGCGCTGGATGCCGGGATCACGACCTATGACACCGCCGATGCCTACGCTAACCAAGCAGCTGAGGTTGTCCTAGGAAACGCCCTCAAGGGCCAAAGGCGTGAGGGAATCGAGATTTTCACGAAGGTCTACTGGCCTGTCGCCGAAAAGGGTCCAAACGATGTTGGGCTTTCACGCAAGCACATTTTTGAGTCCCTTCACGGTTCTCTGAGAAGGCTTCAAACCGACTACGTCGAGCTCTATCAGGCTCACCGGTTCGACTATGAGACGCCTTTGGAAGAGACCATGCAGGCCTTTGCTGACCTGGTGCACCAGGGCAAGGTTATGTACATCGGAGTCTCGGAGTGGAATGCCGACCAGATTCGCGAGGGACACAAGCTCGCCAGCGATTTGGGCATCAGGCTAATTTCCAATCAGCCTCAGTATTCGATGCTCTGGCGGGTAATCGAAAAGAAGGTCGTTCCAACCTCTGAAAAACTCGGGCTCGGTCAGATTGTCTGGTCGCCTATGGCCCAGGGTGTGCTGAGTGGTAAATACCTTCCGGGTCAGCCAGCTCCTGCTGACTCGCGAGCAGCTAATGAGGAAGTCGGGCAGTTCATTCAGAAGTTTATGACCGACGAAATTCTTACGAAGGTCCAGAAACTCGCTCCTCTCGCGAAGGAGGTTGGGCTTGAGTTGGCTCAATTTGCGATCGCATGGGTGCTTCAGAACCCCAACGTCTCAGCAGCAATCGTTGGTGCCTCCAAGCCAGAACAGATTGCTAGCAATGTTGCCGCAGCGGGCGTCGAGATTCCCAAGGAGATCATGAAGAAGGTTGATGAAATCCTCGGAGACTCCATAGTCACTGACCCAGAGCTAACTCTGAGTCCTGAGACTAGGCCCGCGTAAGGGACTTAGCCCAGAAGGGTCCGAAGTAGACAAAACCGGTGTAGCCCTGGACCAGGTCGGCACCAAGGTCTAGACGCTCACGGACGTCCGCGGCAGTCTCAATTCCGCCCACTGAAATAATGGCCATTTCTTTGGGGAGCTCATTTCTCAGCACCCTTAGAAGTTCCTTTGAACGCTCAGCCAGGACTGGTCCACTGAGACCGCCTGTTTCCGAGGCTTTCTCAGAGTCAATGCCGTCTCTAGTGACTGTGGTGTTTGTCGCGATAATCCCAGATAGCCCAAGCTCCTTCGAAAGCTGAGCAATCTCAATCGCCTCGTCGTCAGTTACATCGGGAGCAATCTTCACAAACACCGGCTTACCGCCACTGTGCTCAATCACGGCCTCCAAGATCGGCCTCAGCGAGGAGGCCTGTTGCAGCTTTCGAAGACCAGGCGTATTGGGGCTTGATACATTCACCGCTAGATAGTCCGCGTAAGGGGCCAACTTCTCCGCACTGTATCGATAGTCGGCCGCGGCATCTTCCAATTCCACAACCTTGGTCTTGCCGATATTGACACCAATCACAGGCAGCTTGGCTCCGGACGCGCGCAATGCTGCGAGCCGCGCGGCCACGGCGTCAGCACCTTCATTGTTGAAGCCCATGCGGTTTATAAGAGCCCTGTGCTCAGGGATTCGAAAAAGTCTTGGCTTTGGATTGCCCGGCTGGGCCTGGGCGGTAACGGTGCCGATCTCAATATGCCCAAACCCAAGAGCATGCAATTGACGCACCAGTTTTGCATCCTTGTCGAAGCCAGCAGCCATTCCTATGCGGTTTGGAAAACTGATGCCCGCAACAACAACGTTTTCGCCATTTGAGGGGCGAACAAGCCGAAGCGCAAACATAACTTTGAGTGTTAGGGCGCCTAGGTGATGGGCAAACTCAGGGTCGAGTCTTTTCAGGAAGACATCAAATAAAAACCGATACATCAGCTATTGAGGTCTTCGATTGCAGCCTGGAAGTCGTCGAGAGAGTCCCAGGCCTGATAAACGCTGGCAAATCTCATGTAAGCAACATGGTCAAGATTTCGCAGCGGGTCCAGGATTGCAAGCCCAATATCCTGAGCCTCAATGCTTGCGGCACCGGTTGCCCTGAGAGTCTCCTCCACCTGTTGAGCCAAGAGCGCTAGGTCAGCGTCTGTAACAGGCCGTCCCTGGCACGCCTTCCGGACACCCGAAATTATCTTGTCCCTCGAGAAAGGCTCGGTAACTCCAGAGCGCTTTGTCACCATAAGGCTTGCGGTCTCGATTGTTGTGAAGCGTTTTTGGCATTGCGGACACTGCCTCCTACGCCTGATAGCGGAGCCGTCATCGGAGGTTCTAGAGTCGATGACTCGAGAATCTGCGTGGCGACAAAATGGGCAAAACATCAGTTATCAAATCTAATCTGAACTGCCTCAGAGTGGGCAGGTAACCCCTCAGCCTCGGCAAACACCTGAAGTTTGCCAGCCACCTCTTTGAGGGCTTGCTCGCTGTAGTTCACGACCTGCTGACTTCTGAGGAAGCTCATCACAGATAACCCAGATGCGAACTTTGCCTGCTCTCCCGTGGGTAAGACGTGGTTGGAGCCAGCGAGGTAGTCGCCAAGGCTAACCGGGGTGTGGTCTCCAAGAAATATTGCTCCAGCATTGGTGATTCGCTTTGAGATTGCCGCCGGGTCAACGGTTTGGATTTCCAAGTGCTCTGTCGCGTACTCGTTGGCAATCTCGATGGCCTGATCGATGCTCTCGACCAGTACCAGTGCGGACTGGCTCCCTTCCAGGGCGCTTGCCACCCGATCACTATTCGCAGTTTTTGATCCCTGCCGCTCAAGTTCGCGAAGAACTTCCTCAATTAGCGACTGTGAGTCAGTCAGAAGCACGCTCGCGGCGTTTTCATCATGCTCAGCCTGGGAGATTAGATCGGCGGCAACAAAGGCAGGGTTCGCACTCTCGTCTGCAATTATCAGAATTTCTGTCGGGCCGGCCTCTGAGTCGATTGCGATTTGGCTGCGGAGTTGGCGCTTGGCGGCCGCAACGTAGATGTTTCCAGGACCGGTAACCATCCGAACCGGCTCCATGCCTATCTCAGGGACACCAAAGGCCATAGCTGCGATAGCGCTTGCGCCACCGATCGAATAAACCTCGTCTATTCCAAGCAGGGCGCAGGTCGCCAACACAACATTTGAGGGAAGGCCATCGTTGTCTTTTTGAGCGGGAGAGGCAACCGCGATTCTCGGAACTCCAGCGACTTGCGCCGGAACGACGTTCATGACTGTGCTGGAAGGATAAACGGCCTTGCCACCTGGCACGTAGAGTCCAACCGAATCGACGGGTACAAATCTCGTCTCCACCGCTCCCCCGGCGCTCACCTCAAGAGAAACGGCCCTGGGAAGAGTTGCCTGGGAGACCTTTCGCACCCTGGCAATTGCTTCAGAAATCGCGGCCCTGAGCCCATCCGGAAGCTCCAGCTCGCTTGCCTTGATGGCATCAGTGGGGACTCGAAATGAATTTGGCACGACCCCGTCGAATTCTTGAGCGTGGCGGGCAAGTGCTTGAACGCCCCCTGTTCGCACCTCGGAAATCAGTTTTTGGACGCTTGAGGCGACAGAATCAATGGAAACTGCGGCCCTTGGAATCAATTCTCGGACCCGCTGGGCTGTTATTTCGCCATCCCAGACAAATGATCGCATCGCAGAAAACCTCTTGGCCGTTAGAAGATGCCCTAACCTTATCTAAGAAATGACAAATAACTCTCCAGCCTTTGACCTCTCCGGCTCCGATGCCCTCAAGGCAGCATTCCGGAATCACGCTTCCGGAATCTCCGTCATCACAGCCCTGGACCTCGATGGAAACCCGATTGGCTTCACGGCCTCGAGCGCTACCTCACTTGGGTCCAACCCACCACTGGTCTCGCTAAATGTTGCCCAGGGGTCTTCAAGCTACCCACACCTTCTGCCCGGTCGCTTTGTCGCCCTTCACACCCTCGACAGCGATTCCCTGCACCTTGCCCAGCGCTTTGCAGGAGACAAGGCTGGAAGGTTTGTAGGCGATGAGATTGATGGCCCGGAGGGCTTGCCAATCATTCCTCAGGCATCTTCTGTGCTGATCGGCAAGATCCGAGAAAAATACGAGATTGAGAGTAATGCGGTCGTAATTATCGATGCGCTCACAGCCTCGGTCATGCGAACCCCCCAGGAGCCACTGGTGTACTTCCAGAGGGCGTATCACGCCATCGGCAACAAACTCGCCGATAACGACTAACTAACCGCCTCAGGGCCCAGCAGAGCCTTAAGCTCACCAAACAGGTCATGCCCCACCGCAACGCGCTGTGGGAGCATGAAGTGGCTGGTTTGCCCGTTGGAAACCAGCTTCACCTGCACCTCGACAGGGCCCGGATGGGCTTCAAGGATTTCGGCAAGCTGCGTTAGTCGCTCTCTGGTGGCGCTGGCATCAGTCAGGTGGAGTTGCAGCACTCCCCCAAGCTCACGACCGGACTCAAGCTTTTCTATCGAAAAGCCTTGCAAGGTCACACCATCGTCGCGCCTCGAAACTCTTCCTCGGATGGTAACCGTGCTGTCTGGGACCAGGCTGTCGCGATGCTGCAGGTATGTCTTACCCATGAACATCACGGGTATCTCACCTGAAAAGTCCTCCAGTGTCAGCTGGGCATATTGGTTTCCAGACGAGCGAGCAATCTTGTGTTGGACCTGCGTTATCAGACCTGCCACAGTTACCGTCTCGCCATCGGCAATTTCGCTGTCCCTCAGCGCTGCACTGCCCATGTCTGAATAGCGCATGAGCTCTGCCTCCATGCCCGCAAGCGGGTGATCGGAGACATAAAGACCAAGCATCTCCCGCTCGTTTGCGAGCAAATCCCGCTTCGTCCACTCGGGTAGTTTTGGAATCTCGATGGTTGCGGGATCATCTTCCATGAGACCTCCAAAGAGGTCCACCTGACCGCTGGCAGCCTGCCGCTTTAGCATTGCCGAGGTCTCAATGGCTTCCTCATGAATAGCAATGAGCGAGCGTCGGGTGTTGCCGAGCGAATCAAAAGCGCCAGCCTTGATCAGCGACTCAACTACCCTCTTCGTGCTTGCCTGAGCGCTGACCCTGGTCAAGAAATCCTGGAATGAACTAAAGCGCTCCTGTTCCCTTGCCTCGATGATGCTCTCGACAACGTTTTTTCCTACGTTTCGGACCGCTCCGAGACCAAACCTAATGTCGTCCCCCACCGCAGCAAAGGTGCCGATCGACTCGTTCACATCCGGGGGCAGAACCTGAATGCCCATCTTCCGACACTCATTGAGGTAGACGCCGAGCTTGTCTTTCGAATCGCCAACGCTGGTGAGTAGTGCCGCCATAAACTCTGCAGGGTAGTTGGCCTTGAGGTAGGCGGTCCAGTAACTCAAGACTCCATAGCCAGCTGAGTGAGCCTTGTTGAAGGCGTAGTCAGCAAAAGGTAGCAGCGTGTCCCAAAGGGCCTTTACCGCGGCCTCGGAGTAACCGTTTTTCTTCATACCCTCGGAGAAGAGCTCAAACTGCTTTGCCAGCTCCTCTGGCTTCTTCTTTCCCATGGCCCTGCGAAGAAGGTCCGCTTGCCCCAAGGTATAGCCGGCGACCTTCTGAGCCGCGGCCATAACCTGCTCCTGATAAACAATCAGACCGTAGGTGGGATCAAGAATTTCGCTCAGCGGCTCCAGAAGCTCCGGGTGGACTCCCTCGGATTGCTGCTGACCATTTTTTCGCTGGGCGTAGTTTGTGTGGGAGTTCATGCCCATCGGTCCAGGGCGGTAAAGGGCGATAACCGCCGAAATATGTTCAAACTCCGATGGCTTTAGCATTCTCAGCAGCGAGCGCATATTCACGCCATCCAGCTGGAACACGCCCAGAGTGTCTCCCCTGGAGAGAAGTTGGTAGGCCTTTTCGTCCTGGTCTAAGTCAAGCTCTTCAAGAACTACCTTCTCACCTCTGTTGAGCTCAATATTTGCCAGCGTGTCATCGATAACCGTGAGGTTTCTAAGCCCAAGGAAATCCATCTTTAGAAGCCCGAGCTCTTCACACGGAGGCTGATCGAACTGGGTGATTATTGCCCCGTCCTCCTCACGCTTCATGATGGGGATGACATCCATCAGGGGCTTGGCAGACATGATCACACCGGCTGCGTGAACACCCCACTGCCGCTTCAGCGACTCGAGACCCTGGGCAAGCTCAAAGACCTGCTTGCTGTCCTCGTCGTTTTCGATAAGCTCCCGAAATTCCGCAGCCTCCGGGTAACGCTCTGACTCCTTATTGGTGACATCGTCAAGACTCACATCACGCCCAAGAACCATTGGAGGCATGGCCTTGGTGAGCTTCTCCCCCACCGAGTAGGGCTTTGCCAGCACTCGAGCTGCGTCCTTCAGGGCTTGTTTCGCCTTGATAGTTCCAAACGTGACAATCTGAGCAACGCGGTCCGCACCGTATTTCTCGGTCACGTAGCGAATTACCTCAGGACGCCTCCGGTCGTCGAAATCAACATCGATATCCGGCATCGAGAGTCTTTCCGGATTCAAAAAGCGCTCAAAGATTAGATCGTGAGCCAGAGGGTCTAGCTCTGTGATGCCCATCGCGTAGGAAACGATTGATCCCGCTGCGGAGCCTCTACCAGGGCCGACCCGAATTCCCTGCTCCCTTGCCCAGCGGATGAAGTCCGAGACCACAAGGAAGTAGCCGGGGAAGCCCATCTTGACGATGACCTCAATCTCATAGGCAGCCTGTTCTCGATGGCGATCGGTGAAGCCGTCGGGGTAGCGGCGCTCCATGCCGCGCCATACCTCTTTTTCAAACCACTCGGCCTCAGTGCCACCCTCTGGGACCGGAAAGCGCGGCATTAGGTCCTGCTTTTCGAAGTTGACCTCGCAGCGCTCTGCAATCAACAGAGTGTTGTCTGCAGCCTCAGGAATCTCAGAGAAAAGACTCCGCATCTCACTGGCGCTCTTGAGGTAAAACTCCTGGGACTCAAACTTGAATCTCTTTGGGTCGTCGAGGTTGGTACCGGTCTGCACACAAAGCAGGGCTTCGTGGGCGACCGAGTCCTCTTTGTGAACATAGTGAAGGTCATTGGTGCCAACGAGAGGTAGCTTCAAGTCTTTTGCAAGTCTCAGCAGGTCATCGCGCACTCTCTTCTCAATCTCAAGAGCGTGGTCCATCACCTCTACGAAATAGCTCTCCTTGCCAAAAATGTCTCGGAACTCAGCCGCTGTCTTCAGCGCCTCTTCGTACTGCCCGAGACGAAGCCTTGTTTGGACCTCACCACCTGGGCAACCGGTGGTTCCAATGAGGCCCTTGCCGTATTGCCCCAGAAGTTCTCTGTCAATCCTCGGCTTGAAGTAGTAGCCGGAGAGGTAGGCCTCCGAGCTGAGCTTGAAGAGGTTGTTCATGGATGCGTTGTCGGTGGCCCACATGGTCAGATGGCTAAAGGCTCCTCCGCCCGAAACATCATCATCGCCACCATCGGCCCAGCGCACTTTGGTCTTTTCTAGCCTTGAGCCCGGGGCCAGATAGGCCTCCATGCCGATGATCGGTTTGATGCCGGCGGAGGTGGCCTGCTTCCAGAACTCATACGCGCCATGGGTATTGCCGTGGTCGGTCATAGCGATAGCGGGCATGCCCAGTTCACTTGCTTTTTCAACCAGGGGCTTGATCCGAGCAGCGCCATCAAGCATCGAGAACTCGGTGTGGTTGTGCAGGTGGACGAAAGACTTATCTGCCACCAAAGCACCTCCTACTTGCAGGTGACAATGCTAAAGCCGAAATCCGACATCCCTGAGCCTTCCTAGGGCGATTTCCAAATCGCTCGGGTAATCGGAGGTAAATTCAACCCAGTCGCCACTGATCGGGTGAGAAAAGCCGAGCTTCACGGCATGCAACCACTGGCGATCAAGATCCAACTTTGCAGCAAGCTTTGGGTCCGAACCGTAGAGCGGGTCTCCAACCAGCGGATGCCTGAAGTGTGAGAAGTGAACCCTAATCTGATGCGTCCGACCCGTCTCTAATCCGACCTCGACTAAGGCTGCCGAGGGGAGCATTTCTTTGACTTGGTAGTGGGTAACCGCAGGCTTACCAGTTTGAGAAATAGTGAACTTGTAGTCGTGCTTCTGGGAGCGAGCTATTGGCGTGTCTATAGTTCCCGATGCCGGGTCTGGATGCCCTTGAACCAGTGCGTGATAGGTCTTTTTTGGTGTGCGATCACGAAATGCCTGCTTCAAGACCGAATAAGCCCGCTCACCTTTTGCGAGCACCATCAATCCGGAGGTGCCAACATCTAACCGCTGGACAATGCCCTGGCGCTCTTGTGCACCAGACGTAGCAAGCTCAATCCCTCTTGCGAGGAGTACTCCCCCAACGCTTGGCCCAACAAATCCCTGGGATGGATGTGAAACCACCCCAGCAGGCTTATCCACAACAACTATGTGCTCGTCTTGGAAAATTACCTTCAGCTCGGGCACGTCCTCGGCCTCCAGGGTCACTCCCGCTGGTTTGTCTTGCAGTTTGACCTCGAGCACCTCGCCCGGGCTGAGTCTGTGGCTCTTGCCCAGCAGCTTGCCCTCCATGGTTACCCCGCCGGATTCGATGATCGATGCCGCTATGGTGCGGGAGATTCCCAGCATCTTTGCAAGGCCAGCATCCAGTCGGTCACCCTCTCTGGCATCGGGCACGGGCACGAACTTACTTTGCACGCCCGCCACCGATCTCATCGCCCATCAGGGTGCGGAGTATCGCCAGACTGACTGCGATCACCAAAAAAGTGTCGGCAAGATTAAAAATCGGAAAATTGAAGGGAATTTGGATGAAATCAACCACGTGACCGTTGAAAAACTCTGGCTGCTTAAACGCTCTGTCAATCAGATTGCCCACTGCACCACCAAGGGCCATGCCGCCAATAAGTGCCCAGGTCATTGTCTTGATACGTGGAGATAGCACAATAAGGGCAATGCTTGCGGCTAAAGAGATAGTCGTTAGCACCCAGGTCGCTCCAACGCCGAGTGAAAAAGCAGCCGCGTTGTTATAGGCAAGCCGAAACTGCAGCAATTCGCCAATCACCGGGATAGATCCTTGGCCAACGAGATTGGCCTCAGCCCAGAACTTCGTCAGCTGATCTAGAGCAACTATGAGCGAGGCTGCCACCCCAAAGAGGAGATACCTTGCGGACTTAGTCCTTTTTCTTGTCACGCTTGGGCTCATCGGCCTCTAGATCGTCAGAATCGAGATCCTCAACTTCGGAGGAGGCGCTTTGAGCCTCAGGGGTCTCTGCATCCTCATCCTCATCCTCATCCTCGGCAGCCTCTCCCCCTAGAGCCTCAGGCTCTTGCGAGTAATACTCGTAGGAGATGTTCGCAGCTGCTGCCGGCTCTACGTCCTCCATCAGGTCGCCGTAGGCCTCCTCGCTAAGGATATTCTCAAGCTGGCCCTGGATGTAGTCGCGCAGGTTGGCCCGGTACTCGGTTTCAAAGCGCTTGAGATCGGAAATAGTCTCCTCAACTGAGCGCCTATCGAGCTCAAGCTGGTTCAAGACCTCTCTCGCCTGCGCCTCAGCATCCCGGACAATTCTGGCTGCCTGGACCTGGGCGTCCTTCAGTATCTGGTCACGCTTGACGCGACCCTCTTGAACGTGATCTGCGTGAAGTTTGTGCGCCAGCTCGATAATGCTGCGGGACTGGTCAGTGTCCTCGTCAGCGGTTGGAACCGCTGGGTCACTGGCAACCGGAAATGGCTGAACTTCCACGTCGTCACCGGCAGGTAGGGAGCTCTTGGTGCGCAGGGTCTCGTTATCACTCAGCAGCTTCCTGAGCTCGACAACGATGTCATCTAGGTAGTCATCTACCTCGTCCTGGTCGTAGCCCTCACGAAACTTCGTGACCTGAAAACGCTTCGCGAGGATGTCCTCTGGGGATAACGCCATTGTGCAACCTTCCTAGCAGGCTCTTGAAACCTAACGGCTATGTTATTGCCACCTATAGGGCTCGGGCAAAGCCCTGAAGAATAATCACGGCAAAAAGTACCAGTGTCCACGCTAGGTCCAGGGAGATGCTCCCCAGCCTCAGTGGCGGCACAAAGCGCCTAACAAAGCGCAGTGGTGGGTCTGTAAGCGTGTAGGCGAAGTCCAAGATTGGAAGCAAAATCCCCTTGGGCTTCCAGCTTCTGTTTACGCCCATCACCAAGTCAGCAATGAATCTTCCGAGCATCGCGTAGAAGAAAATCTGCAGTGTCCAGTAGAGGACCAGTCCGACAATGCTCATTGGCTACTGCATCAAGTCTTCTGGATCGTCCTCATCGGCATCAGCATCCGTAACCGCAACGTTTTGCGGCGAAAGCAGGAAGACCTTAGGAGTTACGCGCCTGAGGTGACCCTCAAGGCCCTCTTTCAGACCAATCATGAAATCGAGCATCCGCTTGGCGTCCGCCTCGCTCATCGACCCAATATTCACGATTACGGGGACACCGGAGCGGAAGTGTGCTGCAACTTCCTTGGCGTCTGCATAGCTTTCGGGGTCAAGGGTCACGATCTCTGACATATCGGCGGCCCGACGTGGTCTTGGGGCAGTCTGCTTTGGCCTGGGAGCCGACTCGGACTTGCCATCTGGTGATCCGAAGCCGAAGAACGACATCACGGAATTTACTACGCCCATTGCTACTCCTTATTTCCCCTAAAGACTATGTGTTATTTGGCCTGGGGCCTGTAATGGCGCTCCCAACCCGAATGTGTGTCGCGCCCATCTCGATAGCCAATTCAAAGTCCTCACTCATGCCCATGGAGAGCTGGTTGGCTTCGGGAGCAATCTTTTGCAGCTCCTGGCTTGCCTGGAGAGTTTTCTCAAAGTCGATTCGTGGATCAACGCCCAGTCCGGCAACTGCCATCACGCCCAAAAGCTTGATTCGACCAATTTGCATTACCGATTCGGCGAGCTGAGCTAGGTTTCCTGGCTCAACTCCTCCCCTCGCGGGGTCCTCGGTGAGGTTTAGCTCAATAAAGCCCTCTATTTCAAGTTCTCTATTGCCAAGCTGCTTCGACAGCTCCTTTACAAGGCTCGAGCGGTCGATCGAGTGTATGCAGGTTGCGTAGTTGAGGACCGTGCGGACCTTGTTGCTCTGCAATTGGCCAACGAAGTGCCAATTGGCATCGAGCCTGCCTCCAGCTGCGAGAGCCTCCGCCTTCGGACCTGCCTCTTGGTCTCGGTTCTCGCCAAACTGCCTGTGACCTAGGTCATAAAGCTCAGCAACGAGCTCAGCGGAGTGATTCTTGGTAACGACGACTAGCTCAACGTCTGTGACAGTCCTGCCGGCGGCAATGCAGCTGGCGGCTATTCGTTCGTTTACTGAGCGGTAGCGCTCAGTCAGCTGCATTAGCGGAAAAACTCAGGCAGGTCCAGGTCGTCACCGAAGGCACCTGGTGAAGAAACCTTCTCGCGGCGCTCCTCCTGCGAAGTTGAGACTTCCTCTTCCATGGTGGGGACAGGAATCTCGACCATTTCAGCCTCTGCGGAAGCAGCCTCAAGGGGCTCTTCGACACCTAGATGAGCGGACTCTGCGACCTCTTCAGCCGCGGTTTGACCGATCATTGCGCTCTCATAGCGCTTGTACTTGGGCTGTCCGCCGTCGAAGCCCGCAGCGATTACGGTGATCCTCACCTCGTCGCCGAGGGTGTCCTCGATGGTGGCACCAAAGATGATGTTCGCCTCGGGGTGCACGGCCTCTTGCACCAGCCTTGCGGCATCGTCGATCTCGTGGAGTCCGAGATCCGATGCTCCTTGAACCAGAAGCAGCACGCCGTGAGCGCCCTCGATGGTCGCCTCCAGAAGTGGCGATGACACCGCAATCTCGGCTGCCCGAATCGCGCGGTCCTCTCCCTTGGCGGTTCCAATGCCCATAAGGGCACTTCCGGCTCCCTGCATGACGCTCTTTACGTCGTTGAAGTCGAGGTTGATCAGACCGGGCACGACGATTAGATCGCTAATGCCCTGAACACCTGCGCGCAGCACATCATCGGCTGTCATGAAGGCTTCAAGAGCTGAAATTTTCTTGTTTGACATCTCCAAGAGACGCTGGTTCGGCACGACGATCAGGGTGTCGACCTCTTCCCGAAGAGCCCTGATGCCCTCATCGGCCTGGACCGCCCGACGCTTACCCTCAAAGTTAAACGGCCGGGTTACGACACCGACCGTTAGGGCTCCGAGGCGCTTCGCGATGCGAGCCACTACAGGCGCACCTCCGGTACCGGTGCCGCCGCCCTCGCCAGCTGTGACGAAGACCATGTCTGCACCCTTGATGGCAGCCTCAATCTCACCCTCGTGCTCCTCAGCAGCACGCCTGCCGACCTCAGGGTCGGCTCCGGCTCCCAGTCCCCTCGTGATGTCGCGACCGATGTCAAGTTTGACGTCGGCATCGCTCATCAACAGCGCCTGAGCGTCGGTGTTCACCGCAACAAACTCGACGCCACGTAGGCCGGAATTAATCATTCGGTTCAGTGCGTTGACACCGCCGCCGCCGACGCCGACGACTTTAATGACAGCCTGATAGTTCGGTGACTGGGTCACAATTTGCCTCCTGCTATGAACTCTCAAGTTAAGGCTGAGGCTTAACTTTTCCGAGAGTATTCAATTAGCGCCACGAAGTTAGAGGGCGATAGGCCAAGTATTCGCTAGGCACTCGGGCGTGTCGTAAACAACAGATTAACTAGGAAAACGCTCAGTAGTCGCTGTATCTGACAACCGGAGAGTTAGGTGATGAGACGTCTATCGTTACCGAATCCTCAACCCCGTTTGCTATCAGTGCCTCAAGAACCTCGGCCTTCAGAAGAGCCTCGTCGTTCGCGCCCCAGATCACTGTGATATCGCGCTCCTTCAGGGTGAGCTTGCTTGTGAGCTGTTCGCTGACCTCCACCGAGAAAACGTCCTTGTAGGTCTCGAGCGGAAGCGAGAGCAGCAGCTCGACAGCGTACTTGTAACGCGAATCTTCGGCAGGATCACCCTGAAACACCAGAAACGGATGCTCTCCAAGAACCTCAGTGGGCTCGATCTTTACCCCTGCTGCGTCATAAAGCCAGTTCTGGCCCTCGCGGAAGAGCACCAAAAGCGGCTGTCGCTCCCGAATCTTCACCCGCAGGGTATTTGGTGGCTCTGCGGTGAAGGTGAAGGTCTCTATGAGGGAAATCTCACCGAGCAGCGTTGCTAGCTCCGCCGCGGAAACGGTCGTGAGAGGCCTGCCCTTGAGCTCGCTCAGCGCTGAGGCTACCTGGGCGGTTTCAATCCGCTCATTACCGCTGACGCTGATGCGCTCGATTGCAAACAGTGGAGTAAGAAAACTTGCCGCGACCAAAGAACCCAGGGTCAGCGGAGTCACAATCAGGAGAATCCGCGCCCAAATGGTGAAGGGGCCAGCGCCTGTGCGCTTGGGCTTTTGCTTCTTGAGTCTCTTCTTCTCAGTCTTGAGAAGCTCCCTGTCACTGCGCCCCAACTAGCGCTCCAGGGCGTTTAGGAGATCTGGAACCATGCGGTTGATATCGCCGCAGCCCATTGTGATTATGAAGTCTCCTGGCCTCGCCAGCGCCGCAGCGGCAGCTGGCACATCGTCCCAGTCGGGAACGAGATGAGTGTTCTCTTGACGCTGGCACTTACTGGTGATGAGCTCCGCGGTCACCCCCGGTTCGGGATCCTCTCGGGCAGCGTAGATCTCCGTTACAACAGCCTCATCGGAGAGCATTAGGACCTCGGCAAACTCTTTAGAAAACAGCCTGGTGCGGCTAAAGAGGTGAGGTTGGAAGACGGTAATGAGCCTGCCCTCACCAACCACAGCCCTCGCAGCCTTTAGCGCCGCAGCGACCTCAGTTGGGTGGTGGGCAAAGTCGTCATAGACCTTCACCCCACGGCGCTCACCGTGAAGCTCAAACCGGCGCACGGTGCCGCCGAAGTGCGCTACCGCAGCAGCCGCCTCAGCAAAGTCGAAGCCCAAACCCGTGAGCGTCGCCACAGCTCCCGCTGCATTCAGCGCGTTGTGGTGGCCGGGAATTCTCAGTCGCATTGAGACTTGCTTGCCCTCATGATGCAGCTCAAAGTTCACCTCCGGGCCAGAGGCATCCACTCCTGAGACCCTGAAATCTGCATCCTCAGCCTCACCAAAGCTAAGAATCCGTGAGTGCTTGAGGAGTTTTCTGACTGCCACGGCACCGGAATCATCGCTAGAAATCACAACAAGCTTTGAAGCTGCGTCTGCGAACTTGGCAAACTCTGCCTGGAAGGCCTCAAGCGAGCCGTAATGATCGAGGTGGTCAGGGTCAACGTTCGTGATTACTGCAACGTCGGTGTCGTAGTGCAGAAAGGAGCTATCGGATTCATCAGCCTCAATCACAAAGTGCTCTCCCGAGCCAAAACCGGCAGATGAGCCGTACTCCTGAATCACGCCGCCATTTACGAAGCTAGGGTTGGCACCAAGGCGATTTAGGCCTGTCACGACCATGCCGGTGGATGTGGTCTTACCGTGAGCACCCGCTACCGCAATCAACGAGCCCTTTGACGCAAGGTGCGCCAATAGTGCTGAGCGGTGCAGCACAGGAATGCCGAGCTCTTGGGCTCGCAAGTACTCAGGATTAGTTGGCCAAAGCGCACTCGTTACCACGACTGTGTCGGGGCTTCCTAAGTTCGCTGCGTCGTGACCGATCGTGATTTTTGCGCCGAGTTCCCTGAGAGCCGTGATGTTGGCGCTCTCCCTGACATCGGAACCTGTGACCGTGTGCCCCATGCCGATTAGCAGCCTCGCAATTCCGGACATCCCGGACCCGCCAATGCCAACGAAATGGAGCTTTCCGAGGTCGCTGGGCACTTCTTGGCTGTAGTCCGGCTTAATCATGACTACCAGTATCCACTGCCGCATAGAGCATGTCGCGCAGCCGCTCTGCGGCATCGCGGATTCCGGTTGACCTCGCCGCATCCGACATCTTCTTGAGTGTCGCCTTGTGGCTCAGAATTGGAATGACTCGCTCCGCTATGTACTCGGCGTTGAATGCACCGTCTTCGCATAACTCTGCCCCGCCGGCAGCAATGACTGAGGCTGCGTTGTGACGCTGCTCCCCATTACCGACCGGGTATGGCACGAACACAGCAGGCAGACCCGCGGCTGCGAATTCGCTAACTGTCGAAGCCCCTGCCCTCGAGATAGCCAGGTCACTTGCCGCGATGGCCGCGTCCATCCGATCGCAGTAGGCAAGCCTCAGGTAACCGGGTGTGCTGAGCTCTTCGAGACCCGCCTTTTCACCAACAATGTGAAGCACCTGAATCCCTGCGTTATTGAGATCTGGCACCGCTGCGATCACGGCTTCATTAATACTTTTCGCGCCCTGTGAGCCACCCGTAACCAAAAGGGTTGGTCGCAACGGGTCAAGACCAAGTTCCACTCGTGCCTGACCGCTGTCATAGCTCACAGCACCCTCTACAAGCTCCTTGCGAATGGGCATTCCGGTCAGGGTGCCTGCTGAGAGATTGGAGTTTGCAAAGGCGATGGCGCGATGTTTGGTGAATCTGGCTCCGAGACGATTCGCAAAGCCAGCAATGGCATTTGCCTCGTGAATGACAAGGGGCACCTTGGCAAGCCAGGCACCCAGGTAAGCAGGTGCGGAAGCGTAGCCACCAAAACCGACTACGGCATCAATGTTGCGGTCCCTAATTAGGGATCGAACTTTGAGCGAAGAGCTCAGAAGCCTGAAGGGGAATCCGAAAATGCTGGGCGAAAGCCGCCTGGGAAGGGGAAGCCTGGGGATGGTCACAAGCTCGAAGCCACGCTCCGGGACGAGTCTTTTTTCCAGTCCCTCCTCGGTCCCGAGAGCTACTACCTCGTGCCCCTCACTTCGAAGTAGCTCCGCGAGAGCCAGCAGCGGGTTGACGTGGCCTCCTGTCCCGCCGCCTGCGAGCAGAAACCTCACCTAGCTCCTCCTGCGACCAAGGTGGCTCATGCGATCACGCTCTGCCGCAAGCACGACACCGATGGCCAACATGGTTGCAATGAGCGATGACCCACCCGCAGAAATCAGCGGCAACGGCACTCCGAGCACTGGGAACAGTCCTAACACAACGCCGATGTTGATAAACGCTTGCATCACAATCCAGAACATCACTCCCACAACTATGTTTCGGTTGAAAGAGTCGGTCTGCAACCTAACAATCGCAAAGAGCACCAGCCCAATTGCAAAGAACAGCAGGATTACGGCGCCTGCGCCGACCAGACCCAGTTCCTCGCCAATGACGGCGAAAATAAAGTCGTTCTCAACCTCGGGGATCCAGCTCCACTTGAGTTTCGAGCGCCCAAGCCCGGTGCCGAAGATGCCTCCCGAGGCCAGTGCCCAGGTGCCGTGCTCGAATTGCCAACGTACCCCCATTGGGTCTGCGCCTTCGGGATTCAACCAGGCCTCAAAGCGGATTCTTCGGGACGGAGAGTACATGATCAGCGCCGCAGCCGCGGCTGCACCCGCGAAGGCGATCAGAAGCCAAGTGTGCCAGCGCATCCCAGCAAATAGGAACATGCCCATTAGCAAAACGGCCATGACCACACCCGTGCCAAGGTCTCGACCCATTATTGCGACCAGCACCAATGAGGCCGCCGAGAGCAAAAAGGCCCAGGTCCAAAGTTGTCTATTCCGCTCTTCGTTTGCACCCAGCTGGGCAAACACCTGGGCCAGAGCAATAATCAGCGCCAGCTTCAGAAACTCCGAGGGTTGAATAGAGACAAAGCCAAGATCAAGCCAGTTTCGGTTTCCATTGATGTCCGCGCCAAAGAGCACGGTCGCGACTTGAAGCCCCAAAGCGCCAAAGAGAATCGGCATGCTCAGTCTCCGATAGAAACCCATCGGCAGGTTGCTGGCAATCACAAGCACCACCAGCCCCACAATCGCAAACGCTCCCTGGCGCAAAAACATTGTTGCGGCGCTGTCGGTCTGCTTGAAGCTGTCAATAGCCGATGCCGAGGCGACCATCGCAAGGCCCAGACCAGCGGTGAGGAGACTTAGGCCCAGGAGAAGTAGGCCCTGTCGGGACTGAGCCCGGAACTTAGGCCTCAGGGACTCAACTACCTGGCTCATGCCCTCAGCTCCCTGACAGCCTTCTCAAAGCTCTCACCTCGGTCGGCATAATCCCTAAATTGGTCCATCGATGCAGCCGCCGGAGCCAATAGCACGGTGTCCCCTGGCTGAGCCAGAGTTTGCGCGGCCTTCACGGCATCTCTCATCACAGAATCACCTGAAATGACACTAATTGCAGTGTCCGGCAATAGCTCGGAGAACAGCTTCGCGAGTTGCTCCGTCTCGCTTCCAATCAAAACAGCGGCTCTAAGCCTTGTGCCGTGCTTTTTGATCAGCTCTGCGGGGTCCACACCCTTGAAAAGTCCCCCAACTATCCAGACCACAGAGTCATAGGCACTAAGTGAGCTGTTTGCGGCGTGAGCATTCGTGGCCTTTGAGTCGTTCACAAAGAGCACTCCCCCGATTTCGGCTACAGGTTGGTTGCGATGTGGTGAGAGTTTGAAGTTGGTGATCGCACGTCTTATGGCCTGTGGAGCTACATCCGCAGCTCGGGCAAGAGCTGTCGCCGCCGCAACGTTTGCCCTGAGTTGGTCACTAACCGGTCCAATCTGAGAAAGCTCTGACTCCGTCGCTATTTCGAGCGCTTCTTCAGCACGGTTTTCCAAGAAAGCCCTGTCAACCAAGATGTCCTCGACAAAGCCAACGGCCGACTTCTGGGGTGTGAAGAGCGAAAACGCGATTGCCCTGCAGCCTTCCAAAACCTCCGCCTGCTCAGCCGCTTCCAGTGTCTTTGAGTCCTGCTCATTGAAGACAATTGCGACCTCGGTCCCCAGGTAGATCTTGCTCTTGGCCTTGAAGTAGCTCTGCATGTCTCCATGCCAGTCGAGGTGATCCTCCGCCAGGTTCAAAAAGGCACTTGCAAGGGGGTGAATCTCTCCAAGGTAGTGAAGCTGGAAGCTGGATAGCTCCACCACCAAGAAATCAAAGCCCTCGGGGTCTCTTATCGAATCGAGGATTGGGTTTCCGATATTGCCGCAGGCAACTGCCCTGTGCCCGTCGGCTGCCAACATCGCTGCTGTGAGTTCACAGGTCGTGGTCTTGCCGTTGGTTCCGGTAACCACGATCCACTTTGCCACCCTCTGGGTCTTATCCCGAAGCCTGTAGGCAAGATCGATGTCGGTAATTAGCTCCACATTTAGATTTTCGAGCTCTTTGACCAGCGGATGAGATGGGGCAAAACCAGGTGATACGACTGCAAAATCGGGAGTGAAGCCGAGCTTACCTAGGACCTTTGGAGAGTCATCGAAAATGAACCTTGAGCCAATCACCTCAGCAAGGTCAACAAGTCGCTCATCTGCCGACTCACCAACCGCCACAGCCTCTACGCCAAGTTCGACCAGAGTGTCCAGAGCGCTAAAACCAGACTTACCCAGGCCTAGAACTACAGCTCTAAGCTGCGACCAGTCCCCGTGCCAAGAGGTTGGAAGGCTCATAGTCCGTAAATCCACTCCACATAGAACAGCCCCACTCCGGCTGCAACGCAGAGTGCGGCGATGATCCAGAACCTCACGACAATGGTGATCTCCGCCCAGCCCTTGAGCTCGAAGTGATGGTGCAGCGGAGACATCCGGAAGACCCTGCGACCTTTGCCATAAATCTTCTTGGTCAGCTTGAAGTAGGCCCGCTGAATTACGACCGAACCTGTCACAATCACGAAGATTCCACCGATGAGTATCAAAAGCAGCTCGGTTCTACTCACGACGGCAAGAGCGGCGAGCGCTCCGCCTAGGCCAAGCGAGCCGGTGTCGCCCATGAAGAGCTGAGCGGGAGAGGTGTTCCACCACAAAAAGCCCACGCAGGCCCCCACAATCGCTGCGGCAACGACCGCAACATCCAGTGGATCCCTCACCTCGTAGCAGGCGGCGATGTTTTCGACAGCCGTCCTACACGACTGGTTGAACTGCCAAAAGCCGATGATTACATATGCACCGATGGCAAAGATTGCCGATCCTGATGCCAGGCCATCCAGCCCATCTGCAATGTTGACGCCGTTTGAACTAGATGCGACCAGCAGGAATACCCAAAGCACGAACAGCACCATGCCAACGATCGAACCCCAGAAAAACAGGTCGAGGGGCAGGTCTCTAAACAAAGAGATGTTCGTGCTCGCAGGAGTGAGCCCGCGGTCATCTGGGAATTGCAGTGCAAGGACAGCAAAGGCTATGGCTACTGCGCCCTGTCCTGCGATCTTGGCCCACCCGCTCAGGCCGAGCGAGCGCTGGTTGCGGACCTTCAAGAGGTCATCGACAAACCCAACCAGACCCAGCCCGGTCATCATGAATAAAACAAGCAGCGCTGAGGTCGAAGGAGTCTCTCCGTTTACCAGCTTGGCAACAAAGTAGCCAATGATTGCGGCCGCGAGAATAACCAAACCACCCATGGTTGGAGTTCCGCGCTTGGTGTGGTGAGTCTGCGGTCCATCATCTCTGATGAACTGCCCCCATTGAAGCTTTTTAAAAAGTTGAATAAATGCGGGAGTCGCAAAAAGCGAGATAAATAGTGAAATGCCGCCGGCGGCTAGTAGCGCTCTCACTTCACACCCGCCAAATCATCGCCGAGGAACCTAAGCCCAGAGACGTTACTCGATTTCACCAACACCACGTCGCCAGGCAATAGCTTTTCACGGATAGCCTCAAAAGCTGCGCTAATCGAGTCGATGAATTGACTCTCACCATCCCAGCTGCCTTCCTGCATTGCCCCCATGTGAATGAGTTTTGCCTCTTCCCCGATGACAAACAGCTGATCGATGTTGAGTCTCACCACAAGCCTTCCAATGGCATCGTGCTCCATCGCGGAGAACTCCCCAAGCTCCGCCATGTAGCCAAGAACTGCCACCGTTCGGTTTCCCTGCCTGCCCAAAACAGCTAGCGATTGGAGTGCAGAGCGCATCGAGTCTGGCGAGGCGTTGTACGCATCGTTTATGACATAGAAGCCATCGGGACTCTCAATAAGCTGCATTCTCCAGCGCTCGGGAGCATCCAGTGTCGAAACGGCCTCAGCGGACTCTTCAGCTGAAACTCCAAGCTCCATTGCGGTCGCGATCGCAGCAGCAAAGTTCATTGCGTGGTGCTCACCGAGAATCTTCAGCTGAACCGATATCGGGTCGGCTCCCTCGATACTGAAAACAACCTTGGTTCCCTCCAGCGTCAGCTGAGTGCTCAAAATCCTTACCTGCGCATCCTCGCTAAACCCGAAGCCAATCCGCTTACCTGCGAACTCAAACCCTCTGACTCGCGGGTCGTCAAAGTTCAAAATGGCAGTGGTCTGGATAAAAGGCATCATCTCCGCCTTTATCTTCTCGGTGACCTCGATACCGCCAAACTCTCCAGCGTGCGCCATGCCAACCTTGAGCTGCACTCCGATGTCGGGCTTAGTCCAACTTGCTAGCTTTGCAATAGAGCCCAAACCGGCTGCCCCAAGTTCTAGGACCAGGAACTTGGTGTCTTTTTCAATTCGCAAGACAGTTAGCGGCAATCCGACCTCGTTGTTGTAGGACGCAATTGGAACAACGGTCTTCCCCTTTGGGCTGAGAATCGCGCCAAGCATGTTCTTGGTGGAGGTCTTTCCGTTGCTCCCGGTAATCCCCACAACCTTCAGCTGGCCGCTTGCCCGCACCCTGTTTAGGACTTCCTCGGCAAGCTTGCTGAGCGCTTCGACGGTGTCGGCAACCACAATCTGATCGGTGTCGAGATCTTCCTTGGGAGTGGAGACGATCGCTAGCGCAGCACCCGAGAGCGCCGCGTCCACGAGGTACTTATGACCGTCTTCACTCTCGCCGAGCTTGGCAAAGAAGATGCCTCCTGGCTCGATCTTCCTGGAGTCGGTGTCACACGCGCCAGATACCAAAGTCTCTGGCTTGCCTTTGTAGATCTCTCCGGACACCGCCGTGGCAATCTGCTCTAGGGACATCGAGATCATGCGCCTGCGACCTCTCTGGCAATCTTGCGAGCATCAAACGGAATCTTTTTCCCAGCGACCTCCCGGTAGCCAAGTGCTCCCGGACCACACCACAGCACGGCTCTGCCAGCGGCATACTCAATTGCCTGCGAGATAGCCTCGGCAGGATCGGAAACTTCAACGGCATCAATGCCCGCCTCTTTAGCGGCGGCCATGAGCGCCGCTCTAATTTCAGCAGGGTCCTCGTCTCGTGGATGTTGGTCTGTCACATACAACCTCGAAGCACCAGAGCATGCCCTGGCCATCTCAGCACGTTTACCCTTGTCGCGGTTACCCGATGCCCCGAGTACCACAACCAACTCTCCGCGAGCGCTCAATAAATGCTGAACACTCGCTTCGACTCCAGCTGGGGTGTGGGCATAGTCAACGAAGACGTTGCCCGCGGCATCCACGGCTTCAAGTCGTCCTGGAACGCTGAGCTCGACACTCGCAAGCGCTCTCTCGACCCTCTTGGATTCAAACCCTGCCTCAATCGCAAGAATCGCTGCTAGCGCGAGGTTTTTCACCATCGGGCCAGCAAGTTCAACCTCAGCAAGTAAGTCAGCAGAACCTGAAATCCTGAAGCCCTTGGGTAATAGCTCCAGCTGGTAATCGAGCTGCTCGCCAATAGCGACCTTGGGAATCTGAATTCGGTCAAACAGCTTCCTGCCCCATTCATCCTCACAAACCACTACAGCCCGGTCTGAGTAGTGAGCGGTAAATAGTGACTGCTTTGCCTCGAGGTAGCGCTCCATGTCGCCATAGTCATCGAGATGATCTCTTGAGAGGTTGGTAAATCCGGCAACTTGGAACCTTAGACCCTCGACACGAGCTCGCGTTAGAGCCTGCGCTGAGACCTCTACGACGGCGCGGTGCTGTCCAGCCAGTTGCATTTTGTGAAGCAGTTGGTGGAGCCTTGGCGCCTCGGGGGTTGTGAGCTCACTGTCCAAGACCTGGTCCCCAACCAGCTGCTGGTGACTGGTGATGAGCCCAGCGCTCTCGCCAAGAGCCTCGAGCAGTCGGTGGAGGTAGGTGGCGGTTGACGTCTTGCCGTTAGTTCCGGTGACTGCAATCAGCTCAACCTTGCCCGAGTCAAAGACTTCCGCGGAGACCAGGCCCGCTATCGACCGCGGATCGGGGTGAAAGAGAGTTGGTAGTGAGTACTCACCGGGCCTGTCAGTGAGAAGTGCGGCTGCGCCCTTGGAAATGGCATCTTCTAAAAAATCTAGGCCATGAGCCTTGGCACCTTGGACAGCGACGAAAAGATAGCCAGGCTCGACGTAAGCCGAGCCAATTGCAACACCTGAGGGAACCAGGTCGCCTCCGGAGGATAGCTCGCACGCGAACTTGGCGGCAATGGTTGAAAGACTAGGCACCTGGTTCACCAAACCGGTTTGATGGGATGTCGTTTCGCGAGGTCGTGGTCGATGGCGGCACGCGATAGTGCTTTAGCGCCTGCTGCATGATGGCTTTGAAGGGTGGGGTCGCCTTTGCGGAGTTGCTAACCCCCTCGGGTCTATAGATCGTAACTCCGACAACAAACCTTGGGTTTTCAACCGGAGCTACGCCGTAAAAGGAGATGGCGTATCTCTCCCCATAACCGTCGCCTTCGCGGATCTGAGCTGTACCAGTCTTTCCAGCCACCCGGTAGTCCTCGATTGCAGCCGTCTTACCGACTCCACCGAACTCGACCACCTTCTCCATAAGCTGGAGATTTAGGTCCGCATTTGCCTCGGAGATCACCCGGTAAGCATTTTGATTTGGCTCGTATAAGACCTCTCCCGCGGGGCCGGTGCAGCTGTCAACAAGGATTGGATCAAGCCTCACTCCCCCATTGGCGATGGCCTGGTAGGCAAATCCCATCTGCAGCGCGGTAACGGAGACGCCCTGTCCAAATAGGTGGGTGTATTTGTCGGCATACTGCCAATCCTCATAGGGCCTGAGAATTCCTGAGCTCTCACCCTCAAAGTTCAGGCCGCTACTGGTGCCAAAGCCAAAGTCCTGCAGGTAATTGAAGCGCTCTTTTTCGTCGACCTCCATGCCAAAGGCATAAATACCGGTGTTTGAGCTGTAGCGGAGAACGCCAGCAAGGCTCAGGTCGAACTCATCGTGATCAAAGCTGTCCTTGATCGACTCCCCGTAGTCAAGCTGCAGCCGGTCGGGTGCCTTCTTGGTCTCAAATTCGTTTGCGGCACCCGAGTCCAAAACCATTGCGGAAGAGATTGACTTCATAATCGAGCCGGGCTCAAAAGCAAACTGCATGATCTTGCTACCGCGATTCTCCGCATCGGTGGCGGCCGGATCATTTGGATCTACGGTTGGCGCCTCTGCAGCGGCCAAAATACGACCTGTTTCGACCTCGATAACGATCGCACTGGCCCAGTCTGCATTCAGCTCAGCCACGGTGTCGGCAAGAACCTGCTGGGCAAAAAACTGCAGGTTGGAATCGATTGTCAGATTGAGGTTTCCGCCATCCTGGGTGGGCTGAGTGACGACATTAGAGGTCGGAATCCTCACACCCTCAGCAGAACGCTCATACTTCTCTTGACCATCCACTCCTGCGAGACAGCTGTTGAACTGTCTCTCGAGTCCTGCAAGCGGAGTGCCGTCACTGCCGACAAAGCCGATTAGGTTGCCCGCAACGGCTCCGTTTGGGTAGAGCCGATCAGAGAACTGATCGAAGTAGATCCATGGCACCCTGAGGTCCCTGATGGCGTTATAGGTAGCAGCATCTACAGCCTTAGCAAGGTTTGCGTACTCGCTATCGCCCTCAAGTCTTGGCAGGAGCTCCTCGAGGCTCAGTCCCAGGAGCGGGGCAAGCTCCATGGCTATTGCCTCTATCGAGTGCTCGGTGACAACGCCGTCCTCTGCCCTAAACACCGGTCCGACGTTCTTTGGCGCGGCGTTTACGTCATACCTAAAAACGGTTCTGGCGAGAATTTGCCCGCTGCTGTCCAGAATGTCGCCTCGGAGTGCGGTGAGAGTCTGAGTTACGCTTCTGCGCTCAAGGGATTTTTCCTGAATTTCCTCGGCACGCACAACCTGAAAGTCCACCAGACGCCAACCAAGAGCGCCCACAAGAACAAAGAGTAGAAGCACAAAAGCTGTTAGACGGGAGGTCAATTTAGCGTGAGTGCCCATCTTGCCTACCTGGTCGGGGATGCCGGAATTAGTCCTGAATCCAAAGCTAGGGCAGAATCAGCATCCGAGACGATTGCAACACTGATGTCGAAGCCACTTGCCGCGATTGTGCTGGGGCTGAACTCGGAGACTGTGCCGAGGGCCGCGTTCGCCACCATGTTGGCACTAGCAACTGCCGTCTCATCGGGATCTGCCGGAACGGGGTCTCCGAACACCTTGCCAGAACGAATGTCTAGAAGCACCGACGCTGGGTTTGCAACCATCCCAAGACGGTTAGCAGCATCCGCAAGGTTCTGGGGTGAGGCGAGGGAATCTACTTCCTCCTGGATGATCTGGACCTCGGTTGCCAGTTGGCGCTTTTCAGCCATGAGTTGGGAGAGCTTATAGGCGTCCTGAGTGAGAACCATGTTCAGCGAGAGCTGAACGACATAAACCAAGACAATGCCTAGAACAAATATGAGACCAGCTATGACGCTAGGCCTTAGCTTCCTGGCGTCCTGCTCGCTGAGCATCATTACTCTCATGCGGATTTCTCCAGTTTCCGCGCGGCTCGAAGCCTCGCTGAAGCAGCTCGAGGATTATTCGAAAGTTCGGTTTCTCCAGCCCGCTCCACACCCCTGGTGGTAATGCTCAGTGTTGGACCCATTCCAGGCAGCTCCACCGGAAGCTCAATCGGACTTTGGCTGCTCGCAGCCTTGCGCAGCGCGTCTTTGGTGATCTGATCCTCCAAAGAGTGATACGACATCACCACGATTGCAGCCCCTGGCCTCAGCGCCTCAATTGCCTGCGGAAGGGCTCGCTCGAGAACCTCCAGCTCCTCATTCACGGCAATTCGCAGTGCCTGATAGATGCGCTTGGCGGGGTGGCCGGACTGCTTCCCGGGGGCCTTTGGGACCACCGACTCGACTATTTCGTTTAGCTCAGCGCTTGAAGTTATCGGGCTTAGCTGCCTTTGTGCCACTATCTTCTTGGCAATCGGGAAGGCAAATCGCTCCTCACCAAAATCGCGGAAAATTTTGGTCAGCTGCTCAATATCAAGTGTTGCGAGGAGATCGGCAGCGTTTCTGCCCGCAGTCTGATCCATGCGCATGTCAAGGGGTGCATCCTGTGCATAGGCAAAGCCGCGCTCGCGCTGATCAAGTTGCATTGAGCTAACGCCGAGATCAAAGAGGGCGCCATCAATTTGATTGATTGCCAGATCTTCGAGGACCTCGGAGAGCTCGTCGTAGATGGCAAGAACCGGAGTGAACCTGGACCCAAAGCTTGCGAGTCTCTCGGTAGCAAGCTCCAGTGCAACAGGATCTCTATCGAGGCCTACCACCCGCAGGGTTGGGAAGGAATTCAGAAGAGCCTCGGTGTGTCCACCGAGTCCGAGGGTGGCGTCAACGACAACGGGACTGTTGCCCTGAATTCCGGGTTTTAGCAGCTCGACACAACGCTCAAGCATTACTGGGCGGTGAAGTTCGGAGGATAGATTGCTCATAGTTTCTTGGGGAGCTATCCCTACCCTTTGGTCCCTGTCCGAATCCGTGAGCTTGGTTTTCACGGGGTCCGACTTAGGGGAAGAAAGCCGGGCTCGGCCAGAGACCAAAGTGCAGGGCTAGAAAAGCCCCGGAATCACCTCCTCCGCCTGAGTCGCAAACTTCTCTTCGTTGCTTGAGAGGTATTCCTGCCAGCTGCCGGCATCCCAGATCTCAGCCCTGGAGCCAACACCGATGATGACGAGCTCTTTGGTCAAACCTGCGTAGTCCCTCAGTAGCTGGGGAACCAATACCCTGCCTTGCTTGTCTGGAGTGTCATCAGCAGCTCCCGACAGAAAGAGACGTAGATACTTCCTCGCCTCCTCTGAGGTGACGGGCGCTTGGCGAATCTTTTCGTGAACGGACTCGAACTCGCTTTTTGAGAAGACGTAGAGGCAACGCTCCTGTCCGCGGGTTACCACAACACCGGCGGAGAGCTCATCGCGGAACTTCGCGGGGAGGATGATGCGGCCTTTGTCGTCAAGCTTTGGAGTATGAGTACCCAGCAACATCGCCGCACCCCTTTCTTAGCTATTCCCCACTTTACTCCACTTTGCTCCACATTGCTTCAAAACGCAACCATTTTTATCACAATTTGGGCAAGAAAAAACCCCCGCCGTTTGGCGGGGGTTAGTCAACTCTTAGGGCGTTTAGTCGTTATTGAATCTGTTGTTCCAACGATCTTCAAAAAATGAGCCGCCACCCGAGGGGAAATTAGTCTTCGGTAGCTCAGGTAGGCGGAAGTTACTGGACGCCACAACCAGCCCAATCACCATGACGATGAAGGCAACAACACCCATGAAGGTCACCTGGGTTGCAACGGCAAAAATAAGCAGGCCGATGCCGGCGATCATTGTGAGAACGCCTGCAACCAGCTTTCCCGCGCTGCGGTTCACGGAACCCACGCGCTTTAGCTTCTGGTCGAGGGACGCGTCCTCCTGCAAGAGGTTGCGCTCCATCTCCTCCAGCAGTCGCTGTTCGTTTTCGGATAGTGCCATTTAGCTCTCCATTCCCTCTAAATTGTAAACAGCGAAGTGCCGCTAGGCTATCCCGCGTGCCTCAAAATTTCCTGCTAGAGCTCGTCCAGCAGAGGCTAGATGACTTCTGCGAGGACAAAAGACACCAGCTTTTAGAAATCTCTAGTGATCTAGAACCAATCATTGACTACACACAATCCCTACTTTCCGGGGGAAAAAGATTTCGCGCACTTTTCTGCTTTTGGTCCTGGGCGGGATATCAACCTCATGAGGTCACCAAGGACTCCATAAACATCGACTCCCCCATCGTTGGAGTAGCCGCCGCTTTAGAGATGTTCCACGCTGCAGCTCTTGTCCACGATGACCTACTTGATCAGTCCGATACCCGCAGAGGCCAACCCGCAATCCACAAGCGTTTTGAGAATCTTCACGAGACAAAGACGTTTAGTGGCAGCCCCGCAAAGTTTGGCATGGCAGGTTCGGTCCTTACTGGGGATCTAATGTTGGCCTGGAGCTCGGAGCTATTTGGGCAAGCGCTCCAAGAGGTAAGTGCCGAGGATGAGGCCAACTGTCGCAGACAGTTCTCGCAGATGCGCTTTGAGGTAATGGCTGGCCAGTACCTGGATGTTCTCGAGGAGAACGCAGCCCCCATCCGTAAGCAGTCTGAGGCCGTTGCGATAGCCAACCGAGTGATGCTCTACAAGACCGCCAAGTATTCCCTAGAGGCACCACTGTTGATCGGCGCCGCTTTGTCTGGAGCTGCTGGGGGCAACCTGAAGATGTTGAGTGAATTCGGTATTCCTCTAGGGCTGGCATTCCAGCTCCGCGACGATGTGCTCGGAGTCTTTGGTGACCCGGAGGTTACCGGCAAGCCGGCAGGAGATGACCTGAGAGAGGGAAAGCGCACGGTATTGGTAGCCCTCACCCTTGAGACTTTGCCTGCATCAGTTGCCCGCATCTTCAACGAGCTCCTCATGGGAGGAGAAATCGATGCTGAGCAGCTCGAGTTCATGAGGCAGACAATCACCGACTCCGGAGCCCTCGATAAAACAGAGCGCCTGATAGAGGAGCACTCGAATCGAGCCATTGAGGGACTTGCAAACCTCGAGATCAGCGATCAGGGACGCAAAATGCTCGCAGCACTAGCCCAACAGGTAATAAACCGCGCTCACTAGCCAAGAGCTTGTGCAGCTCTGCGCACAGGAGCCTTGTGCCCCTTGACCAGGGCAGCTATTGGCTTCTCACCGAGAACATCATTTTCCTCGTAGAGCCACTCAATGGCTTCCGTCTCAGTCAGACCCAGGTCCAAAAGCTGGAGCATGGTTCCGCGGATGCTGCTAAGGGGTTCATTTCCAACGATGATGTCTGATGGAATCATCGGTTGCTTGTCGATTTTGACGGCAAAGAGAATGTGCTCCTCGATTAGCCTTCTGACTTTCGAGGTTGAGATGCCGAGCTGCTGCGCAGCCTCGTCAAGGGTGATCCAGTTCTGCACTTGGTCAGCTATCACTCTTTCTCCTGGCGGTTTCGACCAATTGTTCCGCAACTAAGAATGCCAGTTCAAGAGACTGCATGTGGTTAAGCCTTGGGTCACACACCGACTCGTAGCGCTGCTCCAGGGTGGCCTCGTCAATCTGCTCCGACCCGCCGAGGCACTCTGCGACATCGTCACCTGTCAGCTCGACGTGAAGTCCACCCGGATGAGTTCCGAGATCTCGGTGAACCTCGAAGAAGCCCTGCACCTCGTCCATGACATCTTCAAATCGCCTGGACTTGTAGCCATTAGCCGTGGTGATGCCGTTGCCGTGCATTGGATCGGTGATCCAGAGCGGGCTTGCTCCCGAGTCGCGAACAGCCTCAACGAGCTTCGGAAGTTCATCGCGAATCTTGCCCGCACCCATGCGGCTTATCAGGGTGAGTCTTCCTGGCTCACGCTCTGGGTCCAACTTGTCGATGAGGCTTAGGACATCGTCAACACTCGAAGTTGGCCCAAGCTTCACGCCCAAAGGATTTCTAACCCTGGAGAAGAAATCGACGTGAGCACCATCTAGCTGCCTGGTGCGCTCTCCAATCCAGATGAAGTGTGAGCTTGTGACGTAGGGAAGCTGGGTCCGTGAGTCGATGCGCGTGAGAGGACGCTCATAGTCAAACAGCAAGCCCTCGTGAGAGACGAAGAACTCTGTCGCCCTAAGCTCTGCCGAGTCAACCCCGCAGGCCTCCATAAACCTCATAGCCCTGTCGATATCACCGGCAATAGATTCATACTTCTTGTTAGCCGGGTTATCGGTGAACCCGCGGTTCCATGCGTGAACCTCTCGCAGATCAGCAAAGCCCCCGGTGGTGAATGCCCTGATTAGGTTCAGCGTGCTGGAGGACGTGTTGTAGGCCTGGAGTAGACGCATGGCATCGTTCTTGCGAGCCTCCTCGGTGAATTCGTAGCTATTCACGGCATCGCCGCGGTAGGCGGGAAGGGTAACGCCTTCTCGAGTTTCGAAGTCTGAGGAGCGTGGCTTAGCAAACTGACCGGCCATGCGGCCCATCTTGATTACCGGAAGCGATGAGCCATACATCAACACCACGGCCATCTGAAGCACCGTTTTGATGCGGTTACGAATGCGGTCAGCAGTTGCGTCGACAAAGGTCTCGGCGCAGTCGCCGCCCTGAAGTAAGAACGCCTCTCCCCTAGCCGCCTGCGCGAGCCTGGTGCGGAGGGTGTCAACCTCGCCTGCGAAGACCAGCGGCGGCAGAGCACCTAACTGGTTCCGCACGCTCTCTAAAACGCCAGCATCTGCCCAGGTGGGCTGCTGTGCCGCGGGTAGCTCGCGGTAGTTATCTAGTCCAAAATCCTGCAATGTAGATCCTTAGTTTGTGCTGCGTGCCAGGCGGTTACGAATGGTCGAGGCATAGACATCAACATATGGTTGGTTTGAAAGCTGCTTGATTTCATAGATGATCTGGTCTGTCACTGCACGCAGCACGGCGCGCTCTGATTCCATTCCGGCAAAGCGTGAGAAGTCCATTGGCTCTCCGATGCGCATTCCAACCCTGCGAATCTTTGGGTACTTGCTGCCAAGTGGCATGACCTTCTCGGTGTTAATCATCGCAACCGGAATCACGGGGACCTGTGCCTCGAGCACCATTCTGGCAATTCCCGTTCTGCCCCTGTAGAGCTTTGCATCTGGAGACCGGGTGCCCTCCGGGTAGATGCCAAGAACCAGCTCACGCTCTAGGACACCTAGACCGGTGTTCAGGGCATCCTCTGAGGACTTACCGCCACTTCTGTCAATTGGTAGCTGGCCGTTGGCCTTGAAGAACCAGCGAATCAGTGCCCCCTTGAAGCCTTTGCCGGTGAAGTAGTCGCTCTTAGCCAAAAAGGTAATTGGGCGTCGCACCTTTAGCGGCAAAAAGATCGAGTCGACAAAGGAGAGGTGATTACTGGCCAAGATCGCGGCACCACGCTTTGGAATGTTCTCGGAACCTCTGACCCAAGGTCTAAAGAGCAGCTGCAGGATTGGCCCCAGCACTAGGTTCTTCAGAATTAGATAGGTCACTTGTTTTTCTCCAGTTTGAATCTAAAGCTTACTGGCCCGCCTGGCGGGCCAAATCGGCTGCTCCAATTGCTCCCGCCTCATTTGCAAAGCTGGCGAGCACGATGTCTGCCTCCGGCCGAAATCCTTGAGCGGGTAGCTGGGATGCAAAGTGCTCAGTGATGGGGTCCAAAATCCCCTGTCCCAACTCCGAAAGGCCGCCTCCGATTACGAAAACCTCTGGGTCCAACACCGCAACCAGGGAGCCCATCGCCCTAGCTAGGTACTCCGCAGCGCGCTCAACCTCTCTTTGGGTCGCCTTATCTCCCTCCTGGAAGGCAAGATAGGCGTGGTGTCCCGAGAGCTCTCCCTCGCCAGCTAGTTCCCTCAGTCTCGCCCCTTCGGCTGAGCTGGAGCCAGCAATACTCCGGAGCTGTCTCAGCAGAGCCGTGCCAGACGAGTACTGCTCGACACAGCCAAGCCTGCCGCAGCCACACTTGATGCCGCCATCGACAACTGTGACGTGGCCGAGCTCACCACCAATTCCAAAGCCGCCGCGCATCAACTTGCCATCGGCAACCACTGCCCCACCGACACCGGTGCCAAGGGTAAGCATCATCATCGAGCCGTATTTTGAGGCAGCACCAAAGCGAAACTCCGCCCAGCCAGCTGCGTTGGCGTCATTTTCGATTACGACCTCGCGGCCGACCCTGTCTGAGATTCTTTGCCGCAATGGCTCATTGCGCCAGTTGAGGTTCGGAGCGTAGAGAACTGTTGACCTTTGGGCATCTATGAAACCCGCTGCAGCAACACCTATCCCAGCCACATCGGGCTCAACCTTGAGAAATTCATCAATTAGGCCAGCAACATCCTCGACCATCCGCTCGGGATCTTGAGCAGGAGAGGCAATTCTTTTTTCCTGAACAACTTTGCCGGATTCGTCGACAAGCGCACCAAGTATTTTGGTTCCGCCGATGTCAATACCGACACTAAGCACAGGGTTCTCCGTTCAAATGGCCAAACCAGAATATTAGGGCGGAAAGCAACTAACTGCACTGGTCACTTGCAGCCCTTCGCTGCTAATGACACGGTCAGGGGCGAAGAGTAGAGTTTAGGAAACTTCTGAGGGAGACAGACGATGACGTTTTACGATGTGCCGCTGAGAGTGGAAACTAACCCCCGCGAGAACGCAACCGACCTCTTACTTAGCCGCGTGGCAAAAAACCCAAACCACGCTCTCTTTAGTCGCAAAAACTCCGATGGCAGCTGGCGTGATGTGTCCTCAAAGGACTACCTGAGCGAGGTAGAAAGCCTAGCTAAAGGTTTGATTGCCGCGGGAATCAAGCCTGGAGATGCAGTGGCTCTTATGTCCCGCACCCGCTACGAGTGGACGCTGATTGACTTTGCGGTTTGGTTCGCAGGAGGGGTCGTCGTGCCGATCTATGAAACCTCCTCTCCCGCGCAAATCGAGTGGATTCTCTCCGACTCAGACTCAGTAGCGCTATTTCTCGAGAACGACGAGCACCTCGAGCGCTTCAACAAAATCAAGTCGAATGTAAAGAAGGTCTCTAAGGTCTGGAAGATCGACTCCACGGAGTTTTCCGACCTTCACAAATCAGGCGAAAAGGTCTCAGATGCTGACCTTGAGACAGCAAGGAAAAATGCTGAGGGCCCGGACCTTGCGACCATCGTTTACACCTCTGGCACCACCGGTAACCCCAAGGGTTGCGAGCTAACCCACTCCAGTTTCGTGGATCACTGCAAGAATGCGGCCGCTGAGGTTCCAGAGCTTTGCAATGAGTTTCAACGCTCGCTGATATTCGTCCCCCTCGCGCACATCTTTGGGCGCTACGTAGCAGCTCTCTGCATTTATTCAGGCGTAAAAGTAGGTCATCTGGGCGACACCAAAATGGTCGCCGCTGAGCTCCCTGGCTACAAGCCAACCTTCCTGTTGGCCGTGCCAAGGGTATTTGAAAAGGTCTACAACAACGCAGAGCTCAAGGCTGAGGCTGGGGGTAAGGGCAAAATCTTCCGAGCTGCAGCCCAAACTGCCATTGATTACTCGAAGGCCCTCGATGACCCTAAGGGGCCAAGTCTTGGCCTCAAGATCCGGCACAAGCTATTTGACCGCCTGGTCTTTTCCAAGCTGCGCGCAGCTATGGGGGGCGAGGTAAAGTACGCGATCTCAGGTGGTGCGCCTCTTGGCGCAAGGCTGGGCCACTTCTTCCGCGGCATTGGACTAATCGTTCTCGAGGGCTACGGCCTTACCGAGACAGCCGCGGCCGCAGTAATTGGCCGCGTTAGCTGGCAGAAGATTGGCAAGGTTGGTAGAGCGCTTCCGGGGACCGGAATCAAGATTGCAGAGGACGGCGAGGTACTCCTGCGCGGGATAAACATCATGCGCGGCTACCACCGCAATGAGGCCGCAACCAGGGAGGCCTTCACCGAGGACTGGTTCCGCTCCGGAGACATCGGGGAGCTGGACGAGGATGGCTTCCTAACAATCACTGGTCGCAAGAAAGAATTGCTGGTGACTGCAGGAGGAAAGAACGTAGCTCCGGCACCGATTGAAGATCCGCTTCGCGCTCATCCCCTGATCGGTCAGGTGGTTGTAATTGGCGATTCCCAGCCATTTATTAGCGCCTTGATCTCCCTCGACCCAGAGATGGTTCCGGTTTGGTGCGAGCAGAACGGCATCACCGAGAAACTAACCCTGGCTGAGGCAACCAAGCACCCTAGGATTCGCGAGGAACTTCAGCAGGCCGTGGACAGCGTGAACGAAAAGTTTTCCCAGGCCGAACAGGTAAGGGCCTTTGAAATTCTCGACGTTGAACTCACTGAGGCCTCTGGCCACCTCACCCCATCGCTAAAGATCAAGCGCGGTGAGGTGCTCAAGGACTTCTCAATACACGTCGACAGAATCTACGCTAGCTAAGAAACCAGTCCTGCTCTCTGAGAGCTCTTAGGGCGAGCTTGCGCTCCTCGGGAAGCAACCTGTCTAGGTAAAGAAGTCCATCTAGGTGGTCGCACTCGTGCTGTAATGCCTGTGCCATCAGGCCCTCGCCACTAACTTCGATGGTGCTGCCGTCGAGCTGCAGTCCGCGTGCTCTCGCGCGCTCATACCTAGGGGTCTTGTGCCAAAGCCCAGGTACCGAGAGGCAGCCCTCCTCGATTTCAAGCTTCTCTCCAGCAAGCTCGATTATCTCCGGGTTTATTAGGTAGCCAATTTCGTCGTCGACGCTGTAGGCAAAAACTCTCAGTCCAACGCCAATTTGGTTGGCTGCGACACCCGCCCTGCCAGGCAGGGAGGTAGTGTCTAACAGATCTTGAACCAGAGACTCTGCCGCCGCGAGGTCAGTAACCTCATCGCAAATGCTCTTTAGGATCGGGTCTCCGAAGAGCCGAATTTCCCGAACGCTCAATCCACCAGACCGTCGACAACTAGCGCAGCGAGATCCCTGGCTGCCTGCCTGGTAGCGGGGTGAAGCTTGTCAAACTGGATTACCGCACCCGCTGCAAGCATTGGGTCATACGGAACTCGCACTACGGCACGGACCCTGGTCTTGAAGTGGTTCTCAATCTCATCTAACTTCACTAGCTGGGTGCCATAGGTTGCGGTGTTTAGGGCAACTACCGAATTCTTCACCAGGTCGCCATAGCCATTTGACTCGAGCCAGGTGAGAGTTTCGCTTGCGAGTTTCGCCTCGTCCACGGAGCCACCGGAGACAATTACCAGACCGTCTGCTCGCTGCAGGATTGCTCGCATGACACTGTGGACGATGCCAGTGCCGCAGTCTGTGAGGCAGATGCTGTAGTAACGGGTTGCGATGTCGGCGACCACGTTGTAGTCACCCTCATCAAATGCCTCAGAGAGCATTGGGTCAGTATCGGAGGCCAGCACATCTAACCTCGACTTGTCGCGCGAAACATAATCGCTGAAGAGGGTGAATGAGGTGATTCCACCCGCGCGCTTCACCACATCGCGAACCGTGCGGTCGCTCTTGAGCTCAACACGCTCTGCAAGGGTTCCGCGATCTGGGTTGGCATCAATCGCCAACACCCTGTCCTCGCGAACCAGTGACATGGCCATACCTATCAAAGTTGTGATGGTGGTCTTTCCAACACCGCCCTTACGAGTCAGTACTGGCACAAATCTAGTTTCACCCTCGAGATCGAGCATTATCCGGGCATCTAGGGCCCGCCTTGCCAACACCTTCTTGTTATCGCCTGGATTGAACTTGCCGAAGGTCAGACGATAAATGAGCCTTCGACCGAAGGTCTCTGGGACTACCCGCGGTCTGGCTTCATCTCGAAGAAGTCGGTCGGCGGTGAGCATGCTGGCAGGCTCAGACTCCTCGAAGATTGAGGATGCCACCGTAACCTGCTCGCCCTCTGCACCAACAGAGACGATCTGACCGGTTTCGGGATCTAGTTCAAGATCCGAATAGTCTGCATTCTCCCCCGACGAAAATTCGTCTTCATTTTTGCGAGACATTTCTCCCTATTCGATTACCGCTATTAGGTCGCCACCTTCAACAGGTGTCGGGCCAGCTACTCCCAGCCGAACAATCTTGCCACTAATTGGCGCGGCTATGGAGGCCTCCATCTTCATTGCTTCGATTGACGCAATTGGCTGGCCCGCGCTCACGGTTTGGCCGACCTCCACCTTCGGCGTTACAACGCCAGTAAAAGGGGCTGCTGCGTGGGCAGGATTGGCAGGGTCTGCCTTCTCTGCCGTTGACTCGACGCTCGAGATACTGTGATCTCGAACTGTGACCGGCCTGAGCTGCCCGTTTAGCTTTGCCATTACAGTTCTAAAACCCTTGGAGTCAGCCTCCCCGATGGCTTCTAGTCCGACGAAGAGCTGCAGTCCCTTGCGCAACTCCACAACGTGCTCGGTCTCGGGCTCTAGTCCATAGAGATAGTCAAGAGTTGGCACGTTGGTGAGCTTGCCGTAGGTGGTGCGCATCCGCTCAAACTCTTTGGTTGGAGCCGGGAACAACAGCCTGTTGAGTGTCCTTCTCCGCACCGCTGGCTCAATGCTTTGAATACCTTCGGAGTCTTCTTTGGTGATCGGCTTGATCGAAATATCAGGACTCTTCCCCGCCAGAACCTTTGTCCTAAAGGGCTCAGGCCAGCCTCCTGGAAGGTCGCCCAGTTCCCCAGCCATAAATCCAATAACCGAGTCCGGGATGTCAAACTTCTGAGGGTTCTCCTCAAACTCTCTCGGGTCGGCGTCGACGGCCACCAAATGAAGTGCAAGATCTCCAACAACCTTTGAGCTTGGGGTCACTTTGGGTGGTCTTCCGAGGATGCGGTTTGCCTCCGAATACATCTGCTCTACAAGTTCGAAGCGATCTCCAAGGCCTAGGGCAATTGCTTGCTGCCTCAGGTTTGATAGCTGGCCACCAGGAATCTCGTGCCTGTAGACCCTGCCCGTTGGGCCGGGAAGTCCCGACTCGAAGGGTGCGTAGACCTTCCGGACCGCCTCCCAGTAGGGCTCGAGGTCGGTCACTTTATCAAGGGACATGCCAGTGTCGCGCTCGGTATTTGCGAGGGCAGCGACTAGTCCAGAGGCGGAGGGCTGAGAAGTTGTTCCAGCCATTGGCGCACTTGCGACGTCAACTGCATCCACCCCGGCGTCAACCGCTGCAAGCAGAGTAGCCAGCTGGCCACCTGCGGTGTCGTGGGTATGCAGGTGAACTGGCAGGTCAAAGCGCTCCCTGAGTGCCGTCACGAGGGTGGCGGCAGCTCTAGGCCGCAGCAGTCCAGCCATGTCCTTAATTGCGAGCACGTGTGCGCCTGCAGAGACTACGTTCTCAGCGAGTGTGAGCCAGTAGTCAAGGGTGTAGAGATTTTCGTTTGGGTCCAGGAAGTTGCCGGTGTAGCTTAGGCCAACCTCGGCCACGGCACCTGTGTGCTCTCGCACGGCCTTGATGGCCGGAGTCATCTGGTCAACATCGTTTAGGGCATCAAAAATGCGGAAGATGTCAACGCCGGTAGCTGCAGCCTCCTTGATGAACGCATCGGTGACCTCGGTTGGGTAGGGGGTGTAGCCGACAGTGTTTCTACCCCGAAGGAGCATCTGGATACAAATGTTTGGAAGCTTGGCCCTGAGCGCCTCAAGGCGCTCCCAAGGATCTTCTCCCAGGAACCTCAGCGCGACGTCGTATGTTGCCCCGCCCCATGCCTCGATGCTCAATAGCTCCGGGGTCATCCTCGAAACATAGGGAACCGCGGCTACGAGGTCCTTGCTTCGAACCCTGGTTGCCAAAAGCGACTGGTGGGCATCGCGAAACGTGGTGTCAGTGACTAGCACACGGTTCTGCTCACGCATCCATGCCGCAAACTTTTCAGGACCGAGATCGTCAAGCAGCTGCTTCGAACCCGCGGGGGCCTCTGTCGAAAGGTCAAGCTGTGGAAGCTTAAGAGCCGGATCGGTCTTGCCCTCTCCAGATCCGAAGGGCTTGTTCACAGTTACTTCCGCAAGCCACTGCAGCACCTTGGTGCCGCGGTCCTGCGAGACTCTCGCCTGCATCAGCTCAGGTCGCTCATCTATGAAGTGGGTTGAAAGTTCTCCTGAGGCAAAGGTCTCGTCGTCCAGGACGGCCTGGAGGAAGTTGATGTTGGTTGCCACTCCCCTAATACGGAACTCCGCAAGGGCCCTGCGAGTCCTTTCAACTGCAGAGCGAAAGTCTCGACCCCGAGTGATCAGTTTGACGAGCAGCGAGTCAAAGTGAGGTGAGACCTCGGCGCCAGTTGTTACGGTACCGCCGTCGAGGCGAATACCGGCTCCTCCAGGCGAGCGGTAGGTGGTAATCATTCCGGTGTCTGGCCTAAAGCCAGCAGCTGGGTCCTCAGTGGTGATGCGGCACTGAATTGCGAACCCGTGCGGCCTGATATCTTCCTGCCTCAGACCTAGATCCTTCAGAGTCTGCCCGGCAGCAATCCGAAGCTGCGATTGCACCAGGTCGACGTCAGTGACCTCCTCGGTCACGGTGTGCTCGACCTGGATTCTCGGGTTCATCTCAATGAACACGTGCTTCCCGGTATTCGGACCTTCGGTCTCAATTAGAAACTCGACGGTTCCGGCATTTTGGTAGCCAATCTCGGTTGCGAAGGCAATCGCATCCCTGAAGAGCTGCTGTCGCAGATCCTCTTCGAGGTGAGGGGCGGGGGCAATCTCAACAACCTTTTGGTTACGACGCTGAATTGAGCAGTCCCGCTCAAGCAGGTGCATTATGTTGCCCTCGAGGTCGGCAAGAATCTGCACCTCGATGTGCCGAGGTCGAATGACCGCCTGCTCGAGAAATACCCTTGGGTCCCCAAAAGCGCTGGAGGCTTCTTGCATGGCAGCCTCCAGGGCCTGCCTCAATGCAGACTTCTCGTCCACCTTGCGCATGCCTCGGCCGCCACCGCCCGCCACCGCCTTTACATACAGCGGGAAACCAATCTTGTCTGCCTGGCCCTCGAGCTTCTTTACATCATCCGAGGATTCGGTTGAGGCAAGCACCGGAACCTTGGCCCTGATTGCTGCTGCCTTGGCATTTACCTTGTCGCCTGCGAGCTCAAGAATTTCTGCTGCAGGCCCCACAAAGGCAATGCCGTTTTCCCTGGCTGCATTTGCCAGATCGGGGTTCTCGCTGAGAAATCCGTAGCCCGGGTAAATAGCATCAGCGCCACACTCTTTTGCTACCCGAATGATTTCATCTACTGAAAGGTAAGCACGAACCGGCGATCCCTCGGCTTTGATCTCATAAGCCTCGTCGGCCTTGAGCCTGTGAACTGAGTTGCGATCCTCGTACGGATAGACGGCTACGGTTCTGGCGCCGGTCTCATAGGCCGCACGAAAGGCCCTAACCGCGATTTCTCCGCGGTTAGCTACGAGAATCTTTTTGAACATCAAACCTCACTGAAACACAGGCGCCCTAAGGGATTAGGGCACATAAACCATTAGCCTAATTCAATGCACGTGCTGAGTGTGAGCTCCCTCAAGGGTGGCGTGGGGAAAACCACGGTCGCGTTGGGCCTAGCCTCCGCGGCACTCAATAAAGGTTTGAACACTCTCGTCATCGACCTGGACCCGCAGTGCGACGCCACTAGCGGCCTTGCCGCGCCGTCGGATCAGGGATTCTCAATAGCTGAGGTGCTGCAAAGCCCCAAGCTGCAAAACCTGAGACGAGCTATTGTTCCCTCGGCTTGGCACCGCGAGTCAAAGATGGACGTGCTGGTGGGAAGCCCCAGGTCTCTACTGCTTGATAACCCGGCTCCCTCTGTTTCCGACGTGTGGAAGCTCGAGGAGGTCCTCGCAAGTATCGAGGACGAGTACGACCTGGTCATAATCGACACTCCCCCGTCAATCAATGCTCTTACTCGCACCGCATGGGTTGCCTCGGACCGAGTCATATTGGTTACCGAGCCTGCCCTCTACTCAGTGATTGCGGCGGATCGAGCGCGCAAAGCCATCGTGGAGATTAGCGCCAAGCTCTCTCCCAGACTGCAGCTATTGGGTGTGGTTGTGAATCGTCTCAGGACCCAATCTCATGAGCATGAGTACCGCCTCAAAGAGCTCCGGGACATGTTTGGCGATCAACTGCTAATGCCGTATTTCGAAGAGCGAGCCGCTGTCCAGCAGTCAACGGGAGCCGCAAGGCCGATTCACTCTTGGCCCGCGGAGGGTGCCTCAGAAATAGCCAAGGGTTTTGACTGGCTTCTTGCCGGAGCGCTCAGTGAACTCTCTTCGGCCCCTGCTCGCAAAGCGCGAGCCGGAGTAATAGACCGCTCAATCAGAGGCCAAAGCATCACTGAAATGGTTGAGGTTGAAGAGGTTCCAAGCTCTCGCAGAGCAGAGAAAAAACGCCGCTGGTTTAGCTTTAGGAAATCTTCCTAGCCCTGCGCAGCGCTAACTCGTCCTGTACCTGAGCCTCTTCGGCTGCAAAGTCAACCAGGGTTGCCTCGACCTCTCGAAGCACGCGACCGATTGCAATACCGAACACACCCTGGCCCTGGCCTAGCAGGTCAATAACCTCGTCCTGGGAGGTGCAGAGGTAGACAGTTACACCGTCCGACATAAGTGTCGTGTTTGTAAGGTCTGACACCCCAGCCTCGTGGAGCTGCTCGACCGCTACGCGAATCTGTTGCAGGGAAACCCCGGCATCCAAAAGCCGCTTGACAAGCTTGAGGACCAAGATGTCGCGGAAAGAATAAAGTCTTTGAGAGCCAGAGCCTGTAGCAGTCTGGATTGATGGCTCGACGAGCTCCGTCCTTGCCCAATAGTCCAGCTGGCGATAGGAGATCCCTGCAGCGGCCGCTGCCGAAGCGCCGCGGTAACCCACGTCGGTTGATGGCAGGCCGTCATCAAAAAGCATCGGTGATTCGTGATCCACAATGCCTCCTATCTTTGGACAAGTGCCAATTCTGCCTTCAAGTTCTACTTTAAGGTTTCAAGAAACCCTTCGGCGTGTCGCTAGCCTTCGATTTCCTCGACGGCCTCGGCGATCAGATGAGCTCGGATTGCTCCGAAACGCTCTGCTATCTCCCTAGCGATGTGACCGGCCTTGGCCGCAGAATCTGGTGCCTTCTTCCTAACCACTGGTTCAGTTACCCCGGTGATAATCCCAACCTCACGCTCGGCCGCAGACTTTAGCCCCCTGAGGTGTCTCGGCTGAATGCCAAACTGCTCGAGCGCCACCAACGCAAACGCAATCTCAACCTCGTGAGAAGAATGTGGCTGGGCACCAAAGAGTCCTAACTCAGCACCTTCCTTGAAGGCTTGATCACTGATTGAGGTTTCAGCCTTTAGTTGGGCGGTTGAAAAACGCTGGCCTCTTCTCAGCGACGCAGGTGTTGCGGTTGGAAGCAGTGGCTGCCTGCCGGCGTCAAGCTCCTCGAGGTATTCCTTGATGACCTTTAGTGGCAGATACTGGTCCCGCTGAAGAGTCAGCACGACTCGCAATCTCTCAATTTGATTTTCGGAATATTTGCGATAGCCGGCGTCTGTGCGCTCGGGAGTGACAAGACCCTGATCTTCCAAGAACCTCAGCTTTGAGGGCGAGAGGTCTCCAAACTCGGGCTTCAGTACCGTCAGCACCTGACCAATGGTGTAAAGCTTCCGGTGGTCTTGGAGCTTGCGAACAGCATTCTCCATTTAGCGATCTTTCTCTGATGCGTAGAAGGTGAGCCTGAACTTGCCAATCATCACTTCCATGCCTGTGATGAGTTGCTGGGTTTCAGCACTCTGGCCGTCTACGTAGGTTCCATTCATCGAACCCATGTCGCTGACTGTGAAGGTTCCACCATCGCGCGTGAACTGCGCATGACGACGTGAAACGGTTACATCGTCTAGGAAAATGTCAGCCTCTGGGTGGCGACCAGCAACCGTTAGGTCCTGGTCGAGAAGAAATCGTGATCCCTGCCCGGGTCCGCGGTGGACAATGAGCAAAGCGGAGTTAGCCGGCAACGCTGCAACGGCCGAGAGTTCTTCTGGGAGTAAAACTGGGGAGTTTTGCGACACCAGGTCGCCAGCGAATCTAGCTGTGTCCTCGTTGCCTGATTCCCTGGACATTTAGCCTCCCCTAGAGACTAAATGTTAGGGGATGAACGCCGCTCTAGGGAAATCAATTGACGAAGTTGGGCGAGGTATACAAAACCTGCCACCCAATACAGTCCGATTCCCCAATAAGCAAAACCCCAAGCCAGCGGCAATATCACTGCCTGAGCCGTTGGCCAAACTTCAGCCAAAAGCAAGAGCGGAAGCGCATACAGCAGTGCAAAAGTTGCGGCCTTACCTAGAAAATGAACCGGAAGTGGGCCGTAGCCATGTGATGCAGAGATTGGGTACCCGACAAGCAGCAAGATGTCCCTGGCAACAATGACAATTGCCAGCCATGCAGGAATGATCTCGTTCACTGTCAGGCCGATAAGAGTCGCCAAAATAAAGAGCCTGTCTGCAGATGGATCCAAGACCTTACCCAGAGAAGTTATTTGGTTGAATCTCCGGGCAATGAACCCATCCAGCCAGTCGGTGAAGCTGGCAAACATTAGAACCAGAAAAGCAATCAGGAACTGGTCAACGATGAGCAGCCAAAGAAAGACTGGAACCAACAGGAGTCTCAGGATGCTGAGCATGTTCGGGATGCTCTTGAGCTCCTGAGATAGCTGCATAGCCAGATTCTAACTAAACAACTCCTGAGCGCCTGAGTACCTCGGTGACGTTTGCGTATTCATTGAAGGCGTAAAGGTGCACCGCATTCACGCCGGCCTCTGCCAATTCGCTCACCTGTCTTGCGGCCCACTCAATTCCAGCTTCACGCCTACCTGCCACATCGTCGGCGCTCTCAAGGGAGCGAGCAAGCGCCTCAGGGCGAGCCTCGCCAGTGAGCTCCAGCACCCGAGTCAACCTGCTGGCGGAAACAATTGGCATGATCCCCGGGATCAGATCAATTTCGACTCCCCTGGCTCTTGCAAGCTCTACAAAACTTAGATAGTCCTCAGTGAAAAAGAACAGCTGAGTGATTGCAAAATTCGCCCCAGCCTCCTGCTTGGCAAGGAGTGCTGCTATGTCGGATCGATCACTGCCAGATTCTGGATGACCATTTGGGAAAGCCGCAACCGCAGTGCGCCCAGTATCTGAAGGCCTGATTTCACCAATTAGGTTCACGAGTTGATCCGCCCTGGACAAGGCGCCAGAAGGCAATGAACTTTCCCCCTCGGGCAGGTCCCCCCTGAGGGCAAGAAAATCAACAATTCCCTCCTCCAGAAACTCCCTCACCAGCGTTTTTGCATCCTGTTCGGTGGTGCCAACGCAGGTCAGGTGAGCCAGGGGTGAAGCATGGGAATTATCACGGATGAATTTCAGGACACTCAGAGAGTCGCGTGTGCTGGAGCCACCAGCGCCAAAGGTTACTGAAATAAACTCTGGTGAAAGCTCAGAGAGTCGAAGAATGGCCTCGTGAAGCTTCGGGGTATCTTCGGGTTTTCTTGGAGGATAAACCTCAAAGGAAATTTGCATTGTGTGGAGCCTTCCGCCTAATAATCACCTGCGGGGCTCCGACCATGGTGATACAAGAATATTACTTCAAGGGCGGGCTACAGTAATGCAATGGAAATCACTGTCGCCAACCACCCGCTGATTGCCCACAAAGTAACGCTTCTTAGGGATGTCACCACTTCCAGCAGCCAATTCCGGCAATTAGTCGAGGAGCTAGTAACGCTTCTTACCTTTGAAGCGACTAAGTCACTGTCGACCGAGGAAGTTGAGGTTGAGACTCCCCTCACCAAAACAACAGGGGTGAAGCTAGCGCGGCCGACACCGCTGATAATCCCAATACTTCGAGCGGGATTAGGAATGCTTTCTGGCATCACCAAGCTGTTGCCTGATGCCGAGGTCGGATTTCTAGGCATAAAACGCAATGAGGAAACATTGCAGCCAGAAACATATGCCAACCGACTGCCGGATGATTTGACCGGACGCCAGGTGATCCTTATCGACCCGATGTTGGCGACCGGAGGAACTCTAAACGACTCGCTCGACTATGCGTTTGAGCGCGGAGCGAAGAGTGCAATCTGCATCTGTCTGCTTGGTGCTCCCGAAGGTGTGGATGCGGTTAGCAAGCACATCGCAGAAAAATGGCCCGATAAACAAGTGAGCATCCACCTCGCAGCACTCGATGAAAAGTTGAACGATGTGGGGTACATCGTTCCCGGTCTTGGGGATGCGGGCGACAGGCTTTACGGCACTTCTGGCGATTAGGGAGATGTTAGGCGTCTACAAAACCACCAGTGCAAAGCTCCCAATCAGCCCAACGCTAAACAGCACCATTAGTGTCATAGTCATCGACAAGTAGCGGCCACTCTTGGCAATGGAAGAGCCGATTGGACCCAACTTAGCTAGGTTCGAAAGCTCCGCGACAATTCCGTGAGCTTCACGGATGATTGCAAACTGAGTTAGGTTGCCCAAAGCACCGACAGTCACAAGGAATGCCGCAGCAAAGAGTTTCTCCGCCGTCGTCGCCGCTCCTAGATCTCCTGTAATAGTCAGAAATACGAGGACGGCCAAAGCTATAACCGAATGAAGTTGTGCTCTTGTCAGCTGGGAACGCTTGTCATTCCACAGCTGAACTAATTCTTTTTCCGTCATTGCGCGCCCTCCTGGGTCGGTACGCCAAAGGCCATTTTGCCGATGGGCTCTTAGCATAGGTCAGAGCACGCGGACTGGCGGGATATGAACGCATGACCACAGGTAAACATCAGCGCAAAAAGCTTGATTTGTAGAAGATTTGGTCAACAAAGGACCTTAGTAGTCAGAATCCGGTGTTGGGGTGCAGCCACAGCAGTAGCAGTGTGATTGACGGGTCTCTGTCCTGAGCCAGGGTTGATCGGTAGCGTGAATTGCAGGTAACTCGGGCATTGGATTGCCAGGGAGTGAGAATTCCTCGGCTACATCACTGACCTTGTTAACTAAAACGACGTCCTCACCAGCTGAAGACTTGGCCAAGGAAATCTGAATTCCGTTGTAGGTAACCTTCTCTCCCTCACGAACTAGCGCAATCCTGAAATCACCACACCAAGATGATGGGTCAGTTCGTGCAGAGTCCGGGAACAGATAGTAAGACCACTTTGGGAATCGAGGGTCATTTCCGCAGTCTCCAGAGCTGTGGTCATCTTGATAGATGATGGTTGGGTCAGCCCGGTAGACAAAAATGCCCTTTTCGGCTGCATTCCACTCCGAGTAACCAACTGGGCGACGGGACTCCACAACTAGGAACTCGTCACTCTGAGCCGTTTCGATAACCAACGCTTTGCGATCTCCGCCGCTGATTTCAAGAGGGGTAAGAATCGCCTGCTGCTCTGTCAAAAGATCCTTGTCGGTGAGGCAATGAATTTGTTGATCTCTGAGCCATCCCATGATGAATAGTTCCCATGCGGGGAGAGCAGCGGAAAAGAATCCTTTGCCGGGATCAGGATATTGATTTTGGCCTAGGCCGGTTTGCCAGCCATTACCCGGAGCATGCATGTTCAAACCTTGCTCGTGGAGAAACTCGTGTATCAAATGCGCCCATGTGTAGCGCATCTTCAGGTCCAATGTCAGATTTCCGTTTGTGGTCTCGGTATGCCACTTACTCGGTGCCCAAAAAAGGCCTGGCCTCTTCTCCCCGACTACGAACGGGTTCTCGTTGCTTCCAACGCGGATGCCAAAGTCATGGTCATCAGCGACAAGGCCGGGCGCCCAATAGATAAATGTTCCATCGACGCTTGAGTAGTCGATACCGGGTGGAAATTGCTCAAGAATTTGCTTAGCTAACACCTCATCGTTGCTTGTTGCCTCGCTTGACTTCATTGGGATACGGACCCAATTTTCAACTATCTGAAAGTTGTAACGGAACTGTCCCTGCGACCAGAAGGTACTCCATTGAGTGATTTTTCGAGACTGCGGTCCTAAAAATTCGTCTGGACGATCAACAAATTCCTCCGTGTCCTCAAAAGAAACCATTGCCAGGATGATGTTTGCCTCGCCCTTGATTGGGAAACGCCCTACCGTGAAAGGAAATCCCACACCTCCAGCGACCTGTTCTCCATTTACCGTCGCTCCACGGGGGTATCCCTGCAAGTAGCTCGGGCGCCCATCAGGAATTTTGCACATTTCTACTGGCGAGGGAGATTGCGGATTTGAGGTGATTAGCTCAATTGCGGGTCGACTTGGCGAGTCCTCAGTATCTGCAGAGGAATCTTCACCAGTAGACCCCCCTTGAGACTCACCCTCGTTTCCTCCGTTACTGGCGACAGTGTTTTCCCCTTGGTCCAATTCATCCTGGTTTGAGGCCTCCTCGGCCAACATTTCGAGTTGTTGGTCGGTGAGGCAAATAATCCCGTCAAAATCTTCATCAAGATCCTGATTCTTGAGGTAAATCTGAGTTGACACTTCAATTCCCTCTATGCCCAGGGCATCCCGGGCTGCGAAGCTAACCGCAACTGGTCCTTTTCGCCACCAGCCCTCAAAAGTTTCACACTTTCCAAAACTTGGTATGCGGTCAGGGTCCAACTGTCGATATCCGTGATCGGAGTTTTCTGGCTCCTCGGGAATCGTTACTTTGTTTATTTCAGCGGCCTCTGCCGCCGTTTCCGTGGAGGAGGCAGGTGAGTTACTGAGTGTCTGGATTGGCTCAGCGGCAGCGCATCCAGAAAGGGCTAAGGCTAATCCAATAGCGAGTGCTTTTCTCTTAAGTCTCCCCCGAAACATGTTTCCACCTTAGCAAGCAGGCTTACTAGACGGATTATTTGGTCGGGCTGGCGGGATTTGAACCCACGACCCCTTGTCCCCCAGTTAAGTGCAGGTTGTTCGTAGCTGTTCGCTGGTGTTCGTTTTTCTAGTGTTTTTCAGGGTGCGAACACTCACGAACACAGGCGAACATCAGCGAAATGTGCTCAGGTGGGGGAACATCTGGGGGAACACGTCAATTTAGCCTTGATTGAATTTCATGCTGGATGCCCTTCACCGTTATTAGGACTCGGCCAACAAATGAAGTTGCCGCGGTTGACTTTGTTTGGTAGAAGAAAGAGACCTCAGAGCCTGACTCCTGATCTGCTTTCTGGGCAGATCGCGTTTTGAGTAAGAGAATGGCCTCTTTCGTTGACACTCAGCGAATCTGGGTCACGTTGTGAATTGCATGAATCCCCAATCTCTGCGAGGGTTGTGCCTAATGCATCCGTGACACACTGGAGGTCTTGTGACCAGAAAAACTCTGATTCTTGCAATAGGCGTCTCTCTTCTCTTGATCGGGTGCTCGGCGTCTCCGGAGATTCAAGACACTGACTCCCCTGAGCCTCAAGAGGCCCAAGACACAAGCACATTTGATGCGGACTCATCTAAATCGATGGAGGAGGGCGACGCACTCACCCCATGTGACCCTTCTGATCGCTCCGCAAGCATCGCCTTCGAATACGAAGTCAAAGTTGACGCTAGTCTTCCAGACGAGTGGAGAAATGAATTCGACACGATTTTCGGGGTTTTGCAGAGTGTGACGCCAGTTTCACATTGCATTTCAACGGTCAGCGGCATTCAGACACCGTTTCCTGTCTTTGCTTGGAGCAGCGCTGCCCCAAATCCATGGCCAGAGTTTCGGCAAGATCTGGGCGGAGCATGCATTTGCGGTGATGGCGTAAATACGTGGATGGCTCTTGAGATCACCGCGGAAGAGTTCGAATACGATAGCCTGCACCGCTATTCAGTGATTGCGCATGAATACTTCCACCTGTACCAGATCTCGATTTCATCCAACAAAATGGCAAACGGTGGCTTAGCTATGTGGTTAGTCGAAGGTGGTGCAAAGGTTTTTGAGGAGCTATACCTTCAGCAGCACTTTGGAAAAAGCGAACTGGACAGAAATCTTTTTCCAATTTCTTTCGCGGTCAACAGTAGTCCAGAGATGCTAGAAACCTACGACCGTGATTACTCGCTCGATGTGAACTACAACAGCTCAGCGTTTCTAGTTCTTGCTCTAGTGGACTTCCTTCAGGAAACTCAGGGCATCTCAGAAGAGCGAGCGCTCGAAATGGCGTTGTTCGACATTTCGGCTGAGATGAATATCGAAAGTGATTGGCGCCTTGCTTTTGCCAACGTCTTTGGAGTTACCGTAAATGATTTTTATGCAACTCTTGAAAAGTACCCTTCAATGCCTTCACCGGAGCCTTGGGTTGAAGTTGATGTTGTCGACGGCGCACAAGTCATGCCAAGCGAAGGCATTAGGCTCGAGTCGATTTTTGTCGCCGGGACCTAACCGAAGTCTTGCGCGCGAGCCTGGAACTTTGCCGCCCATTGCTACTGAGAATGCCGCGACTTCCCGTCAGCATAAATTGTTGTCAGATATTATCTGCTTGGAATGCTAAAGCCCACTGGAGTCAATCAGCAAACGTCGGGCTGGCGGGATTTGAACCCACGACCCCTTGTCCCCC